>JBFWVZ010000026.1:0-2795 GCA_050246475.1 Hyphomonadaceae bacterium | reverse complement strand
GGTTCATCGCGTGCCGCGATGCCCCGGAATGACGAAACTAGGAACGGTGGCGCCCACCTCGTCATTCCGGACGCGCGCAGCGCGATCCGGAATCCAGGGGATCGTAGCGCGCGGCGTTGGCCCCTGGGTTCCGGGTTCATCGCGTGCCGCGATGCCCCGGAATGACGAAACTAGGAACGGTGGCGCCCACCTCGTCATTCCGGACGCGCGCAGCGCGATCCGGAATCCAGGGGATCGTAGCGCGCGGCGTTGGCCCCTGGATTCCGGGTTCATCGCGTGCCGCGATGCCCCGGAATGACGAGCGTGGGGATCACGTGTCGAGAAACGTCGGCGGCGGCGGGTTGATGAAATCCTCGTACAGGTCGCGCCATTGCGGGTTGGCCTTCTCGATCAGCGCCAGCTTCCAGGCGCGCCGCCATGTCTTGATTTCTTTTTCGCGCGCGATAGCGGCGCTGATTTCCTCGTGCTGCTCGAACCAGACCAGGCGCGTGCACCCATATCGGTGTGAGAAGCCCTCGACCAAGCCCTCGCGGTGCTGATGCGCACGTTCGATCAGGTTGGCCGTAACGCCGAGATAGAGCGTGCCGTTGCGCTCGCTCGCCATAATGTAGACAGCGATGAATGCGCGCCGCGGCATCGTTTTGTTCTAGCGCAACGACTCCGCTTCGTCATTCCGGACGCGCGGAGCGCGATCCGGAATCCGGGGGATCGTAGAGCGCGGCGTTGGCCTCTGGATTCCGGGTTCTCAGCTGCACTGAGCCTCGGAATGACAGGAACGGTGACACCCACATCGTCATTCCGGACGCGCGAAGCGCGATCCGGAATCCAGGAGATCGTAGACCGCGACGTAGCCCCTGGATTCCGGGTTCGGCCTAGCGGCCGCCCCGGAATGACGAATGCGGGCATAGAAGCGGCTCTATCCCACACGGCGCGCAGCAAATTCCTGGGCGCCGTCCCGATCTATCCGACCGGGTTCGCACAGCTCTACACTCAGCGCGTCCGCACACGGGAGATTTCGAAGAGCTCCGAAACTTTGGAATGTGCGGATGACGGTCGGGATGGCGATGCGGCGCGCGAGAAGCAAGGCGCATCTGAAAATCTGCTTTCGGGGAGTGAAACCGAAAGGTCCGGAGCGACGGAGGCTCCGCATCCGACACCGGCGAATTGGGTATGGAGCTAAGCCCCAAGGCGAGGTCAGTCGATGGCTGGCCGGACCGGAAGCGCCATCGTGCAGGCGGCGAGCGTAGGCAGCTGAAGAAGAGCTACGCCTCGTGCAACTCCTCCGCCCAGGCCGGGACAAACGCCCGTAACCGGGGCGCGCGAAGCGCGCGCGTGATGCGGAGACGCATTGCGCAAACCTAAGAGACTACTCAGCGCGCAGCGCGCGCCCCGCTCCCTTGTTCCGCCGCAACGCGCAGTGCGAAGGCGGATGGGCGCACCACGCGAACCCGCATCGGCGGCCGCCCCCGCGCGCCTAGGTTTCGAACACGGTCTCGAAGCCGCCGAAGATCATGCGTTTGCCGTCGAACGGCATCTGCACGTTGGCCATGCGCTCGTCCTTCATCAGCTTGTCCCAGGCCGCGTCGCGCGTGGCTTTGTCGGGCCAGAGCACCCACGAGAAGACGACGATCTCATCGTCCTTGGCCGCGACCGCGCGATGGAAATCGGTCACCTCGCCCTTAGGCACGTCGACGCCCCAATTCTCGAACACCGCCAACGCGCCGTATTCCTTGAAGATCGGATCCATCTGCCGGCAATGATTGATGAAGGCGTCCCGATTGGCGCTCGGCGCGGCGGCGACAAACCCGTCGACATATTTCATGGCTGAGAACTCCTATGCCCCGTCATCCTAACGCATGCGGTGCGTAGATGGCGCCGCTCCGCCCATCGCAATCCGCTGGTCTTCGCCGGGCGCGGCTTTAGATTCCATGCCGGGAGGCGCACGGACATGCGGATCGTTGGAGCGGCGCTGGCGGCGATGATGTCGGCGTGCGCGCCGCAAAGCGAGGCGCCCGAGCCTCCGCCCATAACGCGCGCCTTCACCATTGCCGATCCGCTGCTGATCCCGGAGGGCATCGCGTATGACGAGGCCACCGGCGATTTCTACGTCTCGAGCACCTATCAGCGCCGCATCGTACGCGTGACCCCCGATGGCGCCGCCCATGATTTCACACCGCGCGGCGACGGCGCGCTCTATGGCGGCCTCGGCATGCAAGTCGATGCCGAACGCCGCCGGCTATGGGTCGCCCATGCCACCGCCGGCGCGGGCATGCCGATCGAGAACGACGCCTCCGAGGGCCGCTCGGGGCTTGCGCTTTATGATCTCGACAGCGGCCAATTGGTCGCCAATCTCGCCGTGGCCGATGACGCGCCGCATTTCCTCAACGATCTCGATCTCGCCGCTGATGGCTCGGTCTATGTCACCGACACGCTGTCGAGCACGATCTACCGCGCCGGCCCGGATGCGGCCGCGCTTGAGCCTTTCGCCACGCTCCCCGGCGGCGCCACCGGCAACGGCGTCTCCTTCTCCGAGGACGAACGCACGCTCTATGTCGCCGACGCGCGCGTGGGCGTTTACACCATCGACATGGCGACGCGCACGGCGCACCCGCTGATCCAGCTTGCGCCGGCGGTCGGCGCCGACGGGCTCTATGTCCATGACGGCGCGCTCATCGCCATCGAGCCCTATCGCGACGATTGCCAGGTTTGCCGCTACACGCTGAGCGCCGACGGCACGGCGCTGACGGCGCGCGAACCGATCCTCGGCCTGCACCCCGATCTGCTGCAGCCCACCA
>JBFWVZ010000025.1:0-3108 GCA_050246475.1 Hyphomonadaceae bacterium | reverse complement strand
GTCCAATCCATCATGGGGGCGACGGAGAAATGCTTCGTCATGCGCGCTGAAACTTATGAACTCACGCCGGCCTGCGCCAGACGGCATGGAGCACTTCCGCGCGCGTTTCAAAGCCTAGCGCCCTGTAGAGCGAAACGGCCGCCTTGTTGCTCGCGTAGCAATGGAGGAATGGAATCTCGCCGTCCTCGAAGATGCGCGCAGCGACCGCACAGGTCAGCGCCGCGCCGAGCCCCTTCCCGCGATGATCCGGATGCGTGCAGATGGCGCTGATTTCGCGATAACCGGGGAGATGAAGCCGTTCGCCCGCCATCGCGATGAGGCGTCCTTTCTCCCGCACGCCGATGAAGCGCCCCAGCGTGTGGGTCTTTGCGTAGAACGGGCCCGGGCGCGTGAGCAGCGCGAGCGCGAGCATCTCCGCCGCATCCGCATCGCTGAGTTCGATGAAGTCGATCCGCGGGGTGTTCTGCGGCAGTTTCGCGAACGTCATCTGCAGACACGCCGCGCGCAACGTCTCCTCGACGCGCGCGGGCGGCGCGGGCGGCTGCGGCGCGAGCAAGGAGATGTCGTCTCCCGGCGCGATGAGCGCGGCGAGCGCTCCGGCGGATGCGGCGTCGGTCGTCGCGATGGGGCTGACGTCCGCGCGGAAGCGCAGCGCCGCGCCTTCACCGACGGCGAACGCGCGCTGGTGCGTGGTGAGCGCATTGAAGACGGCGGCGTCGAGCGGATGAGCCATGCGCGCCATTCATGCGGGGGCGGCGTTTCGGTCAAGAGGTCCGGCGGGGCGGTCATTCAGCGCGCGGATCGCCCACGCTACCTCCTCGACACCGGCCGTTCGGGCCAAGACACGAAGGAGACCTCACATGTCACAAGCCGCATGCAGCGTCATGGCGCCCGCGATCGTCAACGGCGTCAACGTCACCGCGCTGATGGAAACAATCACGGCGGTGAAGGCCGATCCGGGCCTTGCCCACTTCAACTTCCGCCTCGCGAACACCTGGGCCGGCGGCGACAAGAATCGCTCCGTCATCGGCCAGTTCTCCGGTGCGCGCGGCGAGCACCGCACCGAAAAGACTTACTCGTTCGACAACGGCGAGCCGCCCGTGCTGCTCGGCAAGGACGAGGCGCCCAATCCCGTCGAATGGCTGATCCACGCCCTGATCGGCTGCATGACGACGACGGCCGTCTATCACGCCGCCGCGCGCGGCATCGAGATCGAGGCGATCGAGTCCAAACTGGACGGCGACATCGACATTCGCGGCCTGCTCGGCATCTCGAACAAGGTTCGCCCCGGCTATTCGGCGATCCGCGTAAAAATGCGGGTGAAGACGAAAGCGGCGCCGGAAACGATCAAGGCGCTGACCGCGTTCTCACCTGTTCACGACGTCGTTTCGCGCTCGACGCCGGTCGAACTCACCGTCGAAACCTACTGAATGCGCCCGAGGGGCGCCAGGAGAAGATCATGTTCGGAAATGCTTTCAACCGCTTCAGCCTCGCCGCCGCGATCGTGATCGCCTTGCACGCGACGCTGTTGGAGCGCAGCGCGCTCATCCTCGCCTGATGCGCTCTCAAGCCGGCGGCGTGCGCTTGCGCCACGCCGCCGGCGGCGCGCCCATCTCCCGCCGGAAGGCGCGCGTGAACGCCGCCTCGGATTCGTAGCCGACATCGTAAGCGATTTGCGCGATCGTGAGCCGGTTTTCGCGAAGCTTGTGGGCGGCAAGCTGCATGCGCCAGGCGGTCAGATATTTGATCGGCGGCTGGCCGATCAGTCCCGTGAAGCGATCCGCGAAGGCCGACCGCGAGAGATTGACCGCCGCGGCCAAATCCTCCGCCGTCCAATTCTTTTCAGGCTGCGTGTGCATGAGCGCCAGCGCTTTGCCGATTGCGGGATCGCGCAGGCCAGCGAGCCATCCTGTCTCTTCAGCGGGAAGGGTTTCGATGTAGCGGCGCACCGCCTCGACGAACATAAGCTCGGAGAGCTTGGCGATGACTGTGGCGCCTCCGACGCCGCCCTCGCGCAATTGCTGCGCGGCGAAGGCAAAACTCTGCGCAATCCATGCCCCGCCTGGCGTATCGGCCACGTTGAGCGTGAGCAGCGGCGGCAGGGACGCCACGACGGGATTGGTCTGCGTTTCGCTGCCCAGATAACCGCAAACGATGCGCGTCTCCTCGCCGCCGCCGCCATAGGTAAGATCGCCGATGCCGGCGCCGGCCTCGGAAAGGATCACGGTTCCGGCCGGCTCGGGCGGCGTGTTTGCGTCACTCGCCAGCACGTGGGCGTCATTGCGCGGCAAGAGCACGATCTCACCGGCCTTGAGCTCGACGCGCTCGCCGCCGAGAACGTTCACGAGAAGGCGCCCCGCAACGACGTAGTGGAAGCTGATCACCTGATCGGGGGCATCGTCGAACGCCTTGATCTCCTCGGGCTCCACCTTGCCGAGGATCGACCATGGCGCGCTGAGGCGCGCATCGAGGAAAACGCCTCCCGTGAGGCGCACCACGCGCAGGACATCCGACAAGGCATCCATGCGCTCTACCGGGCTTCTGGGGGCTTGCGAGTCAAGCCTCCACTCCTCCGCGTACGGCCCATCAGCGCCCGCGCCTTGCCCCAAACGCGCGACGCGCGCATGGGAGACGCGTGTCCCGCCCCGCCTCTTTCCGTGCGCGCGCCGCGATCTTCGACGTGGACGGCGTGCTGGCGACGACGGCGCCGCTGCATCTGGAATCCTGGCGCCGGACCGCCGAAGAGTTCGCGCTCAAGCTGCCCGCCAGCGTTGTTGAAATATTGCGCGGCGTGGATCGCAAGGCTTCCGTCGAAGCCATCGCGGCGGCATCGGAGGCGCCGATAGACGAGGCGCGCAAGGCCGCAATCGGCGCGCGCAAGAACGAACACTATCTCGAACTCATCCGCGGCATGAGCCCCGCCGACGCGTTCGAGGGCGCGCGCGAAGCGCTGGCCGGCTGCAAGGCGCGCGGCCTGCCCGTCGCGATCGCCTCCTCCTCCCTCAATGCGCCGCTTGTGTTGGAGCGGATCGATCTCATCCGCTTCGTGGACGCGATCGCCGATCCGGCGAAGGTCGCGCGCGGCAAGCCCGATCCCGAATTGCTGCT
>JBFWVZ010000024.1:0-3257 GCA_050246475.1 Hyphomonadaceae bacterium | reverse complement strand
GACGCGACGGCGGCGCCATCGCGACACTGGGCTCAGCGCGTCTGCATCGCGCGCCAGAACGCGACGAGCTAACGGGCAAGGTCAAACGCGGACAGAGCAAGGGCGGCGGCGGTGGACGCGGCGGGCTCTCGCACAAGCTCGCCGAGCGGCTCGGAACGTCCCGGCGTTTCGGCTTCAAACAAGATGGCGCGCAGAGGGCGCAGGCCTTCGATCCGCGTCAGCGCGCCATCGTGAAGATCCATTATTTTGGCCATGGCGGCGGCGGCGGCGCAGCGCTCGCCGCCCATGCCCGTTATGTCGCGCGCGAGGCGGCGCGGCGCTCCGATGCGCCCGCACCCGAACGCGAAGAGCCCCTCCCCGAGCGCGATCCGCGCGAGGATCAGGCGCGCGCCCACGCCGCTTATCTCGCGCGCGGGACTGACGCCTCACTGGGGCAATTCTACGATCATGCCCGCGATGGCGTGGACGGCGCGCCGCGCGCCGCGGAATGGGCGAAGTCGGACCGGCGCCACTTCCGCATCATCCTGGCGCCCGAGAACGGCGCCCAGATCGGCGACCTCAACGCCTATACGCGCGATGTCATGGCGCGCGCGGAGCTGGCGCTCGCCACGCGCCTCGAATGGGTGGCCGTCAATCACTGGGACACCGACAATCCGCACACCCATATCATTCTGCGCGGGAAGACGCGGGATGGCCGCGATCTCGTCATTCCGCGCGACTTCGTCAGCCATGGATTCCGCAACGCCGCGCGCGATGCGGCGACCGAGCGTCTGGGTCATCGCACCCGTGACGATGAGCGGCGCGCGCTCGACCGCGAAACCCGGGCGCATCGTCCGACCCGTCTCGACGGCATGATCGCCAAGCAGGTCGGCCCCGACGGGCGCCTGCGCATCGCCGACCTGGCCTCACCGCATGGCGATCCAAACGTCACCGCCGCGCTGAAAGCCCGGGCCCGCGAGCTCAAGCGGCTGGGCCTCGCCACCGAGGTCAAGCGCAACGTCCTCAGCCTGCAGGCCGATTGGCGCGAACGGCTGAGCGCCATGGAAATGCATCTCGACATCCGCAAACGCCTCGTCAATGAGCGGACGATGCAGCAGACCCATGAGCGCCAGCAGAGCGTCATGCGCGGACTATTGTCTCGCTAGGCATTCAGCATGGCCGCCGCTGCAATGGACATCACGGCTCCCGCGGCGAACGCTCTCCTATTGTGTCCGGCTCACCCTGTTCGATCGCCAGGATCAGATCGGCCGCCTGGCCCCGGAACACGCCATCGGGAAAGCGCCGTATATGGGCGCGCAGGCGAAGCGGATCATCCTTGGGCAGGTTGGCCCAGGCCAGCCGCTCCGCGCGGGTCGGGCGTCCGCCCAAGCTGATCGCCCCGCACAAGTCCGAGATGCCCGGTTGCAGGCCCGGCAGCGGCGCCGCGCACAGGCGGTCCTGCGCAGAAAACACATTCGCCGAGACCACGAATGCGCAGCCCGCAAAAGCCGCCGCCCCGCACAAGGCGGCGACGCGTCGTCCCAGCGGGCCAAGCAGCCGCCGCTTGAGCAGCGCCGGACGGTTCGACACTTTGGCGCGCACGGACTCGATCAGATCGCGCGCTGGTCGCTCTCCCGCACCGCCCCGCCAGGAAGACAAATCGATCATCTGTACTTCGCCGAACCCGAGCGGCGCGGCGACACGATCGAAGCGCACAGGCACGATGACATTGCGCGCACGTGCGCGCGCCGCCTCATCGCGTACAAAGCCGCCATCAACGCCCGTCGAAGCCGCGGTCCACAGCACAACGACGCAAGCGGCGTCGTTCAACGCCTGCTCGATGCGGCTGCGCCATGCTTCGCCGCCGGCGACGTCCTGATCCCACCAGACGTCCATCTTTTCGGCCGCCAACAGCGAGGCGATGCGTCTGGCGCGTTCGACATCTTCGCGCTTGTAAGAAATGAACACATGGCCCACGCGACCCGAACTCCAACGGCCTCGTTCGGGCTTCGCGCCACGTGCGCCCGGCGTTACGGTTGGACGATCGCCTTCCATCCAATGAAGGCGTGAACGCTGCTCCGCGCCTCGAAACGCCACGAATCGTCCCCTTCCGTGTAACGCGACAGCACGGCGCCACGAACCCCTCCGTGAAACCAAAGGGGGTAGGGCGTGAACCGGCGCTATGCACTCATCACCGGCGCGTCCTCCGGCATCGGCGCAGCCATGGCGCAGCTGATCGCACGGGACGGCTTCGACATCGGCCTCGTTGCGCGGCGCGGCGATCGGCTGCTCGCGCTCGCTGACGGCCTGCGCGCGCACGGCGTTGAAGTGGATGTCTTCCCCGCCGATCTCTCGACCCCGCGCGCGGGAGAAAGATTGGCGATCCGCGTTGCGGAAGCGCAGCGCACAGTCAGCGTGCTCGTCAACAATGCCGGCGTCACGCTTGCGAAAAGCTTCTCCGCAACGACGCTTTGCGAGCAACAGGCTTTCGTCGAGCTCACCATCCAGACGCCGGTGGCGCTCACCCATGCTTTCCTCCCATCCATGCTTGCCGATGGATATGGCCGCATAATCAATATCGGTTCGATCACCGCCCTCTCCTCCGGCGGCAAGGGCAATACGCTCTATCCAGCCGGCAAATCGTTTCTGCTGAAATTTTCCCAGTCGCTCAGCGCGGAAGTGAAACCGCGCGGTGTTCTGGTGTCAGCGGTTCTTCCAGGATTTGTGGCGACCGAGTTTCAACACGCCAATGGCCTTGCGCTCGATCGTGGCGGCGAAGCGCAACGCTTCGCGCAAAGCGCTGAAGACGTGGCGCGGGAAGCGTGGACGCGCAACGGCAAAGGGCACGAGATCGTCGTGCCCGGCTTATCCGCCAAAGGCGCTGCGGCGCTCATGCGGCTGCTTCCAGAACCCCTCATGCGCACGCTTACGCGCGCGGCGGCGGAGAAATATTATGTCGGCGACTGATCCCACGCGGGGCGACCGCAGCTACGATGTTGTGGTGATCGGCTCGGGCGCAGGCGGGGCGACGCTCGCCCAACGCCTGGCCGAAAGCGGCAAGTCCATCCTCATCATCGAGCGCGGCGCGCGGTTGCCGGTGGAGCCGCACAATTGGAGCCCGCGCGAAGTCTTCCTGCGCCATCGCTACAAAGCCAAGGAAGCCTGGACCGACCGCAAGGGCCGCCCGTTTCAGCCCAACATTCATTATTGGGTCGGCGGCAACACGATCTTCTATGGCGCAGCGCTCTATCGGTTTCGCAAGCGCGACTTCGAGGAAA
>JBFWVZ010000023.1:0-3357 GCA_050246475.1 Hyphomonadaceae bacterium | reverse complement strand
GGCGCCGAAGCCTACGAAGCCGCCGGCGGGCGGCTGGTCCGGGATCTCTTCGAGCCGGACATCGTTTTCTTCAACGATGGCGAATTGCTGCAGCGACTTGCCGTCGAACGCCTCGATACGATGCGCGAGGCGCTTGGCGCCGAAGGCTGGGGCTGGGTCGAGACCTTGACCGGCCACGGCCAGGTCGACGGCTGCGCCGGTGAGCGGCTGCATCCGACGCAACGCAAATTGAAGCCTGCGGAGAGAAAAGAGATCGCCGCGCTGGAAGCGCGGCTCGAAGCTTTGGACGAGAAGCTGGAGGACGCCGAGGAGGACAATCTTCTTTGGGCCGAGCGTGACGAGGTGGACGCCAAGCTCGATGGCTTGCGTGAAGCCGCGCGCGTGTTTGATCCAAAGCTGATGAAGCACGCAGGCGCCGCGGTCGCGATCGACCGCGACGGGCGGGCGATCATCACCAAGGGGCTCATTAAGCGCGCCGATGCGAAGACAATCGCCAAATTGCGCAAACCTGCGCCGTCGGTCTCAGGCGAAACTGGGGTTGCTGACACCGCTGAGGCGGACGAGGAGACAGGCCCGCGCCTGACGAAGGCGCTGACCGAACGATTGAGCGAAGCGCGCACCCGCGGCTTGCGCGCCGCGCTTGCCGCCAATCCTCAGGTCGCCTTGGGACTCATAGTCTATACGCTGATGCGCCAAAGTGCAGACCGTTCATCTGTGCCGGGCGTCGGTATTGAGGCGCGCCCGGTTGGGTTTGACGACGATGGTTCCATGGAGAACGCGCGCATCTCCTATGCCGAGAAGGCCGACGAGCATGAGTTGGCGTTCTTCGCCGCATGCATTGAACAGCCTGCCGACAAACTGCTCGGCATGCTCGCCGTGTTCGTGGCCGAAACCATCGATCTCACCCATGGCGGGGTAACGCCCGCGGACAAGCGCCGTCAGCTCATGGGCGACGCGCTCGCCGCCGCTCTCGATCTCGACATGACGCGCCACTGGGAAGCCGATGAGGAGTTTTGGGCGGCGGCGCCCAAAGCGCTCGCTATCACGGCGCTCGAAAGCGCGCCGGCGATCGCCTCGCTCGGCGAGAAGGAACGCGGCGGGATGGTCGCGGCGTTCCAGAAGATGAAGAAGGCCGAACTCGCGCGCACGGCGGCGCAAACCCTGAAAGGCGCGGGCTGGCTGCCGGACCTCTTGATCACGCCGCCGCGTGAAGGGGCGTTCGCCGTCACGGCCAAAGGCAAACGCGCCTTGGCGAAGGCGCACGCGGCCTAATCCCAATCTCATCAATTTCGCGCCGCTGGCCCCGCGCCGGCGGCGCTCTTCTTTCGAGGTCATCATCATGACAAGCCATCACGCGCGCACTGGCGCGCGCCGCGACATCGCGGCTGAAATCACTGCGAAGATACTTTCGGAGCTGGAGGCGGGCGTCATGCCTTGGCGCAAGCCCTGGGACGGCGCGCGCACCGGTGCGGTGCTGCCGCGCCGTGCAACAGGCGAGACTTATAGGGGCGTCAATGTCATCTTGTTGTGGAGCGCCGCGATCGAGCGCGGCTACGTCTCTCCTTATTGGCTCACCTTCAATCAAGCCGTGAAACTGGGCGCGCAGGTGCGCAAGGGCGAGCGCGGTGAAGTGGTCGTCTATTACGGTCAGGGCAAACGCACGCGCATCGACGAGGGCGGCGCGGAGGTCGAAGACGGGTTCCGCTTCTTGAAATGGTATGTCGTCTTCTCGGCCGATCAGATCGACAATTTGCCGGATCGCTTCTTTCCAACGACGGTTGGGTCTTCGCGCGCGCCGCTTGCGGCGCACGAGGCTTGGTTCGAAAAGCTGGAAATCGAGCGCATCGCGACGCGTGACATCGCCTGCTACGTTCCGAGCAAGGATGTGATCGGCATGCCGCCGGTTGCGGCTTTCGACACGGCCGAGGATTACGCGGCAACCCTCAATCATGAGAGCGTGCATGCGACCATGGCGGCGCACCGTGTCGGGCGCGACATGGGCAAGAAGTTTAGCCAGCATGCGATCGCTGCCGAAGAGTTGGTCGCCGAAATCGGCGCCAGCATTCTCGGCGCCCACCTTCGTCTGCCGCCCCAGCACATTCACGATCATGCGTCCTATATTGGTCACTGGATGAAGCTCTTGGCCGATGACAAACGCGCGTTTTTGACCGCTGCAGCGCAGGCGCAGGTGGCGGTCGACTGGCTGCTGGCGAAGAGCCCTTCATCTTTCGCGGAGGAGGAGGCCGCCGATGTCGCTGCTTGAGCGCATCGTCGCCGCCTGCGGCGGCATCCTGCTCGATGGCGGCGCGCGCGCGCTCATCCCCGGGCCCAATCACAGTCACAAGGACCGCTCGGTCTCGCTTCGCTTGACGGAAGAGGGGCGCATTCTCATCCATTGCTTCAGCCCAAAGGATGATTGGCGCGACGTCCGCCGCGCGTTGACCGACCTTGGCCTGCTGGATGATGAGCCGCGTGGCGAGAAACGAGATGCTCGTCTGTCGCCGTCTCTGGTCGTGGCGCAGCCGCTTGATGAGGAGCGCGTCGCACGTGCGGGTCGGCTCTGGGAGGAAAGTGGCCCGCTAAAGCACTCGGTGGCGGAAGCCTATCTGCGCAGACGCGCTGTTCCGGCGGGTTTGTGGGGCAGTCAGGCGCTTCGCTTTCACGGGCGCATGACAAGCCTCGACGATCGCGCCAAGCGGCCAGCTCTGGTCGCGGCGATCAGCGATGCTCACGGTGCGATTCAGGGCGTGCAGGTGACATTGCTGAGCGCGCACGGGACGGCCAAGGCCGCTCTGGCGACACCCAGACGCGTCATCGGCAAGTTGATGGGCGGAACAGTGCGTCTAGCCGATGCGCAAGACGAACTCGTGATCGGCGAGGGCGTTGAGACCATGCTGACCGCGTCCGATGTCTTTGGCGTTCCAGCTTGGGCCGCACTCAGCGCAGACAATCTCAGCCGCATCATCATCTCTCATCCGCTGCGGCGCCTCATCATCGCAGCCGACAATGATGAGGCGGGGATGCGTGCTGCGGACTCGTTGCGCGCGCGGATGGCGCCTTCAACAATCGTCGAGATCGAAACAGCGCCGCCCGGCTGCAACGACTGGAACGATTGGGCGCGTGCGCAAGCGCTTCGTTCGTAAGCGCCATCGTCAGGTGAAGAACATCCTCGCACACTTTCCGCGCCCGAGCGGCCGCAAGCCTCGCCCACGCCGTCGCCAGTGACGCCCGGCCGTCGCCGCCGGCAAGGCGAAAATCGTTTCCCCGCCCCGCTGACGCGGGCTTCGGTCGTGTGCGTGCCGCTCACGACGCGGGCCCCACCATTTTCACCTTGCCCGCGCCGCCTCATGGCCGGGC
>JBFWVZ010000022.1:0-3967 GCA_050246475.1 Hyphomonadaceae bacterium | reverse complement strand
GGCGCTATGTCAATGTCGAGATCGACCGCTTCGCCGCGGCGCGTTACGGCCTCAACGTCGCCGACGTTCAAGAGGTGGTCTCCGGGGCGATTGGGGGAGAAAACATCGGCGAGGTGATCGCCGGGCGGGCGCGTTATCCGATCAATCTGCGCTATCCGCGCGAAGTGCGCGATACGCTCGACCGGCTGATTGCGCTGCCCATCGTGACTGAAGCTGGCCTGCGCCTCACGCTTGGTGAAGTCGCCAGTATCGAGATCGCCGACGGCCCCGCTATGATCCGCAGCGAGAATGGGCGTTTGTCGGCGTTCATCTATGTCGACGTGCGCGGGCGCGACCTTGCATCCGTCGTCGGCGATCTGAGGCGGTCTGTTGCAGGCGAGGTGGACCTGCCAGCGGGCGTGAGCGTCGCCTATTCCGGGCAGTTTGAATATCTCGAGCGCGCAGCCCAACGGCTTCTGATCGTCGGTCCGGCGACGCTGCTTATCATTTTCCTGTTGCTCTACTTGACGTTCCGCCGCTTCGATGAGGCGGCGATCGTGATGGCCAGCCTTCCGTTCGCGCTCACCGGCGGCATCTGGCTGGTCTATCTCCTCGGTTACGACTTCTCCGTCGCGGTCGCTGTCGGCTTCATTGCTCTTGCTGGGCTTGCGGCCGAATTTGGCGTGGTCATGCTGATCTATCTGAAGAATGCGCTGAAGGAGCGCGTCGAACGGGGCGAGACGATCACAGCGAACGTGGTGGCCGACGCCGTGCGCGAAGGCGCACTGCTGCGGCTGCGCCCCAAGGCTATGACCGTCGCGGTGATTTTGGCCGGCCTCTTCCCCATCCTGTGGACCGGCGGCGCCGGCGCGGAAGTCATGCGCCGCATCGCTGCGCCCCTGGTCGGGGGCATGCTGTCTGCGCCGCTTCTGTCTTTGTTCGTGATACCGGCGGCCTATCTCATGATCCGGCGGATGGAACTCAAGCGCGCGGCGCCGAATTCATCAGCTCCGCAGATCGCTTTGCAAAGAGGAGACTAACGCCATGCTGAGACATCTAGTCCTGACCGCCGCGCTCTTGGGCGCAGCCTGCTCGCCGCCCGCTGGCGATGGGGCGCAGAGCCCAGCGACCGACCAGGCCGAACCCGCCGCGCCAGCGGGAGAGGCCGCGCCAGTCAGCGCGACGGGAACGGTGACGGCCGTGGATGCGGCAGCCGGCACAATCTCGATCGATCACGGCGCGATCGCAGCGATCAATTGGCCTGCAATGGAGATGCAATTCACCGCGCAGGATCCAGCGATCCTGCAGGGGATCGCTGTCGGCGATCGCGTCCAGTTTGAACTGAAGAGCGCCGCTGAAAGCACGGTTGTGACGGCGGTTCGCAAGGATTAGCGCTTGAAGGCCCGCGGGGAAAGGCCGGCTGGTGCGTATCAGTAGTGAAGGGTGGACGAACCCTGATGCGGACACTAGCGCTCTTTGTGTTGAGCCTCGCCTTGATCATGGCGCTTACGCCGCAGTCTGCGCGCGCCTGTGTCCCGCATCAGGCCCCTGTCTGCGTTTCGATCGATTGTACAATGAACAACCAATGTGAGGAGGGCCAAAAGGCGTGCGCCCTCTGCTGTGCAACAGCGTGCGCTGTAGCAGCAGCGCTCGCGGAGAACGCAGCCGCTTTGCCCGCGCCGCCGCACCCGCATTTTGCACGCTCGCCCTCGCAGCGCGTGCGCGGCGGCTATCGCTCGCACGATCCTCCCGTGCCTCGTCTTGGTTGAACGCTTCTCGCGTTGGCGCGCGCCCGGAGGAAACCCCGGACCGCGCTCACTTCAATCTCAAGACAAGTACGAGGATCATCATGCGTGTTCTTATCCTTGCGGCCGCGATGGCGCTGGTCGCTCAACCCGCGTTCGCGCACCATAAACCGAACCATCGCGACTTCGTCTCGCGCGCAGAGGCGAGCGCAGCCGCGCCCGATGCGTGTGCGGCGCGCCGACACCGCCATCGTCAGGCCGGCAGTCAGCAGGCGTTGGCCCAGCACTGCCGCGAGCTTCGTGAGGCGCTGCGCGCCGCGCCCGGCGATGAAGGCTTGCGCGCGCGTTGCGATCAGGCCGCGCACGCCTTGAGCGGGCGCCCGTGCGAGGACTGATGGCGTCAGTGGCGAGGCGGCGAGAACGTTAGCGCGTTTCGCGCCGCTTCGGTCCTTCGGTCTCGATGGGTGGCGATCCACGCGGCGCGCACATCCCGCATGCGGATTGAAAGTGGCGAGGATTGGAACGCTAACGCCCAGGGCGCCGTTGGAGAGGAATGAGGCGCCCTGTGGCGCGATCGATGGAGTCTCGTCATGGAAGCAACAGGCAGCCACCATAAGCCCTACGCCCGGCTCGCGATCATGGCGTTGCTTTCCTTCGTCGCCATGTATGCGCTGATGTATGCGATGGTGGATCGCTTCGCGAACGTCTACCCCAACCTCAATCAAGCCTATATGGCCGCGTTAATGGCAGCGCCGATGGTCGCCATCGAGATCGTATTGATGGCCTCGATGTATCCGAACCAGCGGACCAACGCCCTCATTCTGGCCGGCAGCGCGCTTGTGCTGGTCGGCGCATTCTGGGCGATCCGTGAACAAGGCGCCATTGGTGACGACGAGTTTTTACGCTCGATGATCCCCCACCATGCGGGCGCGATCCTGATGTGTGAGGAGGCCTCGATCAGCGACGCCGAGATCCGGGAACTTTGCGGCGCCATCATCGAGAGCCAGCGCCAGGAGATCGCGACCATGAAGCAGATGCTTGATCGCCGCGGCTGAGCGCCCCTTTGTGTCTAACGCAGGCGCGCATCGAGAAAATCGAACGTGACTTGCCAATCGGCGTCGTTGATCCCGTGTGTGCCCCCGCGCAGCGCAAATCTGGGCGGCGGCGCCTCTAGCAGGTCAAACGCCGGGCGCGCGCCGGCCAGCGCCATATAGGCGCCTTGAGGATCGGCCCAAGCGTCGCGCTCGGCGTGCCCGATGAGGAGAGGGCGCGGAGCGATCAGCGCCAGCAATTGGTGTTGGTCAACGGGCGGATCTCGCCGCGCATAATTGCGGTAGCGCGGCGAAAACCAGTGCGGATAAATCCGCGTAATCGCAGCGACGCTCTCCCCGGCGCGATGCGCCGTCAATGCGTCGCCGCCGCGGCCTGACTGCAATGCGATCACGGCATCGATGCGTGGATCAAGTGCGCCGGCCAGCAGCGCGACTTTGCCAAACCGTGACTGACCCCAGGCGACGATCCGCTCGTGATCAAAGCGCGGATCGTCCTCGATGACATCGACGACGCGCGCATGTGTCCAGGTCCAGGCTGCAATCGCGCCATCGGCATCCAACACGCGCAAGGCATCAGGCGCATCCGGCGCATGATCAGGCACGACATCGCCGCCATAGAAAAGTGCAAGCGCATAGCCGCGCTTGGCGATTCGCGCGAAAGGAGGTCCCAGCATCCACCGCCCGAACGCGGCTTGATGCAAAGGATCGAAGGCGCCGTGCCGGCAGGGGATTGGATATTGGTTCCGCGGCCCCGCTATTGCGCGGGGGCGTGCGGGAAACGCGGCCTGATTGCCGCAGAAGTTCTGCATGACGATGACCGGCGCCGGTCCATCCCCAGGCGGCATGACCAGGACAAGGTTAAACTGGACACCATCGCCAACCTCGACCTCGATCTGCTCGACGCCAGCAACGCCGCCAGCGTCGCCAGCAGCGATTGAAATGCGCCGCACGGCGCGCGCGCGAACTTCTGCGGGCAGAGGGCCATAGATTTCCGCTTGCAGTGCGGCCACGATGCGCTGGCGTTGGTCTTGCCAGGCGTCTGGCGTGGCAACGCGCACACCGGAAGCGTCATCAAGTGCGTTAGGCGCGGCGGACGCAAGCGCGCGCCTGTCGAGCGCGACCGCGCGGTAGGGGCCCGCAGAATAGAGCCATGCCAACACAGCGGCGGCCACCGTCACCGCAGCTAGCGCT
>JBFWVZ010000021.1:6904-10734 GCA_050246475.1 Hyphomonadaceae bacterium | reverse complement strand
GGTGGATCAGGCAGGCGATCACGCGCTCGATCGCCGACCAGGCGCGCACCATCCGCATTCCGGTGCACATGATCGAGACCATCAACAAGCTCGTGCGCACCTCCCGTCAGATGCTGCACGAGATCGGGCGCGAGCCGACGCCTGAAGAACTGGCCGAAAAGCTCGGCCTGCCGCTCGAAAAAGTGCGCAAGGTGATGAAAATCGCCAAGGAGCCGATCTCGCTCGAAACGCCGATTGGCGATGAGGAAGATTCACACCTCGGCGATTTCATCGAGGACAAATCGGCCATTCTGCCGGTCGACGCCGCGATCCAGAGCAATTTGCGCGAAACCACGACGCGCGTTCTGGCCTCGCTCACGCCGCGCGAAGAGCGCGTGCTGCGCATGCGCTTCGGCATCGGCATGAACACCGACCACACGCTCGAAGAAGTCGGCCAGCAATTCAGCGTCACCCGCGAACGCATCCGTCAGATCGAAGCGAAAGCCCTGCGCAAGCTGAAGCACCCGTCGCGCTCACGCAAACTGCGGAGCTTTCTGGATAATTAAGGGGGAGTGGATGGCGTTGATTAAGGCCTTCGAGCGCAAAGACCTCGAGCGCAACAAGCGGCACGACCCAATCGAAGCGTCATTCACGTCATTCACCGATGGCGACCAGAAGATTGTCCAAATAGACACCTGTGGCCGGGCAACGCGCGCGATCCCAGGCAAGAAGAGTCAGACAATTCAACTAGACGAACAAAGCGCGCGCGAACTGGTTGCCATCCTTCGCCGAGAATTTCAGCTCTAACTTGTAGGAGCGCGCGCGGAAAGAGCGACACACACCTTCCGTGCGCTCGCGCGCTCGCGCGCGATCCGGAATCCAGGGGATCGTAGAGCGACGTTGGCCCCTGGATTCCGGGTTCATCGCGTGCCGCGATGCCCCGGAATGACGAACCTAGGAACGGTGGCGCCCACCTCGTCATTCCGGACGCGCGCTCGCGCGCGATCCGGAATCCAGGGGATCGTAGAGCGCGACGTTTGCCCCTGGATTCCGGATTCATCGCGTGCCGCGACGCCCCGGAATGACGAAACTAGGAACGGTGGCGCCCACCTCGTCATTCCGGACGCGCGCAGCGCGATCCGGAATCCAGGGGATCGTAGCGCGCGGCGTTGGTCCCTGGGTTCCGGGTTCATCGCGTGCCGCGATGCCCCGGAATGACGAAACTAGGAACGGTGGCGCCCACCTCGTCATTCCGGACGCGCGCAGCACGATCCGGAATCCAGGGGATCGTAGCGCGCGACGTTGGCCCCTGGGTTCCGGGTTCATCGCGTGCCGCGATGCCCCGGAATGACGAGCTTGGGGGTCACGTGTCGAGAAACGTCGGCGGCGGCGGGTTGATGAAATCCTCGTAGAGGTCGCGCCATTGCGGATTGGCCTTCTCGATCAGCGCCAGCTTCCAGGCGCGCCGCCATGTCTTGACCTCTTTTTCGCGCGCGATAGCGGCGCCGATTTCCTCGTGCTGCTCGAACCAGACCAGGCGCGTGCACCCATATCGGTGTGAGAAGCCCTCGACCAAGCCCTCGCGGTGCTGATGCGCACGTTCGATCAGGCTGGCCGTAACGCCGAGATAGAGCGTGCCGTTGCGCTCGCTCGCCATAATGTAGACAGCGATGAATGCGCGCCGCGGCATCGTTTTGTTCTAGCGCAACGACTCCGCTTCGTCATTCCGGACGCGCGCAGCGCGATCCGGAATCCAGGGGATCGTAGAGTGCGGCGCTCGCCCTGGATTCCGGGTTCTCAGCTGCACTGAGCCTCGGAATGACAGGAACGGTGACACCCACATCGTCATTCCGGACGCGCGAAGCGCGATCCGGAATCCAGGGGATCGTAGAGCGCGGCGTTGGCCCCTGGATTCCGGGTTCATCGCGTGCCGCGATGCCCCGGAATGACGAATGCGGGAATAGATCGGCCTCTATCCCACACGCCGCGCGGCAAATTCCTGGGCGCCGTCCCGATCTATCCGACCGGGTTCGCACGCCTCTACACTCAGCGCGTCCGCACACGGGAGATTTCGAAGAGCTCCGAAACTTTGGAATGTGCGGACGACGGTCGGGATGGCGATGCGGCGCGCGAGAAGCAAGGCGCATCTGAAAATCTGCTTTCGGGGAGTGAAACCGAAAGGTCCGGAGCGACGGAGGCTCCGCATCCGACACCGGCGAATTGGGTATGGAGCTAAGCCCCAAGGCGAGGTCAGTCGATGGCTGGCCGGACCGGAAGCGCCATCGTGCAGGCGGCGAGCGTAGGCAGCTGAAGAAGAGCTACGCCTCGTGCAACTCCTCCGCCCAGGCCGGGACAAACGCCCGTAACCGGGGCGCGCGAAGCGCGCGCGTGATGCGGAGACGCATTGCGCAAACCTAAGAGACTACTCAGCGCGCAGCGCGCGCCCCGCTCCCTTGTTCCGCCGCAACGCGCAGTGCGAAGGCGGATGGGCGCACCACGCGAACCCGCATCGGCGGCCGCCCCCGCGCGCCTAGGTTTCGAACACGGTCTCGAAGCCGCCGAAGATCATGCGTTTGCCGTCGAACGGCATCTGCACGTTGGCCATGCGCTCGTCCTTCATCAGCTTGTCCCAGGCCGCGTCGCGCGTGGCTTTGTCGGGCCAGAGCACCCACGAGAAGACGACGATCTCATCGTCCTTGGCCGCGACCGCGCGATGGAAATCGGTCACCTCGCCCTTAGGCACGTCGACGCCCCAATTCTCGAACACCGCCAACGCGCCGTATTCCTTGAAGATCGGATCCATCTGCCGGCAATGATTGATGAAGGCGTCCCGATTGGCGCTCGGCGCGGCGGCGACAAACCCGTCGACATATTTCATGGCTGAGAACTCCTATGCCCCGTCATCCTAACGCATGCGGTGCGTAGATGGCGCCGCTCCGCCCATCGCAATCCGCTGGTCTTCGCCGTGAGCCGCCTTAGGCTCCAGCTGGGGAGGCGCACGGACATGCGGATCGTTGGAGCGGCGCTGGCGGCGATGATGTCGGCGTGCGCGCCGCAAAGCGAGGCGCCCGAGCCTCCTCCCATAACGCGCGCCTTCACCATTGCCGATCCGCTGCTGATCCCGGAGGGCATCGCGTATGACGAGGCCACTGGCGATTTCTACGTCTCGAGCACCTATCAGCGCCGCATCGTGCGCGTGACCCCCGACGGCGCCGCCCATGATTTCACGCCGCGCGGCGACGGCGCGCTCTATGGCGGCCTCGGCATGCAAGTCGATGCCGAACGCCGCCGGCTCTGGGTCGCCCATGCCACCGCCGGCGCGGGCATGCCGATCGAGAACGACGCCTCCGAGGGCCGCTCGGGGCTTGCGCTTTACGATCTCGACAGCGGCCAATTGGTCGCCAATCTCGCCGTGGCGGATGACGCGCCGCATTTCCTCAACGATCTCGATCTCGCCGCTGATGGCTCGGTCTATGTCACCGACACGCTGTCGAGCACGATCTACCGCGCCGGCCCGGATGCCGCCGCGCTTGAGCCTTTCGCCACGCTCCCCGGCGGCGCCACCGGCAACGGCGTCTCCTTCTCCGAGGACGAACGCACGCTCTATGTCGCCGACGCACGCGTGGGCGTTTACACCATCGACATGGCGACGCGCACGGCGCATCCGCTGATCCAGCTTGCGCCGGCGGTCGGCGCCGACGGGCTTTATGTCCATGACGGCGCACTCATCGCCATCGAGCCCTATCGCGACGATTGCCAGGTTTGCCGCTACACGCTGAGCGCCGACGGCACGGCGCTGACGGCGCGCGAACCGATCCTCGGCCTGCACCCCGATCTGCTGCAGCCCACCA
>JBFWVZ010000021.1:0-6804 GCA_050246475.1 Hyphomonadaceae bacterium | reverse complement strand
CTCATCGCCATCGAGCCCTATCGCGACGATTGCCAGGTTTGCCGCTACACGCTGAGCGCCGACGGCACGGCGCTGACGGCGCGCGAACCGATCCTCGGCCTGCACCCCGATCTGCTGCAGCCCACCACCGCCGTCATCACCGGCGGCGCCATCTACGTTCTCGCCAATTCGCAATTGCAGCGCTTCCGCATGCTCTACGAAGAGAATGGCGGCGCCCCGCCTCCCGCATCGGAGCTGCAGGACGTCATCGTCCTGCGCGCGCCCCTCACCAGCGATAATTGAAGCTGACAGAAACGCGCGCCTCCTTGGCGCCGTTCATCGGCACCTCGTGGCGCACGAAGCTTTCCCACATCACCACCTCCCCCGCGCGCGGAGCGATGTAAACGAAGGGGCGCGCCGCTTCCGGCGCATCTTCGCGCTTCGGCGGCGCCGCCATCATCATCGCCAGCCGCGGGTCTTCGAGCTTCAGCGCCGAAACGCCCGCCGGCACATTTACATAATACGTCCCGCTCAACACCGCGTGCGGATGGATGTGGCCGGTGTGCACGCCGCCCGGCTCCAGCACGTTGATCCAGATCGAATCCAATTTGAGCTTGCGTCCCGCCAGATCAAAATGCAGCGCCTTAGCCAACGCCGCGGCGTGTTTATCGAGCGCCGCTTTCAGCGCCGCGAAACTCGGATCGCGCTGCGGCAAGTCATTGAGCGAGGCGTAGGAGGTGTAGCCCTTGTAATCGTGTTCGGCGCTCCACTTCCGCCCCGCTCCGTCATCCGCCGCGATGGCGCGGCAGCTTTGCAGCAGCGCCGCATTGTCGATACCGTCGATCGCTGCGCGGTAAAGCAAGGTCGAAAAAAGCGCCCGCGTTTCGGTCACGGCCGGAACAGCCTTACGCCAAAGCACGGCGCGATGCGATATTCGGGCGCGGGCTCGAAGCGTACACGGACACTTCGCTTTCCGCGCAAAAGAGCTTCTGGAATGTCGTAATCAATATCAACGAATTGATGCGGCCAATCGCCATTGATGCGCTGCTCGGCGATACGCTGCCCGTCAATCGAGATGTAAAACCATTTGTCGCGCTCGCCGCCCCAATACGTCGCCTTCAGCTTCACCGGCCGCGCGCGTCCGACATTGGCGTCGAACTCGATGAAGCCGCCGGAGCGGCAATCGCGGCCAGGGCGAAAGCGATAGGAGAGCGGGTAGGAAATCTCCGCCGCTAGATTGTGCGCGCGTTCGTCCGCCTCATCGCCCAGCCGGATGACATCAACGGAGCGCGCGTCGAGATCGCGCTGCCGGTCGGCTTCCGCGGCGAAGGCGGCTTGCGCGGCCTCCCATTGCTGCGGCGTGTAACGCTTGAAGTAGACCGCCGTGCGCTGATCATGCTGCTCGTAGAACGGGCGAAACCGCAGATCGCGCGGCCGCGCCACACCTAGGCATTCATAGATCGGCGCCGAACGCGAAGCGAGACGGAAGCCAGCCAGCACGTCCTCCCCCACGAGCGCCGGTGCGACGTCGCTCCATGGCTCACTCGCTGGGCCGAGGCTCGCCGCCAAGACGAGCGGCCCATGCAACACGGCGACTGTGTCGGGATCATCCGGCGTCGCTTCGAGCCGGAGTGTGGCGGGCCACGACACGCTGACCCGATCGCCGGCCTGCCAGCGCCGTGTGATACGCAAATAGCCATCCGCGCCGGCGGCGATCGAAACGCGCTCGTCGTTGACAATCAGGTCGCTGATGGCGCGGTTTGCCCAGGTCGGCGCGCGCAACGCAATGGTGAAGCTCTGCGGCCGCTCCAGCGCCTCGATGCGCAGGTCGACGTCGCCGCTATGCGGCAGCCGCGATTCCATCGCTACACGCGCGCCGCGTTCGGCCCAATCCAGCTCCGACGCGATGTAGAGATTGACGAACAGCGTGTCGGCGTTGCGCCAATAGATCGACTCGCCGTGCTTGGCATGGCTCTCCATGCCGGTGCCGACACAGCACCAGAACTCGCCTTCCGGCGTCGACCACTCCCGATGCGCGCCCGACATCAGCGGGACCATGTAGGCGAAGGCGCCGTCGCTTGCGCGCTGATGCGCCATGATGTGGTTCAGATGCGCGCGCTCGTAATAGTCGAAATACCGCGCCTGCGGCGATCTGGCATAGAGATGCCGCGTCAGCTTCAGCATGTTGTAGGTGTTGCAACTCTCACAGGTTTGCTCGGTGACGTAGCGCGAGAGCGAGTTCGGCTCCTGAAAGTGCTCACGGTCGCTGTTTCCGCCGATTACATAGGAGCGCGTCGCCGTCACCGTTTCCCAGAAGAACGACGCCGCGCGCGCGTGCGCTTCGTTCTGGGTCAGCTCATGCGAACGCGCCAGGCCGATGATCTTTGGAATCTGCGTGTTCGCGTGCAGATGCGAGAGATCGTCGCGGCTTTCCGCCAGCGGATCCAGCACCGCGGCATGGTGGAAGCGCTCGGCTAGACGCAGCCAACGCGCGTCTCCGGTGCGGGCGTAGAGTTCGACCAGGCTCTCGCGAATGCCGCCATGCTCGCATTCGAGCACGCGCTGCATCTGTTCGTCGCTCAGGCCGCTGGTCTTGCTCTCTAGATAACCCGCGACCCCGAGCGCGATCGGTAAGGCTTCGTCCACGCCGCAATGGCTCTGCGCATCGTAGAGGCCGGCAAACAATTTGTGCCACGTATAGAGCGGCGCCCAGGAGCCGTTGATGTAAAATTTCTGCGGACGAATATCGCCGGTGGCGATTTCCTCGAACACACGCCGGCCGCTTTCGGTCTCTCCAGCGGCATTGGTGCGGGTAAAGCCCGCGACATAGCCGTCGCCGCCTGCCGCTTGGCACGCCGCCAATTCGGAAACGATGTAGCGCGCGCGTCTTGCGCATTCGTCGTCGCCGGTCTGCGCATGCATCAGCGCGCAGGCGGAGAGGTAATGGCCGAGCGTATGCCCGGCGATGGTGTCGCTTTCCCAACCTCCATAAATCTCGCTGCGCGGCTCAAGGCCCGCGAATTTCCGGAAGTTATGCAGCAGCCGGTCTGGTTCGAGCCGATGCAGATAGCGCCGGTTCACCTCGACAGCATCGGCAAAGAGCGAGGGCTTCAGCCGCACGCGCGTCAGCGGAAATGGAGCAGCGCCCAATTCGGCGCTCATCTCGCCCACGCCGCCATGGGCGCAGCCGGTGAGCGCAATGGCCGCCGCGCCGCCCATCAGCACCGATCGCCGCGAAGGCTGGAACATTTATCTTCTCCCGGCTGAGCGGCCTTTCGAAAGCGTATACGATCCTGACGTGCGCGCTTCAATCGCCCACCCAAGAGAACTCCGCTATATCTGCGCCCGATGTCGCCGGCGCGCCTGTTCATTTTTGCGGGGATCGTCCTCATCCTGATCGGCCTCTTGTGGCCCTACCTGTCCAAGCTCGGATTGGGTCGCTTGCCCGGCGACATCGCTATTCGCCGCGAGAACGTCTCCTTCTATTTCCCGATCGTCGCCTGCCTCGTTCTGAGCGCCATCGCGACTCTGCTGCTCTGGTTTTTCCGCCGCTAGTGGACGCGCGCCCGCGCGCGGCGCAGGATCGAAACGGGAGGAATGCGCCATGGCGAAAATTGTCTGCGTGCTCTACGACGACCCGGTCGGCGGCTATCCCAAATCATATCCGCGCGACGATCTTCCAAAACTCGAACGCTATCCCGATGGCCAGAAGCTGCCGACGCCGAAAGCGATCGACTTCAAGCCCGGCCAGTTGTTGGGATCGGTTAGCGGCGAATTGGGATTGCGCCCATTTCTCGAAGCCGCCGGCCACAGTCTTGTGGTCACCAGCGACAAGGACGGCATCGATTCCAAACTCGACCGGGAATTGGCCGACGCCGAAATCGTCATTTCGCAGCCGTTTTGGCCCGCCTATCTCACGCGTGCGCGCATCGAAAAAGCGCCCAAGCTCAAGCTCGCCGTCACGGCGGGCATCGGCTCCGATCACGTCGATCTGCAAGCCGCGATCGATCGCAGCCTCACGGTGGCGGAGGTGACGTATTGCAATTCCATCAGCGTCGCCGAGCACGTGGTGATGATGATCCTTTCGCTGGTGCGCAATTACATCCCCTCCTACAAAGTGGTCGTCGATGGCGGCTGGAATATCGCCGATTGCGCCGCACGGTCCTACGACGTGGAGGGCATGAGCGTCGGCACTGTCGCGGCCGGGCGCATCGGTCTAGCCGTTTTGCGACGGCTGAAGCCGTTCGACGTAAAATTGCACTACACCGATCGCCACCGGCTGCCTAAGGCGGTCGAAGACGAACTCAACCTCACCTACCACGCCACCGCCGCCGACATGGTTCCGCATTGCGACGTGGTGACGATCAATTGCCCCCTGCATCCGGAGACCGAGCATCTGTTCAACGACGCCATGCTCGCGCGCATGAAACGCGGCGCCTACCTCATCAACACGGCGCGCGGCAAGATCGCCGACCGCGACGCCATCGTGCGCGCATTGGAAAGCGGCCAGCTCGCGGGTTACGCCGGCGATGTGTGGTTTCCGCAACCGGCGCCAAGCGACCATCCCTGGCGCAGCATGCCGCATCACGGCATGACGCCGCACATTTCCGGCACGTCGCTTTCGGCGCAGGCGCGCTATGCGGCCGGCGTACGCGAGATTCTCGAATGCTATTTCGAAGGCCGGCCGATCCGCGACGAATACCTCATCGTCTCGGGCGGCAAGCTGGCCGGCACGGGCGCGCATTCCTACAGCGCTGGCGACGCGACCGGCGGCTCGGAAGAAGCGGCGCGCTTCAGGAAAACCTAGCGCAAACAAAAACGGGAGGGCGCGTACGCTCTCCCGTTTGGAGTTTGTCGCGCCTCTGGGTCAGCGCGACGCGGTTTCGGTTTGCAGATCGGGCGAGATCGCGGCGATCGTTTGCGCCTCGCCACGGCCGCTGACGCTGCAGCTGACGTTCAGAAGTTGGCCGTCGCGCCAGACGTCAAAATCGGCGCGAATGGCGCGCGCGCGGGTGCGCACCGTGTCGAGACGCACATCTTCAACGGCGACGCCCGTGCGCTGGCTGATCTCAGCCCGGCAGAGCGCGATGGCGGACGTACGGTCGCTCGCGGCGTCCGCGGCGGCCGGGCCTGTGAAAGCCAGCATCGCCGCCCCGGCGGCGAACGAGGCAAAAAGCATGCTGCGCATTGAGAAACCCTCCAAGAACCTTGCTCCGGCCGTAATATGACGACCGGTCTAGATAGAGTTAGCACTAGACCGATTGTCATACAAGGGCTATCTTTACGTCATGGCCAGAGTTTCCTCAGCGCGTGATGACCTGATTGGCGCCGCCGCCGAATTGTTTCGCGCACGCGGCTATGAAGGCGTCGGCGTCGCCGAATTATTGGAGGTGTCGGGCGCGCCGCGCGGCTCGCTCTATTTCCATTTCCCGGGCGGCAAAGAGCAGATCGGCATCGAAGTGATCACGCTCGTCGGCGCGGAATCCACGGCGCAATTCCAAGCGCTGGGCGAACGCAACGTCGATCTCGACGCCTATGTCGAGACCGTCTTCAAGACCACCGCCAACATGTCGAAGGAACGCGACTTCACCGGCTCCTGCCCGATCGCGGCGATCGCAGCGGAGATCGGCGGCTCCGACACGCCGCTCGCCGCGGCGATAAAGGGCGTGTTCGCCGATTGGGAGCGCGAGATCGCCAAGGCCGCGCGTGCGCGCGGCCTCACCGCCAAGGCCGCACAGGATTTCGCCTCCGCCTTCGTCTCGGCGATGGAAGGCGCATTCGTCGTGTCCAAGGCGCAGCGTTCGACCACGCCGCACATCAACGCCGCGCGCGCCATCAAGGCGTTAGGCCGCGCACTCGCCGTCAAATCCTAGGCCCGGTCGATGCGCGCGGCGAAGCAGCCGCGCCCGGCATAATGGGCATGGATGTAGGCGACATCGGCGTTGGCGAAGAATTGCTCGATCAAAGCCTCGGCCGCGGCGCCTTCGGCCACGCCGGCTTCGATCATCATGCCTTCGGCGTCGAAGCCCCGCAGCGATAGCAACCGCCGCCTCAGCGCCGGCGGCATGGTGTTTTCGGCCTCAAACGGCGCGGCGGCGGATCGTATGAAGATTGGCCCCTGCTGACGATACGGCGTCGCCGCAGGCTGGTGCTCATAATTGATCAGCAGCACGTCTTCGCCGATCGCCGCATCGTCGAGGCTGATCCGGCACGGCGCGATATGCGCCCGGCCGATGCGGACGCGCCTCATCCCGCGCGCTTCGAGTTCGCAATCATTCAGGGCGTGCAAGGCGGCGAACGGAGCCGGATCGAGTCCGGCGATGCGATAAGACATGGATCAATCTCCTCACCGCCTTTGTGCGCGCCCGCGCCGCGCTGCGCTTGCCGCTTTCGGACCTTGCGCTGAAAGACCCGGCGCGCGAGATTCCTTTCCCATGCGTCTCAATCAAGTCACCGTGCCGGCGCACGATCTCACCGCGTCGATAGCGTTCTATGAAACGCTGGGTTTGAGGCTCATCGTACGCAGCGAGCATTATGCGCGCTTCGAAGCGCCGCGCGGCGAGGCGACGTTTTCACTTCATCTCACCGAAGGCGACATCCCGCGAGAGAACGCGCCGCAGATTTATTTTGAGGTGAGCGATGTCGATATGGAGTTGCGCCGTCTGCGGCAGGCGGGCATCGCTCCAGAACGGCCGGCGGTCGATCAAACCTGGCTTTGGCGCGAGGCTTGGCTGCGCGACCCCGCAGGCAACGCGCTCTGCCTCTTCAACGCCGGCGATAGCCGCCGTTATCCGCCGTGGCGGCTCGACACGCCGCCCCCGCCGC
>JBFWVZ010000020.1:0-11632 GCA_050246475.1 Hyphomonadaceae bacterium | reverse complement strand
TTGGCTGAGTGCTGGGCCATGCGCTGAAATGATGTGCGTCGCGGGAGGCGTCAATTGCGGCGGATGGACAACCCTCGCGGGAAGGCTAACCTGTGGAAAAAACGCCACGGGGGTGGGGGATGTGGGAGCAGATTTCAGGCTGCCTGAACGAATTTGGCCAGTGTCTCTCGGCCGCTGGGCAGTCCTGGTTCACGCCTGAGAACATAACTTTAGTTCTTGAAAACCGTTGGACGCGCGCCGCCGGCATGGTGCTGCTTGTCTGGATGACGATCTGGGTGATCGCACTCGTATACAGCGGCTACATGCAAGATTTTGAAAAGGGCCCAATCGGGCTTCGGCCTCACGTCAACAAGAAGCAGGGCGAGAAGACAATTGTCTTCGACAAGGACGTAGTTCCCTACCAGATGGACGGGGTCGACGCGAAGTGCCGCTTCTTTTTCATCTATGACAACGCCCAGGGAAAACGGCGACGGGTGGCGCTCGGAGGTGTAAAGGAGTTTCAGCTTCACATCCGTCCGACGCCTGTGCCGCGAGCCGCCACGCTTGTTCAATACGGGTACGAAGTGTCGGCTGGTCTCGCAGACGTGCCATCAGAACTGGTCGCGTTTCCGACGTTTGAACCCGGAGCGCCCCCTCCCGAAACTGTCGGCGCGACTCCAGCCACGGTCGGCGAGTACGTCAAAGCGAATGACTTGGAACGAAAGTGGACGGAAGATGACGACGCTCCCATTGTTTCGATCAGTCAGACCGAGTTGGATTTAATCACCGATGAGCGTCGCACCTTCATTCGCGGGAAGGCTCAAAAGCTAGCGGATGCTGCAAGGGGCGGCGTCTTTCGATCATTCGAACGACGTGGGCTTGCGCGAGAGCGCCCAAATGTCTTTGGCAGCTACTACGTGAAACTGCAGTTCTCCCAGAACCCCATCTTTGTGTTGTTCAAACATCCCAATCGTGAGCTCAAGATGACCGCCTGGCTCACCGTGCTAACGAGCCTGTTCGCTTTGGCGATGGATCTCTGGCCGGTGCGCGACCACCAACTGGCATCGGCCGCCTCCGGCGATCGCTCGCGTGCGGTTGTCCAACAAGCCCCGGTGGCGCGCCGCCCCTAACCCCGCACAACCTCCCCCACAAAGAACCCATCGCACCCCTCTCCGCGCGGGGTCATTTGGAGGCCGTGGGGCGTAGTGCGCGGCGCAAAGCCTTCGGCGCTCACGCGCGCTATCAAATCTGAAGGCGGCGTCGCGCGCCAATCGGCGTTCGCGGCGAGGAACGCGGCGAGCTGATCCTCATTCTCCTCCGGCAGCACGGAGCATGTGACGTAAACAAGCCGCCCGCCCGGCTTCACCAGCGGCGCGGCAAGCGCGAGGGCCTCGCGCTGTTCGGCCAAGCGCTTCTCCAGCGCGGCGGGCTTCAAGCGCCATTTGGTGTCGGGCGCGCGCCGCCATGTGCCGCTGCCGGTGCATGGCGCATCGACGAGCACGAGATCCATGCGCCCTTGCAAATCCTCCAGCACGTCGCGCGAGCGCGCGGGCGCGCGGATTTGCACGTTGTGTGCGCCGGCGCGGTCGAGCCGTTCCTTCAAGGGCGCGAGCCTTCGTCCGTCCACGTCGTAAGCGAAGACCTGGCCCTTGCCCTCCATCGCGGCGGCGAGCGCGAGCGTCTTGCCGCCGCCGCCGGCGCACACGTCCGCCACCTGCATGCCGGGCTTGGCGCCGGCGATGAGCGCGGCGAGCTGGCTGCCCTCGTCCTGCACCTCGAACCAGCCCTTGACGAAACTTTGCTCGCTCGCCCAAGGGAAGCTCCGCCCTAACCGCCATGGGATGCGCACGCCCATCGGCGCAAAGCGCGCGGGCTCAGGCGGCTCGGCAAGCCGCGGGCTTTCGGCAAGCGCGGCGATGAGTTTCTCTTGCGTTGTCTTGAGCGCATTGGCGCGCAGATCGAGCGGCGCGGGCGCGGCAAGCGCGGCGCCATGCTCAGCGCGATCTTCGCCGAAGGCACGCGCGAGGCTCGCATCAAGCCATTCGGGATAATCGCCGCGCACCCAGGGCGGCGCCTCATCGAGCGTCGCGTTTTCCAGATGCTTCAGTTCAATCGGATTGAGCGGCGCCGGTGCGTGCGGATCGCCCTCGAACGAGGTCGCGATCTCGGCGGCGCTCTTGCCGAAGCCCCAGCGCTCCGCGCCCAGCACCCACGTGCGCGGCGCATCCTCGCCCATGCGCCAAGCGCTCGACGCCTTCCACCGCAGCGCGCCGAACACGAGATCCCCGATGGCGCTCCTATCCTTCGATCCCGCAAAGCGATGCGAAAGCGACCAATCCCTCAACGCCTCCGCCGCCGGGCGGTGGCGCGTCTCGACGTCTTGGAGAATTTCGATCGCGGCGGCGATCCTGGCGCCTGGGCGCATCTCAACCGTTCAACGGATAGTTCGGGGACTCGCGCGTGATCGCGACGTCGTGCACGTGGCTTTCGCGCAGGCCCGCCGACGAAATACGCACGAAGCGCGCGCGTTCGCGGAAATCCTTGAGGGTCTTGGCGCCTGTGTAGCCCATAGCCGCGCGCAAGCCGCCAACGAGTTGGTGCAGGATGTTCCCGACCGGGCCTTTGAAGGGCACGCGCCCTTCGATGCCTTCGGGCACGAGCTTCATCTGGTCGGTGACTTCCTTTTGGAAGTAGCGGTCCGCGCTGCCGCGCGCCATCGCGCCGAGCGAGCCCATGCCGCGATAGGCTTTGTAGGAGCGGCCTTGATAGAGGACGACCTCGCCGGGCGCTTCGTCCGTGCCCGCGAGCAGCGAGCCGATCATCGCCGTCTCCGCGCCGGCGGCGAGCGCCTTCGCGAGATCGCCGGAGAATTTGATCCCGCCGTCTGCGATGACGGGCGTGTCTGTCTTCCGCGCCGCCTCCACCGCGTCCATGATCGCCGTGAGTTGCGGCACGCCGACACCCGCGACGATCCGCGTGGTGCAGATGGAGCCCGGCCCGATGCCGACCTTCACCGCGTCCGCGCCAGCATCAATCAACGCTTTGGCGCCATCAGCTGTCGCGACATTGCCGGCGATCACCTGCACGCGATTGCTTTGGCGCTTCACGCGCTCGACTGAATCGAGCACGCCTTTCGAGTGGCCGTGCGCAGTGTCGATCACCAGCACATCGACGCCCGCTTCGATGAGCGCCATCGAGCGTTCATAGCCCGCATCGCCGATTGTCGAAGCGGCGCCGACGCGCAAGCGGCCCTGCTCGTCCTTCGCCGCGTTGGGGTGCGATTGCGCCTTTTCGAAATCCTTCACCGTGATGAGGCCGACGCAGCGCCCGCCATCGTCCACCACGATCACGCGCTCGATGCGGTGCTTGTGCAGCAGGCGGCGCGCCTCTTCGGGATCGACGCCCTCGCGCACTGTGACGAGGCGATCCTTCGTCATCAGATCAGCGACTTTCTCGCCCGGCTCGGCGAAGCGCATGTCGCGGTTGGTGAGGATGCCGACCAATTTCTTGGTGTCCGGTTCGACCACCGGGAAGCCGGAAATCTTGCGTTCTTCCTTGAGCGCGAGGATTTCCCCGATGGTCTGGCTGGCGTTCACCGTGATCGGATCGATCACCATGCCGGCTTCATACTTCTTGACGAGCTTCACCTGCTCGGCCTGCTCGGCGGGCGTCATATTGCGGTGAAGGACGCCCAAGCCGCCCGCCTGCGCGATGGCGATCGCTAGGCGCGCCTCTGTCACCGTGTCCATGGCGGCGGAGATGAGCGGAATATTGAGCGAGACATGGCGCGTCAGGCGCGTTCTGGTCTCGGCGTCGGCGGGTAAGACTTCGGACGCGCCGGGCTTAAGGAGCACGTCGTCAAAGGTCAGCGCTTCACGGATTTCCATTGACGGGGGATAAGGATTCGCGGCCGTTTTGGCAAGGCGGCGCAGAGTGAGGCCGCGTGCATGGCTGACGACCAGGAGAATACGCCGCAAAGGCGGGTGCTCGTCCGGGTGATCCGGATCGGGACGACCGTCGCGGGCGCCCTAGCACTGATCGCGGCGGCTTGGCTCTCCCTCAACGGCTACGAAAGCGCCGGGCTCGTGGGCGCCTTCCCTGGCCTTGTGCTTTTCGTCTTCGCGATCTTCCTCCTTCAGGTCGCAGCCTATGTGCCTCGCGATCCGCCGCCGCCTAATTCTTGAAGCCCTGTGCGATGACGTAGATCTCCGCGCTCTCCGCGCGGCTGGCGGGGGGCTTTGCGTGCCGGACGGTGTGGAAGGCATGCTTGAGGCGCGCCAGCAGCGCAGCGTCCAGCCCGCCCTGAAACGCCTTTGTCACGAAGGCGCCGCCTTTGGCCAGATGCGTCAACGCGTACTCGGCCGCGGCTTCCGCAAGCGCTCCGGTCTTGATCTGATCCGTGCGCTGATGGCCCGTCGTGTTTGCGGCCATATCCGAGAGGATGAGATCGGGCGCGCCGCCGAGCGCCTCTTCAATCACGGCATGTGATTTGGGATCGAGGAAATCGCCCTCGATGAAGGTTGCGCCCTGCAGCGTGTCGATGGGCAATAGGTCGATGCCGACCACGCGCGCGGCCCCGCGTTTCAGCGCCACCTGCGCCCAGCCCCCGGGCGCGGCGCCCAAGTCGAGCACACGCGCGCCGCGCTTGATGAGGTGAAAGCGGTCGTCGAGCTCCGCGAGCTTGAACGCCGCGCGCGCACGCCAGCCTTCATCCTTCGCGCGGCGCACATAGGGATCGTTGAGCTGGCGCTGCAGCCACGCGCGCGAGGACGGCGACTTCTTCTTGTCGCGCACGCGTTCGCTCAGCGAACGACCGCCCGACTCCTGCGCGGTTGGACGCCAGCGCCTGCGTTCTTCTTCGTCGCTCACGCGACTTCCGCCTGGTGCGCGGCCATGAGGTTCATCAGAAGGCCCTCGCGCAGACCGCGATCCGCGACGCGCAACCGCTCGCTCGGCCAAACGCTCAGGACTGCCTCGAGGATCGCACAGCCGGGCAACACGAAGTCCGCACGGTCCTTGCCGATGCAGGGGTGCGCCGCACGCTCCGCCTTGCTCATCGCGCGAAGCCGCCCGGTCGTCGCCGTACAATCGGCGCTTCGCATCCACGCGGCGTCCACGCGCGCGCGCTGATAGCGCGGCAAATTGAGATGGACGCCGGCAAGCCCCGTGACCGTGCCGGAGGTGCCGATGATGTGGGCGCGGCCATCGCGCAGCATGGCCCGTCGCGCTTCGCCCGCCTCGTCCACGATCGGGAGCTGCGCGATGACGTGCTCGACAAGGATCTTGTACCATTCGCGCACGCCGCTATCGGGCTCCGGCAAGCGCTCCGCCAAGGTGGCGACGCCGAGCGGCGTCGATGTCCACGATTGGATCGCGCCCTGCGCATCGACCCAGCTAAGCTCCGTCGAGCCACCGCCGATATCCACGATAAGGGCGGCCTCCGCGTTTCGGTCGATGAGGCTCGCACAGCCTTTGACCGCAAGGCGTGCTTCCTCTTCCGGATCGATGATTCGGAACGCGAGGCCGATTTCATCGCGCACGCGGGCCAAGAACTCCGCGCCGTTGGCAGCGGCGCGGCACGCTTGTGTCGCCACGCATGCCGTCGCCGCAATTGGGCGCGCCGTGATCCGCGCGACACACTCGCGCAAGGCGCGCAGCGTGCGGCCCATCGCGGCTTCGCCAATGCGGCCGCTCTCCTGCATCCCTTCGCCCAGGCGCACGACTTGGGAAAAGCCGTCCACGACGCGGAATCCGTTTGCTGCGGGCTCCGCGATCAACAGCCGGCAATTGTTCGTTCCGAGGTCCACCGCCGCAAACGCCGGCCGCCGCCCCAGCCCGGATGAGGCGCCCCCAGCGCCTCGCCCAAATCTCGACATGGTTACTCTCGCGGGAACTCCGCGCCGCAACTTCCCGTTTCGATGCATGGTAGCAACAGGGGCGTCCCCTGGGTAGCGCAGCCGCTTGCGAGGGGAGCGACGGTTACTTACGTTACCAACGTTACAGGCGAGAGGCGCCGAATATGCGAGGGAGGAGCACGAAGGAGGAGAAGATGGAAACTGCTAAATTCTCCATCGGACAAGTCGTCCGCCACAAGTTCTTCCCGTTCCGGGGCGTCATTTTCGACGTGGACCCGACATTTTCGAACACGGAAGAATGGTGGACGTCCATTCCTGAAGCGATCCGTCCCCGGAAGGATCAGCCCTTCTACCACCTGCTCGCCGAAAACTCGGACAATCATTACGTCGCTTACGTCTCGGAGCAAAACCTGCTTCCTGACGACACGGGCGATCCTGTCGAACACCCACAAGTCGGCGTGTTATTTGAAACGACGGATGACGGCGCCTACCGCATGCGCCCGACGACGGTGAATTGAACACGCGCTTTTGAGCGCCATTCAGTTTGCGTTCAGCCTCGCTGGAATGCGTAGAAATCGCCGCCGAGGGGAAGAATGCGTGTCAGCTCGTCGAGCGCTGTCTGCGTTTCGCCGATTAGCGCGGGATCGGGAAGATCGGCCGGGCCTAGTTCTTCGCGGTAGTGCTTGCGCACCCACGCTTCGAGCGCGGCGACTTTCGCTTCACTCAGCAAGCATCCTTGCGCGGCGGCGCGTTGTTCATCCGTCAACTCGACACGCAAACGCAAACACGCTGGGCCGCCTCCGTTGCGCATGCTCTCGCGCACTTCGACGTATTCGACTGCGCCGATCGGGCCGCCCCTCGAGATGAGGTCGGAGACGTAGGCGCCCGCTTTGTTATTTTCGCGGACTTCGTTTGGCGCAATGAGCGTGAGCTTCTGCGCGCCCGGCGTGCGCAGGAGCTGCGAATTGAAGAGATAGGACGACACCGCATCGTCCAGCGAAACCGCGCTGGCCGGAGTCTCCACAAAGATCGGCTCGAACAGCCCTTTCGCCTTCGTCTTGATCTCGGCCAGCGCACCCGCTTTCTCCTCGAATGCGTGTTCGTGAAAGAAAAGCGTCGTTTGGTGCGCGACGGCGACGACGTCGTTGTGGAAGGCGCCGGCATCGATCGCCCGGCGGGCCTGCCTGATGAAGATCGTTCGCGCGGGATCGAGCCCATGTGCGCGCGCGATCGCTTGGCAGGACTCAAGCGTCTGCCTTCCCGGAAAGCCGCCGCGCGGAGGATCGTCGCCTGTGCGACCGTACACGAAGATCTCAAGACCTGGCTCGCCAGGCCCTGCAGACAATCGCATGTGGTTCGCGGCGCCTTCGTCCGCGAAAAGATCGTGCGAGAAGAGCGGCCCGTGGTGCACGAAGAACTCGGCCGCGGGGAATGCGCGCGCGAGAGCCCGGCCCGTTTGCTCCGCCTCTTCCGCCCGGTGCAGCATGGTCAGCAAGTTGGCGGGCGTGAAGTGGATGCGCCCATCCGCGCAATCGGCGCTGGGCGAAACCGTTGCGGCGTTCGCAGCCCACATCGAAGACGCGGCTATTGCGGCGCGCGCGATGCGTTCATCGACTTTCCAAACGTTCGCCCAGACCCCGTCGTCCGAACCGGAGAAACCAAGCGCACGCAGCCAGGAGATGTTCGGGCGCTCTTGCGGCGGCAACACGCCTTGCACCAGCCCTATCTCCATGAGGCGACGCATCTTCGCCAAGCCCTGAAGCGCCGCCGCGCGCGGCCGCGCGATCTGATCGCGATTGCGCGCCGAGGCGAGATTGCCTTCCGAGAGGCCAGCGTAATTGTGCGTTGGGCCGACGAGCCCGTCGAAATTCGCTTCGACCGCGCTCATTGCGGCAGGCCGGCCGCGGGGATCGCTTGCGCCTTCTCGGCAGCCTGAGTCGCGACCGGATAGGCGCAATAGTCGGCCGCGTAATACGCACTCGGGCGCAAGCTGCCTGAGAGGCCCGGGCCGCCGAACGGCATCGCGCCGGAGGCGCCCGTCGTGGGCCTGTTCCAATTCAGCACTCCGGCGCGCATTTCGATGCGCGCACGCTCCCAGAGTTGGGGATCGTCGCTGATCAAACCGCCTGCGAGCCCGAAGCGCGTGGCGTTCGCGCGCTCCAACGCTTCGTCAAAAGTCGCGACGCGATAGATCTGCAGCAGCGGACCGAACAATTCCTCGTCCTCCGCCTCGCCGTTCGTCATGTCGATGAGTCCCGGCCAGACGAGCGCGCCGTCACGCTTCAACGGAACGATCTGGCGCCCGCCGTGCGCAATCAATTCCTCTTCAAATTTCATCGCGTGCTCGGCCGCGTGTGCGCGCACCAGCGGCCCCATGAAGGGCTCCGGCGTTGCGCTCGAAGGGCCGACCTCGATCTGCGGGATCAGCGCCTTGAGCGCCTCGATCACGACATCGCCGAATCTGTCGCTCGGCAGAATGAGCCGGCGCGCGCACGAGCAGCGCTGCCCACTCGATACGAACGCCGAATGCACGATGAGATTGGCTGCCGCGTTCACATCCGCCGGCGGCCACACGATGAGCGGATTGTTCCCGCCGAGCTCCAGCGCGAGGATAACATCGGGCCGCCCCGCAAAGAGCTTGTGGATGTAGGCGCCCGTCTGCGCCGACCCGGTGAAGAGCACGCCGCGCAAGCCCTCCGATGCAAGGAGCGCCGCGCCCGTATCGCGCCCGCCCTGCACCACATTGAGCACGCCTGGCGGCAAGCCCGCCTCGGCCCACGCCTCGGCCATGACGGCGGCGACGCTTGGCGTCAGTTCGCTGGGCTTGAAGACGATCGTGTTGCCAGCAAGCAGCGCCGGAACGATGTGCCCATTGGGCAAATGCCCCGGAAAATTGAAGGGTCCGAACACGGCCAACACGCCATGCGGGCGATGCTCCAGCTCCAAGCGCCCGAACGGCGCGGATTCGGTGTGTTCGCCGGTTCGCTCTTCGAGCGCGCGGATCGAGAGTTCGACCTTCCCGACAATCGTTTGCGCTTCGCCGCGGCAATCCCAGAGCGTCTTGCCCGTTTCAGCCGTCAGCGCAGCGACGATCTCATCGGTCTTCGTCTTGATGATCTCAGCGTACTTGCGCGCGATGGCGATGCGCTCGGCGCGCGGGCGGCGTGCCCATGTCGGGAACGCGGCCTGCGCCGCCGCCATCGCATCGGCGACATCCTCCGCGCTTGCCGCCGCGCCGGACCACACGACTTCCTCCGTCGCGGGATCGACGGAATCGAAGCGCGCGCCGCGGCCCATGCGCCACTGGCCGCCGATGAACAATTCAGGCCGCATCGCCCACCCAGATAAGGACTTCCTCACCCGCTTTCACACCCAACGCCTCAAGCGCGGCTGGATGCGCGCGCGCTTCGCCGTTCGTCACCGAGGCCTGCGCCGCGATACAGCGGAAGTCGCGAACATTTTTGGTCGCGATCAGCGACGGGACTGAATTCGCCGGCGCTTCATGCCGTTCAAGAACGGCCGATCGCGCTTCGCGTTTGGTGCGGATTGAATCGCGCGCGGCGCTCAAGAGCGGGCCGCCGTCGAAAATATCGACGACATAGTCGAACCGGAAGCCTTCCCACTCCAGCAGGCGCCGCGCCCCCATGCCGTCCTTGTGGCATTCGCCGATCACCGCCTGCGCATCTGCGGGCAGCAGGTCCACGTAGATCGGATACTTCGGCATGAGATCGAGGATGAATTGATTGTCCGTCGTGGCGGAGAGCTTGTCCGCCTCGTGGAACTCCATCTTGAAAAAGTGGCGGCCCAGCGCTTCCCAGAAGGGAGACATGCCGTTCGGATGCACGACGCCGCGCAGCTCAGAGACCACACGCTCGTTGAAGCGCTCGGGCGCAGCAGCCATCAGCATGTAGCGCGTCTGCGCCAGCGCCCGCCCAACGCCCCCGGCGCGGTGTTCGGGACGAAGGAAGAGCGAACCGACTTCGCTGCAACCCGTGAAGTCGTTGACGAGGATGAGCACATCCATGTCGAAGCGGCGATCAGCGGCGTGCGATGCCTGCGCGATCGTCAGGATGCGGAAGTTGAAGAAGGGCGGATCGGCGCCCACCGTCGCCTTGACACCCGCCGAGCCAGCGAGAGCTCCGGTCGGAAGGTGCTCAAGTGCAAGCATGTAGCGCTCACCGCCCGGGGCGTTCGCATCGGCCGCGAAGCTCCGCTCCGCATCGTTCAAGCGCGCGGCCATTTTCGCGTCATCCACCATGAGGCTGGTGAAGCCGGCGCCCGCGAGTTCGCGCAGCGCCTGGAATCCGCCGAGATCGGAGGATCGAACAGCGCGGATGACGTAGTCTGGCCTCAGCGGCGCCTGCAGGCTCATGCGCGCAGCGTCCGCGGATCCCAGCGGCCCGAGGCAAAGCCGGCTAGCAACAGGAACGAGAGCTTTGCACGCTCCGCGAAGCTCGAGCCGATCGCGAATTCTTCGTCGCTGTGAAGTGCGCCGCCGCATGGACCGAGCGTATCGATATTGGTGCAGCCGGCGGCCGCGAGGTTGTTCCCCTCGCAAACGCCGCCGGACGGTGAGAACGTGAGCGTGAGACCGAGCGCATCGCCGGCCTCGCGCGCCCAGGACATCATCGTTTCCAAGGCGGGCGTGAGCGGCTTGGGCGGGCGCGTGAAGCCACCGTGCAACGAAGCGGAGACGCCATCTCGATTCGCGAATCCGGAGAGCACATGCGCGATCTGCGCTTGCATCCACTCTTGCGCATCCGCGTCCGGCGCGCGCACGTTGAAACGCAAGACTGCGCGATCCGGCACGATGTTGACAGGGCCGCCGCCGTCTATAGCGCCGACATTGACGGTGACGCCTTTTTGCTTGCCGTTGAGCGCATCGAGGGCCAACGCCGCCTCGGCCGCGGCGATGACGGCGCTGCGTCCATCGGCAAAGGCGCGCCCGACATGGGCGGCGCGACCGGCGAAGACAAGGCTGAAATTGCCGGAGCCCTTCCGCGCGCTCACCAATGTTCCCTCAGTCATCGCCGGCTCATACGTCATGCCAATATGCGATCGCGCGCCTAGGGCCGCCAGCGGGGCGGCCGAAGCCGGTGAGCCGATCTCCTCGTCCGGGCTCAGCAGCACTTCGTACCCGACGTTTGTGGCATCCGGCAGTTTCTCAAACGCTTCGAGCGCCGCCAACATCACGCAGATCCCGCCCTTCATGTCAGCGACGCCGGGCCCGTGGAGCACACCGTCCTCGCGCAGACGCGGTGTCTGAAATGGATGGTTCGCCGGGAACACGGTGTCATAGTGCCCGGTCAGCGCGACCTTGATCGGCGCTTCCGGGCGCACGCTGATGCAGATGGCGTCGCCGTGTTCGACGGGCTCCACATCCCCGCGTGGCGAGACGCGGGCGCTCGGCTCAAGCGCAATTCGTTGAACCGCGCCTGGCAGCACAGAGACGGCCTCCAGCAGCGCATCGCGCATACGCGCGAGGCCCGCGATCTCTCGGGATCCGGAATTGATCGCGGACCACTCGAGTGTGCGCGCAATGAGCGCGTCGCCTTGGGCGTCCAGGCGTTCGAGGGCGGTTTGGACGTTTGAATCGGCCAAGCCCGCCGCAGTCCGAACTGAAGCGCTTGTCATGCGCGCCCTTCTGCCAGGGGCGATCCGGCGCGTCCAGGCAGGGGCGCCCTAACGAAAACGGGCCCGGCTTTCGCCGGGCCCGTCCGTCCACTGGACCTGAGCGGTCCTAGTAGAAGCTGATGGTGACCGCGGTGCGGCGGTTGAGCGGCTCGCGCACGCCGTCC
>JBFWVZ010000019.1:0-17372 GCA_050246475.1 Hyphomonadaceae bacterium | reverse complement strand
CCCCTCCCTGGAGGGGAGGGGGAATCAAAGGGGGAGGGTGAGGAGTGCGTGAGGCGGTTCAGAACTTCACTTCTCAAAACGAAGCGCGCGTTCCTCACCCCCTCCCAACCCTCCCCCCTCCAGGGGGAGGGCTAGATAGTCCGGAAACGGAGGAACGATGTCGAAGAAGAAATCTCGCCGCATGCCCGATCCAAACGACAACGCAGGGCATGGCCGCGCCGCGCTCGCCCGCGCGCAAACCGCGCTTTTCGTTGGGAATGTGCGTGAGGCTGATCTGTGGAGCCGCGTAGCGGAGCGCCTCAACAATGCCCCGGCGTCCGAAATGAGCATGGAGGAGGACGTAGCAATCAAGGCAAGCCTCCGCGCGAAGCTCAAGCGGCTCTTGGCGGGTCAGGACGAAGAATGGGAGGAGGTGCAGGCGCGCTGGGGCGTGTGGGAGGCCGCGGTCTGGAACGAAATTCGCGCAGAAGCGGGTTTGCCGCTCTTGGCGCCGCGCTAAAGCGAAAGCCCCGTCGCCGCCGCGAGATCGCTGAGCAACTGCGCTTCGCTTTCGACCTTGATGGTCGTCATGCCCATCGCGCGCGCGGGTTTCAGATTGATTCCGAGATCGTCGAGGAAAACGCAATCCCGCGCTTCAACGTCGAGCGCTTCGCACATGAGCGCGTAGATGCGCGGGTCGGGCTTGCGGAGGCCCGCTTTGCTGCTCTCGATCACATGGTCGAATTGCGCAAAGACCGCCGCGAGTTCGGGCGCCTGGGGGCGGTCGCTCGCGACATTGTTGGTGATGAGGCCGTTCTTGAGCCCCGCGCCTTTGCAGGTTTCGAGCGCGCCGATCACCTTCGGTCTGAGGCGCCCATAGATGAGGTTCATCACGTCGGCGCCGCGCACCTTGCCGCCGCTCTCCTGGAAGAAGAGCTCGTCGAACTCCGGGCCGGAGACGCGGTTCGATTCAAACTGCGCCCACGCGTTCGTATCCGGATTGGTCGCGTTGAGGCGCCGGATGAAATCCTTCGGCAGCCCGCGCTCTTCCTCATACGCGTTGAACGCCTCGAACGGGGAGGTGGTGAAGACGCCCCCGAAATCCCACAGCACAGCTCGAATCATGGCGGAGGTCTTAACGCGATCTTGACGCCGCTTGGCTAGCCTTCCTCAAGGATAGGAGAGCGCGATGCCCCGTTTGCTGATCTCGGAAGAGAACCCCGCCGGCTACCGCCTGGAGGATCTCCTCACGATCATCCGCTCAGACGTCATGGCGCGCTGCGCAAAAGTCTCCGCCGATGAGCGCCCCGAATGCCAACACGTTGTGGCCAACAACGTCCGCGTGTTGCAGCTCTTGACCGAAGCCATTGAACTCGCCCGGGATTCGACGAAGACGCTCGATCGCGCCTTCGGCCCCTCGCACGGCCTAGGGGTCATGCCGCCTCGCATCGGGCAGGCGGGCTAGCGTCCGTCTGAGGGCGCTTGCCGGGGCCTAGCGCCCGGCATAGCCTCCCGCCCAAATCCGGCGCGCCTTGCGCCAAGGGGAGGGATGCATGGCGCAAGGGCGCTTGTTTCAGCGCAAGCCCGTCGGGCATGTGCAGGCGGAATTTCAGGCCGGTGAACTGAAGCGAACCCTAGGGCCGCTGAACCTGGTGTCGCTGGGCGTCGGCTGCATCATCGGCGCAGGGATTTTCGTCATAACCGGCACGGCCGCCGCGAACTTCGCCGGCCCCGCCGTCATCATCTCCTTCATTATCTCTGGCCTCGCCTGCGTCTTCGCCGCCCTCTGCTACGCCGAACTCGCCTCGACCATGCCGGTGCCGGGCTCAGCCTACACCTATTCCTACGTGACGATGGGCGAGGTCTTCGCCTGGGCCATGGGCTGGCTCCTTCTCTTGGAATACGGCGTCGCGGCTTCAACCGTCGCCGCCGGCTGGACAGGCTACGTCGTCTCACTGCTCGGCGATTTCGGCGTGATCATTCCCGAAACGCTCTCGCGATCGACGCTGCAATTCCAAGACGGCGTCCTGCAGATGACGAACAGCTTTAATCTCGTCGGCGCCCTCGGCATTCTCGCTGTCACATTCCTTCTCGTGCTCGGCGTTTCCGAAAGCGCCACCGTCAACAACGTCATCGTCTTCATCAAAGTCTCGGTGCTCTTGGCTTTCATCGCGGTCGGCGTGCTCTATGTGAACCCCGCGAACTGGACGCCCTTCATCCCCGAAAACGAAGGCGGCTTCTCTTACGGTTGGGCGGGCGTCTTCCGCGCCGCTTCGCTCGTCTTCTTCGCGTACGTGGGCTTCGAAGCGGTCTCCACCGCCGCGGGCGAAGCGAAAAACCCGCAGCGCGATCTGCCCATCGGCATCCTCGGATCGCTTTTCATCGTGACGATCCTCTACATGGCCGTCTCGGCGGTGATGACGGGCATCGTGCCCTTCCGCGAACTCGCCGTGCCGGAACCGATCGCCGTCGCGGTCGATCGCATGAACCCGACCTGGGCGATCATCTCCTGGCCCTTCACGGAATCCGGTCAACTCAATCTCTTCTCGCTCATCATCAAGATCGGCGCCTTCACCGGCCTTTCATCGGTGATGCTCGTCCTGATGTTCGGCCAAACCCGCGTCTTCTATCAGATGGCGCGCGACGGTCTGATCTGGCGCGTCTTCAGCGTCGTCAATCCGCGCTTCAAAACGCCGGCGACCGGCACGCTGCTCCTCGGCATCATCATCGCCGTCGCCGCGGCCGTCCTGCCGCTTGGCGTTTTGGGCGATTTGGTGAGCTTGGGCACCGCGCTTGCATTCGCGATCGTCTGCATCAGCGTAATGTATCTGCGCCGGCACGAGCCCGGCCTGCCGCGGCCCTTCAAGGTTCCGTTCTATCCGCTGACGCCGATCCTCGGCGTCATCTTCTGCGTCCTCTTCATGATGGGCCCGATCGTCATCGACATCGTGTCGAAGGGCATCGGCGTCGACATTCTCGGCAATCTCGTCGGCACGCCGGATCCGAACTTCCAACGCGATCCGGTCGCGCTCGGCATCTTGGTCGTTTACATCATTGTGGGCGTGCTGATTTACGCGCTGTTCGGGTATCGCAATTCGCGGCTCGGCCGCGGAGAGGGCCCCCCGACGACGCCGCCGGCGGAACCCCCTGGCGATCCGATGTCGCCGACGGGAACGCACACGAGCTAGGCGGGCGCCCGATCGTTTAGGCGAGCGCGGCGGGGACTTCCCATCCCCGCCGCGCGCATGCCGCGAAGACAGTGTTGCGCAGCAGGCAGGCGCGCGTCATCGGGCCGACGCCGCCTGGCACAGGCGTAATCGCCCGCGCGACCTCTTTCGCTTCGGCAAACGCGACATCGCCCACGACGCGCGTCTTGCCTTCGCCTTTCTCGGGCGCGGGAATGCGGTTGATCCCGACATCGATGACGATCGCCCCTGGCTTCACCCAATCGCCGCGCACCATCTCCGCGCGACCAACCGCCGCCACAAGAATATCCGCCTCTCGGCAGAGCGCGGGCAAATCGCGCGTTCTCGAGTGCGCCATTGAGACCGTGCAGTTCTGCTCGAGGAAGAGGAGGGCGGTCGGTTTGCCGACGAGGATGGAGCGCCCAATCACAACGCAATGCGCGCCGGTCAAATCTTTCGCCACGCTATGTGCGAGAATGACGGAGCCGCTCGGCGTGCAGGGCCGCAAGCCCTCCTTGCCGAGCACGAGGCGCCCCGCGCTCAGTTCCGTCAGTCCATCGACGTCTTTCGCCGGGTCGAGCGCCGCGAGCACGCGTGCCTCATGGATGTGCTTCGGAAGCGGCAACTGCACAAGCACGCCGTCAATGTCGGGATCGGCGGAGAGCGTGCGCACGCGCGAGACCACATCCGCTTCCGTCGTCTCCGCCGGCAGGCGGATCTCGTGCGAGCGCATCGAGGCCTGCTCGGTGTCGCGCACCTTGTTGCGCACATAGATCTGGCTGGCGGGATCCTCGCCGACGAGCATCACCGCAAGCTCGGGCGCGGCCCCGTATTGCGCCCGCAACGTCTCCGCTGCTTGCTTAACCTTCTCGCGAATGTCGGCCGCGATGGCGTTTCCGTCGATCAGCGCAGCGCTCACCTTTAGCGGGCTCCGAGCAGCACGACGGGCAGCAGACGCTGAATCGCGATGATCAGAAGGATCAGCACCATTGGCGCGAGATCGACGCCCGAGATCGGCGGAATGATCCGCCTGAGCGGGCGCAGCACCGGATTGGAGATCGCGGTCGTGAAGCGCCAGAGCGTGTCCACGATCGGCGAGCGCCGGCTGATCATGTCGAACGCGATGAGCCACGAAAGCACCGCCTGAACGATCAGCAAGACGATGAAAAGATTGAGGATGACGTTGACGATGTCGATCAGGGCGGGGACGAGGCCGGGCATTGTCTCTCCGGGTGCGCGCGAACTGGCCGTCTAGCCCGCGTCGCCGCTGAGGGGCAAGGGCGGCGCGCCTTGACGCCCCCCGGCGCCGCGTTATACCCGCCGCTCCCGACGGAGGGCCTGTAGCTCAGCTGGGAGAGCGCCGCGTTCGCAATGCGGAGGTCAGGGGTTCGATCCCCCTCAGGTCCACCAGCTCGGAGGCAACTCCATGACGGCATGGTCGAATTGGTCCGGCAGCGTCCGCGCCGCGCCGCAACGCATGGCGCGCCCGCGCACGGAAGCCGAACTCGCGGCAATCGTCGATGCGTCGCACAAGGTGCGCGTCGCGGGCGCCGGCCATTCCTTCATGCCGCTCTGCGAAACGGATGGAACGCTTCTCTCGCTTGCGGCGCTCGATCGAGAGATCGCGCCGAGTGAAAGCGCCGGCCGCGTCTGGGCGCCGGCCGGCTGGAGTTTGGCGAAGCTCACGGAAGCGCTTTGGGCCCAGGGCCTCTCGCTCATCAATCAGGGAGATGTGAATCCCCAAGCGCTCGCCGGCGCGATCGCGACGGGCACCCATGGCACGGGCGCTGAACTAGGCTCGCTCTCAACCGCCGCACGCGGCTTCCGGCTGATGCTGGCGGATGGGTCCATTGTCACGGCGAGCGAGACAGAACATCCCGATCTCTACCAAGCATCGCGTCTTTCGCTAGGCATGACAGGCATCGCGCTGGCCATCGAGATCGACGTTCTGCCGGCCTATCACCTCGAAGAGCATCTGGAAACCTTGCCCCTCGCTGAGATTGAGGAGCGCTGGAGCGAACTCGCCGGATCGAACCGCCATGTCGAGTTCTTCGTCTTTGCCTATGGCGAACACGCCTTGCTGAAGCGGCTCAACGTCGCGCCGACGCCTGAGCGGCCAATGCGCGAGCGCAAGGATGACGACGCCGCGTTCAAACGCTACTGCGATCTCTGCACGTCGCTGCCGTTTCTAACGAAGCCTCTTCAGCGAACTATCCTTCGTCCAGGCCTCAACACGCGCCGCATCGGCCCGGCGTATAGAATATTTCCCTCCGAACGCACGGTGAAGTTCGAAGAAATGGAGTACGAGCTCCCGCGCTCTGAAGGGTGGCGCGCGCTCAAAGAGGTGATCGCCTGGATCAAACGGAAGAACCTTGCGGTGACCTTTCCGTTCGAGTTTCGCCTTGCCGCCGCTGACGATATCTGGCTGAGCCCATTCAACGCCGGTCCCGGCGCCTCGATCTCCATGCATCAATATGCGCGCATGCCGTGGCGCGGTCCTTTTGCGGACGCCGAACGTATCTTTCGGGCGCACGGCGGACGTCCCCATTGGGCCAAGCGCCACACATTGACGCGGGCTGATGTCGATTTGCTCTATCCGATGGCAGAACGCTTTCGTGCCTTGCGCGCAAGCCATGACTCAGCAGGGAAGTTCCTGAATGCGCATTTGGCGGCGCTGTTCGCAGTCTAGAAGCGCCTTGTCGTTGGCGCGTGTAGGCTAGATTGCGGTGCAAGGCAGCGGAGTCGGGGACTTGGCGAATACAACACACGGCGACCTTGATTTGGCGCCCGTCGGCAATTGCGCGGCGAGCGCGCTGATAGACAGATATGGGCGATACGTCTGGGCGTGCACGCCGCGCGTGGACGGCGATCCCTTCTTTTCCGCATTGCTCAGCGGAGAGGATCCCGCCAGCGAGACCGCGCGCGGCATCTGGGCCGTCGATCTCGAAGGGCTCGCGGCCGCAGAGCAAAGCTACGCGCGCAACACCGCGATCCTGACGACGCGGTTGACTGATGAGAAGGGGGGCGTTGTCGAGATCGTCGATTTTTGCCCTCGGTACAAACGCCTTGGGCGCGTTTTCAGGCCGATCGCCTTCGTCCGCATCGTCCGCCCGGTGAGCGGTTCGCCGCGCATCCGTATGCGCCTGGCTCCCACGGCGGATTGGGGCGCCCGCGACGCGGAACGGACATGGGGCTCCAACCACATCCGGTATCTGGGCTCGGGCAAGACGCTCCGTCTCACGACGAACGCGCCCGTCTCGCACGTGCTCAACGCGCGCTCCTATCTGCTGGAGCAGGAGCAGGTCTTCTATCTCGGCCCCGACGAGTCCTTCGTCGGAGACCTCGCCGCATCGATGAACGCCATGGCCAAGGAGACGGCCGCGTACTGGCGCGATTGGGTCCGCACGCTCACACTGCCGCTCGATTGGCAAAATGAAGTAATCCGCGCCGCGATCGCCTTGAAGCTCTGCGTGTACGAGGAGACGGGCGCGATCGTCGCCGCGCTCACCACGTCAATTCCCGAAGCGCCGGGGAGCGGGCGGAACTGGGATTATCGGTTCTGCTGGTTGCGCGATGCCTATTATACGATCCAGGCGCTCAACCGCCTCGGCGCGGTCGATATTCTCGAAGGCTACCTCTCTTATCTTCGCAATTTGATCGATCAAAGCGCCGACGGCGCGATGCAGCCAGTCTACGGCGTCGGATACGAGGCCGAACTCAGCGAGCGGCAAATCGAAACGCTCCCCGGCTATCGTGGAATGGGGCCTGTCCGCTCGGGAAACCAAGCCTATGTCCAGCGTCAAAATGACGTGTACGGACAAATAATCCTGTCCAGCGTGCAGGCCTTCTTCGACGAGCGTCTGCTTCGCCCCTCTGGCGTGGACGATTTTCGCGCCATGGAGCGTGTTGGTGACAAAGCCTACGAAATGGCTGCCGCACCCGATGCTGGCCTCTGGGAGTTCCGCACGCGTGCGGCGGTGCATACTTATTCGGCCGTCATGTGCTGGGCGGCCTGCGATCGCCTGGCCAACGCCGCGAACAAGCTTGGACTGCCGGACCGCGAGGCCCTGTGGCGTGCGCGCGCCGGCGAAATCGGCGCGACAATCGAAGCGGAGGCATGGCGCCCCGAACTCGGCCGCTTCGCGGCTACGTTCGGCGGCGACGAGATCGATGCGAGCTTGCTTCAACTCATCGAGACGCGCTTCCTGTCGCCGGATGATGATCGCTATCGCGCGACACTGGCCGCCGTCGAAGAAAGTCTGGCGCGCGGGCGCCACTTGATGCGCTACTCCGCGCCCGACGATTTCGGCGCCCCGGAGACGGCGTTCAATTTCTGCACATTCTGGTTCATCGAAGCCCTGGCCCGCACCGGTCGCACGGAGGAGGCGCGCGAATGGTTCGCCGACATGCTCTCGCGCCTCACGTCCGCAGGCCTTCTCTCCGAAGATACGAGCCTTGAGGACGGGGCGCTGTGGGGCAACTACCCTCAGACCTATTCGCTCGTCGGCCTAATCAATTGCGCCGTGTTGCTGTCGCGGCCGTGGACGGCGGTGCGTTGATCGCGGCGGCGCGCAGCGCCCGCACAAAATTATCTCGCCAAGACGCGACATCGTCAGTCTGCACGCCATGCATCAGCGCCTCCCAGCGTCGGATCCGCTCCTCCCTGCCCATCGTGAGACCGCGCTTGATCGCGTCTGAAAGGTCCTCGCGGCTGTAGGGATTGATGATCAGAGCGTCCTTCATTTGGGCCGCCGCGCCAGCGAAGCGCGAAAGGATGAGAACGCCTGGGTCGCCTGGATCCTGCGCGGCGACATATTCCTTGGCCACGAGATTCATGCCGTCGCGCAGGGGGGTGACGAGCCCGATATGCGCGGCGCGATAAATGCCGGCAAGTTCGTCTCGGCGAAACGAGGTGTTTACGTAGCGCACCGGCACCCAGTCGATCGTCGCATAGTTGCCGTTGATACGGCCCGAGATGGCGTCAAGTTTCGCGCGTATTTCCTGATAGGCGTCCACTTCGTCGCGCGAGGGCGGCGCGATCTGTAACAGAAAAACCTTCTCCCGCTGGTCGGCATTGTCGTGCAGGAATTGGTCATAGGCGAGGAAGCGCTCCTCAAGGCCTTTCGAATAGTCGAGGCGATCGACGCCAAGGATCATTTTACGTCCTGCCTGGCTCTCCTTCATTCGCGCGAAACTTTCGCTCGCTTGAGGGCTCTGACTGGAGCGCGCGAACTCGGCCGGATCGATGCCGATGGGAAAAGCGCCGGCGCGCGTGGTTCTGCCAAACGCTTCCAGGCGTCCGTCATCGAACGCCTTTCCCCCCGCCTCATCGCAAACGTAGTCGCGAAAGGCGTCGAGCGAATCCTGCGTCTGAAAGCCGATCAGGTCATAAGCGAAGAGCGCCTCGGCGAGCTGGCGATGACGCGGCAGCGTCACGAACAAGCGGCGCGCCGGCCACGGTATGTGCAGGAAGAAGCCGATGCGGTTTTGCACGCCCATCTGCCGCAGCTCGCGCGCGAGCGGGATAAGATGGTAGTCGTGCACCCAGACGAAATCATCGGGCTCCACCAGCGGCCGAGCGGTTTCGGCGAAGCGCCGGTTTACGCGAACATAGCCTTCATCATAGGTGCGCTCGTAAGCCGTGAGATCGACGCGATGGTGAAAGAGCGGCCAAAGCGTGCGGTTGGCATAGCCATTATAATATTCGTCACGGTCCTGAGGCTCGAGATCGACGAGAGCGATTGTGACGCCGCCGACCCGCTGCATCGAGAGGTGTCCGGTGAACTTATCCGTCGTTTCTCCACTCGAGCCGAACCAAACGCCCTGATACTCGCGCAGCGCGGACGCGAGCGCCATGGCGAGCCCGCCGGTCGTGCCCGCGCCCTCGTCGTTCGGCGGGTTGACCCGGTTTGAAATGACGATGAGCCGCCCGGTCATTGGCCTTCCTCCGCGTGCCGGCGAAGCCAGGCGCGGACGGCCGCGACATCGGCAAGCCGCGCCGTCGCGCGCGTGTCACGCGCCGGTCCGACGAGCACCCCGAGGCCGCCGGCCAGAGCGGCCGCGTCAAAAGCGTGCTCATCGGTCAAATCGTCGCCGACGAAGATCGGCCGCCGGCCGGAAAAGGGGGGAGAGCGCATGTAGGCTCTAAGTGCGTCGCCCTTGGATGGTCCCGGGGAACGGACCTCCGCGACCATGTGGCCGAACTGAACGGTGAGACCGTTGGCTCGCGCGATGCGAACGGCCGCGTCGCGCAGTTCGGCGCTCTTTTCGGGCGCACGGCGAAAATGCACCGCCACGCTAAGATTCTTGTCCTCTATCTCGACGCCCCCGCCGGAATGAGTCCCAAGCGCCGCGCGCGCCGCGGCGAGGTTGGGATGAGGCGGCGCGCGCTCGATCGCACCGTCAGCCGCGCGACGTTCAAGTCCATGCACGCCGGCCACGCAGCGCACGGCGCCCCCGACAATCCTGTCAACGTCGCGAATAGTCCGCCCACTGATTATCGCGAGAGCGTTGCGTGCACGTGCGCTGATCTGCGCGAGCAGGCGCGAGAGCGCCGGATCGAACGGAACGGCCTCCGGCGCTGGAGCAAAAGGCGAAAGCGTGCCGTCAAGGTCGAGAAAAAGCGCATCGCGCGTCAAGTCGAGCGCGACGCTATGCGCCGCAAGCGTCTGCGAGGCTGCGCCGTCCGATTTCATGAGGCCTGATAGATAGGCCGAACACGCGCATGCGGCAAGGCAAGGGCTTTCCATCGCGCCCCAGGCGCCCACATGTTAGCAAAGAGGCCCGCGATGAGCGAACGTCCACTCAAAACCAAACGCGAAATCGAAGAAGAACTGGATCGCGAACTGGAGGATACATTTCCCGCCAGCGATCCACCCTCGATCACGCAGCCTGTGCCGGACGAGCCCGAAGAAGACGACCGATAGGGTTCACCAAGCGCCGGTGTTTTGCATGGACGCCCACGGCTCCGCCGGCGGCAGTGCGTCGCCCTTTTGCAGCAGCTCGATTGAAATGCCGTCCGGAGAGCGCACGAACGCCATGCGTCCGTCGCGCGGCGGGCGGTTGATGGTGACGCCGCCGTCTTGAAGGCGCTGGCAAGCATCGTAGATATTATCGACGCGATAGGCGAGATGTCCGAAATTGCGTCCGCCCGCATAATCTTCGGGATCCCAATTATAGGTGAGCTCGACCATCGGCGCGGAGTTCTCCTTTGCGCGCCCGGCATCGCCAGGCGCGGCAAGGAAAACGAGTGTAAACCGCCCGGCCTCGTTCGTGACGCGCCGCATCTCCTGCAAGCCGAGCTTCGCGCAATAGAAGTCCAGCGCCGCGTCGAGATCGCGCACGCGCACCATCGTGTGAAGATATTCCATCGTTTCTCTCCGCAACGATATGTGCGGATCGCGAGCCGCGCGGTCAATCCGATGCGTCGCCATAGCGAAGCCTCAACGCCAAAATCGCAGCGGCCAACGCGCCAGAGACGGTGTTGGAAATCGCGACCGGCCAGCTCTGCGAGAACAAGCCGTATATGGTCCAGCACCCAAATCCGACGACGGTGATCGCAAACATTCGAGTCGAGATGCCGGGCGCCGCGCGCTCCTGAGCGATCTTGATGAGTTGCGGCACGAAGCTCGCCATTGAGCAGAGCCCCGCGACCGCCCCAGACCCGTTGATGAGCCAATCCGGCGCTTGCGCCATCTCTCGGATCCAGTCCCTGAAGCCTGCACACCAATGCGTCGCATTCCGCTTCGTTCCCGCCGCTTCAGCGCGTTTCTTAAACAGCCGGAACCCTGCGCCGCCCCTTTCGTTGTTTCGTTATCGGAGAATGAAAAAGGGGCCGCCTCAGCGCGGATACGCCATGCGCACGATTCTTTGTTCAGCACTCGCTTTTTGCGCGCTTGCAGCGCCGGCGGCGGCGCAACAGGGGACCGCGCCTGTCGGCATGGAAGTGCGCGGCGATGACGGTGCGCTGCTCGGCCGCGTCACGGGCGTGTCGCGCGATGCGGAGGGCAATGTGATCGGCGTGGCTATCGCCGGTCTAGAGCCTGCCGCCGCGGCCCGGCCTACGCACCAACGCCCCAGCCAGCCGATGATCGTTCGCAACGAGCCGAGACAGCCCGCCCAACGCGAGGCGCGCGTCATTCGACGCGAGAACAGCATCACCTTCGTCTCGAACCGCTAAGGCGCCTTCGGCGCTGCACAATCCGGCGGGAAAAGAATTGGCCCAATCGATGCCGATTGAGGGCAAGAACTGGCGAAATTAACGTTGGCTTTCGATTATTTGGACCGGACAAACCGGGCGAAAAAGGTTAAACCCGCTCCCCAGCATCGGGTGTGAGCGCGCCGTCAAGCAGGGCGTGCGCGGCGCTTGCCGTTGCGTCGCTTTGGCTCTCGTATGGCGCCTTCATGAAAAACGAACCCAAGCTTACGCTTCACATCCCCGCGCCCAAGGCCCGCCCCGGCGACGCGGTCGATTTCTCCGGCATGAAATTTCCGGAAGCCGGCGAGACACCCAGACCCGAAATTGACGTCTCCGCCGTCGCCGCGCGCGATCTCTCCCTCTCGCTCATCCGCGTACTGAACAAAGATGGTGAAGCGATTGGCCCGTGGAATCCGCGTTTGAGCGCTGACGCGCTGCGCGAAGGCCTGCGCATCATGTTGCTCACGCGCGCTTACGACGATCGCATGTTCCGCATGCAGCGTCAGGGCAAGACGAGTTTCTACATGAAGTGCACCGGCGAGGAGGCCGTCGCCACCGCCGCCGCGCTCGCGCTCTCGCGCGACGACATGTGCTTCCCGACTTATCGCCAGCAAGCGCTGCTCATCGCGCGCGGCTATCCGCTCGTGGACATGATGAATCAGATCTATTCGAACGCGAAGGATCCGATGAAGGGCCGCCAGCTGCCCGTCATGTATTCATCGAAGGCGCACGGTTTCTTTTCGATTTCGGGCGGCGTCGGCACCCAATTTCCGCAAGCGGTCGGCTGGGCGATGGCCTCGGCCTTCAAGGGCGATAACCGCATTGCGTGCGCCTATATCGGCGAAGGCTCGACAGCCGAGGGCGACTTCCACCAGGCGTTGACGTTCGCGTCCGTCTACCACGCGCCAGTCATCCTGAACGTCGTCAACAATCAATGGGCTATCTCGACGTTCCAAGGCATCGCCGGCGGCGAGCAATCGACCTTCGCCGCGCGCGGCATCGGCTATGGCCTCCCGGGCCTGCGTGTTGACGGCAATGATTTTCTCGCCGTGTATGCCGCGACGCAGTGGGCGGCGGAGCGCGCGCGCGCCAATCTTGGCCCAACGCTCATCGAGCACTTCACCTATCGCGCCGCGCCGCACTCGACGAGCGACGACCCCGCGCGCTACCGCCCTGCGGAGGAGGCGGAGAAGTGGCCGCTCGGCGATCCAGTCGAGCGCTTGAAGCAGCACTTGATCGCGCTCGGCGAATGGTCGGACGCCAAGCACAAGGCGATGGAGAAGGATGTCGCCGAAATTGTCAAAGCCGCCGGAAAGGAATCGGAAGCCGTCGGCACGCTCGGCCAATCGCGCCCGAGCGTGAAGGAAATGTTCGAGGACGTGTATAAGGAAACGCCTTGGCACATTCGCCGTCAGCGCCAAGAGCAGGGGACTTAAGAGCGATGGCGACCATGAACATGATCCAGGCGTTGAACAGCGCCATGGACGTGATGCTGACGCGCGATCCCGATGTTCTCATCTTCGGCGAGGACGTCGGTTATTTCGGCGGCGTGTTCCGCGCAACGGATGGCTTGCAGAAGAAACACGGCATGACGCGCTGCTTCGATGCGCCGATCGCCGAGGGGGGAATCGTCGCAACGGCCATCGGCATGGGCGCGTACGGCCTGCGTCCCGTCATCGAGATCCAATTCGCCGACTATATCTACCCGGGTTACGATCAGCTCGTTAGCGAGGCCGCGCGCTTGCGCTATAGGAGCGCCGGCGATTTCACCGCGCCTTTGACGCTGCGCACGCCCTATGGCGGCGGCATTTTCGGCGGCCAAACGCACAGCCAAAGCCCCGAAGCGCTCTTCACCCACGTCGCGGGCTTGAAGACCGTCATTCCCTCCAATCCCTATGACGCAAAGGGCCTCCTCATCGCCGCCATCGAGGATGACGATCCCGTCCTCTTCTTTGAGCCGAAGCGCCTCTACAACGGCCCCTTTGACGGCTGGCACGAAAAACCGATGCAGCCATGGTCGAAACACGCCGCGAGCGACGTGCCCGACGGCCACTACACTGTCCCGCTCGGCAAAGCGCAGGTCGTGCGCGAAGGTGAAGACGTCACCATTCTTGCCTACGGCACGATGGTTCACGTGGCACTTGCCGGCGCCGAGCACGCGGGCGTCGATGCCGAGGTGATCGACCTGCGCACGCTCGTGCCGCTCGATATTGAAACGATCGTCGCAAGCGTTGAGAAAACCGGCCGCTGCGTCGTCGTGCATGAAGCCACGCGCACATCGGGTTTCGGCGCCGAGCTTGTCGCGCTCGTGCAGGAGCATTGCTTCTACCATCTCGAAGCGCCCATCGCGCGCGTGACGGGTTGGGACACGCCCTATCCGCACGCCTTCGAATGGGAGTATTTCCCTGGGCCGTCGCGAGTCGCCGATGCGCTGACGCGAACGATGAAAGCCTAGGGGCGCGAGATGGGCACGTACGTCTTCAAACTGCCGGACATCGGCGAAGGCACCGCAGAGGCCGAACTCGTCGCTTGGCACGTTGCGGTCGGCGATATTGTTGAGGAGGATCAGCCCCTCGCCGACGTGATGACGGACAAGGCGACGGTCGAGATCACATCGCCCGTTTCCGGCAAGGTCGTCGAGTTGAACGGTGAACCAGGCACAATGGCCGCGATAGGCGCTTCGCTCGTCGTGTTCGAAGTCGAAGGCGCCGGTCAGCAGCCGAAGGGCAACGGCAAGGCCGCCGCGCCTGCGCCCAAGCAAGAAGCAAAGCCTGCGCCGAAGGCGGCGCAGCCAAAGGCCGAACCAGAAAAGCGAGCGGCGCCTGCGCCCGTCGCATCCGCCGCATCGAACGCCTTCGCGACCCGCACGACGCCCGATGACAAGCCCCTCGCATCGCCCGCGGTGCGTCAGCGCGCGCGAGACTTGGGCGTCGAACTCCAATTCGTTCCCGGCAGCGGCCCCGCGGGCCGCATTGGACATGAGGATCTCGACGCCTATCTCTCCGCCAATCGCGGAGCGCCGCGAACGGCGCGCGCGCCAGCGGCCGGATACGCGCGCCGCGAAGGCGCCGACGAAGTCAAAGTCATCGGCCTCCGCCGCAAGATCGCGGAGAAGATGGCCGAAGCGAAACGCCGCATCCCTCACTTCGCTTACGTGGAGGAGGTGGATGTCACTGAGCTGGAAGCGCTCCGCCAGCAATTGAACGCCACCAAGCGCGCCGATCAGCCGAAGCTCACGCTTTTGCCCTTTATGATGCGCGCGCTCTGCCAGATCCTGCCGGACTATCCGCAGATCAACGCGACGTTCGACGATGAAGCGGGCGTCGTCCATCGCCACCATCCCGTCCACATCGGCATCGCCACGCAAACCGCGAACGGCCTCATCGTTCCCGTGGTGAAGCACGCTGAAGCGCGCGACCTCTGGGACAGCGCCGCCGAAATCGCCCGCGTCGCGCAAGCCACGCGGGACGGCAAGGCGACGAAGGAGGAGCTTTCCGGCGCCACGATCACCATCACGAGCTTGGGTCCGCTTGGCGGCGTAGTGACGACGCCCGTCATCAACCATCCCGAAGTCGCCATCATCGGCCCCAACAAGATCGTCGAACGCCCCGTCGTGCGCGACGGCCACATCGCCGTGCGCAAGATGATGAACCTTTCGTCCTCCTTCGATCACCGCGTTGTCGATGGCTATGACGCCGCCGAGTTCATCCAGCGCGTGAAGGCCGCGCTTGAGCATCCCGCCACGCTCTTCATGGGCGGCGCATGAGCAAGCATCAGTGCAAGGTGCTGATCGTCGGCGGCGGGCCGGGCGGCTACGTCGCCGGCATTCGCGCGGGACAGCTAGGGCTCGATACGATTCTGGTTGAGCAGGATCGCCTCGGCGGCACTTGCCTCATCCGCGGCTGCATCCCCTCGAAAGCGCTCATCCACGCTGCGAGCGAGTTCAAATCGATGAGTGAGAAGGTCGGCAAGGGAAAGCTCGGCATCTCGCTCAAGTCCGCGCCATCGCTCGATCTCAAAGAGACGGTGCGCTGGAAGGAAACCATCGTCGATAAATTGAACGGCGGTGTTGGCGCACTGCTCAAGCGCGCGAAAGTGCGCGTGCTGAACGGCCACGCCCGCTTCACTGACGCCAAAACCTGCATCGTGAAAACGAAAGAAGGCGAAGAGACGATCGAAGCCGAGAACGTCATTCTCGCAACCGGCTCCCTTCCGGTCGAATTGCCGTTCCTCAAATTCGGCGCCGACGTGATCTCATCAACGGAAGCGCTGTCACTGTCCGACATGCCGAAGAAGCTCGTCGTCGTCGGCGCCGGCTATATCGGCTTGGAGCTTGGCATAGCCTTTCGCAAGATGGGCGCCGAGGTGACGGTCGTCGAAGCGGAGAGGCAGATTCTCCCGCTCTACGACAAGGAGCTCGTCGCCCCCGTCCGCAAATGGCTGGAGAAGAACGGCGTCGCGCTGCATCTCGGCGCGCGCGCCAAGGCACACAAGGCAGGCGCCCTCGTCATCGAGACGGAGGAGGGCAAAGCGCTCGAACTTCCCGCCGACAAAATCCTCGTCACAGTCGGCCGGCGCCCCAACACCGAAGGCTGGGGCCTGGAGACGATGGCGGTCGATATGGACGGCCGCTTCGTCAAAGTGGATTCCCGCTGCCGCACCTCGATGCGCGGCGTCTACGCCATCGGCGATCTCGTCGGCGAGCCGATGCTGGAGCACAAAGCCGCGACGCAAGGTGAAATGGTCGCCGACATCATCGCCGGCGCCGACCGCCAATTTGATCCCGTCGCCATCGCCGCCGTCTGCTTCACTGAACCTGAGATCATCTCCGCCGGCCTCTCGCCCGATGAAGCGCGCGCCCGCGGCCAAGAGATCATCACTGCAAGCTTCCCGCTCTCCGCCAACGGCCGCGCGCTCTCGACCGAAGCGGGCGACGACGGCGGCTTCATACGCGTCGTCGCGCGCAAGGGCGATCACCTGATCCTGGGCGTCCAGGCTGTCGGCGCCCACGCGAGCGAGCTCTCCGGCGAATTCGCGCACGTCCTGGAGATGCGTTCCATGCTGGAGGATGTCGCGGGCACGATCCATGTGCACCCGACTATGAGCGAAGCCTTCCACGAAGCCGCCCTCCGGGCGCTCGGGCACGCGATCCACATCTAACGCAGCGCGGTCGCCGCCTTCGCCCGCCGCGTGATCTCGGCCCAATCGCGGCGCGCGATCACATCCTGCGGCGCAAGCCACGAACTGCCGACGCACCCGACGTTCTTGAGTGAAAGATAGTCTGGCGCGTTCTCCAGCGTGATGCCGCCCGTCGGGCAAAAGCGCACGCCAGGAAACGGTCCCGCGAACGCAGCGACGCTCGCCGCGCCGCCCATCGCCTCGGCCGGAAAGAACTTGAGCGCGGAGCACCCAAGCGCCATCGCGCGCATGATCTCCGTTGCGGTGGCGACGCCTGGCAAAATCGGCACGCCCCAATCGTCCGCCGCGCGCATCAGGTCATCCGAAAGTCCAGGACTCACGAGGAACCGCGCGCCTGCTTCACCCGCACGATCGGCGTCCTCCACCCGAAGCAATGTGCCCGCCCCGCACATCACATCCTCAATCGCGTTCATTGCCGTGATCGCTTCAAGCGCGGCTGGCGTGCGCAGCGTCACTTCCATGCCGCGCACCCCGCCGCGCGCAAGCGCCTCCGCGACTGGCGCCGCGTCCGCCGCGTCCGCGATTGTCAGCACCGCGATCACCGGCCCAAGGGCAAAAATCTCGTCGCAAGAAGTCATGAAACTCTGCTGCTCACTGGCCGAGGTCCGCCACCTTGCCATAGCGCGAAAACTGCACAATGATGCTGAGGTAACCGGTGTCAATACCGATCGGTCGCTCTAGCGTCGGGAAGCGGGCAGGGCTACAAGGAATTGTCCCTAGAGACATTTGAGAGAAAGATAGCGAAGAGACGTGACGCGCTCATCTTCATCGCTGCGCCGATCCGGTGCGGGCGCGCCGCCCGAGCCGCCGAC
>JBFWVZ010000018.1:0-20508 GCA_050246475.1 Hyphomonadaceae bacterium | reverse complement strand
GAGAAGCTCCGCTTCGCCATCCGTGAAGGCGGCCGCACCGTCGGCTCCGGCGTCGTGGCCAAGATCCTCGACTAAGCCGCAAACCCGAACGGCAACGAGCCCCGGCGGAGCAATCCGCCGGGGCTTTTGCTTGCGCAAGTTAACAGCCTGTTCCGCATAAGGTTTTTTGCTGGGCGGATTTTTCCTGAAGCCTCTGCATCCAGGCGGGCTTGGAAGTGCATCTTGGTGTCGAATGGGCGCCGTTCAGGACTGCGCCGAGACGATGGAGAAAGCGATGCGTCTGGCCGGCGCTCTGTGTGCGGCGCTTCTTGCCGCAACGGGCCCCGTATGGGCCCAGTCCCCGCCGCCGCCTCCTGCGCCGCCGGGCGCGCATGCGCCGCCTCGCACAATCGAATGGACCATCTTCCATGGCGCGCGTCAGCTTCAGGTGCGCGATGCCGCCGCCCTGCTCGCGGTGACGGCCGAGGACCGCGAGGACATCGCCGTCAACATCGAACAGCGCGGGCCCTTGCCTGAGCCGCGGCTGCGGCGTTCGGGCGACCGGCTGATTGTGGACGGGCGCGTAGGGCGCGTGCGCGGCTGCGACGCGGAGGATGTGACGCTCGCGCGCCACGGCCGGCTGACCTACAGCCAATTGCCGATCGTGCGGGTGCGGATGCCGCGCGACGCCGTGATTTCGATTTCAGGCGCGGTGAAATCCCACATTGGCCCGACCCAAAGCGCCCGCATTGCGCTCGCGACGTGCGCGGACACGGTTCTGGGCGACGTCGCGGGTCCGCTGAATCTGGCCCTGGCTGGCAACGGCAATGTGCGCGGCGGCGCCGTGGAACGCGCTGAGCTTCGCGCCGCCGGTTCGGGCGCTGTGACCCTTGGGGCGATAGAGCAGGGCTTGATCGTCTCCATTTTCGGATCGTCTTCCGTGCGGACCGGTCCCGTCCGCTCGGGTGATGTGCGCATCGCTGTGCAGGGCTCCGGCGATGTCATCATGGGGGGCGGACGGTCAGACGCGATGACGATCTTCGTCGGCGGAGCGGGGGAGGTGATTTTCCCAGGCGCCGCCCGCTCGCTCGACGCCGTGGTCGCGGGCTCCGGCGACATCGTCGTCGGCAGCGTGACGGGCCCGGTGACGCGCCGGATCGCCGGCGGAGGCGACGTCATCATTGGCCGTTGAGAGCGCGGCGGGCTACCCCGGCGCGTTGCCGCCCTTTCTCCCACACAGCGGCGGTCCTCCGCCAAGCTGATGGCTGGAGTTCGCCGGCGCACGTCAACAGCCGGGCGCAACGCCCGCCGCTTGAACGGCTCCCGCGAAGGCTTTAGAAGGACGCCCTTCCTGCATCGATGCGGATTGGGGGCCGGATTTCCCGGCCTAGAGCGGCTGGCCGGAAGGCAGGCCAAACCCCAAGAAAGATCAATGCTAGGAGTGTAGCTCAGCTGGTAGAGCACCGGTCTCCAAAACCGGGTGTCGGGGGTTCGAGTCCCTCCACTCCTGCCATCGCCCGTCTCTCCCCATATGGGGCGGGCCGTGAACGAGGTTAGACGATGACAAGTGAGACCGCAGATCGCGGCGAGGAACCCAAGCGCCGCACGGGCCCAGTGACGTTCTTCCGCGAGGTGCGCGCGGAGGCGCGCAAGGTGACCTGGGCGACGCGCCAGGAAGTCACCGTCTCCACCATCATGGTCATCATCATGGTGATCCTGGCGGCCATCTTCTTTTTCGTCGTCGATTGGCTCGCCGGACACGGCATCCGCTGGATTCTCGGATTGAACTGATGAGCGTTGAAGCCTCTCCCGAAACACCCGTTCGCGACGGCCCGCCCGCGCGCTGGTACATCGTGCACGCTTATTCGAACTTTGAGCGGCGTGTCGCCGAGACGATCCGCGAGCAGGCCGAGCGCCAAGGGCTGCAGGATCAGTTCGAAGACATTCAGGTGCCGACCGAAGAGGTCGTCGAAGTGCACCGCAACCAAAAGCGCATTCGCGAGCAGCGCCACTTTCCTGGCTACGTGCTCGTAAAGATGCGCATGACGGACGACGCCTATCACCTTGTGAAGAACGTGCCGAAGGTGACGGGCTTCCTCGGACAACAGAATAAACCCCAGCCGGTCAGCGAAGCTGAGGTGAAGCGCATCCTCGGCCAGGCCGAACAAGCCGCGCAGGCCAAGCCGCGCCCGATCATCAGCTTCGAGATTGGCGAGCGCGTGCGCGTGACGGACGGGCCGTTCCAGAGCTTCGAGGGCCTTGTCTCGGAAGTGGATGAAGAGCGCGGGCGCCTGAAGGTCGCGGTCATGATCTTTAACCGCGAGACGCTCGTCGATCTGGAATACAGCCAAGTCGAAAAGATGCGCTGAGGCGCGAGGGCTAACAAATCCTTTAAACCTCGCCTGCTAAGCCTCGCTGACCGAGAGGCGGCGGGGCATGCAGCACAAGAAGAGCACGCAAGATCTATCGCAGGTCCGCGAAAGCGGATCGACCACACGCGTTCTCAATCTGGCGCTGACGTTCGAGCGTTTCAGCGCCACCGAGGACTACAAAGAGAAGCCGCTGTTTAAGAACCGCCGGCTGAACAAGGCGCTCATCCTCAAGCACACGATCCGCGCCAACGAGCGCGAGTTGATCCGCAAGCATGGCACCACGGCCACGAAGATCGTGCTGCCGTTCTCCACGTCAGAACTGAAGCTCGGCGGCGCGAGCATCTTCATCGGCCAGCACAATTGGGAAGGGCTGCTCAAGGAGGCCGTCGGCGGCTCGGACGAGCACGGCTTCGGCACCGATCTCGAAGTGCTGCGTATCATTGATGAGCTGCCGTCGTTCGATCCGTTCCTGTTGCGGGAGCGGCTGCGCCGCTCGGGCCACGATCCGGCGCGCTGCTATTTCGATCTCTCCGAAGCGGATTCGGGGCGCATGCGCCGCTTCGTCGAGAAAGAGATCGGCCGCTTGGTCGAGCTTGCATTCGCGAAGGACGGCATGGCGCCGGCGGGCCTCTCGGCGCGCATGGCCGAGAAGTTGATGACGGACGAGACGGCCAAGAGCCTCGATCCGCTGCGCACGACGCTGCAGCTATCGGGCGATGAGTATCGCGAGGGCGTCTTCGCGTGGAAGGGCTTCCTCTACTACAATTGGCTGACGGGCGAATTCGCGCCGCGCCTCGCCGATCTCGCGCGTCAGATCGTCTCCATGAAGGTCATGCGCACGACGCCGGATGAGCGCGAGCAGCTTGCCGCAATGCGCAAGCGTGTCGTTGATTTGCTCGGCGCCGCATCGGGGCGGGTCCGCGGCGGCTTGCGCAGCTATAACGAAGCCTACGAAGAACTCGCCGCCGGCAAGCCCGCGGCGTTTCGCGATTTCTTGCTCAAGGCGCCGGCGCTTTTCCTCTCCGTGGGAGAAGCGATCAGCGTCATCACCCACATCGAGAGCTTCTGGCGCTTCCGTTTTCCCGACAACAAGCAGCTCATCTGCGAGGCCGAGGAAGCGCTGGAGATCTTCCGGGAGTTCGACACAGCGCTCGGCGGCGTCGAATAGCTAGAGCGCATCCACCGGCAGCTTGAGATAGCGCACGCCGTTCTCTTCGGGCGGCGGCAAATCGCCCGCACGGATGTTGACTTGAATCGACGGCAAAATGAGCTGCGGCATGGCGAGTGTCTTGTCGCGGGCTTCGCGCATGGCGACGAAGTCGTCCTCGCTCACGCCTTCGCGCACGTGGATGTTGCTTGCGCGTTCCTCGCCGACGGTCGTCTCCCAAGCGAACCTGTCGCGCCCCGGCGCCTTGTAGTCATGGCACATGAACAGGCGCGTTTCGGGCGGGAGCGCCAGCAAACGTTGGATTGAGCGGTAAAGCATGCGCGCGTCCCCGCCAGGGAAGTCCGCGCGCGCGGTGCCGTAGTCCGGCATGAAGAGCGTATCGCCCACGAAAACCGCATCGCCGATCTTGTAGCTGACACAGGCCGGCGTGTGGCCGGGCGTATGGATGACTTCGATCTCCATCCGCCCAAGCGGAAGCATTGCGCCATCTTCCAAGAGAACGTCGAACGGCGCGCCGTCGCCGGCGACATCGTCCAGGTTGAATATTTTCTTGAAGGTCGTCTGAACGCGCGTGATCTCTGCGCCGATGCCGATGGGCGCGCCGGTTTGCTTCTTGACGAAGGGCGCGGCCGAGAGGTGATCGGCGTGCGCGTGCGTTTCGAGAACCCAATCGATCGAAACGCCCTCCGCCTCCGCGGCGGCGAGGATCGCTGCTGCGGAGTCGCGCCCCGTCCGGCCCGACGCATCGTCAAAGTCCAGGACAGGATCGATGACGGCTCCGCGCCGTGTTTCGCGGTCCCAGACCAAGTAGCTCACGGTGTTCGTCGGCTCGTGAAAGAAGGCGCGGACTTCGGGACGCATGGAACTCTCCGATTGGGGCAACACGCCCCTTGCGCTTAATATTATGATTATCTAAATTAGAAACAACGGATAAAGGTGCGACATTGGCGCTCATCGATCTCTCGCCGGATGACTTCGCGGCCAAGGCTGGCGAAGCGGCTCAGCTTCTGAAGGCGCTCTCTCATGAGGCGCGGCTCATGGTGTTATGCCAACTGATCGATGGCGAAATGAGCGCCGGTGCACTGCAGGCGGGCTCGGGCCTCTCGCAATCCGCGCTGTCGCAGCACCTTGGCCGGCTGCGCGAGGAGGGCCTCGTGGCCACGCGGCGCGATGGCACCAGCATCTACTACCGTTTGGCCGACCCTCGCGCCTCGCGCGTACTCGAAACGCTTGCCGCGATTTTTTGCCCGCCAGTGCGAACCAAACCGACAAGGAAGAAAAGATGACCTGTGATCTCAAACCGATCGCCGCGCAGGATTTGAAGCGCCGCCTCGATGCAGGTGACGCGATCCTCATCGACATTCGCGAAACGGACGAGCACGCCCGCGAGCATATTCTTGGCGCGCGCCTGGCGCCGCTTTCCGTGATCGATGTGCATGACTTCGACCGCGATCGGGCGAAGGCGGCGGTCTTCCATTGCAAATCCGGCATGCGCACGCAGGCCAACGCGGCGCGGCTGATCGCGAAGGGTTTTCGAGAAGCCTATTTCCTCGAAGGCGGAATCGAGGCCTGGAAGGGCGAGGGTTTTGCGGTCCACACGAACAGGGCAGCGCCGCTGGAGATCATGCGCCAGGTGCAAATCGCGGCGGGCTTGCTTGTGCTTCTTGGCGTCGTCCTAGGTTGGCTGGCCAATCCGGCGTTTTATCTGTTGTCGGCGTTCGTGGGCGGCGGCCTGCTCTTCGCAGGCGCGTCCGGTTGGTGCGGGCTTGCACACCTGCTCAAGCTGATGCCCTGGAACCGGCCGGCGCTGGGCGCGTGACGCTCACAGACATCCTCGCAATTCTCAGCGGCGGCGCCGTCGGCGCGATCCTGGCGCTGATCGGCGGCGGCGGCTCGATCCTGGCGACGCCGCTCCTGCTCTATGTCGTGGGCGTCGCCAATCCGCACGTTGCGATCGGCACGAGCGCGCTTGCGGTCTCGGTCAATGCGTTTGCGAACTTCATCACGCACTGGCGCGCCGGGAACGTGAAGTGGCGGTGCGCGCTAACGTTCGCGGCTGGCGGCGTTGTGGGCGCGCTAGTCGGCGCCGAGATCGGCAAGGCGACGGACGCGCGCATCCTCATGCCGCTCTTCGCGCTGGCGATGGTGGCGGTCGGCGCCGCGATGCTCCGCAAACGGAAGAATGAAGGCGATCCCAATCTGCGCATGACACGCGCCATGGCGCCGCGCATCGTGGCGACGGGCCTGGCCGTCGGGCTTGTCTCCGGGTTCTTCGGCATCGGCGGTGGATTTCTCGTGGTGCCCGGCCTCATTGCCTCCACGGGCATGACGATGCTGCACGCGATCGGCTCATCGCTCTTCGCGGTCGGCGCGTTCGGCGCAACGACGGCGGGCGCATACGCGCTCGACGGATTGATCGACTGGCGTATCGCGGGGCTCTTCATTGGCGGGGGCATCGTGGGCGGTATTGCCGGCGCGCGTCTTTGCGCGATGCTCTCTCACCAGCGCGGCGCGCTGCAGCGGATTTTTGCGATCGTGATCTTCGCGGTCGCGGCGTACGTGCTCTATCGTTCGCTCACGGCCTGAGGCGACGCTTCGACTTGCCGTCCCGCCCGGCTAAGGGTTGAGGCGGCGCCGGCGGACGCACCGCCCCGTGCCTTGCGTTTCTGCGCAACCATCGCTGCACGACGCTTGCGCGACGCCGATGGGATCGCGAACACTCCAGCAAATGACGGCGCGCTGGCCCTGCACCCATTGGCAAACGCCTTCCTGCACCGAGACGGTGTAATTGTAGCCGCCGCGTCCGTGCCATCCGGACGGGCACCGGAGCAAGATCGATTGGCGCTGTGGGACGTAAACGCCAGCGGTTCCGTTGGAAGCGTTCTCAGAACCCGTCTGCGCGCTCGCCGCGCCAGCGCAGAGCAAAACACCAGCCAGAACGAATGCGCGAAGGTTCATTTCTTTGACTCCTTGTTGGAGCCTCATGCGTACGTGCTTCGCGCCACGGCATCCGTGACCGCCGTTACGGATCGTGCAACATGGGCGAAACGACGAGGAGGCGTGCGATGGCGATCCAGCTTTGGGAGCACCCGCTCTCGCCCTACGCGCAGAAGGTGAAGATCGCGCTCGACGAGAAGCGCGTCCCCTACGAGGCCGCGATCCCGCAGGCGATGGGCTCAGGCGCGACGCCGCCGGACTTTCGCGCTAGCAATCCGCGCGGCGAAGTGCCCGTGCTGGTGATCGACGGCGCCGCGCTCTTCGACTCCACAATCATCCTGGAGTTCATCGAAGATCGCTTTCCCGATCCGCCGCTGCTTCCCGCCGATCCGTTGGAGCGCGCGCGGGCGCGCACGATCGAGGAGATGTGCGATACGCACTACGAGGCGATTACGTGGGGGCTTTCCGAGATCGCATACTTCCGCCGCGCTGAAGGCGACGCGGCGGAGGCGATGCGCGCACGCGCGGGCGGGGAGATCGCAAAGCTCAACGCTTGGCTGGAGGCGCAGCTTGGCGGCCGCGAATGGATGAATGGCGATCGCTTCGGCTGGGGCGATCTCGCGGCCGCGCCCTTTGTGCAGGGCGCCGCCAGCTTCGGCATCGAGCCGCCCCAGGGAAGCGGGCTCTCCGCATGGCTTTGGCGCGTTCGCGAGCGCCCGTCAGTGGCGAAAGCCTTTCATCAGGCGCGCGACGCCGTTGCGGCGATGAGCGCTGTGGCGGGCATCGTCGAGCGCGGCCTTTTCAAGCGCCAATACCGGGACCATCGCTTGGAATGGATGATCCGCGCCGGCGGGCTCGACATCGTTCGCGCCGGAATCGAGCGAGACAATATCCGCTTCAACGAGCCGCCTGGCTAAGGATGCTGAAATCCGCCGCGCCGGCCTCTATTGTTCCGGCAAGAGGAGGTGGCCAGTGCGTCAATTGAAGGTCGTAAGCAGCGTCAGTGGGCTGGCGGCGGTGGCGGAAGCGCCAATGCCCGCGAACGAGGCGGTCAAGCGGGCGATCGAGCTCCGCAGCGGAGGGCGGTTCGTGAAGCTGCTGGACGCCGAAACGGGGGCCGAACTCGATATAGAGACCGTCAAGCGCGAGGTGGGAGCGGCCTAGCCGCAGGTCGCCGTGCCGGTCACGCTCATCGCGCCGCTTGTGCCCGTGAAACTGACCTCCTGCCCGGAGACTGAACCGGACACGTCGCCATTATAGAGGCCCTGTCCGCTGTCCCAGACGACGCGGAACGTGCCGTCCGCCCAATTGAGCTCAAACGCCCCTTCAGCGGCCCGCACGACGCCGTTGGCGCCCTCATTGACGATCATGCATTCGCTGGCCGGCATGGTGGCCTCCACCGGCGCTGCGCCGCCGGTCAGCGACGCGCTGACGGACCCCGCCGCGGCGGACTGCGCGGGGGCGGCGGTTTCCGCGGCGGGCTCGGCTGCGGGCGGGGCCTGCGGTGAGCAGGCAGCGGCGCACAGGGCCAGTGCGGCAAGTGATCTCTTCATGACGCGTCCTCCCTCCGGTTCACGGCCAGGGTTGGCTGGGGAGGCGCCCGCGTCAACCGCTGCGTGACAAAGCGCGGGCCTTCCTCTATACGCCCCCGCTTCCCGGGCAGCCGGGAAATCCCCGTGTGGGAGGCTTTGGGCAAAGACCAGCCCGGCCGGACCACGCACCCTCAGGCCCACGCGTCTCCCCGCCGGGCCGATATTGAGAGGCTGACATGGCGAAGAAGGTTCTGGGGCAGATCAAGCTCCAGGTTCCGGCTGGCGCGGCGACTCCGTCCCCGCCGATCGGGCCCGCACTCGGGCAACGCGGCTTGAACATCATGGAGTTCTGCAAGGGCTTCAACGCCCGCACGCAGGACGTCGAGAAGAACGCGCCGTGCCCGGTGGTCATCACGTACTACCAGGACAAGAGCTTCACGTTCGAGATCAAGACGCCCCCGGCGTCGTTCTTGATCAAGAAGGCGGCCAAGATGCCGCTCGCGAAGAAGCCTGGCTCGGGCTCGAAGACGCCGGGTCGCGCCACGGCCGGCTCGCTCACCAAGGCGCAGTGCCGCACGATCGCCGAACAGAAGATGAAGGACTTGAACGCCAACGATCTTGAGGCGGCGACGCTTCAGATCATGGGCACCGCACGCTCGATGGGCGTCGAGGTTACGGAGTAAGCCGATGCCCAAGACAACCAAGAGAATGGCCAAGAGCCATGTGGACATCGACTCGCGCAAACTCCACTCGCTCGACGAAGCGGTGAAGCTCGTCAAGTCGCGCGCGAGCGCGAAGTTCGATGAGACGATCGAAATCTCGATGAACCTCGGCGTCGATCCGAAATATCCCGATCAGCAAGTGCGCGGCGTGTGCTCGCTGCCGAACGGCACGGGCAAATCGCTGCGCGTCGCGGTGTTCGCGAAAGGGCCGAAGGCTGAGGAAGCCAAGAAGGCCGGCGCCGACATCGTGGGCGAGCAGGATCTCTTCGAGACCATCAACGGCGGCAAGATCGAGTTCGATCGCTTGATCGCGACGCCCGATCTGATGGCGCTGGTCGGCCGGCTCGGCAAGGTGCTGGGCCCCCGCGGCCTGATGCCGAATCCGAAAGTCGGCACCGTGACGATGGATGTCGCCAAGGCAGTCGCAGATTCGAAGGGGGGCGCCGTGGAGTTCCGCGTCGAGAAGGCGGGCATCGTGCACGCCGGCATCGGCAAGGCGAGCTTCTCGGAAGAAAAGCTGACGCAAAACGCCAAGGCGTTCATCGATGCGGTCGCCAAGGCCAAGCCCTCGGGCGCCAAAGGCACGTTCATCAAAAAGGTGGCCCTGAGTTCCACGATGGGGCCGGGCGTACGCATCGAGCCGGCGAGCGCGTCGCACGCGTCGTAAGAATGCGAGCGTGAGGACGGTGACACGTCCTCACGCTCCGCTCCTCAATCAAGCGTCAACCATGTTGGTCCGAACGCGAACGCTTCTTTAGCGGGCGGCGTGCTACATCCGCGCGACAAGAAGAGCCGCGGTGGGCTGCCCATGGTGAAGAAGACGAAAACGGCGCCGGCCGCCCGCAAACGCGCGACGAAAAACGTGCGCAAGGTTGCACGCAATGGCGCGCCCGCAGGTTTGCTGCGCGCGGCCGACATGGCCAAGCATCAGCAGACGTTCTCGCATCCGTGGAATCCAAACTCAGAGCTCACGGGTGTGCGGATGGGCAAGCTCGCTGGGCTCCGCAAGCTCGGCGTCAATTTCGCGCGCGTGCCGGCCGGCAAGGAAAGCTACGTGCCGCATGCGCATCAGCGCGAAGAAGAATGGGTCTATATCCTCTACGGCCAAGGCGTGGCCCTCATTGAGGGCAAGGAATACGAGGTCGGGCCGGGCGATTTCATCGCGCATCCCGCGCCGCAGTCGCCGCATCACTTGAAGAACACCGGCTTCGAAGATCTCGTTTACCTGATGGGCGGGCAGGCGCTCGATGTGGACGTCGTCGATTTCCCGACGCTCAAGAAGCGGATGGTTTGGACGGGCGAGGACGTTCGCGCCTACGAAGCGGACGCCGGTAAGAACCCGTTCGCCGGCGGCGTGAAGAAGGCCAGGAAACGGAAATAGCCCCGCGTCGCGGCGCCGCTTGCGCCACGATCCCCGGAGCGCGCTAGAGTGCGCGCATGCGCATCCTAATCGCTGGGGCGTCCGGGTTCATCGGTTCTCATGTCGCGGCGCATCTGGCCGCGCGCGGGCATGAGATTGTCGGCGCGGCGCGCGATGCGCGCTGGGCGGCGGGACGCTATCACGGCGTGCGCTGGGTCGAAGCCGATTTCCGCAAGAAAAACGATTGGGCCGCGCACCTTGAGGGCGTGAGCGCCGTTATCAATTGCGTCGGCGTGCTGCAGGACGGCGGCGCGGACTCAACGCAAGCCGCGCATGTTGATGGCGCGCGAGCGCTGTTCGATGCGTGTGAGCGTGTGGGCGTGCGCCGCGTCATTCAAATCTCCGCCGTTGGCGCCGATCCCGGCGCGGGCACCGCCTATGCGCGCAGCAAGCACAAGGGCGATGCGGACCTGATGGCGCGCGATCTCGATTGGGCGGTGCTCAAGCCATCGCTCGTCGTCGCGCGCAACGTCTACGGCGGCACAGCGCTTGTGCGGGGGCTCGCGGGAATCCCGTTCGCGACGCCGGTGATCGCATCGCCGGGGATGTTCCGGCCGATCCACTTGCGCGATGCGTGCAGCGCGATCGAACGCCTACTGTCGCCGGATGCGCCGACGCGCGTCGTTATCGATCTGGCGGGGCCGGTCGAGCAGACCTTGCCGGAAGTCATCGCCGCGCATCGCGCTTGGCTGGGCTTCGGCCGCGCGCGAATTTGGACTGTGCCGAAGCCCCTGGCCGATCTCGCCTTCGCCTTAGGCGATTTGCTCGGCGTGTTCGGCGTACGCACCTCGCTCAAATCGACGTCGCGGGCGCAGATGGCGCATGATGTCGGCGGGGATCCGAACTTGCTCACGACGAATCTCGGCATGAACGTGCGCGGCGGCATGGAGGAGCTCGCGGCCGAGCCCGCCGGCGTGCAGGATCGCTGGCACGCGCGGCTTTATTTCGTGAAGCCTGCAGCGCGGCTCCTCCTCGCGGCGTTTTGGATGTTCACCGGCATCGTCTGCCTCACGACCGGGCGCGACGAAGCGATGGCGCTGGCGTGTGAGGCGGGACTGGGGCGGTTCGATGCGCTTGCGGCCGATCTCGGCGGCTTGTTCGACATCGCCATCGGCGCGGCGTTTCTCTTCCTCGCGAAGCGTCGCCGTGCGATCCTCGCGCTGATGGCGCTCGTCTCGATCGGCTATCTCGCCGTGCTTTCCGTGACGCTGCCGTGGCTCTGGGCCGATCCGTTGGGGCGCCTCATGAAGCTCCTCCCCTTCTTTGCGCTCCTCGCCTTCGTCGCGGCGGTGGAGGATGAGCGCTGATGTATGAACTCGTCAAAACGCTGCACGTGCTTTCGGCCGCCGTGCTGTTCGGCACGGGGATGGGGATCGCGTTCTTCCAGTTCGCGGCGTGGCGCGCCAAGGACGTCGCGACGTTCGCGGGTGTGGCGCGGCTGACGGTGATGGCCGACTGGCTCTTCACGGCGACGGCGGTCGTCGCGCAACCGGTGACGGGCGGGCTTCTCGTGACGATGGCGGGCTACCAATGGAACGAGCCGTGGCTCCTGTGGAGCTACGCCTGTTACCTGATCGCAGGTGCGTTCTGGCTGCCGGTGGTGTGGATGCAGATGCGTGTGGCGAAACGCGCGCATGAGGCGCGCGCCGCAAATGCGCCGTTGCCGGACGAAGTGCACAAGCTCATGCGGCTTTGGTTCTGGTTTGGCTGGCCGGCGTTCGCTGCGGTGATCGCCGCATACTGGCTCATGATCGCGAAGCCCGCGTGACGCAAACCTCGCTGCCTATCTCGAGACAGGATGCGTTCTTCCTGGCGCTCATCGCCGCGATCTGGGGCGTGAACACGGCGCTGACGAAGTACGTGTTCATGCACTTGCCGCCGCTCTTTGCCTCGTGCTTGCGCTTTGCGCTGACTGCGGCGCTGCTCTTTGCGTTCTGGCGCCCGGCGGCGGGCGCGTGGCGGCCGCTCCTCATCGTGGGGCTGCTGACGGCGCTGCATTTTGGCATTCAATCGATCGGCTTGTGGCTGGCGGACGATCTCTCGCCGATGGTCATCGCGATGCAGCTTTGGATTCCGGCGGCGGCCGTGCTGGCGTCGGTCTTCCTGCATGAGCGCATCGGCGTCGTACGGATGATCGGCGTCGCGGTCTCGTTTGCCGGCACGGCGCTGCTTGCGGCGGACGGCGCCGTCATTCCGCAGCTCGGCGCGTTTCTTCTGGTTGCAATCGCCTCGACGCTCTATGGCGCGGTTTCGGTCTATGTGCGGCGCGCGCCGGCGCTGCATCCATTAGCGTATCAAGCCTGGATCGCATTCGCGGCGCTGGCGACGCTCGGGCCCATTTCGCTCGCGACGGAGCACAATCAGATCGAGGCCGCGGCGAACGCGGGCTTCTGGCCCTATGCGGCGATTGCGTTTGCGGCGGTCGCCTCCAGCATCGTCGCGAACGCGCTGATGTTTCGCTTGGTGCAGAAATATGAAGTGGCGCGCACGACGCCCTACATGTTCCTCTCGCCAGTGATCGCAATCGCTGCGGGGATCGCCTTCTTCGACGATCCGGTTTCGGCGCAGCTCTTGACCGGCGCGACGCTGACGCTGATCGGCGTCGCGATTGTAACGATGGCCGAGCGGCTGCTGTTTCAGCGATAGATGTCGAGCGAGGTGAGCGTGCCTGCGCCGCCGACATTGCGCGCCCCGCCCATCGCATAGAGCGCACCGGATGTCTCGACCAAACCGTAGCCGTGGCGCGGTGTGGGGAGCGTATAGGAGGCGCGCGTCCAGCCCGTCGCGTCCTCATATTCGTAAAGCGCGTCGCCCACGGACGGCGGGCTGAAAACCTCGCCGCCGCCGGCGACGATCTTGTCGTTGAGCACCGTCGCGGCAAGCCCGCCGCGCGGTTCAGGAAAGGCGGCCGCTTCGCGCCATGCGCCGCTGCGCGCGTCGTACACATGATGCGCGCCGGTTTGGCCGCCGGTCACCGTCCGGCCGGAGATGATATGGATCACGCCGCCGATCGCGGCGGCGGCTGCGGAATTGCGCGCCATCGGCAAGGGCGCCGCGCTCTCCCATTGCGTCGCGCCGACCGCCATCACGAAATGATCGGCAACGTCAGCGTGATCGCTCCACGCGCTGTTGGTCGCGCCCGCCGGCGAGCGGCCGCCGATGAGGTGAATGCGTTCCTGATGCACGATGGGCGCCGCCTCGCCGATAGGCTTCGGCAAGGCAGGGCCTTCCACCCACGCATCGCCTTCAAGCTTCAGCACACGCTCCGTACACGTCCAGTTCATGCGCGTCGGGCCGCCAATGAAACCGCCGATGGCCCAGAGCGATCCCTGCCAACTCGCGAGATGCACGTGGTGCGATGGCGTTGGCAGCGCGGGGCCCTCGCGCCACGTGCCCGATGCGATGTCGTAGGCGATGACGCGCTCGGTCGCGCCCATCATCTGCGGGGAGAAGCCTCCCGCGATCCAGATCGAGCCCTCGTGCACCGCGGGATAGATTTCCTGGACGGCGTAGGGCGATGGCGCGCCCTCCACCCACGCCGGCGCGGCTTGCGCGGAAAGAAGCGGCGAAAGGCTCGCGCCGACGAGCGCTGTGCGGCGGGTGAGGGGCATGAGGATCTCCCTGGCGGAGAGCCTACCGCGTTAGCCGGCGTTGAACACCACGCATGCGACACGCGCGCCCGCGCCGCCGATCGGCTGCGTGGCCTGATCGTCGTGCGAAGCGTGGATGACGAGAGCGGAGCCATCCGCGTCAGCAATCGCGGGACGCACGCCTTCGCCCAGGCCCAGCCGCAGCATGGACGTATAAACCTCGGCGCCGAACGCGCCGCGCTCCGGCGCGAAGATGGACGGCAGGTCGCCGGGCTCGGGGCCATTCGAGTTCAGAAGGCCGTGCGTTCCTTCGCCGTGGCCGACATGCGCGCCAGATGCGGTGAAACCGGCGCTGCCGTCATCGCAGGTTCCGCGCTCGTGGAAGTGGAGGCCGTGCCAGCCGGGGGAGAGCGCGCCGGCGTTGAAATCGAGGCGGATGAGAACGCCGTGTGGCCCTTCGGTGAGCGTGGCGCGGCCGATCTCGGCGCCCGCTGCGCTCATGATCGGGTTGGTCAGCGTTTGGCCGACATATTGAGCCGCCGTGACGTCCGGCGCAGGCGTTTCGGCGGCCGGTTCGGCGGCCTTTTCCGCCGTGGACGACTGGCCGCAGGCGGCAAGTAATAAAACACTGAAAACACTGATGAAAAAGCGGCTCATTGGCGGTCTCCAGCATTTGAAAAACAGGGGTCGCGATGCTACTTAAAGAGTCGATTTAGCGCGGCCTCTCCGCGCTGCAAATTTCCAGAAAAGCTCCAGAAAAAACAGTGGCCGATATCGACGAACCCGGCGCCCCGGAAGGGCCCGCCTCGCCCCAGGGCGTTGCGCCCGTCACGATCGAGGACGAGCTCAAGCGCTCCTACCTCGACTATGCGATGAGCGTCATCGTCTCGCGCGCGTTGCCAGACGTGCGAGACGGTTTGAAGCCCGTGCACCGGCGCATTCTCTATTCGATGGATGAATCCGGAAACACGCACGACAAGCCCTACCGCAAGGCGGCGAAGGCTGTCGGCGACGTGATGGGCAATTATCACCCGCACGGCGACGCCGCCATCTACATGACGCTCGTGCGCATGGCGCAGGATTTCTCGATGGGTCTCGTGCTCATCGATGGGCAAGGCAATTTCGGCTCGATCGACGGCGATATGCCGGCGTCGATGCGCTACACGGAAAGCCGCCTCGCCAAGAGCGCGCGGGCGTTGCTGGACGATATCGACGAAGACACGGTTGATTTTCAAGAGAACTATGACGGCTCGCGCGAAGAGCCGACCGTGCTGCCGGCGCGCTACCCCAATTTGCTGGTGAACGGGGCGGGCGGCATCGCCGTCGGCATGGCGACGAACATACCGCCGCACAATCTTTCCGAGGTGATCGATGCGGCTGTCACGCTGATCGACAAGCCGGAAACGAGCGATCTCGAATTGCTGGAAATCGTGCCTGGGCCGGACTTCCCGACGGGCGGAGAAATTCTCGGGCGGGCGGGCGCGCGGTTGGCGCTCAGCACCGGCCGCGGCAGCGTGATTATGCGGGCGCGCCATCACATCGAGACGATCCGCGGGCGCGAGGCGCTCGTGTTCACCGAAATTCCCTACCAGGTGAACAAGGCGGAGACGGTTGAGAAGATTGGCGTCCTCGTGCGCGAGAAGCGCATCGAGGGCATTGCCGACCTGCGTGATGAATCGAACCGCGAGGGCATCCGCGTTGTCGTCGAGATCAAGAAAGACGCCGTGCCGGATGTGGTGTTGAACCAGCTCTACCGGTTCTCGCAGCTGCAGACGTCGTTCGGCGTCAACATGCTGGCGCTCAATCGCGGCCGGCCCGAGCAGATGAATTTGCGCGGGATGTTGACGGCGTTCCTCTCGTTCCGCGAGCAAGTCGTCACGCGCCGCACGAAGCATCGCCTGGCGAAGGCCCGCAAGCGCGGGCACGAGACGGTCGGCCTCGCGATCGCCGTGGCGAACATCGATGAAGTGATCCGCGTCATCCGTGAGAGCGCCGACCCGAACGAAGCGCGCGAGCGCTTGGTTTCGCGCGATTGGCCCGCGGGCGACATGCTGCCGCTCATCGAACTCATCGCCGATCCTCGCTCCAACGTGATCGCGGGCGGGATGCTGCGGCTCTCGGAAGAGCAGGCCCGCGCGATCCTCGATCTGCGCTTGCAGCGGCTGACCGGCCTTGGGCGCGACGATATCGCCAAAGCGGCGAACGAAATCGCTGAGGAAATCCGCGGGCTGCTGGAAATTCTCGGCTCGCGCCAAATGATCCTCGACATCGTGAAGAGCGAGATGCTCGCGGTCAAAGAAACGTTCGGCGTGCCCCGCCGCACGCCCTTCTCCGAGGCCGAAGGCGAGATCGATGACGAAGCGCTCATTGCGCGTGAGGATATGGTCGTCACGGTCACGCATGGCGGGTACGTCAAGCGCACGCCGCTTTCGCAATACCGCACGCAGCGGCGTGGCGGGCGCGGGCGCTCCGGCATGGCGACGAAGGAAGAGGATTATGTGACGCGCCTTTTCGTGGCGCACACGCACACGCCGATCCTCTTCTTCAGCTCGACGGGCATCGTTTACAAAGAGAAGGTGTGGCGCCTGCCGCTCGGCGATCCACGCACGCGCGGGCGCGCGCTCATCAACATCCTCAATCTGGAGCAGGGCGAGCGGGTCACGTCCGTCATGGCGCTGCCGGAGAACGAGGAGGATTGGGACCGCCTCGACGTCATGTTCGCGACGAAGAGCGGCCAGGTGCGCCGCAACAAGCTCTCCGACTTCATCAACGTGAACCGCTCTGGCAAGATCGCGATGAAGCTCGACCCCTCCGAATTGGGCGGGGCAGACGGCATCGTGGATGTGCAATTGTGCGACGAGGAGAGCGACATCCTGCTCACGACGGCGCAGGCCCAGTGCATCCGTTTCCGCGCGACGGATGTGCGCGTGTTCAAGGGGCGCGATTCGACGGGCGTGCGCGGCGTTGACCTCAAGAGCGGCGATGAAGTCATCGGCATGGCCGTGCTCAAGCACGTCGACGTCACGGCCGAAGAAGTGCGCGCGTTCTTCAAATGGGATGCGCAGGATCGCGGAGAGGTGGAGCCCTCCGACGATGACGAAGCGGGCGCCGCCGCCGATGTGCCGTTCGAGCGGCTGACGTGGCTCAAGACGCAGGAGCAATTCATCCTGACCGTCACATCCGAGGGCCTGGGCAAGCGTGCGTCTTCGTTCGAGTACCGGACGACGGGGCGCGGCGGCAAAGGGCTTATCGCGCACCGGCTCGATGCGGAGAAGGCCCGCATCGTGGCCTCCTTCCCGGTGAAGGAAGGCGAGGAGCTCATGCTCGTCACGGACAAGGGCCAGCTCATCCGCATGGGCGTAGGAGATATCCGCATCGCCGGGCGCGCGACGCAGGGCGTGTGGCTCATTCGGCCGGGAGAGGATGAGCACGTCGTCGCCGCCGAGCGGCTCGAAGACGTCGGCGAGGAGAACGGCGAAAGCGAATAGGCCGCTCTTCGCGCCCGTTAAGCATGTTTTGTCCGTGCGTCGCCGCCCATTCTTTGTAAGAGGGATAGAAAGGGTTTCCTCTGCGCCCGGTCAGCGCCGGGCAAGGGAGTGGGCGCATGGGCAAAGATCGCATCGGACTTTATCCGGGCACGTTCGATCCCCTCACCAATGGGCACCTCGACATCATCAAGCGGGCCGACAAGCTCGTCGATAAGCTCATCATCGGCGTAGCGATCAACCGCGATAAGGGGCCGCTTTTCAGCCTCGAAGAGCGAGTCGCGATCACAGAGGCGGAGTGCGCGCGCCTACAGCTGTCGATGGCGATCGAAGTCCGTCCTTTTGACACATTGCTGATGAAGTTTGCCGAGGCCGTCTCTGCGACCGTAATCGTGCGCGGATTGCGCGCGGTCAGCGATTTCGAGTACGAGTTTCAAATGGTGGGGATGAACCAGAAGCTCAATCCCGCGATCGAGACTGTGTTTCTCATGGCCGATCCCACCCACCAGGCCGTCGCGTCGCGGCTTGTGAAGGAAATCGCGCGTCTCGGAGGGGACGTGTCGCACTTTGTGCCGCCGGAGGTCGAGAAACGGCTCAAGGCGAAGTTCAGTTAGGTTTTCGGGCTTTCCCTCATGCGCGTACTCTCGCTTCTCGTCTTTGCTTTTGCTTTGCTTGCGATTGAGCCGGCGCTTGCGCAGCGCGCGCCCGATCCTGCGCGCTGGCGCCAGCTCGATCCGGAGAACACGCTCTACATCGACACCAATCGCGGGCGGATCATCGTGGAGATGTTCCCCGAGGTCGCGCCCCGGCATGTGGAGCGCGTGAAAACGCTGACGCGGCGCAATTTCTACGACAATCAAACCTTCCATCGCGTGATCGACGGCTTCATGGCGCAGACCGGCGACCCGCTCGGCACCGGCGAGGGCGGCTCCGACATGCCCGATTTGCCGGAGGAATTCCTCTTCCGGCGCGGCGCGGACATGCCGTTCGTCGAAGCCGCCGTCCAGGGCGGCGCCCGCTTCGGCTTCTTCAAGACGCTGCCCATCGAAACGCAGCCTGACAGCCAAATGGCGGTGACGCGCGATGGGCGCGCTTCGGCGTGGGGGCTCCACTGCCCGGGCATCGCCTCGATGGCGCGCGCGGAGGACGTAAACTCCGCGAACAGCCAATTCTTCCTGATGCGCGACGCCTATCCCTCGCTCAACAAGCGCTACACGATCTGGGGGCGCGTCGTTTACGGGCTCGATGTCGTGCGCGCGCTGACCGTGGGCGAGCCGCCGGCAAACCCCGACCGTATGCAGACCGTGCGGATCGCGGCGGACCTGCCCGAGACCGAGCGTGCGCCGCTCTATGTGATGCGCACCGACAGCCGCGATTTCCGCGAACTCATCCAGGAGACGCGTGAGCGGCGCGGCGCCGATTTCCATGTCTGCGATGTCGATATCCCGACGCGCGTGGCCAACACAGGTGAAAGAGAGAGACGCTGGTGGTCGATCATCCCGTTCGTAAATTGATCATGACGCTCGAGACCGGGCCGGTTGAGATCACACTCCGGCCCGATCTGGCGCCGGGCCACGTTGAGCGCATTTCCGAGTTGGCGGATGAAGGCTTCTACGACGGCGTGGTGTTTCACCGCGTCATCCCCGGCTTCATGGCGCAGGGCGGCGATCCCTCCGGACGCGGATCGGGCGGCTCGTCGAAGCCAAACCTCAAGGCCGAATTCTCCGGCGAACCGCACGTGCGCGGCGTCTGCTCCATGGCGCGGACGAACGATCCGAACTCAGCCAATTCGCAATTCTTCATCTGCTTCGACGACGCACGTTTTCTCGACCGGCAATACACGGTCTGGGGGGTGGTCTCATCCGGCATGGAGCACGTGGACGCGCTGCCCAAGGGCGAGCCGCCGCGCGCGCCCGGCAAGATCGTCTCGATGCGGACGGCGGACGCTTGAGCGAGCGCGCTTGCGTACGCTGATGTGCTGAGCCAAGAGCGCGTTCGTGCGCGTCGATCTGTTCGATTTTGAGTTGCCGGAAGAGCTGATTGCGCTTCGCCCCGCGAAGCCGCGTGAGAGCGCGCGTTTGCTACTCGCGGGAATCGCCGGGCCGATAGAGGACCGCATTATCGCGGATGCGCCTTCGCTTTTTCGCGCGGGCGATCTTCTGGTGTTGAACGATACGCGCGTCATCCGCGCACGGCTCAAGGGCGCCCGGACGCGCGATGAGAGCGCGGTGGCGGTGGAGGCGACGCTGCATCAGCGCCTCTCCCCTTCCCGGTGGAGCGCGTTCGCGAAGCCGGGAAAGCGATTGAAGGAAGGCGACGTCATCCAGTTTGGCGCGCCGGCCGACAGGGCTTGCACGCTCGCTAGCCTCAGCGCGCATATTTCTAGGAAGGGCGAGGAGGGCGAGATCGAGTTGGAGTTCGAGCTTGCCGGCGCCGATCTGGATTTGGCGATCGATGCGCTCGGCGAAATGCCGTTGCCGCCCTACATCGCCTCGCGCCGCGCGGAGGATGAGGAAGACGCGCACGACTACCAGACGATTTATGCAGCGAAGGATGGCGCGGTTGCGGCGCCGACAGCAGGGCTGCACTTCACCGAGGCATTGCTGGCGCGTCTGGTCGAAGCGGGCGTAGAGCGCGCCTTCGTGACGCTCCATGTCGGCGCGGGGACGTTTCTGCCGGTGAAGAGCAAGGATACCAGCGCGCATCGCATGCACAGCGAGTGGCGCAGCGTCGATGAAGAGACCGCAGCGCGGATCAATCGCGCGCGCGCAGAAGGCAGGCGCGTGATCGCGATCGGAACGACGGCGTTGAGGACGCTTGAATCGTCCGCCGATGAGGATGGCCGCGTGCGCGCCGAGACGGGGCCGACGGATATCTTCATCACACCGGGCTATCGCTTTCGCGCCGTGGATGGCCTTTGGACGAACTTCCACCTGCCACGCTCGACGCTCTTCATGCTGATTTCGGCGTTCATCGGGCTGGAGCGCGCGCACGTGGCGTACAGGCACGCGATCGAAGCGCGGTATCGCTTCTATTCCTACGGCGATGCTTGTCTGTTCTGGCGATGAGTTTTCCCTTTTCCATCACAGCACATGACGGCGCGGCGCGGACGGGGGTGCTGACGACGCCGCGCGGCGAGATTCGCACGCCGGCGTTCATGCCGGTTGGCACGGCCGCGACGGTGAAGGCGCTGACAGTCGATCAGGTGCGCGCGGCGGGCTCTGACATCATCCTCGGCAACACCTATCACCTCATGCTGCGCCCCGGCGCGGAGCGCGTGCATCGCTTGGGCGGCTTGCATGC
>JBFWVZ010000017.1:0-20991 GCA_050246475.1 Hyphomonadaceae bacterium | reverse complement strand
GCGGCGCCATTGACGAACGCCGTGACAAGCCGGGACCAGATCGTCGCGCGGTTCACATAAAGCGGCAGGCCCGTCGCGAGATCGCCGTCACGCAACGCGCCGATCGCCTCGGCCGCGCCGCCGGGCGGTAGCATCGTGTCGTCGTCCAGCACGGCGAAGTGCGCAGTCGTCACCTGCGGCAGTGCGCGCGCGAGTTTCGCGACCTTCGGGTTCTCCCCATCCGCTGGCGGTGGGCCGAGCATGATCGTGACGTTCGCGCGCTTGAGCTTTTCGCCGATGCGGCGCCCTTCCGCATCGTTCTCATCGATGAGCCAGATGAAACGCGTCTCCGGCGTCGCCGCGAGATTGGCCGCGAGGCATCCTTCGAGCGCCGGGTCGCCGGAGAGGATGGGTTGAAGGATCGTCAGATCGCGTGCATCGCCTGCTTGCACGCGTGCGCGCGTGAGAAATATGAGGGCTGCCGCGATGCGCACGCCCGTCAACGCCGCGTAAGAAACGAGCAGCACGAAGAACACCAACGTCACAGTCGCGGCCTCTGCCACGCAATGAAGCGCTCCATGCCCTCATCGATCGGAACCGGCGGCTCGCCGAGTTCGCGCCGTGCGCGGGCGATGTCGAAGGTGCGGGAGAAGGCGAGGCTCGCGACGCCGAAACGCGTCGCTTTCGGTTCGCGCCAGTCCTGAAATGTTTTGGACACGAACTCCATCGCGCCCGCAGCCGCCAGCGCCGTGGAGACGCTCACTTGTCGCGTGGGCCGCGCCAGCCCCAGGCGATCGAACAGGCTGTCGAGCATGGCCGGGATTTCGATAGGCTCTCCATTGGTGAGATTGAAGACGCCGCTTGCACTCCTCTCCAGCACACGCGCCAGAAAAAAGGAGAGGTTGTCGATGTAGAGCAGGTCCGCGCGCGGCGCCGCGCCGTCCTTGCGCGCCAGGCGCGGCAGCGCGCCGATCTTCGCGGCGCGGAGGATGTGCGGAAAGACCACCGTATCGCCGGGTCCGAACACCGCGCGCGGACGCACGATCGTCCAGTCCAACCCGCTGTCGCGCACCATCGTCTCGCCGCGCTGCTTGCTTGCGGCGTAGAGATTGATCGGCTTGGGCAGGGGCGTCTCTTCCGTCAGATCGAGCTGATCGTCGAAGACGTAGTGCACGGCGCTCGATGAGAGAAAAACGAAGCGTCCCGTTCCCACGCGCCGCGCATACGCGAGCATGTGGCGCAGCCCGTCGATGTTCGCGCGCTCGTACGCTGCCGGCTTCGCCCAAGGCGCGGCGAGCGCGGCGCAGTGCACGATCGCGTCGTAGGCGGGAAGAAACGGCGCGCCCAGCGCGAGATCATGCGCCACGCGTTCGTCGCACGCGCCCTCGCGCGGCGGCGTGCGCGAGAGCCCGGTGACGTGCGCGCCTTCATGCTCGCGCAGCCAGCGCCCCAGCGCGCCGCCCACGAAGCCGCTCGATCCGGTCACCAGAATGCGCGCCGCCATCGCCCGCGTTTTGCCGCAAGGCGCGCGCGCGGTCTATGCCGCCTGCGGGGTGGCTTCCTCCGGCGCGGGCGCATCCTTGGGCGCAAGCAGCAAATACATCGCCGGCGTCACGATCCGCGCCACCAAGGTGGAGCTGATGAGCCCGCCGATGAGCACGATGGCGAGCGGCGAGTAGAGCGGCGAGTTTTCCAGCACCAGCGGCGTCAACCCGCCGATTGCCGTGAGCGATGTCAGCAGCACAGGCAGAAAGCGCACCTCGCCTGCCTCCTCGATCGCTTCGCGCAAGGGCACGCCGCGCTCGCGCCGCTGGTTGGCGAACTCGACGAGCAAGATCGAGTTTTTGATCTCGATGCCGATGAGCGCGACGAACCCGATCACGGCCACGAACGAGAGCGATTGGCCCGCGATGAAGAGCGCGATGAGCCCGCCCATGATCCCGAACGGAATGACGAACGCGACGACCGCGCTCACGCTGAAGGATTTGAACTCGAGCAGCAGCACGGCCATGATCCCGAACATCGCCACCATGATCGCCGGCAGAAGCCCGCCGAAGCTGCGGCTCTCGGCCTCCGCTTGCCCGCCGAAGCTGATCGTGTAGCCGGGCGGCAAGCGCACCGCGGCGACGCGCGCGGCCACGTCCTGCGTCACCCGCGAGGTCAAATAGCCTGCCTGCGTGTAGGAGCGGATCGTAACGACGCGCTCGCGCTGATGGCGGTTGATGCGCGCGGGGCCGCTCTCGAGGCGCGGATTGGCGAATTCGCCGAGCGGCGCGGCCGCGCCTTGCCCATTCCAGATGTACAGCCGCGAAAGATCGCTCGCTTGCATCGCCTCTGTGCGCGGCGCGCGCAGGATGACGGGGTAGGCATCGCCGACCGGATCGCGGAAGGAGGCGACGTTCGCGCCGCCGATGGCGATGCGCAGTGTCTGATCGATCGCGCCCGCGGGCACGCCGCGCAAACTCGCCGCGGCCGTGTCGACATTGAGATTGAGATCGACGAGCCGAGCCGCGAGCGGGTTGCTCACATCGCGCGTGCCGGGCGTTTCGCGCACCACGCGTTCGACCTCCGCGGCGATCTCGGTGAGCGCGGCGATATCGGCCCCGCGCACCCGCACCGCGATCGGCGCTTCGACGGGCGGGCCGTTCTCGAAGCGGCGCACATTGATGCGCGCGCCTGGATAGGCCGAAAGCTCCCGGCGGAGATTTTCGATCCAACGATGGCCTTCGCCCGGCTCCCAATGATGCAGGCGTGCATAGATGGCGCCCACATTGCTCGCCGCCTCTTCTGGGATCACATTGTAATAGACTTGCGGATTGCCGCGCCCGGTGTTGGCGAAGCGCCATGCGACTTCTTCGTGCGCGCCGAGGATGCGATCCGCGAATTGGACGGCGCGATCCGTCTCCGTCACCGCCGTGCCCTGCGGCAGCTCGACCTCGACCATGAAGTAGGGACTGTCGTTTTCCGGGAAGAGGGAGAAGCCCAACCGTGGAATGAGGCCAAGCGACAGCACGAACGCGAGCAGACCGACGATGACGGTCGCGCGCGGGCGCGTCAGCGCGACGTGGAGCGCGGGGCGGTAGATCGTGTGGATCGCGCCCATGACCGTGTCGAGGATTGCGTTGGAGCGTCCCTGCGCGGAGCGCGGCAGCACATAAGCCGCGAGGAACGGGATGATCGTCAACGAGACGACGAGGGAAGCAGCGATCGTGCAAACGACCGCAACCGGCAGCGAACGCACGAAATCCCCCGCGCCTTCCGGCAGATTCATCAGCGGCACGAAGGCGAGCAGCAGAGTCGCCGTGCAGCCGATGACGGCTATGTTGATCTCGCTCACGCCGGCGATGGCTGCGTCGCGCGGGGCGAGGCCCTCGCGCAGCCTTCGCGCGATATTCTCGGTGACGACGATGGAATCGTCCACCAGCAGCCCGAGCGCCAGCACGAACCCCGAAATCGAAAGCTGATTGAGCGAATAGCCGAGATAGTGGATCGCCACGACGCCCACCGCCAGCGAAAGCGGGATCGAAACCATGACGACGAGCGAGGCGCGAAAGCCAAGCGGCAACAGCGTCAGCAGCACGAGCGCGATGGCGATGCAGAAATCCCGCCCCAGTGAGGAAAGCCGGTGCGAAACCGTTGCCGATTGGTCGAAGCCGCGCTCGAGCGTGATGCCGGGCGGCAGCCGCGCGGCGAAAGCGTCCGCCTGCGCGCGAATGCCGTTGATGACGTCGAACACCGTTTCGCCGAGGCGCGCCCGCGCCGTCACGAAGATCGCGCGCTGGCCGTTGTAGCGGGTGATGTGCGTGCGCTCGTCGTTCGCCCACTCGACAGTCGCGACATCGCCCACCGTGACGATCGTGCCTTCGCTCGCGCGCAGCACGACGCCGCGGATTTCGTCCAAGCTGTCGAACGCGCCGGTGGCTTGCACATTGTAGCGCCGCCCGCCTTGCTCGACCGCGCCGATGGGCGCATCCGCGCCTTCACGCTGCAGCGCCTCGGCGACCGCCGTCAGCGGCAATTGATAGGCCGCCAAGCGGTCGAGATCGGCGCTCACGCGCACCTCCGCGCGCGGCAGGCCCCAGATCTCTGCTTCCTGCACGCCGTCCGCGCGCTCGAGCGCATCGCGCAGATTGCGCGCGTAAGCCTCCATCTGGCGGAACGGCGCATCCTCGCTGACGAGCGCCATCTGCACGACGTTGGCCATTGCGGGATTGCGCCGGTCCGCGCGCAGAACGGTCACGCCCTCGGGCAAGGTCGCCCGGATGAGGTTGAGTTCGCGCACGACCTCATCGAACTTGCGCTCGGGATCGACGCCGTAGCGAAACTCGATGCCGATGGAGACGACGCCGTCCCGGCTCGTCGAGTTGATGTCGCGCACGTCTTCGATGCCGTTGATCGCGCTTTCGAGCGGAATGGCGACGAGGCGCTCCATCTCCTCGGCGTCCGCGCCCGGCAGCACGGCGACGACGCCGATGAACGGGAAGCGCGTGATCGGATCTTCCGATTTGGGGATCGCCATGATCGCGCCGGCGCCCAATGCAATAAGCAGCACGAACACGACAAGCGTGAACTGCCAGCGATCGACGAAGAAGCGGGTGATCGCCTGCATAATTAGCTGCGGATCGAGGGCGCGATGCGCACCGGCTCGCCGTCGCGCACATAAGCGGCGCCGGCCGCCACGATGCGTTCGCCCGGATTGAGCCCCGAGATCACGACAATGCCATTGCCGGACAGCCCGCCCGTCTGCACGGCGCGGCGGCGCGCCACGCTTTGCGCATCGACCACGAACACCACACCCTGGTCGGCGCGCGCATCGAGCAGCGAGAGCGCGGGGATGATGATCGGCGCCTGCGCATCTTCGGAGGGCGCTTGGCCGGCGATCTCGACCTCAGCAACCTGGCCGCTGCGGATGCCTTCGATGTTCTCCAGCCGCACTTCGACCTCGAAGACGCCGGTCGTCATATCGCTCTGCGCCGCGATGCGCGCAACCTGGCCCGCGCGCGGTTCGTGTCCCGCGATGTGCACGCTGGCCGCCGCGCCGATCTCGATGCGTTGCGCTTCGACGCCCGGCACGGCCGCGCGCACGACCACGCCCGAGCCGGTTTCGCCAAGCACCAGCACCGGCGCGCCGGCTGCGAGCGTCTGCGCAGGCTCGGCGTTGCGGCGGAGGATAATTCCGGCCGCGGGCGCGTTGATCACCGTCACTTCGCGCGTGCGCTCCACGGCGAGGCGCGCATCGTCCAGCGCGGCCTGCGAGGCGAACCCGCGATCGAACAGCTGCTGCGTGCGCGCAAGTTGGCGCTCCGCGGTTTGGCGCGCGACAGCGGCCTCCTGTGCGTTGGAGCCGACGGTCGTGCGCCGGAGCGTCGCCAACCGCTGGCCGCGCCGCACGACATCGCCTTCATCCACCTCGATGCGCCCGACGACGCCCGGCGCATCGAACGCGAGCGGCGTTTCGCGCTTGTAGCCGACGAGGCCGCTGGCGCGGATGGCGCCCACGTCGCGCGCGGGCGCCACAGCGATCACTTCGACGAGCGGTGCGGGCGTCTCGGCCGTGTCCGGCGCGGCGCTGCCGCAGCCCGCGGCGAAAAGCGAAAGAACGAGGAGGAGATTGCGCGTTTTCATGCGCGGGCGCTCCATGGCGTGAAGCGAACGAATGCAGCGGTCGAGAGGCCCATCACCATCATGGCGAAAGCGATGAGCGCGAAGAGCGCCCAGAGCGGCGCGTCGGCCTCTACGAGCATCCAGCCGCCGAGGATCACGACCGCGAGGCGCGCGGTTTGCGCGAGCAGCGGTCCGAGTATCTTTCCCGCGCCCTGCGACGCGAAATAAAGGCAAAGCCCCAGCCCGAAGAACGGAAAGCCGAGGCCCGCGATGCGGAGATAGTCGCGCGTCACCGCGAGCACGGCTTCATCTCGCACGAAGATCCGCCCCCAGAGATCGGGCGTGGCGATGGCGATGCCGCCGATCAGAGCGAGCGCGCCCATGGCGAGCCCCCCGGCCGTCCACGCAACCGCGCGGGCGCGCGCTACATCGCCTGCGCCGATCGCGGTGCCGACCATCGGCACGCACGCGACGCCGACCGAGAACGCGATCGGGATGAGCAGAAACTCAAGCCGCGCGCCGATGCCGTAGCCTGCAAGCGCTTCCTGGCCGAAGCGCGCGATGATGGCGGTGATGATGAGAATGGTCGCGACCGATTGTATCGGCGAAAGCGCGGCGGGGATGCCGACGCGCAGAATATCCCAGAAGCGCGCCCCGCTCGCGCGCGTCAGATCGAGCGGCAGCCGCACGCGCGCAGTCTTCGCGCGCAGCAGAAAGAAAAGAAGCAGCGCCGCCGTGCTGAAGCCTGCGACTTGCCCGAACGCGACGCCCGCCATGCCCAGGCGCGGGAGCGGCCCAAAGCCCAAGCCGAGCGCGCCGCCGATCGTGATCTGCATGAGGCCCGCCGCGAGCGTGAGCGCGGCGGGCGCTGCCATATTGCCCGTGCCGCGCGCGACCGACGCCATCGTGTTGGTGAGCCAGATCGCCAGAATGCCGATCGCTGCGACGTTCGAATAGGCGATGGCTTGCGTGAGCGCTTCCCCGCGCCCGCCGAGCAGATAGAAGATCGAAGGCCCCGCGACCCACACGATGAGCGCAAAGGCCGAGCCCGCGATCAAGCCGATCAGCGCGGCGCACAAAGCGAGCGCCTCCGCGCGCGGCGTGTCGCCAGCGCCCAGCGCGCGCGCGATCGCGCCCGATATGCCCCCGCCCATCGCGCCCGCGCTCATCATCTGCATGAGCATGATGACGGGAAAGACGAGTGCGACGCCCGCGAGCGAAGCGACGCCGAGGCGCCCGACATACGCCGTCTCCGCAATCGTGATGATCGTGGCTGAGCAGAGCGCGATGAGATTGGGCGCGGAGAGCGCAAGCAACGTCTGCAGGATCGGGCCGGAGCGCAAGCGCTCCTGCGGGGTTAGCCGCGCCGCGCTCCTTAGGGCCGCCTCCGCCATGGTGAATCCGCCTTCGTGTGCTTGACAATGTCTAGACGTGACTTGACGCTGTCAAGCCATACGCGCAAGAAGGTTTTTATGAAGGCGCCTTCAGAGAATCTCCGCGACGCCGTGATGGAGGCGAGCGTCGCGCTCATCGAGGAGGAGGGCTTGGAGGCCCTCTCCATGCGGGAGGTCGCGCGCCGTGCGGGCGTCTCGCACCAGGCGCCCTATCACCATTTCGGGGATCGCGAGGGGATTTTGGCCGCGCTCGTGGAGGACGGCTTTGCCATGCTCACCGCGGATATGCGCCGTGCGCTGGCTAAGACGAAAGAGCCGCGCGAGCGCTTCAAGGCCATGGGGGAGCTTTATGTGCGCTTCGCGCTGAAGCATCCGGCGCACTTCAAGCTCATGTTCCGCTCCGAGATGGTGTCCCCCCAGCGCCATGAGGATACGCATGAGCGCGCCGAAACGTGCTTCGATCTCTTCGTCTCGGTGGTCGATGAATTGGCGCTGTCGCTTTGGGGCAGGCGCGATGAGGTTCTGCCGCTGACGGCTTGGTCCCTCGCGCACGGCGTCGCCACGCTCGCGCTTGAAGGCAAGCTCGACCGGCGCGTCGGCAAGAGCCGCAGCGTCCAGGCCGCCGCGGCAAAAACCGTGATCGAGCAATTCGGCGCGCTGCTCTTCGGCGAGAGACCCAAGCGCCAAAAATAGAAACGGCCCCACTCTCGGGGGCCGCTTCCGTCCGGCGCGCGCTGGGCTAGGGGTGCGCGTTCCGTATGAGCGTGTTCTAGGCGCCGACGATGAAGCGCTGATGACGGTCCCCGCCTGTCATCGAAAATTCACGAGCGCCCTAGAGCGTCGAGAGCGGCGTCGCCGTGATGAAGCCTTCGACGGCGTAGGCGTGGGCGCCCAATTCGCCGGCCGGCGCATTCCAGACGACCACTTCGCTCCAATCGTTGTTTTCCGAGACATCGCGCACCAGCGCGCCGCGCTGAACTTCGCCTTCATTCATCCAATCGGCGTGATCGACGAGGATTTCGCGCGCCGAGACGATGCGGGAGACGATGGCGACATGCCCGCCGTCCATCGCCATCACGGCGCCGGTCTGCGGGCGCTCCGTGCGCTGATAGCGCTCCGCCGCTTCGTTCCACCACGCGGCGCCTTCGCCTTGGAGCGCGACATTGCTGTGCGCGCGGGCGTAAGCCGCGCTTGTCATGTCGGCGCCGCGCGTCACCACCGGCGCATCGCGCCAGCCTTGCGCTTCGACGCGCGTTTCGGCCGCGGCGCTCGCTTCCTGGAAGGAGACGACCGGCGCGGTCACTGCCGGCGCCGGCGCTTCGATCGCGGCGGGCGCGATCTCGCTTTGATGCGCCGTCATCGGATAGAGCGCCGCGCCCGCCATCCCGAAGAGCCCCAGGCCCACGAAGGAGAAGGAATAACGCGCGAGGCTGACGCGGGCGCGTGAACGGGCAGGGCGGATTTCAAAGGTTTCGATCGTTTGCATGGGGGCTCCGGCTCGATGTGCAAAATGAACAGCCGCCCTTTGATTGGCTCGCGGGCGGCCGGTGTTCGATGCGCGGAACCTAGGGACGGGGAGCGCGGGCGGCTGTGACGGTGGTCACAGTGCGAGGCTCGTTCGGAGCGAGGCGCTTTCGCTTGTGATCGGCGGCCCCAACGATAAACTTTCGATGTCTGGGACTGCGGGGGCCGGGACGGATGATCCAGTTTTGGGAATGGCTCCAAGACGCGTCACGGCTTGTGCGCGAGCCAATCGCTCATGTGGTCCCCACGTGGCGCAATGCGCTTGAACAGAATCTGGCGTGGCCTGAACTCGTCTTCATAGCGATCGCGATAGTGCTCGTCCTGTGGGGCGTGCGCCGCGCGCGCGAGGCGCGCGTGGACCGCACGTACATGACCGCGGATGATCGTGGCTTCAAGCGAGCGCTCAAGACGCGGGGAACGCTTTGGGGCTCGGGGCCGCGCCGCCCGTGGAGCGCTCGATCGCGGCAATACAGGGTGAGCGCACCCGATCTCGAAGGCGTTCTTCGCCAGCGCTCAAAGCAGCTCAAGGCATCGCGTCCCGCTGAGCCAACGGCGCCGCGCCTCGAGGAAGGCGCAGCACCGCAAGGTGCGGCGGCTTTGCCGCAAGAACCGGCGGCGGAAGTTTCCCACGCGCACGCCAAAGCCGTCGAGGAGCAGGCTGGCAAGCTTCTCTATCAGGTTCCGGAGCGCATGACGCTCAACGCTTCAACAGCCGTTCAGGTGCGGGTCGGCAACGAAGAAATGATAGGCTTCTTCTCTGGCTTTGACGAGAACGTCCCGGTGCGCGATGGCGACATCCCGTTGGTTGAGTCAATGACGGTCATTTTGAAGGGGCCGCCCGGCGTTTTCAAAATCGAAGGCGGGAAGCCGGAAACGCAATTGGTGGGAAAGGCCAGCGGCTCAGGCGCAAACTTCCAACAGCACGAGTTCGGGCGGTGGGACTTTGACGTCACCCCTCTCAAGGTTGGCCGGCACAAGCTCGGAGTCGTTGTCTCGGGGGAGGTGACGGGCGCTTCGGGAAAAGCCCAAACTACGCTGGCGCCGCGGACGTTTGACGTTGAAGTCGTGGTCGGGGCGTCCACCATCCTTCATCATGTCGCGCGCGCGGGATGGGGATTGATCGCATTACTTTTCGCATCGTTCGTGGGGGCCATCACGCAAGACCTATGGTGGCCGCCGCTTCGCGCCGCGATGGAGCAAGCCGGCATTATCGAACCGCGTCAGGAGCCCCCGGCAGAATCGCATTAGCGCGGGCACAATCGACCACGCAGTGTTGAGGCGCGATGCCTGCCTCGCAGGTGCAAGGAGCATCCTTTGTCCATTCGCCTCACCGCAATCGCCGCACTCATCGCGCTGTCCGCGTGCGCCGCGCCGCCTGCGCCCGCGAACGAAACACAAGCGCCCGTCGAAGCCGCCGCGCCGGATGCGCCGCCGACAACGAACGGCGTTTACATCCACGAAGGCTGCGAAGGCGAAGGCGCGTGCAGCTTGCGCAACTGGCGCGTCGCGGAGCCGACCCCGCTCTTGGCGGAGGGCCGCCCCGGCGCGCGCGTGATCGCGACCTTGGCGCCGGGCCAATGGGTTGCGGCGGAAAGACTGGAGACGCGCCTCGTTCCCGCGCGCGGCGTCGTGCGCGACGCGACGCGGGAGTTCGCGGCCGGGGATGTCGTTTATCGCCTTTGGTACGAAGGCGAAGGCTTCACGGTCGTTTGGCGCCGGGGCGAACTCCTCTCGATCGAGAGCGAGGACGTGGAAGGCGCGCCCTCTATCGCCTGGGAGGAGCCCGCCATCGATCCCGCGACGCAGGCGACGCTCGGCTTCTGGGCGCGCGTGCGCAGCGAGCAAGGGCAAGCCGGCTGGGTGCACGAGCCCAATTTCGAATGCACCAACGAACTCGCCGGCGATCCCGATTGCCGGGGCTAGGCGTGCGCCCTTAGGGTGATCCCGGATCGGTGGAGGCGCGGCCTTGCACGTCGGAAACGCGCTAATTGTCGGCGGCGGCATTGCCGGAATGGCGTGCGCAATCCAAATGCGCCGGGCCGGGATCGGCGTCGATCTCATCGAACGCGATCCGCAATGGCTCGTCCACGGCGCGGGCATTGCCTTCACCGCGCCTTCGCTGCGCGCCTTCAAGGCGCTTGGGCTGCTCGACGAGATTTGCGCGCAAGGCGCGTTCAGCGACGTGCTGCGCCTCCACATGCGCGACGGGACGCTCATCGCGCCGGTCGATCTTCCCCAGATCGAAGCCGGCGTGCCCAACAGCGCCGCCATCATGCGCCCGCTGCTCGCGGCGCTCATGTCCGCGCGCGTGCGGGAGAGCGGTGCGCATGTGCGCCTCGGCGTCACGACCGAGAACCTTTCCGAGCAGGGCGACGCCGTGCGCGTCCAATTCTCGGATGGCGCCGAGCAAAGCTACGATCTCGTCGTCGGCGCCGACGGGATGCATTCACAATTGCGCGCCGTGCACTTCCCCGCCGCGCCCGCACCCAACCCGACCGGCCAGGGATGCTGGCGCATCGTCGCCGCGCGCCCGCCCGATGTCGGCGGCATCGAGCTTTTCACCGACGGGCGCACGCTCGCCACGCTCTTCCCGGTGACCGCTTCACAACTCTACCTTTCCGTGATCGACGCCGCCGCCGACGACAGCCGCGCGACGGAAGCGCAGCATGTCGATCTGGTCCGCGCGATCCTGGCGCGCTTCGGCGGGCACGCCGGCGCCGTGCGTGACTCGCTCGCCTCGCATGCGGGTCTCGTCTATCGCCCGCTCGAAGCGGTGCTCGTTCCTCCGCCCTGGCACAAGGGCCGCATCGTCCTCGTCGGGGACGCGGTGCACGGCGCCACGCCCCACATCGCCGCCGGCGGCGGCATGGCGCTCGAAGATGCGCTTGTCTTGGTGGAAGAGATCGAGCGTGGAGACGATATCGAAAGCGCGCTGACGGCTTTCGCCGCCCGCCGCTTCGAACGCTGCGCGCTCGTCGTCAACACGGCGCAGCAGATCGGCGCGGCTCAAATGGAGGGCGAGGGCCGTCCGGAAATTCTGCTGCAACTGATGGCGATGGCCACGGCCCGGCTTTCGCAGCCATTCTAATCGCGGCTAACGCGGCAAGCTTGCGTAGGCGATGCCGCCGTCCACGGCGATGGAGTCTCCGCACACGTAGTCGCCTGCGCGCGACGCCAAATAGATCGCCGCGCCCGCCATATCCTCGTCGCGCCCGACGCGCCCGAGGGGCGTCCGGGACGCGACGGCATCCGGCATATCGCGCGCGGCGCGGTTCATCTGTGACGCAAACGGGCCCGGCGCGATGGCGCTCACGACGATCTGGTCGCGCGCCAAGGTCGCGGCCATGCGCTTCGTCAGATAGAGCAGCGACGCTTTGGACGCGTGATAGGGATAGGTCTCCTGCTCGTTGAGCCGGATGCCGTCGATCGAGCAGATATTGATCACTTTCGCGGGCCGCTCCGCCGAAGCGGCGCGCTTCAAGGCGGCATGCAGTTTCTGCGTCAGGAAGAAGGGGGATTTGACGTTCAGATCCATCACCTTGTCCCAGCCGCTTTCGGGAAATTCGTCAAAGGGCGCCAGCCACGCAGCGCCCGCATTGTTGACGAGGATGTCGAGCTTCGGCTCGCGTTCTTCGAACTTCTTGGCGAGCGCTTCGCAGCCTTCGACCGTGGAGACATCCTGCGGCAGCGAAATGCATTCGCCGTATTGCGCGAGCTCCTTCGCGGTCGCGTCGCACGCGTCGGCCTTGCGGGAGGAGATGTAGACCTTGGCGCCGGATTCCAGAAAGCCGTGCGCGATCATCTGCCCGATGCCGCGCGAGCCGCCCGTCACCAGCGCGACGCGCCCCTGCAGCGAAAAGAGGTCTTCGATCACCCGCAGCTCTCCCATGCTTGTTGTTCAGCATCGGGAGCATCGCGCGAAAGCCGCGCCGAGCGCAACCGGCGTCAGTTCTGGAAGCCGGCCGCGCCGTAATCGGGGCACTGGCGCACAGGAGCCGGGTTTTCATCCGGCCTGCGGCTGTCGGCCAGCCAGCACGCGTCGAAGATAGAGCAATAGCAATATTCGATTGCGTTGTCGGGATCGGCGACGACGGCGCGGAGCGCGGAAACGAGCGGGCGCTCCGTCGTCGAGAAGATGTCGACGCGCTCGCCGGGGCGCAGCACGCGGTTGCGCGCGGCGTTCTGCGCGTAGGTGAGATCCTGGTCGGCGGCGCCGACGGCGCGCACCATATCCGCCCATGTCGTGATCGCTTCGCCGTTCACCGTCACGCGCATCGCGCGCATGCGCGCGGGCCCCACGCCGGCGTTGGTCAAAGAGAGCTGGAAAAGCGCGTCGCTCTCGTTCTCATGATCGGCGACGCTCAGCTGCAGATAGGGCCACACGGCCGCCGCCGTCTGCCGCTGCACGGCGTTCGATTGCGAGAGCGCGGCGTAGAGCGCCACGCCCGCCACGAAGAGGCCCACCAGAGACAGCACGGTCTGCCACACTGAGATGCGGACGAAGGCGCGCTCGAAGCCCGTGAGTTCAGGCGCCGGCGCAGCGGGCTCGCCGCGCGGGGCGTCGTGTTCAGCGTTTTCTTCGCTCATCCAAAAGCGCTTAGCGCAAGACGCCGCGCCCGGCCAACCACCAAGCATACGCCGTCAGCGCCGCCTCGATCGCGACGATGAGGCCCATGAAGGCGGGATCGCCGCCCGGCTGGGGATCGACCAGCGCGACGATGAAGAGCACGCAGACCGTGATGAGCCCTAGCGCCAGCGCCCAAATCGCGGCGCGCTGGCGCATCAGCAGCAGGATGGCGCCGATGAACGCGCTCCACACCGAAACGCCCCAGACCGTTAGCAGCCATGCCGGCATGGCATAGACCTGATCGAGCGTCTCTTGCGGGAATTGGCTGGTGTACGGCGCAAAGCGCGACGTGGTCGCGGTGAAATCGAGTGCGCCGAAGCCGTTCCAAAGCAGGGCGAGCGCGCCCACCAGCCAAAGATGCCACGGCGTGCGCGCGGGCGCGGGCGCGGGCGTCGTCGCTTCGCTCATCTCATTCTCCCATATCCGCAGCCGCGCATAGGAGCCTGAGTCAGAGGCGGGGGAAAGCGATCTAGACTTGAAACGGCGCAAGGGCCGTGTACGCCACCAGAACAAATCATGAGAACAACGCGAAAGTGAGAGAGCCCATGCGCCGCGCCGCCATCGTCGCCCCTGTCCGCACGCCCGTTGCGAAATTTCTGGGCGCGTTGCAAAGCGTGCCGGCTGAGCAGCTGGGCGCGATTGTCGTGAAAGAGACGGTGAAGCGCAGCGGCGTCGATCCATCGCGGATCGAGGATGTCGTCTTTGCGCAGAGCTACGCATCGGGCGAGGCGCCGTGCATCGGGCGATGGGCAGCACTTGCCGCCGATCTTCCCATCGAAGTCCCCGGCATCCAGGTCGATCGCCGCTGCGGCGGGGGGCTGCAAGCGATCGTCACCGCCGCGATGCAGGTGCAGACGGGCGCGGCCGATGTCGTCATCGCCGGCGGCGTCGAGAGCATGAGCAACGTCGAATACTACACCACCGCCATGCGCGGCGGCGCGCGCGCCGGCAGTGCGACGCTCTACGATCGCCTGGAGCGCGGGCGCGAACGCTCCCAGCCCGTCGAGCGGTTCGGCAAAATCTCAGGCATGATCGAAACGGCGGAGAACGTCGCGCGCGAATGCCAGATCACGCGCGAAGCCAGCGATGCCTACGCCGCCGAAAGCCACCAGCGCGCCGCGCGCGCATGGGCCGCGGGCAAGTTCGATGAAGAAATCGTCGCGGTGGAGGTTCCCCAGAAGAAGGGCGCGCCGATCGTCTTTGCGAAGGACGAAGGCATCCGCGCCGACGCCACCGCCGAAAGCATGGGCGGGCTCAAGCCCATCATGCCCCACGGCATCGTCACCGCCGGAAACTCAAGCCAGCAGAACGACGCCGCCGCAGCGTGCCTCATCGTCGCCGAAGATAGGCTCGCGGAACTGAACCTCGAGCCGACGGGCTATCTCGTCGGCTGGGCCGCGGCCGGATGCCACCCCGCCACGATGGGGCTTGGCCCTGTGCCCGCCGTGGAGAAGCTCTTCGCGAAGACCAAGCTCTCTTGGAAGGACATCGACCTCGTCGAGCTCAACGAAGCCTTCGCCGCGCAGGTTCTCGGCGTGCTCAAGGGCTGGAATTGGGATGAGCGCGAGAAGCTCAACGTCAACGGCTCCGGCATTTCTCTCGGCCACCCGATCGGCGCCACAGGCGTGCGCATCCTCGCCACGCTCCTCCACGAAATGCGCCGCCGCAAAGCGCGCTATGGATTGGAGACGATGTGCGTCGGCGGCGGGCAGGGCATCGCAGCGGTGTTCGAGCGCGCTTAGCCGCGCTCCACCCCCGCCTTCGCATAAATCGCATCGATCGCGGCCATGTTGGCGACAGCGTCCGCGCCGCCTGTCAACGGCAGCGCTTCGCCGCGCATCACGGCGGCCACATGCTCGATCTGCTTCACGAATGTCGGCGCGCCGTCTGTCGGCAGTTCGCGCCGCTTGCGGTTCTCCGTGATCGTGAAGCGGCAGCCCCATTGCGGCGCCACGAAATTGAGGATTGAGAGCTTCGCCTTCTCGCCTTCGATGATGAGCCGCGCGGTGGGGCGCAGCGTCGTCATGCTCGTCGTGAGAGTGCCGGTCGCGCCGCCGGGAAACGCGAGCCGCGCCTCCGTGCGCGTATCGACGCCGCGCTTCATCTTCACGTGCGCGGAAGCGACCTCCGGCTCGCCGCCCGCCGCCATGCGCAGCGCGTGCACGCAATAGCAGCCGAGATCCATGAGCGCGCCGCCGCCCAGCGTCTGCTCCCAGCGCAATTCGCCGGGGCGATAGCGGATCGGCACGGAGAAATGCGCCTCGGCATGCTTCAAGGCGCCCAGCGTTCCATCCCGCGCCATCGCGAACGCGCGCACGAGCACATCGTGGAAGCGATAGTGAAACGCCTCCATCAGCGGCCGGCCGGTGCGCGCGCTGGCGTCAACCATCGCTTGCGCCTCGCGCGCATTCATCGCGAACGGTTTCTCGCAGAGCACGGCCTTGCCGGCTTCGAGCGCGCGGATCGTCCACTCCGCGTGCATGCCGGGCGGCAGCGCGTTGTAGATGAGGTCGAGATCGTCGCGCGCCACGAGTGCGGCATAATCCGCCGCCGCTTCCGCGATGGCGTGCTCCGCGGCAAACGCGCGCGCCCGCGCCGGATCGCGCGCCGCGACCGCCTGGAGCGCAAAGCCGCCATGCGCGCGCGCAGGCTTGATGAGCGCGCGGGGCGCGATGCGCGCTGCGCCCAGAATGCCGATGCGGATTGGCGCCATAGCGGGCTCCTCCTGGCGGGAGCTGTCAAACGCCTGAAATCATGGTCGGAGTAGCTGGATTCGAACCAACGACCTCTTGCTCCCGAAGCAAGCGCTCTACCAGGCTGAGCTATACTCCGAACGGGAGGCGGGCTTATAGCGGCGCCCATCCGGGCGCGCAAATGGCCAAATCGAGGCCGGCGAACGCGCCCGTCAGCGGCTTTCTTGCCTCACGGGGCGACGCCCATTAGATAGCACCGCCTTCGGCTTTCCCCCATCGGGGGCTGGCCTGTTGGGGTGTCGCCAAGCGGTAAGGCAGCGGTTTTTGGTACCGCCATTCCTAGGTTCGAATCCTAGCACCCCAGCCACCCTTCGCTCGCTCGCGCGAGTTTCTCCCGATCGAATGTACTCGAGCGGTTGGGGCGCCTCCATAGTGAACGCCCCCGCAACCAAGGCGTTAGCCAAACCGCCCCGCTTCTTGCATGAGCCCGCCCGCGCGGGCGCGAAAATGCCGCTTGCTGCGCTAATCGTATTGCGCTGGCGCGCATGGGGCGGGAGAACCGCCCCGTTTCGAGAGGGGTGACGGCCAATGAAAGTGCTGCTGACAGGCGCGCGGGGCTATATCGGCACGGTGATGACGCCGATGCTCCTGAAAGCGGGGCACGAGGTCGTCGGCTATGACGCCGATCTCTATCGCCGCTGCACGTTCGCCGCGGGCGGCGAAATCCCCGACATCCCCGTCATCGAGAAGGATACCCGCGACGTCACCCTGGCGGACATGGAGGGCTTCGACGCCGTCATCCACTTGGCGGCGCTCTCCAACGATCCGCTCTCGAACCTCAATCCGAACCTCACCTATGACGTGAACCACAAAGCCTCGGTCCGTCTGGCCGAGCTCGCCAAGGCTGCCGGCGCCAATCGCTTCCTCTTCGCCTCGTCCTGCTCGAACTACGGCAAGACCGAAGGCGATGAGATGATCGATGAGACGGGCAAGCTCGCGCCCGTCAGCGCCTACGGGGAATCCAAGGTCTATTCCGAGCGCGACATCCGCCCGATGGCGGACGCCGATTTCTGCCCGGTCTTCCTGCGCCCCGCGACCGCCTACGGCGTCAGCCCGCGCCTCCGGTTCGATATCGTGCTCAACAACCTCGTCGCCTGGGGCATGACGAAGGGCGTCATCCTGCTGAAGTCGGACGGCACGCCCATCCGCCCCATCGTCCACATCGAGGATATCTCGCGCGCGTTCCTGGCTGCGCTCGAAGCGCCGGCGGATGTCGTGCGTGGCGAAGCGTTCAATGTCGGGCAGACGGCGCACAATTACACGGTTCGCCAAATCGCCGAGATTGTGCGCGACATCGTGCCGAACACGACAATCGAACTCACCAGCGAAGCCGGCCCCGATCCGCGCTCCTATCGCGTGAGCTTCGAGAAGATCAAGAAGGCGCTGCCGGGCTTCCAGCCGCAATGGGATGCGGTCAAAGGCGCCGAGCAGCTCTACGCCGCCTACAAGAAATCCGGCGTCACGCTCGAGGAGTTCGAGGGCGTCCGTTACAATCGCATCGCGCACATCAAGTCGCTCTTGGCGGACAACGTGCTCGATCGCGAACTCCGGCAAACCGAAGCCCGCGCGGCCTAAAGCAGAAGCCCGATGAAATTCACGAAGACGACGCTCGCGGACGCATGGCTCATCGAGATGGAGCCGTTCGCGGATAATCGCGGCTGGTTTGGGCGCTCCTTCTGCATGAAGGAATTCGCCGCCCACGATCTGGAGACGAGCTACCCGCAGCACAATACGGGCTTCTCCAAGAAGAAGGGCACGATCCGCGGGATGCACTTCCAGGTGGATCCGCACTACGAAGTGAAAGTCGTGCGCGCGCTCTGGGGCGGCGTCTATGACGTGATCGTCGATATGCGCCCGTATTCGCCGACCTATCTCAAGTGGGAAGGCTTCGAACTTTCGTTCGAGAACAAGCGCCAGCTCTACGTGCCGCGCGGCTTCGCGCACGGCTATCAAACGCTCGCCGACGATACGATGGTCAACTATCTCTGCTCGGCGACCTACGTGCCGGATTCAAACGGCGGCTACCGCCATGACGATCCGGCGTTTGGCATCAAATGGCCGCTGCCGCTGACGGAGATTTCCGACAAGGACAAAGCCTGGCCGGATTTCGTCGCGCCCGAGAAAAGCGGCGTGCGCGCCGCGTCCATGCCGGTGCGGTTCTAAGCCTTCAGCTTGCGTTCAGCCGATGCGCGCTTGGCCTCTCCAAAACGGGAGGATTCACATGCGCGCTTACGTCATCGCCGCTGCTCTTGCCGCGACACTCATTCTCGCCGCGCCGGCGCCCGCGCAGGAAGGCGCGTGTGAAGCACTCGCGGCGAGCCTTGAAGAAGGCTGTGCGCCCGCCTCGTGCACGCAGCCGCATCCGCTCATGCGCAACTTCACGATCGAACATCGAGTGACCGGCGAGGAGAGCGGGGCTTGCGCCTACGCCCAAACCATGCCGGGAAACATGACAATGCAGTGCCGCTTCAGCGCCGAAGGCAGGGCGGAGCTTGCGGCGCAATTGCGCGAAGCCGCGCAGAGCCAAAGTTTCTCTTTCTCAACGCGCGACCCGGAGGCCGAGAACTATCTCACCCGCGAATGCGAGATTCGGGATCAGGCCGGCCGCGTCATCCCGTGGGGCACGTCCGAAGCGCGCTGATCGCGCACCCGCACGGTCCGGCGCCGCAGCGGCCGCGCGGCGCGCCACGCAAAGCCGAGCGTATCCGTGGCGAAGCCCGTAGCAATCGCTGCGACGCCAACCAGTAGAAGCAATTCCATCATCGTCGTGTCTCCGCCCGAAGGGCCAAGGGGGCGGCGCATCCCTCGCGCCTCGATCGTTCAACGCCCTCGCGCCACGCCGGGTTCCGGGCCCCGCTCAGCGATGCTAAGCCTCGGAAAACAAAGCTTGGGGGAGACGCATGCTGCGCCGGCTTAAATCGCTCTTCATCGCCGCGCTCTTCATCTGCGCGCCGGTCGCACTCCGCGCCGATGCGCAAGCGCCGCCCGCACTCGCCGAGCCGCCCGCCAACTCCCAGGTCTGGAGCATCGTCTCCACCGCTGGCCGTCACGGCGAAGAGCGCATCTGGCAAGGCGCCGATGGCGCAGTTTACGCGCGCCAAAGCCTCAACCTGCGCGGCTTCACCACCGAGATCGATCAGCGGATGCGCCTCGATGCGCAGGGCCATATCGAAAGCCTCGTCGTGCGCGGGACGACGCCCGAAGGCCCGGCCGATGAAAGCTTCCGCATCGAGAACGGCCGCGCCCATTGGCGCAGCGCTGTCGATTCAGGCGATGGCGCGCCCGGCGCCTTCTATGTGCCGCTCGGCGGCGCAACCAACGCGCCTGCGGCGCTCGTCGCCGCGCTCATCGCCGACAGCGACCACGCGATGGATATTTTCCCATCGGGGCGCGCGCGCGTGGAGCGGCTGACCGAACTCACTGTCACCGCCAACGGCCAATCGCGAAACCTCACCGCCTGGGCGCTCTATGGCCTCGCCTGGTATCCCGCGATCTATTGGTTTGACGATCAGAACCGCTACTTCGCCTATGTCGATTGGCTGAGCTGGATGCCTGCCGGCTGGGAGAGCGTCGAGCCGCAGCTCACCGCCGCGCAGAACGCCGCGCTCGCCGCGCGCGCGCCGCGCCTTGTCGCGGAGATTGGCCGCCGCCCCGCCGTGCCTGTCGTCTTCCAGAACGTGCGGCTTTTCGATTCCGAAGCGGGCGTCTTCCGCGATGGGATGAGTGTCGTGGTCGAGGGCGATCGCATCGCCGCTGTCGGCCCCGCCGCCAGCACGCCCGCGCCGCGCCACGCCGAGATCATCCAGGGCGAGGGGCGCACGCTCCTCCCCGGCCTCTGGGATAACCACCAGCATTTCTCCGACGATTCCGCCGGGCCTCTGCTTCTCGCGCTCGGCATCACGAGCACGCGCAATCCCGGCAACCGCCAGGAAGATCTCGTTGAGCGCATCCGCCGGATCAATGCAGGCGAATTGCTGGGCCCGCGCGTGCTGCCGTCGCTGCTGATCGACGGCGCGGGGCCGTATTCCGCGCAAAGCGGCGCGATCGCGCGCAATCTGGAAGAAGCGCTCGCGCACGTCCGCTGGGCGCATGCGAACGGCTATGTCGGCGTCAAGCTCTACGGCTCGCTCGATCGCCGCCTTGTCGCCCCCATCGCGCGCGAAGCGCATCGCTTGGGCTTGCGCGTTAGCGGCCACGTGCCCGCCGGCATGCGCCCGCTCGATGCGGTGCGCGCCGGCTACGATGAGATCACGCACTTCAACTTCTTCATGATGCAGGCGATGCCGGCCGATGTCGTCTCCCGCTCCAACACGGTTGAGCGGATGATGGGCCCGGCGCGCTACGCGGCCGACGTCGATTTCACCCGCGCGCCGATGCGGCCGCTGATCGACGAGATGATCCGCCGCAATGTCGCCGTCGATCCCACCATCGTCGTCTTTGAAGCCGTGCTCTTGCCGGAGCAGGGCGAACTCGCGCCCGCGTACAGCGCGTACGAAGGCGCGTTGCCCTCGCAGATCGAGCGGCAATTCCGCCGCGGGGGCCTCGCGCTGCCCGAGGGGCTGACGCGTGAGCGCGTGCGCCAAAGCTTCGCGCGCTTCCAAGCGGGCGTGATGGAGCTGCACCGCCGCGGCGTGCCCATCATCGCGGGCACCGACGGCGCGGGCCTCGAACTCATCCGCGAGCTTGAGCTTTACGTCGATGCGGGCATGACGCCCGCGCAAGCGCTGCAAACCGCCACGATCACGCCCGCGCGCGTCATCGGCTGGGCGGACCGCACCGGCGCGATCACGCAAGGCCGACTCGCCGAGCTTGTTCTGGTCGAGGGAGACCCCAGCCGCCGCATCGGCGATCTCCGCAACGTCGAATACGTGATGCGCGACGGGCGCCTGATGCGCGCCGCCGATCTCCGCAACGCACTCGGCATCGGCCCGCCGCGCCGGACGCACTAAACGCGCCTTTCGTCGTTCGCGTTTTGCAGCGGCCTTTGCCGCGCGCTACGCGGCGCAGATGTTCACCCGTCGCGCCTTCGCGGGGCTCGCCGCCGCCGCAACCGCCGCCGCCGTTCAAACGGCCTCCGCTCAAGCCAATGGCGCACGCCGCGCCGAGGTCG
>JBFWVZ010000016.1:0-21942 GCA_050246475.1 Hyphomonadaceae bacterium | reverse complement strand
GCAGGGGCGCCCTAACGAAAACGGGCCCGGCTTTCGCCGGGCCCGTCCGTCCACTGGACCTGAGCGGTCCTAGTAGAAGCTGATGGTGACCGCGGTGCGGCGGTTGAGCGGCTCGCGCACGCCGTCCCGGGTCTCGCGGGCGAGATCCGTCTCGCCGCGGGCCTGGGTCGTGATCGAGGCCGCGGGAACGCCCCGCGCCACGAGAGCGTCCGCAACCACCGAAGCGCGGCGTTGCGAGAGGCCTTCGTTGTATTGCGTGGAGCCCGACGTATCGGTGTGACCGACAACCACGACGCTGCCGAGGTTGCACGAGCGCGCCCGCGCAACGGCTGCGTCGATCGTTTCCAGAGCCGCTTGGTTGAGGTTCGAGCGGTCCCACTCGAAGTACACCACGAAGTCTTCCGCAGGGCACGCCACCGGAGGCGGCGGAGGCGGCGGGGGCGGAGGCGGCGGAGGCGGCGGGGGCGGCGGCGGCGGCTCCGGCGCTTGGAACTGCCAGCGAAGACCAACCGTCACCGCTTGGTGGTGGTAGTCAGCTTCGAACGTCGCCGGCCCATTTTCCTCGTTTTCGTTGAAGAAAACGCCATCGAATTCGAGGCCATTCGCTGCGAAATAGCGGTAGCCGACATCCACGGCGAGCTGCTCGGTCACTTCGAAGGCGATGCCCGCGAGGCCTTGATAAGCAAACACCGTATCGTCGTCATTGAACGCGAACAGATCGCCGTCGTTGTACACCATGCTGGCGTTCAGACGCGCCATACCCACGCCGACGCCGATATAGGGCTCCACACGACCGTCGCGATTGAAGTCGTAGTACGCGTTGAGCATCCCGGCCCAAGCGTGAATATCGCCCGCCTGATCGGCCGGCGGGAAGGACAACGACTCCAGTTCATTGAAACGATGCGAGACTTCGCCTTCAAGACGGAAACCGTTCTGGAACGCATAGCCGAGCCCAACGGATTGCATCCAGTCGTTCTCAAGCTCGGCATCCGTGACGCCGTCCACGTCCAGCGACCCGTCGAAGCTGTAGCCGACATCGACCCGGCCATACCAACCTTCCGTCGCCATCGCCGGCGAAGCCGCCACGAGCGCTGCAAGCGCGCTAGCGCCGGTCAGAACCTTTTTCATCTAAACTCCCCTCCTCAAGGCTGCCGCTTCCTAACGCCGACCAAGACGCACGGTTCGCTTGCCCAAACAGAATTCGCCACGGATCGCGCCAGAAATCGCCGCAAAAGCGAGTCGCGGCAAGCCCGGCGCAGTCAATCTCGCCCTTCGATGCCACTACCCGCGCGTGGTGGTCCACCCCCCTTTGCCTTCAGAATACTTGATCGCCGGTTATCAGCCGCCTTTCCCCCAAAAGTGTTGCATTTAGAGCGTACTTTCGTCCGTCTCCAGGTCGAGCAACACCCGCCCGGTCAACTCGTAGGTGTTGGGGCTGACCATCATGTGCTGGGTCGCGACATGGGCGTCGCGAAACCGGCGCTGGAGGGGGCTCTTGAGGAAGACAGCGTCGCCCCCCGCGAGATCATACGCCATCCGGGCGCTCTCCGCGGCGGTACGGGTCAGATGGGTCGCGGCCAGCCGTAGCTGGCCTCTAATATCCTTCGATATCGCTCCGCTTTGGGCCGCACCCCACGCCTTGTCGATCGTAGCGTAGAACCAGGCACGGGCGGCGGCGAGGACTGCGTGCGCTTGGGCAAAGGCGGCTTGGGTCGCGCCCCTCTCAGCCAAGGAGCGGCTGGACCCGCCTGGCTTCTTTGTTCGGGCAAGCGATTTGAGGTCCTCCAATGCCGCTGCCGCATTGCCTCCCGCCACCGCGGCAATTCCGATCGCGAGGAAGCCGAATGCTGGGAACCGGTAGGTCGGCCCCTGCTCGACCGGCTGATCCACAATAAGCGAGACGGAACGCGCAACCGGCACGCGGGCGCCTTTCACGGCGAATTCGACGCTGCCGGTGCCTTTGAGACCGGTCACGTGCCAGGTGTCGAAGAACTCAACGTCGCTCGCGGGGAAGATCATCATGCGGTGATCGGGGCTGCCGTTCGGCAGCGTGCGCATGGCGCCGTTCTCGATGATGACGCTGCCGCCGACGATCCAGCGGCAATTCTGCGTGCCGCTTCCCCATTTCCAACGGCCGTCGACAACGTACTCATCGCCCTCGCGCACCGCCTTGCCCATTGGCGCGAAAACGCCGCCGGTGATCGTCATCGGATCCGCGAACACTTCGCGCGCGAGATCTGGGGGCAAGTAGGCGCCCGTCAGGCCGGTCGTTGCAGCGATCATTACGCACCACGCGGCGGACGCATCGATGCGCGCGACCGCTTCGATCGCCTCCACCGCCTCGCGCGGCGACAGCTCATGTCCGCCTACACTTTTCGGAACGAGCATCCGCATAAGCCCCGCCTTCGCGAAGCTCTGCGCGAGGTCGGCGGGCAAGCGGCGCGCCTCTTCGATTTCGTCCGCGCGCTTGGCGATTTCGGGCGCGAGGCGCTCGACTTCCTGAAGGATTGTCACGTCGGGAGCTTCCAAAGGCTGGCGAGGTTATTCTTCTGCATGTCGGACGAGCCGCCGACGATGGGCATGCCCAAGAGGTCACGCACATTGCGCTCCATGTCGTACGCGTCAGACAGTGCGTAGGCGCCCATCACTTGTTGGCACGCGAGCGCAATCTCGACGCCTGTGTCGCAGACGAAAAGCTTCGCCATCGAAGTTTCAATCGCACACGGCCGGCCTTCGTTTGCCAGCCAAGCGGCGTGATAGAGCATGTGCCGGCAAGCCTCGAGTTTGGTGCGAGCCGCCACCAGTTTGTGGCGTATGGCCTGGTGCGCGGCGATCGGCTTGCCAAATTGGATGCGCTCCTGTGCGTAATGCCACGCCTCCTCGACAGCGGCTTGCGCAATACCGAACGTTGCGGCCGCGACTTCGAGCTTCTCCACATCCAGCGCTCTGCCCGCCAGCATGCGCCAACCCTGATTCCACATGTGCGGGCCGCCGACGATGGCGCTCTCGGGCACGCGCACGTCATCAAAATAGACGTCGCTAGAAAGCGTGTAGCGTAGGTTGATGTGTTCGATGGGCGAGAGTGTGAGGCCCTTCGCCTTCGTCGAGATGAGCAGGAATGACAGATTCTTGTATTTTCCGGCGTCCGCATCGCTGTTGACGAGACAGTAGATGTAGTCTGCGAAGTCTGCGCCTGTGCACCAGCGCTTCGCGCCCGAGACGACAATCTCGTCGCCTTCGCGGCGCGCACGCGTTTTGACGTTTGCCAGATCGCCGCCGACGTCTGGCTCCGAGAGCCCGTATGCAAAGATAAGCTCGCCCTTCGCGAGCTTTGGCAGGAATTCGCGTTTCTGCGCCTCCGAGCCGTTCTCCGACAGATTCATGCCGCCATAGAAAGCGCATTGAATGAAGGGGCCCGCAAGAAAGCCGCCCGCGCGCGCCAACTCTTCGATCACGGCGACGGCCGCGACGATATCTTGGCCGGCGCCGCCATACTCTTCCGCAATCGTGAGGCCCATCAGGCCCATCGCGGCGAGTTCCTTGTAGAGGTCACGAGGAAATGTGTGCGTGCGGTCCCACTCGCGGCGCTTCTCACGCGGCGCCTTCTCTTCGACGAAGCGGCGCAGCTGGCGGCGCAATTCGGTGATGTGAGCGGCTTCGTCCGTGAACGCGCTCATTACTCGCCCGTCAGCTTGGGCGCGCGCTTCTCTAGAAACGCCGCGACGGCTTCTTTGCGATCCTCCATCACGTTTGACATAAATTCGTAAGCGACCGCCGCATCGGAGAGTTTCGCCGCCAACTCTTTGAGCGGAATGTTCGCCACCGTCTTTGTCCAACGCACAGCCCAGCGGGGATTGCCGAGAATCTTGCCGGCGATTTCACTGACCTTCGCGTCTAGCTGATCGGTGGGCACACAGTAGTTGATGAGGCCCATCTCCGCGGCGCGTTGCGCCGTGAGGATGTCGCCCGTCATCAGCATTTCCTTGGCGCGCGCGAAGCCGATGAGTTGCGGCCAGATCACCGCGCCTCCATCGCCAGCGACCAAACCCACCTTCACGTGCGGATCACCGATGACGGCTCTATCCGACGCGACGATGACGTCGCAGAGGAGCGCGATGGTTGCGCCCAAGCCTGCAGCGGCGCCGTTCAGCCGGCAGATGATTGGCTTTTCGACATCGAGGAGCGACGTGACGATGCGTTTGGCATGCACGCCGATGGCGCGGAAGCTCGCGGGGTCTTCGATCTGAGTCTTGAACCAGGCCGTGTCGCCGCCGGCGCAGAAGGCGCGCCCTTCGCCGGTGAGGATGATGAGGTCGCTGTCGTCATCGTCCTGCGCTTCGAGGAACACGCGCGCGAGCTCATCATGCATCGCCTGATCGACGGCGTTGACGGGATTGGTCGGTGTCGTAAGCGCTATGGTGAGAATGCGGCCGTCGCGCGTGAACTTCATGCGCTGGTAGCCGGTGAACGCCGCCAAACCTTCCTCCCGTTCGTCTTCTTCTACGCTGCCCGAGCGTGTTTGGACGGTCAATTCGGATCGGGGCCGAGGCGCACGATGCGCCGCCCAAAGCTCTCTCCGGTGAAGAGCCCGGCGAACGCTGCGGGAAGCGCCTCGATGCCCTCGAAGCGCTCTTCGCGATATTTGAGCGTGCCCGCGGCGATCCAATCCGCCATCTGTGCTTGCGCTTCTGGGAATTGGCGCATGTCGTCGAACACGACGAGCCCTTCCATGCGCAGGCGCGACGTGATGAAGAAGCTGGTGCGCTTGAGGCCGGGTGGATCGGGATTGTTGTAGTCCGCCACCTGGCCGGAAACGACGATCCGTCCGCCGCGCTTCATGAGCGGGATGACGCGATCGATCATCGCATTGCCGACATTGTCGAAGAGCACATCGACGCCCTCGGGCGCGGCGGCGCGCAAGTCAGCAGCGAGGTCAGTCGAGGCTTTATAGTCGATCACCTCGTCGAAGCCCGCTTCGTCCTTGAGCCACGCACACTTCACCGGCCCGCCCGCGACGCCAATTATGCGCGCGGCGCCGCGCAGCTTCGCGATCTGACCAGCCGTTGCGCCGACTGGGCCGGCGGCCGACGTGACGAGAACCGTCTCGCCCTCTTTCAATTGCGCGACGCGGCGCAGACCGAACCAGGCCGTAAGCCCCGGCACGCCCAGAATGCCAATCCATATCGAGAGCGGGACGTCGCTGCGCGGGATGCGTTGCAGGAAGCCGCGCCCGTTCGAGATCGCGTGATCGGCCCAGCCGCCGCCAAAGGCGAGCACCTCGCCCGTTTTGAACTTCTCGTTTCTGCTCTCGACGATTTGGCCGACGTTGAACCCGTCGATCACTTCGCCGGGCTTCAAGGCGGCTGCGTAGCTGCCGACGCCGCCGAGACGCGATCGTGTGCCGGGATCGACGGAAGAGAAGATCGTGCGGGCTAGAAACTGGCCGTCGCCGACTTCCGGCAGCGGCGCCTCTTCGAGACGGAAATCCTCCGGGCTGGGCGCGCCTTCGATCGGGCGCGCCAGAACGATCCTGCGCATCACGCCCGCCATCATTTGCTCCGGAGATTGGTATGCCCGCCGGGACTCGAACCCGGGACCCTCTGATTAAAAGTCAGATGCTCTACCGACTGAGCTACGGGCACATGGAAGGGGCGGGCTTAGTGGGATGCGCCTTCACGCGCAACCGCCAAGGCGCCGCTGACCGCCGCCTGCCAGCCGGAGAGGAGGCGATCGCGCTCGCTGGCGCCCATGCTCGGGGTCCAGCGCGCGCGTGGCGCATCGTCAGTGACGGCATCAAGCCGCGGGATGAGTCCTACGCCGAGCGCCGCGAGCTTGGCCGCGCCCAACGCCGTGACTTCCTGGTTCGCGGGGCGCTCAACTGGCGCTTCGCAAATATCCGCCAAGAATTGCATCGCCCAGGAATTGGCCGTCATCCCGCCATCGACAAGCAATGCTTCCGGCGCGGGTGCGCCATCGGCCTTGAGCGCGTCGAGGAGATCGCGGGTTTGATAGGCCACGGCCTCGAGGCCTGCGCGCACGAGATGCGCTGCAGATGAATCGCGCGTGAGGCCGGTGATGGTTCCGCGCGCGGCGGCGTTCCATTGCGGCGCGCCCAACCCCGCGAACGCCGGCACAAGATAGACGCCGCCATTGTCCGCGAGCCCCGCGGCAAGCGCTTCGGATTCACGCGACTCCGTGATGACCTTGAGGCCGTCGCGCAGCCATTGAATCGTCGAGCCCGCCGAAAAGATTGAACCCTCGAGCGCGTACGCGAGCGCATCCTTGGTTTGATACCCAACCGTTGACAGCAAACGGTTCTTCGAATGCGGCGGCTCGGCGCCCGCGTTCATCACGAGGAAGCAGCCCGTCCCGTAGGTCGCCTTCGCGCGGCCCGGCGTGAGGCAGCCGTGGCCGACGAGAGCGGCCTGCTGATCGCCTGCCACGCCGCTGATTGGAATGGCGCGCCCAAAGAGCGCCGGTTCGGTTTCGCCGAAATTGCCCGATGAAGGTCGGGTCTCGGGCAAAAGCGCACGCGGGACGTTGATGAGCTTGCACAAATCATCGCGCCAACCGGGGGGCTTCAAGCCAAAGAGCAATGTGCGCGAGGCGTTGGTGACATCGGTTGCGTGAACGCGGCCGTCCGTCAGCCGCCAAATCAGGAACGCATCGACTGTCCCGAACGCGAGTTCACCCGCTTCGGCGCGCGTTCGCGCGCCTTCGACATGGTCGAGTATCCACGCGATCTTGGTGCCGGAAAAATAGGGATCAAGCAGAAGGCCGGTCGCGGCCTGGACTTCTGCTTCGTGCCCTGCCGCGCGAAGCTTGTCGCATGCATCCGCGGTGCGGCGGTCCTGCCAGACGATTGCTTTGTGGATCGGCGCGCCCGTCTTGCGATCCCACACCACCGTCGTTTCGCGCTGATTGGTGATGCCTATGCAGGCGATCGTTTGCGGGCCGCCGGCTTTGTCGATCGCCTCGCGGCAGACCTGCAGCGTCGCGCGCCAGATCTCCTCCGCGTCGTGCTCGACCCATCCGGCTTGCGGATAGTGCTGCGTCAGTTCGATCTGCGAGACGGCCGTCGGACGGAAGCGCTCGTCGAACACGATGGCGCGCGTGGAGGTCGTGCCCTGATCGATGGCGAGGATGTGCTTCATGCGAAGCGGCATAGAGCGGGGAGGCGCCCGCGTGAAGCGGGACGGCGGGTGGGCGCGGCCGCTCGCCCGAAGGCGACGCCTCCCCAGCGGAGGGGCTAGCGGCCTTCCTCCGCTGTCCGAAGCGCGGTGCGGAATGCTTCGGATGCGGTCCGAACGCGCGCGATGGCGCCGTCCAATTCTTCAGGCGTCACAGCCCTGCCCGTGCGCGCCATGGCTTCGACCTCGGCGCGGACCGTGGAGAGCTTGTCCGCCAGATCGTCGAGATTGATTGCGACGGCGCCGCCTGCGGCGAGCGCATCGGCGGCAAGGTCGAGGATTTCCGCCGCGCGCTCACGGGAGCGGTTAGGCACCAGCGGCAGAAACGCTGAGAGCGCGGCGAGCAGCATTTGAAGCTGCAAGATGAGTGCGTGCATGGGTGATGCTCCTAGCTGCGCCGCGCGCGGACGAGTTCTTCCAGTTCGGTGATGGACGGGCGCGCCGCGTCAATCGCTTCGCTCAGGCGTTGCGCCGCAATCGCAAGCGCGGCCGCAGTGCGCTCGAGCGCCGATTGGCCCTCGTGCGTGGCGGCTTCGAAATCCGCCCGGGCGCGGACATAGGCCGAGACGGCGACTTGAAGCGTCTCCGCCGCCGGCGTGGCGACACGCTCCGCACTGCCGAGCGCGCGTTTGAAGGCGAACGGCACGGCGGGGTCGTTGACGATGTCGGTCGCCTCCTCGATGACGGCCGCGTAGCTGTGCAGCAGTGCGTAGGCGCGCTGATAGACGCTTTGGGCCGCCGCAATCGGGTTTTCGACCCGCGTAGCGCCCACGTTCATCGAGGCGCAGGCGGGGGAGATGGTCAGCGCGCAGGCGAGCGCCAGCGCGCGCAATGGTTTGCGCATTTCCTTGCTCCGTTTGTTTGAAGATCAGACGATCGGACCTTGGGCGCGGGCGCGCCCGACGCTCACGCCGATGAGGCCGAGCGAGAAGACGAGCTCGACAAGCGCGCCCGAGATGTCCTGCGCCGCGCCAGCAGGCAGCTCCACGCCGAGGCGGCTCGCGACGAACGCGACGGCCAAAGCGGCGGCGCTCTTCAATGTGAGCGAGTCGAGCGGCGTGCGCGGCTCTGGTTGGGTGGTGGGTTCCTCTGACAATTCATTCACCTCCTTCGCATTCGATGCGATGAGGCTAAGCGCTCGCGCGCCCTGTCGGGTTGGGGCGGCGGCGTCCCCGCAATGTGCGCCGCTAAGCACCAACGATAATTGGGCTTTTCCCTACTCGGCGGCGACGCGCGCGGCGGATGGCGCGGCCAGCAATCCCCGCTTCGCTTCGAGATATTCGCGCTCCAGGCGATCGACGAGTTCGCCCGCGCTCGGCACTTCCTTGATCGCACCGATGCCCTGGCCGCAGCCCCAGATATCTTTCCAGGCTTTCTTCTCGGTGTTTCCGCCCGAGCCGAAGTTCATTTTTGACGGATCGGCTTCGGGAAGATTGGCGGGATCCATCCCGGCGGCGACGATCGAGGGTTTGAGGTAGTTGCCATGAACGCCGGTGAAGAGATTTGAATAGACGATATCGTCGGCGCGGCTCTCGACGATCATGTTCTTGTAGCCGTCCGGCGCGTTCGCCTCCTTCGTCGCGATGAAGGCAGAGCCGAGATAGGCGAGGTCCGCGCCCATCGCTTGCGCCGCAAGCACCGAGCGGCCGTTTGCGATGGCGCCGGAGAGCAGGAGCGGGCCATCGAAGAACTCACGGATCTCTTGGATAAGCGCGAAGGGCGAAAGCCCGCCTGCATGCCCGCCCGCTCCAGCGCACACGGCGATCAAGCCGTCCGCGCCCTTCTCAAGCGCCTTCTTGGCGTGCGCGATGTTGATGATGTCGTGCAGCACGATGCCGCCGTACGAATGGATCGCCTCATTGAGCCACGGCTGAGCGCCAAGCGACGTGATGACGACGGGCGCCTTGTACTTCACGCACATTTCAACGTCGTGCTGGAGCCGATCGTTCGACTTGTGGACGATTTGATTGACGGCATAAGGCGCGTCGTCCGGCCCCAACTCGCTTGTAATGCGCTGAAGCCACTCCTCAAGCACAGGGCCTGGGCGCGCGTTGAGCGCCGGGAACGAGCCGACCACGCCGGCCTTGCACTGAGCGATCACGAGGTCGGGCTGGGAGATGATGAAGAGCGGCGCGCCGACGACGGGCAAACGTAGGCGTTGCAGAACGGGCGGCAGCGACATGATCCCTCCGGGAAGCGCCCTTGTTTCCAAGCGCATCAACGGGAATAACACGCCTATGCTGCACCGCAACTTGACGCGGCGGCGCCTGCAGGACTTGCTCCGCTCATGACGGATTTCACCAAGGATTTCGCGACGCCCGATGAGGAGACGTGGCGCAAGCTTGCGGAGAAATCGCTCAAAGGCGCGCCGTGGGAAAAGCTCGTCGGGAAAACCGCGGACGGTATCGCCTTGAAGCCGCTTTACCGAGAGACGGACTGCGCGACGGAGGACGATCCCGCCGGATTTCCGGGCGCCGCGCCGTTCGTTCGCGGCGCCGAGGCTGAACGCGACGCAGCGCGGCCGTGGCATATCCGCCAACGCTTCGCGCATCCCGATCCCGAACGGACGAACGGAGAGATTCTGGCCGATCTCGCTGGCGGGGTCTCCGCGATTGAACTAGCGATCGACGCGAACGGCGATGGCGGCGTCTTCGTCCGCGGCGCGGCCGAGCTGGAGATCGCGCTCAAGGATGTGCTGCTCGATCTCGCGCCAGTCTCGCTCGACGGCGGACGCGCGAGCGTCCGGGCCGCAAGCCTCTTTGCGGATTATCTGCGCGAACGAAACCTGACGCAGATCGAGACTGCCTTCGGCGCCGATCCCATCGGCTCGCTCATGCGCTTCGGCGCCGCGGAGAAGGTCGAGGACGCGGCGGCGTTGGCTGCGAGCGCCGCGCGCGATTTTCCAAACGCGACGGCTCTGCGCGTCGATGCGCGCCCCGTCCACGAAGCGGGCGGCTCGGAGAAACAGGAAATCGGCGCGGCCCTCGCGAGCGCCATCGCCTACCTGCGCGCGCTGGATGCGGCCGGTGTGGCGCCCGAAGAGGCAAGCCGGCTAGTCGAGTTCTCGCTGAGCATCGGGCCCGACGTGCTCATTGAGGCGGCTAAACTTCGCGCGTTGCGGCTTTGCTGGGCGCGCGTGCTGGAAGCGTCTGGTGTGTCGCCGGCGCGGCGTGCGGCGCGCATCCATGCGACGACCTCCCGGCGCATGATGACGAAGCACGATCCGTGGACGAACATCTTGCGCGGCACGGCGGCAGCGTTCGCGGCTTCGATCGGCGACGCCCAAGCGATCACCGTTGCACCCTTCACCGAGGCGCTAGGTTTGCCCACTGCGTTCGCGCGGCGCATCGCGCGCAACACGCAGCTGGTGCTGATGGAGGAGTCACGGCTCGGCCACGTCATCGACCCCGCCGGCGGCGCGTGGTTTGTCGAAGCGATGACGCAAGAGCTCGCCGAAGCCGGCTGGGCCTTCATGCAGAAGATCGAAGTCGAGGGCGGCATCGTGGAGACGCTGACGCGCGGCTGGCTGCAGGAGGAGGTCGCCGCGATCCGCGAAGCGCGCCAGCGCAACTTTGCACTCCGCAAGGAGACGATCACCGGCGTGACGGATTTTCCGTTGCTTTGTGCGGATGCGCCATCGATTGAGAAGGTTGACCGCGCAGCGATTAAGAGGCGATTTGGCAAGGGCGCTGCCCCGCCTCCGCCCGCCGTGCTTTCCGCGACGCCTTTGGCGCCTGTCCGCTGGGCCGAACCGTTCGAACGCCTACGCGATCGCGCCGAAGGCAAAGCCCCGCCCGTCTTCTTCGCGACGCTTGGCGCGCTCTCTGAATTCTCCGCGCGCTCCAACTTCGCGCGCAATCTTTTCGCGGCGGGCGGCGTTGCAGCATTCGAGCCGGAGGCCGTGTACGCGCACCTGCCCCAGCTCTGCGCGGAGTTCGCCGCAGCCAACACGCCGGCCGCCGTTATCGTCGGCGCCGATGCTGCGTACGAGCAGCACGCAGCCGAGACGGCCTCCGCGCTGAAAGCAGCTGGAGCCAAATGGGTCATTCTTGCGGGTCGGCCCGGCGCGCACGAGGAATCATGGCGCGCAGCCGGCGTCGATCAATTCATCTTCGTCGGGCGCGATGCGCTCGAATCGCTGGAGCGCCTGCACGACGCGCTGGGAGTGCGGGCATGAGCAAACTCCCCGATTTCGCCACGCTCGATCTTGCGGTGCGCAAAGAGTCAGCCCCGACCGCGAACCCTGACTCGTGGCAAGCGCCGGAAGGCATTCCGGTCAAGTCGCTCTACGCGAGCGCTGACCGCGCTATGGTCAACTTTATCGACGGCTTCCCTGGCATCGCGCCGAATGTGCGCGGTCCCTATCCCACCATGTACGTCCAGCAGCCGTGGACGATCCGGCAATACGCGGGCTTTTCGACGGCCGAAGACTCGAACGCCTTCTATCGTCGCAATCTTGCGGGTGGCCAGAAGGGCCTTTCGGTCGCGTTCGATCTCGCCACGCACCGCGGGTATGATTCCGATCATCCGCGCGTTGTCGGCGATGTCGGCATGGCCGGCGTCGCCATCGATTCCATCTACGACATGCGCACGCTCTTCGCCGGCATTCCGCTCGATCAGATGAGCGTGTCGATGACGATGAACGGCGCGGTGCTGCCGATCCTCGCGCTCTACATCGTCGCCGCCGAGGAGCAAGGCGTGGCGCCCGCGAAGCTCGCGGGCACGATCCAGAACGACATCCTCAAGGAATTCATGGTCCGCAACACGTACATCTATCCCCCAGAAGGATCGATGCGGATCGTCTCGGACATCTTCGCTTATGCCTCGCAGCACATGCCGAAGTTCAATCCGATCTCGATTTCCGGCTACCACATGCAGGAAGCGGGCGCGACAGCGGACCTCGAGCTTGGCTACACGCTGGCCGATGGTGTCGAGTACATTCGCGCGGGGCTCGAAGCGGGACTGACCATCGATCAGTTCGCGCCGCGCCTCTCGTTCTTCTGGGCGATCGGGATGAACCCGTTCATGGAGATCGCCAAGATGCGCGCGGCGCGTCTGCTCTGGGCGAAGCTCGTCAAGCAATTCAATCCGAAGGATGACAAGTCGCTTGCCCTGCGCACGCATTGCCAAACGAGCGGCTGGAGCCTCACCGCGCAGGACGTCTACAACAACGCTGTGCGCACCTGCGTCGAAGCGATGGCGGCCGCCTACGGGCACACGCAATCGCTGCACACGAACTCCCTCGACGAAGCGCTCGCACTGCCGACCGATTTCTCCGCCCGCATTGCGCGCAACACGCAGATCTTCCTGCAGCAGGAGGCCGGCGTCACACGTCCCGCCGATCCATGGGGCGGCAGCTACTATATCGAGCGCCTCACCGCCGATCTCGCTGAGAAGGCTTGGGCGCACATCGAAGAAGTCAAGAAGCTCGGCGGCATGACAAAGGCCATCGAGCAAGGCCTGCCCAAGCTGCGCATCGAGGAAGCCGCCGCGCGCACACAGGCACGCATCGACACCGGCCATCAGACCATCGTCGGCGTGAACAAGTTCAAGCTCGATGAGGATGAGATCGTGCCCATCCTCAAGGTGGACAACGCGAAGGTGCGCGCCACGCAGATCGAGAAGCTGAAGCGCCTCAAAGCCGAACGCACGCGACGCGACGTCGATCTCGCGCTCGACGCGCTCGAGAAATCCGCACGCGCCGGCAAGACTCCCGACCGAGGAAATCTGCTCGACCTCGCCGTCAACGCCGCGCGCGCGAAGGCGACCGTCGGCGAGATCAGCGAGGCGCTCGAGCGAGCGTGGGGCCGCCACAAAGCGGTGACTCGCGTGATTCAGGACGTCTACGCCAAGGAGGCCAAGGACGATCACGATGTCATGCGCACACGGCACATGACGCAGGCGTTTCGCGACAATGATGGGCGGGCGCCGAAGATCCTTGTCGCCAAGATGGGCCAGGATGGGCACGACCGGGGACAGAAGGTGATCGCCTCCGCGTTCGCGGACTTAGGTTTCGAAGTAGAGATCGGGCCGCTCTTCGCAACGCCCGAGGAAACCGCTGATCTCGCCATTGCAAGCAATGTCCACGTTGTTGGCTTCTCCTCACTCGCGGCTGGGCACCTGGCGCTGCTGCCGCCGCTGCGCGCCGCGCTCGATGCACGCGGCCGCACGGACATCATGATCGTTGTCGGCGGCGTCATCCCGCCCGACGATGTGCAGACACTGAAGGATATGGGCGCAGCGGCCGTCTATCCGCCGGGAGCGGTGATAGCGCTAGCGGCGCAGGACTTGCTGGACGCGCTCAACCGCAAACTCGGCTACGCGCAAGCGCCGGCTGCGGCTGAGTAATGTCGCACGCACGATGGGCGCTCTTCGCCCTCTCCTTCATTCTCGCGACGCTCTATGGCTCACCGGTCAAGGACTGGGCGCTTGGCGACGGGCCTGCTTGGGCGGTGGCGGCGTTCAAGGCGTCGTCGATCGCTTTGCTCGCGCTCATCGCCGCGATCGCGCGCGGGCCGCGCCTCCTTGTTGCGGCGCTGTTGTTCGGCGCGCTTGGAGATGCGTTGCTTGCGCCTGGAAGCGAGGCGATGTTCCTCGCCGGCGCCGGATCGTTCATGATCGGGCACCTCTTCTACATCGTGCTCTTCACGCGATCGCGTGAAACGAATGCGCTCAGGACGCCCTGGCGCGCCCTATCGATCGTGGCGCTCGCCGCTGCCGCGCTTCTTTCGACGAACCTCCTCGTGCCGCGCGAGAGCACGCTCTTCGCGCCGCTCAGCATCTACACCGGCGTTTTGACATTCATGGTGATGTCATCGGTTTTGCTGCCGAGGCGAGGCGCGCTTGCGACCATCGGCGCGGTGCTCTTCTTCATCTCGGACGGCTTCGTCGCCGCCAACATGTTCCATCCCCAAAGCGATCCGACACTCGCGTTCTGGCTGAGCTTTAGCGGCTGGATGATCTATTGGGCCGGGCAAGCTGGCCTGTGCCTCGGCGGACTAACGCTCGGCGAGCGCCGCTAAGTTCTCTTTTTGTTCTTGACGGTCGGCTTCGCAGTTCGTAGCTGTCTTTTGGGATTGAAATTGAGGGACGCGATGATCGGTTACGTCACCATCGGCACGAATGACCCTGCGCGATCGGCTGCATTCTACAACGCGGCGTTCGCCCCGCTCGGCTACGCGCAGACGTTCGAAGGCGGCGGGTGGGTAGGATACGGACCGGGCGGTGAGAAGACCGGCTTAGAAATTTACTTGGCGACGCCCGCGAACGGAAAACCGGCCACGCTAGGCAACGGCTCCATGCTCGCCTTTCAGGCGCCAAACCGAGCGGCCGTCGAAGCGTTCCACGCAGCGGCGCTTGCATCCGGCGGCAGCGATGAGGGCGCGCCGGGCGTGCGCGGCGACTCCTCCCCGCCGTTTTACGGCGCCTATGTGCGCGATCCGGAAGGCAATAAGCTCTGCGCGTACTTTAAAGGATGAGTCTTTGCTGAGCGCCGATCATTTCGCCCTGCCGATCCGGAATGTTCCGGCGACGCTTGAGTTTTGGGGCGACGTGCTTGGGCTGCCGCTTGTCAAGACGCACGAGGGCGATGACTGGGGCGGCAAACCCTGGCTCATGATGGTGTTCGCGCTGGCGGATGGGCGTCACGTTTCATTGTGCGCGCGGCGCGGCGATCGCCGCGCCATGGGGCCGAAGGAGATCGACCTTCCCCACTTCGCGTTTTCGGCGCCGGACAAACGCGCGCTGAAGACATGGGAGACCCGGCTGACGCGCGCGGGCGTCGAGTTCGACACCGAGGAGCACGGACGCCATCGGTCTCTCTACTTTCGCGATCCCAACGACATCATGATCGAGATCACCGCGCCGCCCTCAACGCTGACGATACGCGATGCGCCAGAAGCGCACGCAGCCGTCGAAGCGTGGCTGCGCCGCCGCTAGGCGTTCTCAAGTTGCCGGCGGCGATGTGAAGTGGATGCGCCGCGCGCCAGCTCTTGCGCCTGCTCCACCCAGCGCTCGCGTATAATGCGCCCGCGCAGCCGCAGATATTGATCCACCCAGGCAATGTTGGCGCGCGACCACTCCGCGATTTGATCGAAGTGATGGATGCCGAGTGCGTTGAGGCTCGTCTCCGTTTTGGGGCCGACGCCGTCGATGAGACGCAGGTCGTCGGGGGCGCCGTTGCGCGGTGCAGGAAGCTGCGTGGGGCGCACCTCCGCGCCCGCGGGAACAAGCGGCGGCGTCTCCATCGGCAGGGCGGCTTCTCGTGTCGGCGCTTGCGCAACCGGCTGCGGCGCATCGGCGAGGCGGGTTTCTAGATGCTGCACCCGCGCATCGAGATAACGCGCCTTCCAGCGCAGCCGCGTTGGGTCGTCCGAAACCTCGTGTCCGGCTTCGAGTTCGGCAATGCGCGCGCGCGCCGCATCGAGCTCTTTAGGATCGGCGCCGACGCCCCGCAGGTGCGCGACGCGTTGATCGAGATAGCTTGAACGCCACGCGGCACGGCGTTCGGCCTCGTTGGTTTCGCTTGTGTCTTGCGGGTGCTGCCCTTCGAGAAACCGCACCCGCGCTTCAAGGTAGCGATTGCGCCAGCGAAACGCTGCGGCGTCTTCGTTTGAAGCCGCGGCGAGGGGCGACGGCGCAGTGCGCAAAGCCTGCAATTCTGCGCGCGCGGCATCGCGTTCGTTCTGCATCGCGACGAGCGCAGTGGAATCGCCTGCGGGCCCCGCGGTTCGCTCCTGGTTTTCCAGATAGCGCGTGCGCGCCTCGAAATAGCGGAGCCTCCATGCGAGTGCGTCCGGCGGCGCGGCGCGCGTGAGTTCGCCGCGCAAACGCTCGTTCTCCGCCTCCAGTTCATCGCCGCGATCGTCCACGACTTGCGCCGCCAACGGCGCCGCTTGCGACTGATCCAGCAGGCGCTCCATTTCGGCAACTCGCCCGGCAGAGCGCTCGCGCTGATCGCGCGCTTCGCCAAGCGCAGCCTCTAATTCTCTGATGCGCGCGGTCAGGATCGTTTCGCGCGTACGCATCACCTCGACTTCGCGGTCATCAGCGGCAGAGCGGCCCCCCGGCGAAAGCTCGCTCGCACCGAGGCCGATTAACTCTCCGCGCAAGCGATTGCGCTCGCGTTCGAGCGCTTCGAGGCGCGGCGCGCTCTTCATCACATGCCAGGCCCAACCCGCCGCGCCGGCAAGCAAGCCGACGAGAAGAAGCCACCAGGTTAGCTGACCAATGAGATAGGCCATTGCGATCGTCCTACGTGCTAACTGTGAATTCGATGCGGCGGTTCGCGGCTTGCCCCACCGGCGATGCGTTGCTCGCGCGCGGGCGATCGGGGCCGAAGCCGACGGCAATCAGACGGGCGCGGGTGACGCCCTGTCCGATGAGATAACCCGCGACCGCCTGCGCACGCCGGCGCGACAATTCCATGTTCGCGTCGCGCGCGCCGACATTGTCCGTGTGCCCCGCAATCTGGATGCGGAACTGATCGCACCTGAGCGCGATCGAGGCGAGGCGATCAAGGACCGGAAGGCTTGCGCGGTCGATCTCGGCTGAGCCAGTCGCAAAATTGATGACATTGCGCGCCATCATGCGTTCGAAAGCGGTTTGGCATGTCTCTGCATTGCCTTGAGCGAGATCGATATCGCCGAGGTCGGCAAAGCTCAGCCCCTCGCCCTGCGCAAAGACTTCGACGCGCGCACGGTACGGCGCGGGCAACGGCGTGCGATAATGGTTCGTCACGTTCGCGACGGCGCGTCTCTCGCCCTGCCCAAGGATGATCACGTGCTGATCGCTCATGCGCACTTCGCCGCTCGTGAGACGCGCGAGTTGGCGCAGGGCATCCGACGCGACGTCGGCCCACTCAGCGTTCGGCGCCCCAGGCGCAACCTCCATTTGATCATCGACGTCGCCGTTCGGGAACGCGCGCCTCGCAGCCTCGCGGACTTCGCGTGCAACGCGCGGGGTCGGCGCGTGGCCCGACAACACCACACCGCGGCCTTGGCGCACGGCGCGCCACGCGAAAGGCGAGATCGGCGCGCCGCTCACCAAGTCCTCGGCGTCAACCCGCGTGACGCCGCCCGCCCAGGCGCCGCCTGGGCCAATTGCGCGCAGCGCGACATCAATCGCGCGCGCGCGCACTTCGTTGTTGGAGACGCCGCCGGAGAGACGCGCGGTCTGGCCATCCATATCAACAGTGACGTTGCTTATCCCCGCGCGTGTGAGTGCGGTCTCAACCTTCGCGCCGAGGCCCTGCTCGACGCCCCACACGGAGCTTGGATGCAGGCCGAAGGCGCCGATGAGCGCAACAGCGCCCGCCATCGCCAGGCCTGTCCAGAACATCGGCCGGGCGCGCTCCGCTGAAGGGGCGGGCCTCATGCTTGACGGGCGCGGCGCACCTGCGCTTCGCCAATGCGGCGGCGAAGCTCTGCGAGATCACGCTCTATGCCGTTCACCAAAACAGCATGCGCGGCTGCGCGGATCTGCCAGCCAAGCGCGAAACCTATGAGGCCGGCCGCTAGAAAGAGGAGAAGTTGGGAGCCCAACAAAGCGGGCATAGGCGTGCTCCTGCCGCGCCCGGAAACCGAGCGCTTGATCGAGCGCCCGTCATAGCGTTCATGGCGCGGCGCCGGAACAGGAATACCCAGCCGGTTGTAAGCGACGGAGCGAACGAGCGGGTCCATGCTGCACAAGATCACCAGCGCGGCCAACCCGACGGTGAAGATGCTTAAGACGCTGACGGGGAAAAAGGGCCGCCAAGAGGCTGGGCTCTTTCTCGCCGAGGGCGCCCGGCTCGCGCATGAGGCGGCGGAGCGCGGCATCTGGCCCGATGTGATGGCGGTTTCCGAAAGTGCGTTGGAGCGCCCCTACGCCGCCGAGCTCGCCGCGAAGGCCGGGCGCGCGGGCGCGCGCGTTTTCACGACGACGGACCGCGTGCTCGAACAGATCGCACGGCGGGACAATCCCCAGACCATTATTGGCGCCTACAAACAGCGGTGGGCGAGCCTCGACGACTTGAGCGGCAGCGACATGGCAGTGGCGCTCCATGAAGTGCGCGACCCTGGCAACCTCGGAACAATTCTTCGTTCATGTGATGCCACCGGCGCGAGCGGCGTCGCGCTCATCGGGCAATGCTGCGATCCGTTCTCGGTGGAAGCCGTGCGCGCGAGCATGGGATCGATCTTCGCGACTGTTGTGGCGCGCGCGGAATTTGGTGAGCTTGATGGGTGGCGGCGCGCAGCGAACTTTGCACTCATCGGCACATCGCTGCGGGCAACGCAGCGCCACGACGAAGCGCCGCTTAGCGAGCGGACAATGATCCTGATGGGCAACGAACAATCAGGGCTGCCCGAGGCGCTCGAGCGCGCGTGCGATCGTCTGGTGAAGATTCCAATGCGGGGGAGCGCGGACTCCCTCAATCTCGCGATGGCGACGACGGTGATGCTCTATGATGTGTGGCGGAGGCGCGGCTATGCCGGGGCCTGAGATCGTCACGCTCGTCGCCGACGACTGGAGCGATTACGCGCTCCTCGATAGCGGCGATGGAAGGAAGCTGGAGCGCGTCGGCCCCTACACATTCGTGCGCCCGGAGCCGCAAGCGCTTTGGCGCCCGCGCAAGAACGCCGACGTGTGGGAGCGCGCCGATGCGCACTTCTCATCCGGGGGCGATGACGACGAAAGCGGGCGTTGGCGTTTCACTCGCACGCTGCCAGAAACGTGGCCGTTGCAATGGAACGGACTGTGCTTCCTTTCGCGCCCGACGCCGTTTCGCCACCTCGCCTTCTTCCCGGAGCACTCTGTGCATTGGCGCTACGCACGTGATGCGCTGAAGGGCGAGAGCGAAGTGCTCAACCTCTTCGGCTACACGGGCCTCGCTTCGCTTGCGTGCGCGCAGGCTGGCGCGAAGGTCACACACGTGGATGCTTCGAAAAAGGCGATCGGCTACGCGCGCGAGAACCAAAGCGAAGCGGGCTTGAGCGAAGCGCCGATCCGATGGATCGCCGACGATGCGCACACGTTCGTGAAGCGGGAGAGCCGCCGCGGGCGCACATACGACGGGATCATCCTCGATCCGCCAAAGTTTGGGCGCGGCCCAAACGGCGAGACGTGGCGGCTTGAGGAAGGCCTCGGTTCGCTGGTCGCGGATTGCGCGCAGCTGCTGAGCGAAAAGCAAGATGGCCGCTTCTTCATTCTAACCGTCTATGCGGTGCGGCTCTCGGTGATCGCGCTCGCGCAAGTGGCGCGCGAAGCGGGTCCGCGCGGCGGCGTTTGGGAGTTCGGCGAGATGGCGCTGCCTCATGCCGATGACGAGCGCCTGCTCCCGACGGCGATTTTTGCGCGCTGGCGCGGCTAGCCCCAGGACTAGGCGTTCGCCTTGGCCGGCGCAGGGCGCGTTTTCAGTTCCTGCAGCACGCGCGACGCGTAGGCGCGGCTAACCGGCACCTCTGCGCCGCTGGCGAGAACAGCATAAAGCCTGCCGCCAAGATCGCGCCGCACCGATTTGAGCCGCGCCCAATTCACAAACGCCGAGCGATGCACACGCAACATCACTTCGGGATCGAGGCGTTCTTCAAGATTTGTCATCGTCTCGCGATAGAGAAGCGTGCGGCCATCCCAATGCAGGCGCACGTAGTCGCGCTCCGCTTCAATCCGCTCGATTTCGGCAACTGGCACACGGAAAAAGCGGCCGCGCTCACGTATCCAAAATTCGCGTTCGTAAACGGGATCATCGTGCGTGCGCTTTTCGGTGCGCAGCGCTTCGAGGACATCCGCCAGCTCCTGCGCACGCCTGCCGGCGTCCATCGCCGCGCGGCGCTCACGCACGCGGTTGAGCGCGGCCGAGAGCCGGTCGAACTCGACGGGCTTCACGAGATAGTCGACCGCCGAGGTTTCAAATGCCCGCAGCGCGTAGGAGTCGTACGCGGTCACGAAAATAACCGCGGGCGCGCCTGCGCCTTCCATCGCCTCGACAACCTCGAAGCCATCATGGATCGGCATCTTAATGTCGAGGAGCACAGCGTCGGGCTTGAGCTCGCGCACGGCATCGACCGCTTGCGCGCCATCCGAGACCGCGCCGACCACCTGCACGTCGTCCATGGCGTTCAACGCGAGCCGGAGGCGCCGCAGCGCCAGCGGCTCGTCATCCGCCAACAGGACTCGCAACGGCGGGTTGCTTGCTGCTTGGCTCAAGGATTTCCTCCTGCTCGAACGGAAGCCAGAATTCGATGACGCAACCGCCTTGAGGGCGATTGCCGGCTGTGAGGCCCGCGCGGGGCCCGTAGATCAAAGAAAGGCGCTCGCGGGCGTTGGCGAGGCCGACGCCGCGGCGGCTTGTGGTGTTCGGCGTGATGCCGGGCCCGTCGTCCTCGACGCGCACGCGCAAGAGATCGCCGTCGCGCCATGCGGCAACATCGATGCGTCCGGAATTGTTGGACGGCGTGATGGCGTGCTTGATCGCATTTTCGAGAATGGGTTGGAGAATGAGGCTTGGCAGGTGCGCAGCCTCAGCCTCCGGCGCGATGCTGAACGAGACTTGGAGGCGATCTCCGAAGCGCGTCTGCTCGATCTCCAGATATTTGCGCTGCGCATCGATCTCGGCGGAGAGCGCGGAGAGCTTGTTGGGATTGCGATCGAGCGAATAGCGGAGGAAGCCGGAGAGGCGCAGCAGCATACGCTCGGCCTGCTCGTTTCGGCGCTCGAGAACGAGCGTCGAAATCGCGTTAAGCGTGTTGAACAAGAAGTGCGGGTTGATCTGGTAGTGCAGCATCTTGAGCTGCGCGTCGTAGGCCAGCGATTGGGCGCGATTGATCGCGCGCACCTGCTCCACGACCCGGTTGTGATAATCGAAGATCGCCTGCAGCGCGGCCCACAACACAAGCGCCCAGCCATAGGTGAAGGCGTAGTCGATGAAGGCGGCTTCTTCAGCTTGCCAAGTCGCGCCGAGCACGCGCGGCATGCCTTCCTCGGCGATCTGCATGAGGGGCATGAAGGCGCACGCGCCGAGGAAGAGGATCGCGTAGCGCCAGCCGGGTTCGCGGGCCGTTGGGCGCCAGAGGAAGACAAGCAGCAATAGCGACGTCGCCACAAAGTAGCAGCCGACGACGAGCAGACGATTGGTGAGAAAGGGAAAGTCTTCCACCTCCGCCGGCGGCGGCGCGCCCGAAGAGTGCGCGGCCGCGGTGCGGAAGGCTAGGTAAAAGGCCCAGAACGCGACGTGCGCCGCCCAATGGAGCGCCACCGCGCGCCAATTCACCGATGTGGTGGATTCATGCCTGGCCGGACGCGGCTCCATCGGCTCACCCTAAACTCTTGTTGCGACGAGCGGTTTCGCCTCGTCGCACTGGACGCCCGTTTCGTCGCAATTTGAGGGCGCCTGGTCTTGAGAGGGCAGTTTTCGAGTGCGCGCCAGCCAAGACGCCGTGATGGGGAGCCGAAACGCAAACGGCCCCGCGAGTGACCGCGGGGCCGTTCTGATCTCGAGCGCACATTTTGGGTGCGGGAGTAGGATTTGAACCTACGACCTTCAGGTTATGAGCCTGACGAGCTACCGGGCTGCTCCATCCCGCGTCAGCTCAAGATCAAATCCTGGCATCGTCAAAGAGGGTTCTGGATCTGGAATGCGCGCGCCGGGCAGACCCGGCGACGACCTACTCTCCCACGCCTTAAGACGTAGTACCATCGGCCCTGGGGGGCTTAACGACCGAGTTCGGGATGGGATCGGGTGGGGACCCCCCGGCAAAGCCACCAGGTCGGCGCG
>JBFWVZ010000015.1:0-22402 GCA_050246475.1 Hyphomonadaceae bacterium | reverse complement strand
GAGAAGCTCCGCTTCGCCATCCGTGAAGGCGGCCGCACCGTCGGCTCCGGCGTCGTGGCCAAGATCCTCGACTAAGCCGCAAACCCGAACGGCAACGAGCCCCGGCGGAGCAATCCGCCGGGGCTTTCGTTTCTGGGTCTGACAAAACAAAACGCCCCGGCCTGAGCCGGGGCGTTCGAGTTTGCCGTACGTTGTTGTGTTGTCCGGTTAGTCCCAGCGCGTCCAGACATCGAGGAACTGGCGCTCTGCGCCGAAGCTCGCGCCCGTTTGGCTGCGTTCTTGAAGCGAGCCTGTGCCGAAGTCCCACGTGGCCGCGATACGGAAGATGTTGCCTTCAGCGCCGCCCGGATCGTAGTCCCAATCTTCCCAGAGATAGTCGGCCGAGATCGAGACTGGCGAGTTCGCGAAGCGATATTCGCCGCCGACATGCACGCCCGTGGCGCTGTCGTCGTAGTCGTCGAAGTCCGTGTGCGAGACGCCGAGCGTGGCGGCGAGTTGCTCCATGATGAACCACGTCGCGTCGACGCGAAGGTCGGTGGCGCTATAGTCATAGGCGTCGCTCATCGAGCCGTGCTGCGCGACGCCGCGAATGGTGGCGTTGGGCAGGTAGAATTGGACTTCGCCGCCATACATGTAGACGGTTTGGCTCCACTCGTTGCCGAATCCGAAATAACCGCCGAAGCCGAAATTCCCCGTGCGGTGCGTGCCCCACACCGCGACGGTCGATTGCCCGTTGTCGTAATCGGAGCCATCCCACGTGTTGTTTTCGTGGCTGGCGCTGAACTGAACGTCGACGCCGTGGACGGCGGGCGAAATGAAAGCGCCGCTCAAACCCCAGGAATCGATGTCGTCTTCGCTGCCGCCGTCATACTCGACATTGGCGGTGGAATAGGATCCGGAGACATGGCCGGTCGTGGCGTGTGCAGCGCCCGCCGCGCCCACTGAGGCGGCGAGGGCGGCGGCGCCCAGGATCAAAGTCGATTTCATTGTGTGCATCCCCTTCGAAGGCGAACGCGCCGCCCCCGAGAGGGAGCGACGCGCTCTTGAAGGCGATAATGAAGGGGCAAGGTTAACAAGGCGTAGCTTTTGTTACGCCATCCGTACCCGGAGCAGTCGCTCCGAGTTCGGACAAAGAAAAACGCCCCGGCGGGTGCGCCGGGGCGTTCGAGGCTGAACTGCGTCTAGCTTTTAGTAGATGCCGTAGAACCTGTTGAGGTAGCCGGTGTAGGTGTCGATGCCGGTGAAGTTGTGGCGCTCCTGCACGCTGCCGCCGCCGAAGTTCCAGCGCGCGCCGATCGTGAAGGTGTTGGAGTCGATATCGGCGTCGTCGATATTGAAGAGATTCCAGCCGCCGACGATCGAGATCGGCGCCGACCACGGCTGAATCTCACCGTTGATGCCGGCCGAGAATGTGTCGGCTTCGCCTTCGCCGCCTTCACCCTCGATGTGCCCGATGCCGATCGTGCCGCCGATGCGGACATTCGGGCTCGGGAAGACGTTGACGCCGCCGTCGATGTTCCAAAGATCGACCTCTTCAAGCCCGCCCCAAGTGGCGCTGGCGAAGCCTTCCGCGTTCGGCGTGAAGTCGATCGCGCCCTCGGCGCCGATCATCCATTCGCTGTCGTCGATTTCTTCGACATCGGTGAGGCCCGCGACGCCGCCGACGCGCCAGCCGTCGCCGCCCCAATAGAGGTGGCCGGTGACGGTCCAGAAGCTCGCGTCGCCTTCGCCGCCTTCGCCCTCGAGATTGCCGGCCGAAGCGTCGGCCTGCCAGCCCCAGCCGCCGTGGCCCGACCCGATTGCGCCATCGGCCTGCCAGTTCGAGATATCGGCCTCTTCGCCCTCGCCAGCGTCCAGATTGGTGTTGCCGTAATTGAGGCCGAGATAACCGTGGGCCATGGCCGGCGTTGTCAGCATGACAGCGGCGGCGGCCGTTAAGATAGCAGTCGTCTTCTTCATCACTATCCCCTTCCGAAAGAGCCGCGCCGCTGACTCCGCCCGATTTTTCGAACGGACCCCGCGTGGCTTCGCGGGTCAGAAAGCAGCAATTGAGGTAAATGCTTCGTAAGCGGCAGCCGGGCATTGCGGACCGAGTCGGGCCCACCGGCAACGTTGTGATAAAATTGCAACAAAGGGTGTCCCTGCATCCAATGTGGCGGCAGAGCGCATCCTTGAGGCGAATGGCCCGCCCGCGCGGGCGGCTAGGCATTGGGGAGCGGCAATGGAACGCGCGGCTTTGATAGGCGGCATCATCCTGGCGATCGTGATCGCCCTGGGATCCTTCGCCAGGGACTCGATCCACGTCTCTATCGACGGAGAGGACTTCGAGTTCGGCGCCCGGCGCGCGGCTTATGTCGAGCCCACAGCCGGCCAAATGGCGGCGCGCACGTACGCGGAAAACGAGGTGCGTGTGATCTACTCAGCCTCTGTCGTCCAAGTGATCCCGGAGGATCGCCAGGACATTTCCGTAGAGATTACCAATCCCGGCCGCGCCCCCATGCCCGAGGTGGAAACCCGCGACGGGCGCGTGGTGATTGATGGACGCCTTTCGCGGCGAATTGACGGGTGCGACGATGACGGGTCGGTCCGCCTGGACGGCTATGGCCAGCTCTCACGCGCCGATTTGCCTCAAATCACCATCCGCACGCCCCGCGATGTCGATGCGGATTTCCGCGGCGCCGTGTTCGCCGAGGTCGGCGCATCCCGGAGTGCGGATCTGGGCTTTGCCGGATGTGGCGACGCTTCTTTTGGCGACGTCGCCGGCCAGGCGACGGTGGACCAGGCCGGCTCGGGCGACGTACGGGGCGGTGCGGTGGGATCTGCGAACGTCGATCTGGCGGGGTCGGGCTCGGTGACGCTTGGTGCGGTCGCTGGGTCGCTCGACGTGGATGTCGCTGGATCCGGCGAGTTCGAGGCCGCCTCCGTCAACGGGGCGCTCGACGCCTCGGTTGCCGGTTCGGGAGACGTGCGCGTGCTGGGCGGCGCGATCACCACCGCCAATGTCGAGATCGCGGGTTCGGGAGACATCACGATCAACGCGCCGGTCGAGCGCCTTGAGGCCGACATCGCAGGCTCCGGCACGGTGGATATCCCCAATACGGTCGGCGACATCGAAGCCGATTTTGTCGGATCCGGCGATGTGACCGTGGGGCGCCACACCGGAAGCATATCGCAAACGACAATGGGCTCGGGGCGCGTCACCGTGAACAATGCCGCGCCGGCGCCGCCAACGCCGCCGCAACCACCGTCGCCGCCTGCGGCCACGACGCCGTAAACGGCCTGAAAAAGGGGCCTTTGAACGCCCCCTTCGCGCTTGACGCGAAGGGGGCGTTTCTATACCTCACGCCTCTCTTTGGGCCGGCCGTAAGCAAAAGCTTAGACGCGGTCCGCGAATTCGCGCGATTTGAGGCGTGCCAAGAGCGGGTCGCTCCCGCTGGCCTCTCGCGTTTTTTGCGGATCATGTCTGGCGTGCTTCGCGGGGCGGCTTCGAGCCAGGCCCGGCAGGAATTGACGTCATGATGCAGCAGAACATCCGAATTCGGCTCAAAGCCTTCGACCATCGCACGCTCGATCAGTCGACGAAGGAAATCGTCAACACCGCCAAGCGCACCGGGGCCCAAGTTGTGGGCCCCGTTCCGCTTCCGACGAGGATTGAGAAGTTCACCGTAAACCGCTCGCCGCACATTGATAAAAAGAGCCGCGAGCAATTCGAGATCAGAACCCACAAGCGGATGCTCGATATCGTTCAGCCGACTCCGCAGACGGTCGATGCGCTCATGAAGCTCGATCTCTCCGCGGGCGTGGACGTGCAAATCCAGGTTCTGGGGTAACATCATGGCCCAGCCTGCTCAACGCACCGGCGTGATCGCCAAGAAGCTCGGCATGATGCGCGTCTTCGCCGACGACGGCGCGCACGTTCCGTGCACCGTGCTTTCGCTCGAAGGCTGCCAAGTCGTCGGGCGGCGCACCGAAGAAGCGCAGCCTTTCCTCGACAGCGAAGGCAAGGAAGTCGCGCTCAAGCCGCACAATTCGAAGAAGGCCAAAGGCAAGGCGCGTGAATCGAAGGGCGACGGCTACGTCGCGCTCACGCTCGGCGCCGGCGCCGCGAAGGCGAAGAACCAGTCCAAGGCGGAGCGCGGCCAATTCTCGCGCGCCAAGGTTGAGGTCAAAGCCGTCGTCCGCGAATTCCGCGTAGCCCCTGATGCTCTCTTGCCGGTCGGCGCCCAGATCAGCGCCGACCATTTTGTTGTCGGCCAGAAGGTCGATGTGTCCGGTCTCTCGATCGGCAAGGGCTTCGCCGGCGCGATGAAGCGCTGGAATTTCGGCGGCTTGCGCGCGACGCACGGCGTCTCCGTTTCGCACCGCTCGCACGGCTCGACGGGCCAGCGCCAAGATCCCGGCAAGGTTTTCAAAAACAAGAAAATGGCCGGCCATCTCGGCCAAGAGCGCGTGACGACGCAAAACCTCGACGTTGTGCGCGTCGATGCGGAGCGCGGGCTCATTTTCATTCGCGGCTCAGTGCCCGGCTCCAAGGGTACGTGGGTTGAAGTGCGCGATGCGGTGAAGGCGAAGCTTCCTGCCGATGCGCCGAAGCCCGGCAAGTTCACGCAAGCTGAAGGGGCCGCGGCATGAAGCTCGATGTGAAATCGCTCGACGGCAAGAAGGCAGGGCAGGTCGATCTCGATCCCGCGATCTTCGGCATTGAGAAAGTGCGCAGCGACATCCTCGCGCGCATGGTGAAGTGGCAGCTCGCGAAGCGTCGCGCGGGCACGTCGAAGACTCTTTCGCGCGGTGAAGTCGCGCGCTCGCACTCCAAGCTCTACAAGCAAAAGGGCACGGGCCGCGCACGGCACGGCGCCGCCAACGCGCCGATCTTCCGGGGCGGCGGGCACGCGCACAACATTCATCCGCGCGATCACGAGCATGGGCTGCCGAAGAAGGTCCGTGCGCTCGCGCTGCGCCACGCGCTCTCGGCCAAAGCCAACGCAAAAGAACTCATCATCGTCGATGCGCTTGCGCTCAAGGAAGCCAAGACGAAGGCGCTGAAGGCCGCTCTCGAGAAGCTCGGCGCGACCAACGCTCTCTTCATCGGCGGCGCGCAAGTCGATGAGAATTTCGCGCTCGCCGCGCGCAACGTGCACAACATCGACGTGCTGCCGAGCGCGGGGCTCAATGTCTACGACATCCTGCGCCGCACGCACCTCGTGCTGACGACCGATGCGGTCGAGGCGATCAAGGCGCAGTTCAAGGATATGAAGCCTTCGCGCCGCGAAGCCGCCGCCTCGGGCGCGGCCAAGCCCGCCGCGAAGAAGCGCGCGCCCGCTAAGAAGGCCGCTCAAGCTCAAGAAGGCGCCGGCGAATGACCAAGCTCAAACACTACGAGACCATTCTCGCGCCGGTGATCACCGAGAAGTCGACGCTGCTTTCCGAGCAGAACAAGGTCGTCTTCCGCGTGCCGCTCGATGCGACGAAGACGGACGTGAAAGAGGCGGTCGAGGCGCTCTTCAAGGTGAAGGTGCGCGCCGTCAACACGATCGTCGTCAAAGGCAAGACTAAGCAGTTCCGCGGCCAGACCGGCAAGCGCAGCGACCGCAAGAAAGCGATCGTGACGCTGGCCGAAGGCCAATCCATCGACGTGACGACGGGGCTCTAAAGAGATGGCGCTTAGAACATTCCGCCCCACCTCGCCGGGCCGCCGGCAGCTGGTGATCGTTGACCGCAGCGAGCTCTACAAGGGCAAGCCCGTCAAGAAGCTCACCGAAGGGCTCACCAAGTCCGGCGGGCGCAACAATATGGGCCGCGTGACGGCGTTCCGTCATGGCGGCGGCCACAAGCGCGCGTATCGGATCATCGATTTCAAGCGCCGCAAGTTCGACGTCGTCGGCACGGTTGAGCGTTTGGAGTACGATCCCAACCGCACGGCGTTCATCGCGCTCGTGAAGTATGCGGACGGCGAACTCGCCTACATCCTCGCGCCGCAGCGCTTGAAGGCGGGCGATCAGATCGTCTCCGCGCAGAAGGCGGACGTGAAGCCCGGCAACGCGATGCCTTTGAAGGCGATCCCGGTCGGCACCATCGTTCACAACGTCGAACTCAAGCCCGGCAAGGGCGGGCAGATGGCGCGCTCGGCGGGCACCTATGTGCAAGTCATCGGGCGCGACGCGGGCTACGCGCAGCTTCGCCTCTCGAGCGGCGAGCTTCGCATGGTTCCGGACAATTGCATGGCCACGATCGGCGCGGTCTCCAACCCCGACAACATGAACGAAGTCTGGGGCAAGGCCGGGCGCTCCATCTGGCTCGGCAAGAAGCCTTCCGTTCGCGGCGTCGCGATGAACCCGGTCGATCACCCGCATGGCGGCGGCGAAGGCAAGACGTCGGGCGGGCGCCATCCCGTTACGCCGTGGGGCAAGAAAACGCGCGGTCCCAAGACGCGCAAGACCAAGCCCTCGGATCGTCTCATCATCCGGCGCCGCGGCGCCAAGAAGTCGGGCTAAGAGAAATGCCGCGTTCTGTTTGGAAAGGCCCGTTCGTCGATGGCTACCTTCTCGCGAAAGCGGAGAAGGCCACTGGCGGGCGCCAAGCGATCAAGACCTGGTCGCGCCGTTCGACGATCATGCCGCAATTCGTCGGCCTCACCTTCCAAGTGCACAACGGCAAGACGTTCGTGCCGGTCGCGGTGAGCGAAGACATGGTGGGCCACAAGCTCGGCGAGTTCGCGCCGACGCGCTCCTATCACGGCCATGGCGCTGACAAGAAGGCGAAGCGCAAATGAGCAAGCCTAAAGCACCCCCGAAGCAGGCCGAGAATGAATCGCGCGCCGTGCTGCGCACGCTGCGCATCAGCCCGCAGAAGCTCAATCTCGTCGCGCAATCGATCCGCGGGCTTTCCGCGGAGAAGGCGGTCAACGAGCTCGCCTTCTCCCGCAAGCGCATCGCGAAGGATGTGCTGAAGTGCCTGCAATCGGCGATCGCCAATGCCGAGAACAATCATGATCTCGACATCGACAGCCTCGTCGTCGCGCAAGCGCATGTCGGCAAGAACATCACGATGAAGCGGATGCGCGCCCGCGCGCGCGGCCGCGGCGCCGGCATCCAAAAGATGTTCTCTCAAGTCACGATCGTGCTTCGCGACACGTCCAAACAGCCCGAGGCCGCCTAATGGGTCAGAAAGTCAATCCGATCGGTCTGCGCCTCGGCGTCAACCGCACGTGGGACAGCCGCTGGTACGCCAACACCGGCGAATACGGCCGCTTGCTCCACGAGGACATCAAGATCCGCAAATTCCTGCGCGATAAGCTCTCTGCTGCCGGCATCTCGAAGATCATCATCGAGCGCCCGCTCAAGAAGTGCCGCGTGACGATCCTCACGGCCAAGCCGGGCGTCGTCATCGGCAAGAAGGGCGCCGACATCGAGAAGCTCCGCAAGGAGCTCGCGCGCATGGCGCCGGGCACGGAAGTGTTCCTGAACCTCGTCGAAGTGCGCAAGCCCGAGACGGACGCGAACCTCGTCGCCGAAGGCGTCGCCCAGCAGCTTGAGCGCCGCGTTGCGTTCCGCCGCGCGATGAAGCGGGCGATGCAATCGGCCATGCGCCTCGGCGCGCAAGGCATCCGCATCAATGTGTCGGGCCGTCTGGGCGGCGCGGAAATCGCGCGCATGGAATGGTATCGCGAAGGGCGCGTGCCGCTCCACACGCTGCGCGCGGATGTCGATTACGGCTTCTGCGAAGCCGACACCGCCTACGGCAAGATCGGCGTGAAGGTCTGGATCTTCAAAGGCGAGATCATGGAGCACGATCCGATGGCGCAGGATCGCCGCGCGCTCGACACGGGCGAGAACCGTGAGCGCCGCGACCGCGATCGTCCCGCGCGCGCCGACGATCGTCCGCCCGGCGGCGATCGCGACAATCGCCGCGGCCGTCCGCGCCGCAATCGCGAAGACGCGGATGCGGAGGCATAGATGCTGCAGCCGAAGAAAACCAAGTTTCGCCGCGCGCACAAAGGCCGGATCAAGGGCCTCGCGACGTCCGGCGCGATGCTCAATTTCGGGTCTTACGGCTTGAAGGCGCTTGAGCCCGAGCGCGTCACCGCGCGCCAGATCGAAGCGGCGCGCCGCGCGATCACGCGTGAAATGAAGCGCCAGGGCAAAGTGTGGATTCGCATCTTCCCGGACGTGCCGGTCTCCAAGAAGCCGACTGAAGTGCGCATGGGCTCAGGCAAGGGCGCGGTCGAATTCTGGGCCGCGCGCGTGAAGCCTGGCCGCATCGTGTTCGAGATCGACGGCGTGCCGGATGCGGTCGCGCGGGAATCTCTGCGCCTGGGCGCGGCGAAGCTGCCGATCCGCACGCGCATCGTCACCCGGCTCGAGGGGCAATGAGATGAAGATCGTCGATGTCCGCAAGCTGGACGAAGGCAAGCTCAAGGACGAGCTCGCGCGTCTCAAGAAAGAGCAGTTCAACCTGCGCTTCCAGCAGGCCACCGGCCAGCTCGAGAAGCCCTCGCGCATCCGCGACGTCCGCCGCGACATCGCGCGCGTGCAAACCGTGCTGCGCGAAGCGGCGCGCAAATCAACGCAGGCGCAGGCCTAAGGAGAGATCGATATGCCGCGTCGTGTGATGACCGGGCTCGTAGTGAGCGACAAGGGCGAGAAGACAGTCGTCGTGCAGGTGGAGCGCACGTTCCTCCACCCCGTGCTGAAGAAGACCGTCCGCCGTTCGAAGAAGTATCACGCTCATGACGAAGCGAACGCTTTCAAGCCGGGCGATCGCGTCGAAATCACGGAATGTCCGCCGAAGTCGAAGCTGAAGCGGTGGGAAGTCGTCGGGCGCGCAGGCGCTTAATCGTCGTCGTTTGAAGGATTGAGGATCACGTCATGATCCAGATGCAGACCAATCTCGACGTCGCCGACAATTCCGGCGCGAAGCGGGTCATGTGCATTAAGGTGCTCGGCGGCTCGAAGCGCCGCTACGCGACAGTCGGGGATATCATCGTCGTCTCGATCAAGGAGGCGATGCCGCGCGGGCGCGTGAAGAAGGGCGATGTGCGCAAAGCCATCGTCGTGCGCGTCTCGAAGGACATCAAGCGCAAGGACGGCTCGACCATCCGGTTCGATTCCAACGCCGCCGTGCTCATCAACAATCAGGGCGAACCGATCGGGACGCGCATCTTCGGACCGGTGCCGCGCGAACTGCGCGCGAAGAACCAGATGAAGATCATCTCGCTGGCGCCGGAGGTGCTCTAACCATGGCCGCGAAGATCAAGAAGGGCGACACGGTCATCGTGATCGCCGGCAAGGACAAAGGCAAAAGCGGGCGCGTGATCGAGGTGCGCACGAACGACGAGCGCGTCGTCGTCGAGGGCGTCAATCTCGTGAAGCGCCACATGAAGCCATCGATGACGGATCCGCAGGGCGGCGTGAAGACGAAGCCGGCGGCGATCCACGTCTCCAACGTCGCGATGCGCGACCCGAAAACGGGTGAAGCCACGCGCGTCGGGTTCAAGGTGGTCGGCGAGGGTGCGCAGCAGCGCAAGGTCCGCATTGCGAAGCGCTCGGGAGTTCAGATCGATGTCTGAAGCGTACGAACCGCGCATGAAGAAGCGCTACCGCGATACGGTGCGCAAAAGCCTGCGCGAGCAATTCAAATACACCAACGACATGCAGATCCCGCGTCTGGATAAGATCGTGATCAACATGGGCGTGGGCGAGGCTGTGGCCGATTCCAAGAAGCTCAAGTCCGCCATGGATGCGCTTGCGCTCATCTCCGGTCAAAAGCCGGTGGCGACCAAGTCAAAAAAGTCGATCGCGCAATTCAAGATCCGCGACGGCATGGCGATCGGCTGCAAAGTCACGCTGCGCAAGGATCGGATGTACGAATTTCTCGATCGCCTCGTCACGATCGCGCTGCCGCGGGTGAAGGATTTTCGTGGCTTGAACGGCCGCTCCTTCGATGGACGTGGCAATTTCGCGATGGGCATCAAGGAACACATCGTTTTCCCGGAGATCGACTACGATTCAATCGATCAGGTCTGGGGCATGGACATCATCGTCTGCACGACGGCGAACACGAACGACGAAGCGAAGGCGCTTCTGAAAGAATTGGATTTCCCGTTCCGGAACTGATCGCGCAGGCGATCCACCCCGGAACAACGCGGAGAGAATGAATGGCGAAGACAAGCTCAGTCGAGCGCAACGAAAAGCGTAAGCGGATGGCGAAGAAATACGCCGCGCGCCGCGCGAAGCTTAAGGCGACGGCCCTCGATGAGGCGCTGCCGCCGGAGGAGCGCTTCCAGGCGCGCCTCAAGCTCGCCGAGCTGCCGCGCAATTCCTCGCCCACGCGCTACCGCAATCGCTGCGAGCTTTCGGGCCGGCCGCGCGGCTTCTATCGGAAGCTGAAGCTGTCGCGCATCGCGTTGCGGGATCTGGCCTCCAAGGGCCAGGTGCCCGGCATGGTCAAATCGAGCTGGTGAGGGAGCGGTCATGAATCTGAACGATCCCCTGGGCGATATGCTCACTCGCATCCGCAACGCGCAGCTGCGCGGGCGCTCCACGGTGCTGTCTCCGGCCTCGAAGCTGCGCGCGCGCGTGCTCGATGTGCTGATCGAGGAAGGCTTCATCCGCTCCTATGCGGAAGTGGAGAAGAACGGGAAGAAAGAGCTCGAAATCCAGCTCAAATATTTCGAAGGCGCGCCGGTCATCAGCGAGATCGCCCGCATTTCGAAACCCGGCCGTCGCGTCTATTCCTCGATCAAGGATCTGGGCTTGGTGCGCAACGGCTTGGGCGTCTCCATTCTTTCGACGCCGAAGGGCGTGATGAGTGACGCGGCTGCGCGCGCTCAAAACGTCGGCGGCGAAGTTCTCTGCCGGGTGTATTGATATGTCCCGCGTCGGCAAAAAACCGATCTCGACCCCCAGCGGCGTCACCGTCGCGGTCAAGGGCCAGGAGATCAACGTCAAGGGCCCGAAAGGCGCTCTCTCCTTCCGCGCGCCTGACGATGTCGAAGTTGCGCACGGCAACGGTGAGATCACCGTGAAGCCGCGCCACGAAACGCAGCGCTCGCGCGCGATGTGGGGCATGACGCGCGCGATCCTCGCCAACCAGGTGAAGGGCGTGACGGACGGCTTCGAGAAGACGTTGGAGCTCACCGGCGTCGGCTATCGCGCCTCGATGCAAGGCAAGAATCTCCAACTCGCGCTCGGCTATTCGCACGACGTGATTTACGAGCCGCCCGCGGGCGTCACCATCGCCACGCCGCGCCCCGTCGAGATCAAGATTTCCGGCATCGATCCGCAAGTCGTGGGGCAGGCGGCCGCGGAAATCCGCAGCTTCCGTCCGCCTGAGCCCTACAAGGGCAAGGGCGTGAAATACCAAGGCGAGCGCATCCGGCGCAAAGAAGGCAAGAAGAAGTAAGCCGATGAAGACCGCGAACGTCAAACACGCCCGCCGCTCCCAGCGCGCCCGCACGCACCTCAAGAAGGTCGCGAACGGACGCCCGCGTCTTTCGGTTCATCGCTCGTCGAAAAACATTTCGGCGCAGATCATCGACGATGAGAAGGGCGTGACGCTTGCGGCGGCCTCTTCGCTCGAGGAAGACTTCATCAAGAAGCACAAAAAGGGCTCCAACAAGGACGCCGCGAGCGCCATCGGCAAACTCATCGCCGAGCGCGCGAAGGCCGCCAAGGTCTCCAAGGTCGTCTTTGACCGCGGCGCCTACATTTATCATGGCCGCGTGAAAGCGCTGGCTGACGCCGCCCGTGAGGGCGGTCTCGATTTCTGAGGACGAAGCGATGACGGACGAAACCAGCGCAGGCTCGACGGGCGACGCCCCATCCGCTCCGCCGGAACAACCGCGCGGCCCCCGTGGCCCGCGCGGCCCGCGCCGCGGCGGCGGCGGGGGCGGCGATCGTGGCCGTCGTGATGATCGGCGCGGCCGCGAAAGCGGTGAAGAGCGTGACAGCGAGTTCGTCGACAAGCTCGTCGCGATCAATCGCGTCGCCAAGGTCGTGAAGGGCGGTAAGAATTTCGCGTTCGCCGCGCTCGTCGTCGTGGGAGACAAGAAGGGCCGCGTGGGCTTTGGCCACGGCAAGGCGCGCGAAGTGCCCGAAGCGATCCGCAAAGCGACGGACGAAGCCAAGAAAAGCATGATCCGCGTGCCGCTTCGGGAAGGGCGCACGCTACACCATGACGGCCGCGGCCGCTGGGGTGCGGGCAAGATCATGCTGCGCGCCGCGCCCGCGGGCACCGGCCTCATCGCCGGCGGGCCCATGCGCGCCGTGCTCGAAGTGCTCGGCGTCTCCGATGTCGTGGGCAAGAGCCAGGGCTCGTCGAATCCGTACAACATGGTGCGCGCCACGTTCGATGCGCTGAAGCAGCAGCAAAGCCCGCGTCACGTCGCCAACCGTCGCAATCTCAAAGTCGCCGATCTCGTTTCACGCCGTCAGGACGGCGCGAGCGTGGGCGACGTTCCGGCTGAAGGCTAAGCGTCATGGCGGCGAAAAAAGCTGCGCCCGCGAAGAAGAGCGGCGCGAAACTCAAAGTGAAGCGCATCGGCAGCCCGATCCGCCGCGACGCGACCCAGCGCGCGACGCTCACCGGGCTCGGCCTCATGCGCGCGGGCCAGATCGTGGAGCTTGAGGATACGCCCTCGATCCGCGGCATGGTGCGCAAAGTCCATCACCTTGTGCAGGTCGTCGAATAGACCTCACGGAGCGAAGAAAATGCGTCTCAACGACATCAAGGACCGCCCGGGCGCGACGAAGAACCGGATGCGCGTCGGCCGCGGCGTCGGCTCCGGCAAGGGCAAGACGGCCGGGCGCGGCGTGAAGGGGCAAAAGTCCCGCAGCGGCGTCTCGATCAACGGCTTCGAGGGTGGGCAGATGCCCATCCACATGCGCATGCCGAAGCGCGGCTTCAACTCGATGAACCGCGCCAAGCTCGCCTGGGTCAATCTCGGCCGGCTGCAAAAGGCCATCGACGCCAAGAAACTGGACCCCAAGGGCGAGATCAATGAGGCGGCGCTCGCTGAGGCCGGCGTCGTCCGGCGCAAGAACGACGGCGTCAGGCTCCTTGCGCAAGGCGAGCTGAAGACCAAAGTGACGTTGGTCGTCACGGGCGCTTCGGCGGCCGCGATCAAGGCCGTCGAAAAGGCCGGCGGCTCGGTCAAGGTGCTGAAGCCGGCTGAAGCGCCGGAAGCCACGGCCTAAGTTTGCTCACCCGGTTGCGGGGGAGCTGTCGAGCGCGGAGCGCGAGACCCAAGGGGGCAAGCCCCCTCCGGTTCGCTTCGCTCACCACCTCCCCCGCGCGCGGGGGAGGAAATTGGAGCAATAATGGCCTCCGCTGCTGAGCAACTTGCCGCAAATATCAACCTCGCCGCCTTCGCGAAGGCGACCGAGCTGCAAAAGCGCATCTGGTTCACGTTGGGCGCGCTCGTCGCCTATCGCATCGGCACGTTCATTCCGATCCCGGGCGTGGACATGCAGGCCTTCGCTCAGGCCTTCCAGGGCCAGGCCGGCGGCATCCTTGGCATGTTCAACACGTTCTCCGGCGGCGCCGTCGAGCGGATGGCGGTCTTTGCGCTCAATGTGATGCCGTATATCTCGGCGTCGATCATTATTCAGTTGCTCGCCACGACTTCGCCGACGCTTGAGAGGCTGAAGAAGGAAGGCGAGGCGGGGCGCAAACAGCTCAACCAATACACGCGATACCTCACCGTCGGGCTTGCGATGCTCCAGAGCTACGGCATCGCGATCGGCCTGCAGGGCACGACGGGCGTCGTGTCCAATCCGGGCATCTTCTTCATCTTCTCGACGGTCGTGACGCTGACGGGCGGCACGATGTTCCTCATGTGGCTGGGCGAACAGATCACAGCACGCGGCGTCGGCAACGGCATCTCGCTGATCATCTTCGCGGGCATCGTAGCCGGCATTCCCACCGCCATCCTGCAAACGCTCTCGCTCGGCAGCGAAGGCGCGATCTCGGGCTTCGGCGTCCTCGCAATCGGCGTCGTGCTCGCCGCCGTCACGGTTTTCATCGTGTTCATGGAGCGCTCGCAGCGCCGCCTCGTCGTGCAATATCCGAAGCGTCAGGTCGGCAATCGGATGTTCATGGGCGAAAGCTCGTTCCTGCCCTTGAAGATCAACACCGCGGGCGTCATCCCGCCGATCTTCGCATCATCGCTTCTGCTGCTGCCCGCGACTGTGCTCGGCTTCATCGGGCAATCGGAGAATGCGCCGTCGTGGCTTCAAGGCGCGGTCGGCGCGATCGGCTACGGCCAACCGCTGCACCTCGCGCTCTACGGGCTGGGCATCATCTTCTTCTGCTTCTTCTACACGTCGATCGTGTTCAATCCGGAAGAGACGGCGGACAATCTGCGCAAGTATGGCGGCTTCCTGCCGGGCATCCGCCCCGGCAAGAACACCGCGCAGTATCTCGATTTCGTGCTGACGCGCCTCACCGTCATCGGCGCCGCCTACATCACCTTCGTCTGCATTCTGCCGGAGATTCTGATCTCCTACTACAACATCCCGTTCTATCTGGGCGGCACCTCGATCCTCATCGTCGTTTCCGTCACGATGGACACAGTCACGCAGATCCAATCGCATCTCGTCGCGCACCAATATGAGGGCTTGATCAAGCGCTCGAAGTTGCGCGGCGGCGGCATGGCGCCGACGAAACGATGAACCTCATCCTCTTTGGTCCGCCCGCTGCGGGGAAGGGCACCCAGGCCAAGAGACTCGTCGAGGAGCGCGGTTACATCCAGCTCTCCACCGGCGACATGCTGCGCGCGGCAAGGAAGAGCGGCAGCGAATTGGGCCAGCGCGTCGCCGCGATCATGGATTCAGGCGCGCTTGTCTCCGACGAGATCGTCATCGCGCTCATCGAAGAGCAATTGAACGCGCACACCGATGCGGCGGGCTTCATCTTCGACGGCTTCCCCCGCACGCTCGCGCAAGCCGACGCGCTCGATGCCTTGCTCGCGCGCCACGGCGGCGCGATCGATCTGGTGATCCGGCTGGAAGTCGATGCGCCCGCGCTCATCGCGCGCGTGACCAAGCGCTTCGAGCAAGAGGGCCGCGCCGACGACAATCCAGAGAGCTTCAAGGTGCGGCTCAACGCCTACACGGATCAGACCGCCCCGCTCGTTGAGCACTACCGTGCTCAGGGCAAGCTCGTCGGCGTCGATGGAATGGCGGACATCGGGAGTGTGGCGCGCGGGATCGCCGGCGCGATCGAAGCGCGCGCCTAGCCGCCGGGCGGCGCATTTCCCTATACGGCGAACGGCGGCTATGAAGGCCGCAACTCGTTCGTCTGGGGGCCGGTTTGGACAACCGTTTCGTCGGGCGGCTCTATCGCCGCATCGTCCACAAGTATTTCGTCAACGATCTCATGCTGGAGCTCAAGCAGCGCGCCAAGCAGGAGACCGCCGATTACATAGCGCCGCATTTGAAGACGGCGATGCTCTTCAACGATCGTTACGCGCAGCTCGACTACGCCGTGAAGCTCGCGATGCAAGCGCATCCCGATGGGCTCGTCTGCGAGTTCGGCGTCGCGGGCGGGAAGACGCTTCGCCACATTGCCAAGCAATGGAGCGGGCGGGTTCACGGCTTCGATTCATTCGAGGGTTTGCCGGAAAATTGGACGGGCACGTCCGAGCAGGCCGGAAAGTTTAAACAAGGAAAACGGCCCGACGTCCCGGGCAACGCGATCCTTCACGCAGGATGGTTCGACAAAAGCGTGCCGCCATTCCTCGCCGAGCACGCGGGGCCGGCGGCGCTTCTTCACCTCGATGCGGATCTCTATTCGTCGACGAAGACCGTGCTGACGCTCTTCAAGGATCGCATCGTACCGGGCACGGTCATCGTGTTTGACGAGTACTACAATTACCCGAACTGGCGCGAACACGAGTTCAAGGCGTTCCAGGAATTCATCGCCGAAAGCGGCAAACGTTACCGTTACATCGGCTTTTCGATGTTGCAGGGCCAGGCGAGCGTGCAGATCGAGTAAGGCGCCCCATTTCCGGCGTGACCCTGGTCAAGGCTCGCGTGGGGCGAGTCGCTCCGCTATGAACGCCCCAAAGGGGAGCTCTAGCGCGCTCGAACGTGTGCGCTTGGCGCGATGAAATCAGGGGTAGGCGATGAGCTTCTGGGACAATCTCTTCCGCGCGCTGTTCGGCCGCCGCGCCTCAACGCCGCCGCCTCCGCCGCCGCCGTCTCCTCCGCCGGCGCCGCCTCCGCCGCCGCCGATCGGCGTGCCGCCGACGCCGCCCGTCCCTCCGCCGTTGCCGCCAGTTCCACCAGGACCGCCGTCGCCGCCGTTGCCGCCGGTTCCGCCCGTCCCGCCCGCGCCGCAGACCGGCCCGCCGGCAGGCTTCACGCTCGACACGCTGCGCGCGCAGGACACGACACGCCTCACGCAGGCACAGATTGACGCGCTCGCCGCGAGTCTGGGCCTGGAGGCGGCCGTCATCCGCGCCGTCATTCAGGTCGAGAGCGCCGGCGCGGGCTTCGACGGCGGCAAGCCGCTCATTCTCTTTGAGCCCTACTGGTTCTCGCAGGCAACGGGCGGGCGGTTCGATTCAACCAACCCCAACGTCTCGCAGCCTACGATCCGCCGCACCGATCTGGGCGGCACGCAGGCAGCGCGCTGGGCGAAGGTGACAGAAGCCTACGGCCTCGACACAGCCGCCGCGCTGGGCGCGACAAGCTGGGGCGCGTTCCAAATTCCGGGACGCTACTTCGCCGCGTGCGGTTATCCGAGCGTGTACGCCTTCGCATCCGACATCGCACAATCGGAAACGCGTCAGCTTGCGGCGTTCGAGCGCTATCTGCGTGCGCAGAGTCTGATCGCGCCGCTGCAGGCCAAGGACTGGACCGGCTTTGCACGCGCCTATGAAGGCGAAGCGGGATCGGGCGCCTACGCGACGGCGCTGTCGAATGCGTACGCGCAAATCGCACGCCAAGGGCAGGGATCGGCCTTCATCGACTCGCTCGTCGCTGAAAGCACAGCGCCGCTGACCGCGGCGGATTATCAGGCATCGGCCGCGCGCTTGGGCTGCGAGGCAGCCGCCGTGCAGGCTGTCGTGCAAGTGGAGAGCGGTTCGGCCGCCTATGGTTCGGACGGCAAGCCGATCATTCTCTACGAGCCGCACATTTTTTCGCGCCTCACCAACCATCGCTACGATGCGACGAACCCAAACATCTCCTATCCGTCCTGGGACCGTACGCGCTATCCGCGCGATCAGGCTGGGCGCTATGCGCAGCTGCGCGAAGCCTATGCGCTCGACCCGGAGAACGCGATCGCCTCGGCGAGCTGGGGGCTCTTCCAGATCATGGGGATGAATTATCGCGTCTGCGGCTATGCGAGCGCGACGGCGTTCGTCGCCGACTATTCCAAGTCGCTCGTGAAGCAGCTTCAGGCGTTCGAAGCATTCTGCCGCTCGAACAACATCGTCGATGAGCTGCAGCGCAAGGACTGGGAGGGCTTCGCGCGCGTCTATAACGGGCCGGGCCAAGTCGAGCGCTATGGGCGGCTCATGCGTGAGGCCTATCAGCGGATCGCGGGGACGAGCTAGCGTCCCTTGCGCAATATGGGCGGCGCGTCCTACATCGCGCCGCCCATGGCACGGTTTCTCATCACGTCGGCGTTGCCGTACATCAACGGCGTCAAGCATCTCGGCAATTTGGCGGGTTCGCAATTGCCTGCGGACGTGCATGCGCGTTTCCGCCGGATGCAGGGCCACGAAGTGCTCTTCATTTGCGCGACTGACGAACACGGCACGCCCGCGGAGCTCGCCGCCGCGGAAGCCGGGCAAGAGGTGCGCGCCTATTGCGATGAGCAGCACCAAATTCAGAAGCGCGTGGGCGAGGGCTTCAAGCTCTCGTTCGATTGGTTCGGGCGCTCCTCCAACGCGCCCAATCATCGTCTGACGCAACACTTCGGCGAGGTGCTGGAGAAGAACGGCCTCATCGAAGAGCGAGTGACGAAACAGATCTATTCGGTCGATGACGGGCGCTTCCTGCCGGATCGCTATGTCGAGGGGACGTGCCCCGTGTGCGGGTTCGAGCGGGCGCGCGGCGATCAATGCGACAATTGCGGTTCGCTGCTCGATCCGATCGATTTGAAGAACCCGCGCTCCAAGATATCCGGCTCCACGAATGTCGAGCCGCGCGACACGGCGCACCTCTTTTTGTTGCAGCCCAAGATGCAGGACGCGATCCGCGCTTGGGTGGATGGAGCGGCGGAGTGGCCGCATCTCGCGCGGTCGATTGCCTACAAGTGGCTGGACGAAGGCCTGATCGACCGCTCGATCACGCGCGATCTTTCCTGGGGCGTGAAGATCACGCAGGACGGCAAGCCGCGCCCGGGCTTCGAGAACAAAGTGTTCTACGTCTGGTTCGATGCGCCGATCGAGTACATCGCCTCGACCGTTGAATGGGCCGAAGCGACCGGCAACGATTGGGAGCGTTGGTGGCGCACCGACAAGGGCGCCGATGACGTCACCTACGTGCAGGTGATGGGCAAGGATAACGTCGCCTTCCACACGGTAAGCTTCCCGGTCACGATCATGGGCAGCGAAGAGCCGTGGAAGCTCGTCGACACCTTGAAGGCCTTCAACTGGGTCACGTGGTACGGCGGCAAGTTCTCGACGAGCGAGAAGCGCGGCATCTTCATGGACCAAGCGCTCGAATTGCTGCCGAGCGATCTCTGGCGTTGGTATCTGATGGCGAACGCGCCGGAGACGGCGGACGCCCCGTTCACGCTGGAGCACTTCCAGCAAACGGTGAACGCCGATCTCGCCAACGTGTTCGGCAACTTCGTGAACCGCATCACGCGCTTCGGCGCGGCGCGCTTCGACTCCGTCGTGCCGGACGGCGGCGAACTCGGCGCGCTTGAGAAGAGGCTCGCGGAGGATGTCGCGGCGCGGCTTGCCGCGCTCACGGCGCATCACGAAGCGATGGAGTTCCGCAAGGCGGCTGTGGAGACGCGCGCGCTCTGGGTGCTTGGCAACGAATATCTCCAGCAGGCGGCGCCGTGGACGGCGATCAAGACGGATCGCGACGCCGCGGCCGTCGGCGTGCGCGTGGGGATCAATCTTTGCGCGCTCTTCGCCATCGTCGCGCAACCCTTCACGCCCGATGCGGCGAAGACGATCCTCGATGCGCTCGGCGTGCCGGATGAGCGCCGCAAGTGGCCGAACGCTGACGATCGCGCCTTGCTCGATGCGCTGCCGCGCGGCGCGGCCTTCACACCGCCCGACGTGCTCTTTCAGAAGATCGAAGACACGCAAATCGCCGAATGGACGGAGCGTTTCGGCGGAGGTGGCTAGATGGAGCGCGTGCTGTGGATTGTGCTGTTCCTTGCCAGCCTATTCTCGGCTCCGCTTGGCGCATCATTTCCCGGCCTACTGCGCAATCGCACGACCGAGCTCGTCGTTATTGGCGCAACGGGAGCGCTGGCTTCCGTTGCTTGGTTATCCGTCTTTCTATTTCTTGATCAATTTGATGTCTGGGGCCGGTCCCATCGACAACTCAGCAACTTATTCTTCCTCATCACGTTCGCATCCAGCGGCACGTTCCTCGGCGCTGTCATCGGGCGTTCGCGATTGGATGAATGGCTCAAAGTAACGCTGGTCGGTTTGATCATGCTGTTCATGTTCGCGATGGCTGCCGTCGGCGCTTTGAACAACGCTGGGCTCTGAAACCCTTGATCCGCCGCCTCACCGCTTCCCATCTCACCGCCTATCGCGCGCTGCGCCAGCACGGCCTGCGCGAAAGCCCCGAGGCATTCGTCGAGACGGCGGAAGAGGAAGCGAAGCGCTCCGATGATGAGTACACCGCCATGCTCGCGCGCGGCGACGCGTGGGGCGCGTTCGTGGACGAGAAGCTCGTCGCCTCCATGGTGATCGATGCGATCCCCGGCGCGGCGCTTGCGCACACGCGCTGGATCCACGCGATGTACGCGCATCCGGACGGGCGCGGCGGCGGCGTTGCGCGCCGGCTGGTGGAAACGGCGCTCGCGGACGCCGAAGCCCAGGGCGTCACGCATTTCCTGCTGTGGGTGAGTTCGGAGAACCCGCGCGCGCGGCGCTTCTACGAGAGCCTCGGCTTCCGCGAGACGGGCCGGATCGCGGGCGGGCTCCGGTACGGCGGCAGGCCCGCGGACGACGTGCTGATGTGTCTCCGGCGCGACGCGTAAAGCGCCAGCCCAGGAGGGGGCGGGTCTTGGTGGACAAACCGGGGCGGGCTGGCCCATAAAACGCCCCTCACCAGCTTGGGGATGCGCTGGCCATGCAAGACGCGATCGACACGTTGGGCGCCTTCTTCGCGCCGATCATCGAGTTCCTTCAAAACGCCTTCGCGGGCGTCAACGGGGCTCAAGGGCTCATCATCGCGATCATCGCGGTCGTCTTCATGGCGCGCTGGGCGCAGCTCTGGTTCTACACATTGCTCGCCACGGTCGTTTACGCGCTCATCGAACATTTCTGGCCGATCGTGCAATCGGGCGCGGAGCTTCGTCTGCCGAACGTGACGGAGCCGGATTATTGGTGGCACATCCTGGCGCTCTATGTCGGGCTCTTCATCATCATCGCGATCTTCTTCTTCGTGAAGAGCCTGCTCTTCCGCCGCGCCCCGGCCGCGAACCATTGAGGTGAGCGGCGTCTTGCTCGAACCTATTCCGTTCGAGCGGCGCGGCGCGCTCGACAATCTCTTCCAATTCTACATCCACGATTTTTCAGAATTGTGGGCGGGCCAGGGTCGTGCCGAGCTTGAAGAGGACGGGCTCTTCGCGCTCGACGGCAGCCTCCAGAGCTATTTCACGGACCCCACGCGCAAGGCGTTCTTCATCCGCGCCGATGGGCATTTGGCCGGCTTCGCGCTGATCAACGCAGCTTCGCACGCCGGGCGCGAGATCGATTTCAATGTCGGCGAGTTCTTCGTGGCGCGGAAGCATCGCCGGTTTGGCGTTGGCCGCCGCGCCGCACATCTCTTGTTTGAGGGCATGCGCGGGCGGTGGGAGGTCGCGGTTGTCGAAACGAACGCGAACGCCATTCCGTTCTGGCGCAACGCGATCGCGCAATGCGTCGTAGTGCGCGATGTTGAAGAAGTGCAGGGCGATGGCGTGCGCTGGCGCGGCCCGATCTTCTGCTTCAGGACCTAGCGTTCGGCTGCGGCGTAAAGCGCGACGGCGGCTGCGTTGGAGACGTTAAGGCTCTCCAACTCCGGCGCAATCGGGATGTGGGCGGCGCGTTCGCACGCGGCGAGCACTGCGTCGCGTAGGCCCTTGCCTTCGGCGCCGAGCGCCAACGCGATTGGGCGCGGATCGTCGAACGCTTGCTTCAAAGAAAGCTCGCCTTCGCCAGCGAGGCCGATGGTGAGGTAACCGGCTTCGCTCAGCGCTTCGAGCGTGCGCGCGATGTTGACGACGCGCACCGTGGGCACAAGCTCGATGGCGCCCGCCGCCGCTTTCGCCAGCGTGCCGGTGAGCGGGGGCGATTTGCGGTCCTGCATGATGATGGCGCGCGCGCCGAACGCGGCGGCGGAACGGAAGACGGCGCCCACGTTCTGCGGATCGGTCACGCCGTCGAGCACGACGACGGGGCGCCTATCAGCGGGCGCAATCGCTTCATGCAGTTCGAGCGGCTCAAGCGGCCAGACACGCACGGCCAGGCCCTGATGCACCGCGCCCGGCGGCAGCATGCGGTCAATCGCGTCGGGATCGTGGATCTGTGCTTCGACACCCTGGGGCAGGCGCGCGGCGGCGTTGCGTGACGCGACGACCCGATCGATCCGCCGCTTCGGATTGGCGAGCGCGGCCAAGGCCGCATGCACGCCCCAGAGCCAGATTGGCCCGTGGTCGTCGTGGCTCTCTCTATTGAGCGAGGTGGGGGCCCTGGCTATATGACGCGCTCCGTTTCGGGCCGGGTTCATATAGAGCCCAGCGCGCGTCGGAAAGGTCGCCGGATCGGACGGGTGGCCGAGTGGTTAATGGCAGCAGACTGTAAATCTGCCCGCGAGAGCGTACGCTGGTTCGAATCCAGCCCCGTCCACCAGCCTTCGCGCTTCGCGCTTCGGCTGGGCAAGCCAGCGGCCGAACGACATGGGTGAGCGGCGCGCGGGTATAGCTCAATGGTAGAGCCGCAGCCTTCCAAGCTGAAGACGAGGGTTCGATTCCCTCTACCCGCTCCACGCCCCCCGCTTGACTGGCCCCACACCCCCGCTAAACAGCGCGCTTTCTTGAATTGGCGGGCGCTTTTCCAGGGCATCCCGCGCGCACGAGGACGACATGGCCAAGGAAAAGTTTGAGCGGACGAAGCCGCACTGCAACATCGGGACGATCGGCCACGTCGATCACGGCAAGACGACGCTGACGGCGGCGATCACGATGGTTCTGGCCAAGACGGGCGGGGCGA
>JBFWVZ010000014.1:0-22743 GCA_050246475.1 Hyphomonadaceae bacterium | reverse complement strand
GCCGCGAACGCGGCAAGCCAGGCAAACCTCATCTGAAAAATTCAACTCTTCGGCCCACGCGGCCCGCATCGTCTTGAGAATTGCCCGACATGCGGTCCCCTTGGCGCGTCACAATGAAGTTATCCGCTGAGTAGCCGCTCATGTTCGTGGATTCGATGTCATAGCCGTCGATCGTGACCTGGGCGCCGACGACGGTGACGCGCGCGCGTTGTCTGACGGCGCCGCCGCGCGTGTTCATGAGGTCGATGGAGGCTTCGTACCGGCCCCCGCCCGCGTCGCTCACCTGCATGATGCCGACATAATTGCCGCCCGCGGCGTCCCACGTGACGCGCCAGCCGCCCAGAACCCAACTCGTGCCGCTTTGCGCGAGCGCCGCGCCGGGCGCGCACACAATGAACGCGAGCAATGTCGCGGTAAGGAACCGTCTCATCATGATGCCCTCCCCAAGTCTCCGCGATCTAAGGACGCGCGCGGGAGAAGGGCAAGAGGCGCGCTCAGGCCGCGAGCGCCTGCCACATCGCCATGACGATGGAGAAGCCGCGCACGTCGCCGGTCGTCGTGCCGACCATGCGGTTCATCACGTAGGAGAAGGTGGTGCGCGCATCCATGTCGATGATGACGAGCGAGCCGCCATAGCCGCCCCAGAAGATCGTGTTCGGGTTGGGCGTAGGCAGCATCGGGCCGGAGAGCCCAAAGCCCATGCCGTAGCGCACGGGAATGCCGAGGATGAGGTCCATGCCTTCGATCTGAAGCTCAAGCGCTTTCCTGGCGCCGGCTTCCGACATGAAGCGCTTGCCGTTTCTCCCGACGCCGCCATTGGCGAGGATGGTGTGAATCTCGGCGACGGAGCGCGCATTGCCTGTGCCGCCGGCGGCGGGAATTTCGGCGCCGCGCCATGCGCGCTTCTTCGTCTCCGCGACATCGATGCCGGGATTGGTTGACATGTTGGCGGAGAGTTCGGCGTTGGCGCCCGTATCGCTGATGCTCGCCTGCTCGGGCGGGATCGGGATGAGTTCGGCGACGCGCGCGTCTTCGCTTGCGGGCAGGCCGATGTGGAAATCGGCGCCAAGCGGCGCGGCGATTTCTTCGCGGAAGACCGTGCCGACCGTCTTGCCCGTGATGCGGCGGATGACTTCGCCGACGAGATAGCCTTGCGTGAGCGCGTGATAGCCGGGGGCCGTGCCGGGCGGCCAATAAGGCGCCTGCGCGGCGAGGAGGGAGGTCACCTTCTCCCAATCGTACACGTCTTCCTTGGTGATCTTTTCCTTCCAACCTGAAAGCCCGGCGGAGTGGCTCATCAGGTGAGAGACTTTGACGTCGGCTTTGCCGTTTTGTGCGAACTCGGGCCAGTAGCGCGCGACGGGGGCGTTGAAATCGAGTTCGCCGCGATCGGCGATGAGGAGGGCCGTGAGCGCCGTCATTGTCTTCGTCGTGGAATAGACGTTGACGATCGTGTCCTTCTCCCAGGGCTTCGTGCGCGCGGCTTCCGCCCAGCCGCCCCAGATGTCGATGACGGTTTCGCCTTCGCGCGTGGCGCAGAAAGAGGCGCCGAGATCAGCGCCGGTGTTCAGGTTGTTCTCGAACGCCTCGCGCGCGGCGGCGTACTTATCGGGCGCCAGCCCCGTGACCTGCCCATCCGCCATGTGCGCCTCCCTCTTATCACACGCAGCTAAGCGGACCTGACGGGCGGAGTCGATTCATCGAGCCAATGTCGCTGCGTCATTCCTGGCGGACTCCCGCGCGAGCGCGAGGAGACCCTGAACCCAGCCTCATCCCGTCAGGGAAGCGAGCCAGTGGCACGCGTCGCGCCAGAACGGCGTGTGAGTGAGCGGCGAGCGAGCGATCTGCACGAACAAGAGAAACGCGCCCCCCGCGAGATAGACGGGGTGAACGCGCCCCTTGATCCTTGCGTCGGCCAGAATAACGGCCAGGAGCATCAGGTCGGTGATCGTTGCGCCGATCAGTGCGCGGTGCGGTTGGATGATATCCGGGATCAGCAAAATGTAGCGTGTGACGACCGCTTGCATGAGCGCAAACGTCGCCAGCACCATGAGCCGCTTGTGCCATTCGGGCCGGCGGATGTTTGCGACTGCGGCCGTCATGAAGGTCGTGAAGACAATCATGGACGAGAGGCCCAAGATGGAGGTGCCGATCACCACGCGCTCGCGCGGTGAGTCCATGAGCTGGGCGAGCGTGACAACGCTTGCGACCACGCCGGAGAACACCATGGCGCCAGCGAGTGCGACGCCGAACATTCCAAGCTCCCGGTGCGCCAGAGTCCGCCCCTGTGCGGCGAGGAGCGTCTGAGTCAGGAAGAAGAGCGTCCAAAGGAAGAAGAGCGCTGCATGGGCGTGAATCGCCGCGTGCATGTCTAAGCTGCCGCCGGACAACGGCGCCCAATAGGAGCGCGTGAAGGCGCCAAACGTGAAGATGACGACGAAGGCGGCGACGCCGACGTAGAAATAGCGCGCAGAATCAATGCCGGTGCGTGAGGCCTCTGCCGACGCCATCGCATTCTCCCGCCTAGATCGCGGCGCGATGCTGCATGCGGCTTGGGAAAGTGTCTAGAGCATCCGGATACGCTTCGATGGCGGATCAGGCGCGCTTGCGCCCGTTCTTCTTTGCAACGGCTTTTGCAACCGGTTGCGGCGCAGAGGCCGCCGCTTTCGGTTTCGCCCCGCTCCGCTCCGCGTGTTTCTTCAGCGTCTGCGCGAGATACTGCCCGGTGAAGCTGCCTTTGACTTTCGCCACATCTTCCGGCGTTCCGGCCGCGACGATGCGGCCGCCGCCGTCTCCGCCTTCCGGGCCGAGATCGACGATCCAATCGGCGGTTTTGATGACGTCGAGATTGTGCTCGATGACGACGACGGTGTTGCCGTTGTCCACCAGCTCATGGAGCACTTCGAGCAGCTTGCGCACGTCCTCGAAGTGGAGGCCGGTCGTCGGTTCATCGAGGATGTAGAGCGTGCGGCCCGTCGCGCGACGGGAGAGTTCCTTGGAGAGCTTCACGCGCTGCGCCTCGCCGCCGGAAAGCGTCGTCGCTTGTTGGCCGACGTGGATGTAGCCCAAGCCGACGCGCGAGAGCGTCTCCATCTTATCGCGAATGCTTGGCACCGCGTTGAAGAGGCTTGCGGCTTCTTCGACCGTCATGTCCAGCACGTCGGAGATCGACTTGCCTTTGAATAGGATCTCCAGCGTTTCGCGGTTGTAGCGTTTGCCCTTGCAGGTGTCGCAGGTGACGTAAACGTCCGGCAGGAAGTGCATCTCGATCTTGATGACGCCGTCGCCCTGGCACGCTTCGCAGCGCCCGCCCTTCACGTTGAAGGAGAAGCGCCCCGGCCCGTAGCCGCGCGCCTGCGCTTCCGGCAGCGCGGCGTACCAATCGCGGATCGGCGTGAAGGCGCCGGTGTAGGTCGCTGGGTTCGAGCGTGGCGTGCGCCCGATCGGGCTTTGATCGATGTCGATCACTTTATCGAAGTGTTCGAGGCCCTGGATGCTCTCGTGCGGCGCGGGGTTTTCGTTGGCGCCGTTCAAGCGGCGCGCCGCGGCCTTGTAGAGCGTTTCGATGGTGAGCGTGGACTTGCCGCCGCCTGAGACGCCGGTGATGCAGGTGAAGGTCGCGACCGGGATTTCGGCGCTGACGTTTTGCAGATTGTTGCCGCTCGCGCCGATGACTTGCAGCGATTTGCCTTTGACGATGCGGCGGCGCTTCTCGGGGATGGCGATTTCACGCCGGCCCGTGAGGTAAGCGCCCGTCAAACTCTCTTTCGATTTCTCGATATCGGCGGGTTTGCCTTCCGCGATCACCTTGCCGCCGTGAATGCCGGCGGCGGGGCCCATGTCGATGACGTGATCGGCGGTGAGGATGGCTTCTTCGTCATGCTCCACCACGAGCACGCTGTTGCCGAGATCGCGCAGGCGCTTGAGCGTTTCGAGCAAGCGGGAATTGTCGCGCTGGTGAAGACCAATGCTCGGTTCATCGAGCACGTAGAGCACGCCTGTGAGGCCCGAGCCGATCTGCGAGGCCAGGCGGATGCGTTGGCTCTCCCCGCCCGAGAGCGTGCCCGATGCGCGCGAGAGCGTCAGATATTCGAGGCCGACATCGACGAGGAAGCGCAGGCGATCGTTGATTTCCTTCAGGATGCGCGCGGCGATTTCGCGGTGCTGCTTGTTGAGCTTGCTGTCGAGCGAGGCGAACCAATCGCGCGCGCCGCGGATGCTCATGAGCGAGGCGTCCGCGATGTGCTTGGCGTCGACGCGCACGGCGAGCGCTTCGGGCTTCAGGCGCTTGCCGTCGCACACCGGGCACGGCGCCTCGCTTTGATAGCGGCCAAGCTCTTCGCGCACCCAGGCGCTATCCGTTTCTTTCCAGCGGCGCTCAAGATTGGGGATGACGCCTTCGAACGGCTTCGTCGTTTCGTAACGGCGCAAGCCATCGTCATAGATGAACTTGATCGGCTCTTTGACGCCGTAGAGCACGCCGTCGCGCGCGGGCTTCGGCAGCTCGCGCCAAGGCGTGTTCATTTTCACTTTGTAGTAGCGCGCGAGCGCCTGGAGCGTTTGCGTGTAAAGCGGCGAGGGGCCGCGCGCCCAGGGCGCGACCGCGCCATCCTGCAGCGAGCGATCGCGCTCGGGGACGACAAGATCGGCGTCAAATTTGAGTTGCTGGCCCAAGCCATCGCACGCGGGGCAGGCGCCCGCGGGGTTGTTGAAGGAGAAGAGGCGCGGCTCGATTTCCGGAATCGTGAAGCCGGAGACCGGGCAGGCGAATTTCGCGGAGAGGACGATGCGCTCGGCCTCGCCCTTCTTGTCCTTCTTATCGGCGAATTCGACGATGCAGATATTGTCCGCCAGCCGCAGGCATTGCTCGATCGAATCCGCGAGGCGCGTTTCGATGCCGGGCTTCACTGCGATGCGATCGACGACGACGTCGATGTCGTGCTTGAGCTTCTTATCGAGCGTGGGCGGAGACTCGAGTTCGTAATACTCGCCGTCGATCTTGGCGCGCTGGTAGCCCTTCTTCAGCAGCTCCGCCAATTCCTTGCGGTACTCGCCCTTGCGATCGCGCACTATGGGCGCGAGCAGATAGAGGCGCGCGCCTTCCGGCAGCGCCATGACGCGATCGACCATCTGCGAGACTTGCATCGCTTCGATGGGCAGGCCGGTCGCTGGCGAATAAGGCACGCCGACGCGCGCCCAGAGCAGGCGCATGTAATCGTAGATTTCGGTGACGGTGCCGACGGTCGAGCGCGGATTGCGGGAGGTCGTCTTCTGCTCGATCGAGATCGCGGGCGAGAGGCCTTCGATGGAATCGACATCCGGCTTCTGCATCAGCTCCAGGAATTGGCGCGCATAAGCCGAGAGGCTCTCAACGTACCGGCGCTGGCCCTCCGCGTAGATCGTATCGAACGCCAGCGAGGATTTGCCTGAGCCGGAGAGGCCGGTGATAACGACAAGCTCGTTGCGCGGAATATCCACGCTCACGCCCTTGAGGTTGTGCTCCCTGGCGCCGCGGACGCGGATATGGGTAAGGCCGTCTTTCATGGTCGCGTTCTGACGCCCGCCAATGGCTCGAATTTCTGAGACGTTCCCCGGACGCGCCGCAGGCGCGATCCGGGGCCCATGACAGCGCCGCGGCGCGATGGGCCCCGGCTCTCGCTTCGCGAGGCCGGGGAGCGGCTTCTGAGGTAGCGTCTCGCCCCCCATGTCGAAAGGGCGCGGTGCGCGAGCCTATGCATTCGCCCCCCTGGCGACGGTCAACAAAGTCTTAACCTTGAAGGCCGACTCGGTTTATGAGAACATACTAGGAACAAACTTTTGCCGCGGCAAGCGGCCAAAGCGGAAGCCTCGAACTGGCGCCCGGAGACAGTGTCGTTTCAGGGCCAGGGACCAAGCGCAGGAAACGGAGATCAGCCCATGGCCGGCAGCGTCAATAAAGTCATCCTCATCGGCAATCTCGGGAAAGACCCGGAAGTCCGCCGGCTCAATTCGGGCGAGCCCGTCGTCAATCTCCGCATCGCGACGAGCGAGAATTGGCGGGATAAATCGAGCGGCGAGCGCCGCGAGAAGACCGAGTGGCACAACGTCGTCATCTTCAACGAAAATCTCGCGAAGGTGGCGGAGCAATATCTGCGGAAGGGCTCGAAGGTTTACATCGAAGGCCAGCTGCAGACGCGCAAATGGCAGGATCAGTCGGGCGTCGAGAAGTACACGACGGAAGTCGTGCTGCAGCGCTTTCGCGGCGAACTCACGATGCTCGACGGCAAAGGCGGCGGCGACAGCGACCGCTCGTTCGAGGATAGCGGCAGCTTTTCCGGCGGCGGCAAGAAGCGCGTGAGCGACGGTCCGCGCGAAAGCTTCTCCGCCGACATGGACGACGAGATTCCGTTCTAAAACCGAGCGTTTCAGACGTCTCTGAGCCGCGGCGTTGCGCAGGCGCGCCGCGGCTTTAGTTTGCGCCGCGAGGACATGTGGATGGCCGTGAAGACGTACCAAGGTTCATGTCATTGCGGCGCGGTCGCATATGAGGCCGATCTCGACCTTGAGGCGGGCACTGGCCGCTGCAATTGCCGCATCTGCACGAAGATCCGGAATTGGAGCGTGATGACCAAGCCGGAGGCGGTGCGCGTGCTGGCAGGCGCCGATGCGCTTACGGAGTATGAGGTCGGCGGCGGGATGGGGCGTCACAAGTTTTGCCGGGTCTGCGGCGTGCGCCCGTTCATGGTCGGCCATCTCGAACAACTCGGCGGGGACTTCGCCTCCGTGCAGGTGGCGACGCTCGACCTCTCGCCCAAGGAGTTCGCCGCGCTTCCGATCACCTGCGCCGACGGGCGCAACGACAATTGGTGGAACGCGCCGGCGCTGACCAACTACCTGTAGCGGCAGGCGGGACCACGCCCGCCGATGCAGGAATCATCGCTTCCCGCAAGGGGCCCCTTGCGATCCCTAACAAACCGTCGCATATAGCCCGGCTCGGCGGGACCGTACTTATCCCGCCGTTCCTGTCCAAGACTGTAGGCGCCTCGCCCACGGCCGCTCAAAGCGCGGCCCGAGCGGGGCTTAATTCGTCGGGTTTTCAGTCGCTTAGCGAGGGAAAACCGGAGCCTGCACGAGGCAGAGCCAAAGGTTTCGACACCTTTCGCGCGCCGTCAAGGCGTTCGGACGGTTTCGGCGAACGGCCCTGGGACAGGCAGCGCGCTGAGCCGCGCCGTCCAAGGGCGAAGCCCGCGGCCGGTGCGTTCGGCGCCCTGTTTCGGGGTCCGGATGGTCCGGCTCCGAGTGAGGAGACCGCGATGGATCGTGCTCAAAAAGCCGAAGCGGTGGAGGCGCTCAAGGGCATCTTCGCCAAGGCCGGTGTGGTGGTGGTGAGCCACTATTCCGGTTTGACCGTCGCGGACATGCAGACGCTGCGCGGCCGGCTTCGTGAAGCCGGCGCAGGTCTCAAAGTGGTGAAAAACAGGCTGGCAAAAATCGCGCTGGACGGAACGCCCGGCGCCTCGATGCTTCCTCTGTTTGAAGGCCCCACGGCCATCGCCTTTTCCGCGGACCCGGTTGCGGCCCCCAAGGTCGCCGCCGCCTACGCCAAGGAAAAAGAGCAATTCGTCCTCCGGGGCGGGCTCATGGGCGAGACGCTGCTCGACGCGAAGGGAGTGCAGGCCTTGGCCACGCTCCCGTCTCTGGACGAGCTGCGCGGCAAGATCGTGGGTCTGATCAACGCGCCGGCGACGAAGATCGCAGGCGTTCTGCAAGCGCCGGGCGGCCAGCTCGCGCGCGTGATCAGCGCCTATTCCGCCAAGGACCAAGCAGCGGCCTAAATGTCCGCTAAATCGTTTGAAATCTGACCGTTAAGGGGTGTTGGAAATGTCGAAACTGGACAAGATCGTCGACGATCTCTCGTCGCTGACCGTGCTGGAAGCCGCGGAGCTCGCGAAGCTTCTGGAAGACAAGTGGGGCGTCTCGGCGGCTGCGCCGGTCGCGGTGGCGGCGGCTCCGGCCGGCGGCGGCGCGGCTGCTGGCCCGGCCGAAGAGCAAACCGAGTTCACGGTCGTCCTGGCCGCGGCAGGCGACAAGAAGATCGAGGTCATCAAGGAAGTCCGCGCGATCACGAACCTCGGCCTCAAGGAAGCCAAGGATCTGGTCGAAGGCGCGCCGAAGCCCGTCAAGGAAGGCGTGAACAAGGCGGATGCCGAAAAGTTCAAAGCCCAACTTGAAAAAGCGGGCGCGAAGGTCGAATTGAAATAGACCCAAAAAACCCAATCGGAGCGGGCCGCGAGCAATCGATCGCGGCCCCCTCCCACTTTAGCGCGTGAGTGGATCACGCGCCGGGCCGCCCGCCCGCTCGGGGGCGATCCGCGACGTGGGGAGCGTCTAGCCGGTTTTCGCGAGACCGGCCGAGCGGGACGGCGAGGCGCTCGCGCGCCGAAAGGGCTCCATCCGGCCGGGGAGCTCTAGGCGCGGGGCAAGGGAAGCGTGATGGCTCTTTCTTTCACTGGCAAAAAACGCATCCGTAAGTCTTTCGGCAAAATCCCTGAAGCGGGGGCTATGCCAAACCTGATCGAAGTTCAGAAAAGCTCCTACGACCAATTCCTGCAGAAGGACGTGCGCGCCGGAGAGCGGCGTGACGAGGGGATCGAGGCTGTCTTCAAGTCCGTCTTCCCGATCAAGGACTTTTCGGAGCGCGCGACGCTTGAATACGTCTCCTACGAGTTCGAGGAGCCGAAATTCGACGTCGAAGAATGTCAGCAGCGCGACATGACGTACGCGGCGCCGCTCAAGGTGAAGCTGCGCCTCATCGTGTTCGAGTCCGACGAGGAAACGGGCGCGAAGTCCGTCAAGGACATCAAGGAGCAGGACGTCTATCTGGGCGATATCCCGCTCATGACGGACAAAGGCACGTTCGTCATCAACGGCACCGAGCGCGTGATCGTCTCGCAGATGCACCGCTCGCCGGGCGTCTTCTTCGATCACGACAAGGGCAAGACCCACGCGAGCGGCAAGCTCCTCTTCGCGGCGCGCGTCATTCCCTATCGCGGCTCGTGGCTCGATTTCGAGTTCGACGCGAAGGACATCCTCTTCGTGCGCATCGACCGCAAGCGCAAGCTGCCGGCCACGACGCTGCTCTATGCGCTCGGCCTCGACAGCGAGCAGATCCTTTCCACCTTCTACGACAAGGCGATCTACAAGCGCACGCCGAAGGGCTGGACGGTGAAGTACCGCCCGGAGCGCTGGCGCTCGGTGAAGCCGCAATTCGATCTCGTCGATGCGAAGACCGGCAAGGTCGTCGCCGAAGGCGGCAAGAAGATTTCCGCGCGCAACGCCAACAAGATCGCCGAAGACGGCGTGAGCGACATCCTCGTGCCCAGCGAAGATCTCTATGAGCGCTTCGCGGCTGAAGACATCGTCAACATGGAGACGGGTGAGATCTTCGTGGAAGCGGGCGATGCGCTTTCCGAGCACCTCGTCGCGACCGCTGTGGAGGCCGGCATCAAGGAATTGCCGGTGCTCGACATCGACTATGTCAGCGTCGGCCCCTACATCCGCTCAACGCTCAAGCTCGACAAGAACGAGTCCCGCGAACAAGCGCTCTTCGACATCTATCGCGTGATGCGTCCCGGCGAGCCGCCGACGATCGACACCGCCGAAGTGCTGTTCAACGCGCTCTTCTCCGATCCGGAGCGCTATGATCTCTCCGCCGTCGGCCGCGTGAAGATGAACATGCGCCTCGGCCTCGACACGCCGGACGATTTGCGCACGCTGCGCGCGGAGGACATCATCGAGGTGATGCGCACGCTCGTCGGCCTTCGCGACGGGCGCGGCGAAATCGACGACATCGACAATCTCGGCAACCGGCGCGTCCGCTCGGTCGGCGAACTCATGGAAAATCAGTATCGCGTGGGCCTCCTCCGCATGGAGCGCGCGATCAAGGAACGCATGAGCTCCGTCGATATCGAGACGGTGATGCCGCATGACCTGATCAACGCGAAGCCGGCGGCGGCCGCGGTGCGTGAATTCTTCGGCTCCTCGCAGCTGTCGCAATTCATGGACCAAACCAACCCGCTCTCCGAGATCACGCACAAGCGGCGTCTCTCGGCGCTCGGGCCGGGCGGCCTGACGCGCGAACGCGCGGGCTTCGAGGTGCGCGACGTGCACCCGACGCATTATGGGCGCATCTGCCCCATCGAAACGCCGGAAGGCCCCAATATCGGCCTCATCAACTCGCTGGCGACCCACGCGCGCGTGAACAAGTACGGCTTCATCGAAAGCCCGTACCGCAAGGTCGTGAACTCCAAGCCGACGGAAGACATCGTCTACCTCTCGGCGATGGAGGAAGGCCGCCACAAGATCGCGCAGGCGAACGCCGAGCTCGATGCGAAGGGCAAGCTCGCGGAAGATCTCGTGCAGGCGCGCGAGAATTACGAGGCGACGCTCATTTCGCGTGACGAGATCGATCTGATCGACGTTTCGCCCAAGCAGGTCGTCTCCGTGGCGGCGGCGCTCATCCCGTTCCTCGAGAACGATGACGCCAACCGCGCGCTCATGGGCTCGAACATGCAGCGCCAAGCCGTGCCGCTTCTGCGGGCGGACGCGCCGCTTGTCGGCACCGGCATGGAAAGCGTCGTCGCGCGCGATTCAGGCGCGACGATTGCGGCGCGCCGCACCGGCGTCGTCGAGCAGGTGGATTCCCAACGCATCGTCGTGCGCGCAACCGAAGAGCGCGACCCGACCAAGCCGGGCGTCGATATCTATCGTCTGCTCAAGTTCCAGCGCTCGAACCAGAACACCTGCATCACGCAGCGTCCGATCGTTAAGGTCGGCGACAACGTGCACGAAGGCGACATCATCGCCGACGGACCGTCCACCGAGCTTGGCGAACTGGCGCTGGGGCGCAACGTGCTCGTCGCGTTCATGCCCTGGAACGGCTACAACTTCGAAGACTCGATCCTCATCTCCGAGCGCATCGTGAAGGACGACGTGTTCACGTCGATCCACATCGAAGAGTTCGAGGTCGCCGCGCGCGATACGAAGCTCGGCCCTGAGGAAATCACCCGTGACATCCCGAACGTCGGCGAAGAAGCGCTCCGCAATCTCGACGAAGCGGGCATCGTGGCCATCGGCGCCGAAGTCGAAGCGGGCGACATTCTCGTCGGCAAGGTGACGCCGAAGGGCGAAAGCCCGATGACGCCGGAAGAAAAACTCCTGCGCGCCATCTTCGGTGAAAAGGCCTCCGACGTGCGCGACACGTCTCTGCGTCTGCCGCCGGGCGTCAATGGCACGATCGTCGAAGTGCGCGTGTTCAACCGCCACGGCGTCGATAAGGATCAGCGCGCTCAGCAGATCGAGCGCGAAGAGATCGAAAGCCTCGCGCAAGACCGCGACGACGAGTTGGCGATCCTTGAGCGCAACATCTTCGGACGCTTGCGCGAGATCATGGTCGGCAAGACCGCCGTCTCGGGCCCGAAGGGCTTCAAGAAAGGCGCCGTCACCGAGGAGATGCTGGAAGGCTACTCCAAGGGCCAATGGTGGCAGATCGGCCTTGAGGACGAGAAAGCGATCGCTGAGATCGACGGCCTCAAGAAGCAGTACGACGACGCGAAAAAGCGTCTCGATGCGCGCTTCGCCGATAAGGTCGAAAAGCTCCAGCGCGGCGATGAACTGCCGCCGGGCGTGATGAAGGTCGTCAAAGTGTTCGTCGCGGTGAAGCGCAAGCTGCAGCCGGGCGACAAGATGGCTGGCCGCCACGGCAACAAGGGCGTCATCTCCAAGATCGTGCCGGTGGAGGACATGCCCTTCACGATCGACGGCACGCAGGTCGATGTCGTCTTGAATCCGCTGGGCGTGCCTTCGCGGATGAACGTGGGGCAAATTCTTGAAACGCACCTCGGTTGGGCGTGCGCGGGGCTTGGCCGCCAGATCGGCGCCGCGCTCGAAGCGTACGACCGCGACGGCGACAAGAAGGGCCTCAAGGCGAAGCTCAAGGACGTGTACGGCGCCGATCAGGATCTGCCGGCCACGGACGAAGAGATTCGCGAGCTGGCGACGAACATCGTCAAAGGCGTGCCGGTGGCGACGCCTGTGTTCGACGGCGCGAAGGATGCCGACATCCGCTCGATGCTGAAGGCGGCGGGGCTCTCCGAGACCGGCCAGGTGCAGCTCTTCGACGGCCTCACGGGCGAGGAATTCCATCGCCCTGTCACCGTCGGCTACATCTACATGCTGAAGCTGCACCACCTGGTGGACGATAAGATCCACGCGCGCTCGATCGGGCCGTACTCGCTCGTCACGCAACAGCCTCTGGGCGGCAAGGCTCAGTTCGGCGGCCAGCGCTTCGGCGAAATGGAAGTGTGGGCGCTTGAAGCCTATGGCGCGGCCTACACGCTGCAGGAAATGCTGACGGTCAAGTCCGACGACGTGGCGGGCCGCACGAAAGTCTATGAGGCGATCGTGCGCGGCGACGACACGTTCGAAGCGGGCATTCCCGAAAGCTTCAACGTGCTCGTGAAGGAAATGCGCTCGCTCGGCTTGAACGTGGATCTCTCGCAGTCCGCACCGGACGAAACCAAGCACGCCGCCGAGTAATTCTTAGCAGCCGTCAGCGCGCCTCATCTGCGCGCGGCGGCGAAAGGACCGACATGAACGCCATGGACCGCGATATCGCCAACGTGTTCGGGAGCCAGAACCAGCCCCCGGCGCCAGTGTTTGACCAAATCGGGATCTCGATCGCGAGCCCCGAGCAAATCCGCTCGTGGTCTTACGGCGAGATCAAGAAGCCCGAGACGATCAATTACCGCACGTTCAAGCCGGAACGTGACGGCCTCTTCTGCGCGCGCATCTTTGGCCCGATCAAGGACTACGAGTGCTTGTGCGGCAAGTACAAGCGGATGAAGTACAAGGACATCATCTGCGAAAAGTGCGGCGTGCAGGTGACGCTGCAGCGCGTGCGCCGTGAGCGCATGGGCCATATCGAGCTCGCCGCGCCCGTCGCGCACATCTGGTTCTTGAAGAGCCTCCCCTCCCGCATCGCGCTCATGCTCGATATGCCGCTCAAGGATATCGAGCGCGTGCTCTATTTCGAGCAATACGTCGTGCTCGAGCCGGGCCTGACGCCTATGAAGGCCAAGGAGCTTCTCACCGAAGAAGACTACATGGCCAAGCAGGAGGAGTTCGGCGAGGACAGCTTCACCGCCGGCATCGGCGCGGAGGCTGTGCGCGAATTGCTCCTCCAGCTCGACCTCGAAAAAGAGTCCGAGCATCTGCGCAAGGAAATCGCGGAAGCCACGACCGAGCTTAAGCCGAAGAAGCTCGCGAAGCGCTTGAAGCTCATCGAAGCGTTCGTGAAATCGGGCAACAAGCCTGAGTGGATGGTGTTGACGGTCGTTCCGGTGATTCCGCCGGAGCTGCGTCCGCTCGTGCCGCTCGATGGCGGCCGCTTCGCGACTTCCGATCTCAACGATCTCTATCGCCGCGTAATCAACCGCAACAACCGCTTGAAGCGCCTGATGGAGCTGCGCGCGCCGGACATCATCATCCGCAACGAAAAGCGGATGCTGCAAGAATCCGTCGATGCGCTCTTCGACAACGGCCGGCGCGGCCGCGTCATCACGGGCGCCAACAAGCGGCCGCTCAAGTCGCTCGCCGATATGCTGAAGGGCAAGCAAGGCCGCTTCCGCCAGAACCTGCTCGGCAAGCGCGTCGATTATTCCGGCCGCTCGGTCATCGTCGTCGGGCCTGACCTCAAGCTCCATCAGTGCGGCTTGCCGAAGAAGATGGCGCTCGAGCTCTTCAAGCCGTTCATCTATTCGCGCCTCGACGCGAAGGGGCTCTCAGGCACCGTCAAGCAATCGCGCCGGATGGTCGAGAAGGAGCGCCCCGAAGTTTGGGACGTGCTCGAAGAAGTCATCCGCGAGCATCCGGTTCTTCTGAACCGCGCGCCGACGCTTCACCGCTTGGGCATCCAGGCGTTCGAGCCGAAGCTCATCGAAGGCAAGGCGATCCAGCTCCACCCGCTCGTCTGCGCCGCGTTCAACGCGGACTTCGACGGCGACCAGATGGCTGTCCACGTCCCGCTCTCACTCGAAGCGCAATTGGAAGCGCGCGTGCTGATGATGAGCACGAACAACATCCTCTCGCCCGCCAACGGGCGCCCGATCATCGTGCCGTCTCAGGATATCGTTCTGGGGCTCTACTATCTCTCGACCGTGAAGGAGGGCGAGCCGGGCGAAGGCAAGCTCTTCGCGAATATCGGCGAGATCGAGAGCGCGCTCGAAGCCGGCGTCGTGACCTTGCACACCAAGATCAAGGCGCGCTTCGAAACCGTCGATGAGAAGGGCAAGAAGGTCGCCAAGACGATCGACTCGACGCCTGGGCGCATGAAGCTCGCCGAGCTTCTGCCGAAGAACCCGAAGATCAGCCACAAGCTGATCGAGGTGCAGCTCACCAAGAAGGAAATCGGCAACCTGATCGACGCCGTCTACCGCCATTGCGGTCAGAAGGAGACGGTCATCTTCGCCGACCGGATCATGGCGCTCGGCTTCCGCGAAGCGTGCCGCGCGGGCATCTCGTTCGGCATGGGCGACATGATCGTCCCGAAAGCGAAGGAGAAGCTCGTCGACGACACGCGCAAGCAGGTCGCCGAATATGAGCGTCAGTACTCCAACGGCCTCATCACGAAGGGCGAGAAGTACAACAAGGTCGTCGATGCGTGGTCGAAGTGCACCGATCGCGTCGCCGACGCGATGATGGACGAGACTTCGAAGCTCCCGAAACTCAAGGACGGGCGCCTCGGTGAGTACAACTCCATCTTCATGATGGCGCATTCGGGCGCCCGCGGCTCGAAGAACCAGATGAAGCAGCTCGCCGGGATGCGCGGGCCGATGGCCAAGCCTTCGGGCGAGATCATCGAGACGCCGATCATCTCGAACTTCAAGGAAGGCCTCTCGGTTCTCGAATACTTCAACTCGACCCACGGCGCCCGGAAGGGCCTCGCGGACACCGCGTTGAAGACGGCGAACTCAGGCTATCTCACGCGCCGCCTCGTGGACGTCGCGCAGGATTGCATCATCACCGAGGAAGATTGCGGCACGCAGCAAGGCATCGAGCTGCGCGCGGTGATCGACGGCGCCGACATCATCGTCTCGCTCGGGGACCGCATCATGGGCCGCACCGCGGCCGTCGATATCGTCGATCCTTCGACGAACAAGGTGGTCGTGCCAGCCGGCACGTACCTCACCGAGGATGTCGTCGCTGAAGTCGAAAAATCTGCGGTGCAGGGCGTGAAGGTCCGCACGGTGCTGACGTGCGAAACGCGCACGGGCGTCTGCGGCGCGTGCTACGGGCGCGATCTCGCGCGCGGCACGCCGGTCAATATCGGCGAGGCGGTCGGCGTCATTGCGGCGCAATCGATCGGCGAACCGGGCACGCAGCTCACCATGCGCACGTTCCACATCGGCGGCGCGGCCCAAGTCGCGGAGCAATCCGTGATGGAAAGCGCGCACGACGGGAAAGTGAAGCTTGTCGATCGCGCCACGATCAAGACAGGCAGCGGCGATTTCGTCGTCATGAGCCGCGGCATGCAGGTGTTGGTGGTCGATGCGGAGGGCAAGGAGCGCCAGAGCTTCAAGCTGCCGTTCGGCGCCAAGCTCAAGGTGGACGATAAAGCCGCCATCGCGCGCGGGGACCGGATCGCCGAATGGGATCCCTACTCGACGCCGATCATCACGGAAGTGAAAGGCACGGTGAAATTCGAGGACCTCGTCGACAACATCTCGGCGCGCGACGAGGTCGATGAAAGCACCGGCATTTCGTCGAAGGTCGTCATCGATTGGCGCTCGACGGCGAAGGGCTCGGATCTTCGCCCCGCGGTCGTCATCCTCGACGGCAAGGGCAAGCCCGCCAAGCTCGCGAACGGCTCGGAGGCGCGTTACCTCTTGGCGGTGGGCGCCATCCTCTCGGTGGTGGAGGGCGATGAAGTCGTTCCCGGCCAGGATGTCGCGCGCATCATGACGGGCGGCGCCAAGACGCGCGACATCACGGGCGGTCTGCCGCGCGTGGCAGAGCTCTTCGAAGCGCGCCGGCCGAAGGAGCACGCGATCATCGCGGAGGCGGACGGCCGCGTTGAGTTCGGCAAGGACTACAAGAACAAGCGCCGCCTGCGCATCGTGCCTGAAGAGGAGGATGCGGAGACGATCGAGTACATGATCCCGAAGGGCAAACACATCGCCGTTCAGGAAGGCGATTTCGTCAAGCAGGGCGACTATCTGCTCGACGGCAATCCCGCGCCGCAGGACATTCTCTCGATCTTGGGCGTCGAAGCGCTTGCCGCTTACCTCGTCGAAGAGATCCAGAAGGTCTACCGGCTGCAGGGCGTGCCGATCAACGACAAGCACATCGAGGTGATCGTTCGCCAGATGCTGCAGAAGGTCGAAGTGATGGACGCGGGCGACACCGAGTTCTTGAAGGGCGAGGCCGTCGAAGCGCTCGATCTCGAGGATGAGAACAAGCGTGTGCAGGAGCTGGGTTTGAAACCCGCGACGGCGCAATCGATGCTGCTCGGCATTACGAAGGCGTCGCTGCAAACGCGCAGCTTCATCTCGGCTGCTTCGTTCCAGGAGACGACGCGCGTGCTCACCGAAGCCGCTTCCTACGGCAAGAAGGACACGCTCGAAGGCTTGAAGGAAAACGTCATCGTCGGCCGGCTTATCCCGGCGGGCACGGGCGGGCAGCTGCGGCGCTACCAGAAGCTCGCGCAAGAACGCGACGCCAAGCTCGCGCTCGAACGGCCGCCCACGCCGGCGGTCGATCAAGCGGCCGAATAAGCCAAGCGACCAAATGAAACGCGAAGGGCCGGGAGCAATCCCGGCCCTTTTCGTTTATGCTCAGTGTATGGCGCGGCGCGGCGATTTCTTAGAGGGGTTTCTCGCTCTGCATCCGGCGTGGATGACGCTATTGTGGCTCATGGGAGGCGTCGCTCTACCAATCACTTATTCATCGGCGCCAAGTGCGCCAGCGATGGTGGCGATGTGGGCCGTGTCGGCTATGGTGCCCCTTTGGTGTTTTGCCGTCTATCGCGTTTCGGTCCGTCGCCTGAACCAGAAGCCGATCCGGGAGTACGATATTATCTGCGCTGTCGTGGCGCTCGGCTTCGTCGCGGCTCCAGTCTGGCTGCTGTTTGCCAACATATCTGGCGACGAGACTTATCAGCTTTTCGTTAGTCCAGTACCGCGCGGGTTCGAGATCGTGCGCTTCCTTCTCGATGGGTTTCTGACCCTCTTTATCCTCTGCGGTCTAGCAACGGCGTGGATTGCCGCGATGTCGTTGGTGACATTTGAGCGGAAGAGAGCCACGCTTGAGCAAGAGCATACTGTATGGATGACCGTGTTGCTCCTGAGCTTGTTTCCATTCGGCGTCTGGGCGCTTAGCCCGCGCGTCCGACGCATGCTCGCGAACTAGGCAGCCTCGTCCAACACGCCGGTTCGCGCCAGTTCACGGAACCAGAAATAGCTTGCCTTGGGCGTGCGCTGTCCCGTCTCGCGGTTCATCGCGACGAGGCCGAATTTCGAGCGATAGCCCTCGGCCCATTCCCAATTGTCGATGAGGGACCAGTGGAAGTAGCCGGAGATGGTTGAGCCCGCCTCCATCGCGCGCTTTACGGCTTCGAGGTGCGCGCGCAGATAATCGATCGATGCGGAAGCGATCGTTGAGTTCGGCGGGGCCGTCGGAGAATGCATCGGAGCAGCCGTTCTCCGTGATGATGACGCGCGGATTGCCGTATTCGGCGCGCACCAGCGTCAGCATCTCTTCAAGGCCCGACGGATCGACGTGGCGGCCGAACGCATCGAGCGGCACGCCGTTGGGCGGCGCGCCCGCATTGACCATCGCGGGGTTCGAGAGATCGAGCCGCATGTAGGCGGGCGAATAGTAATTCACGCCGAGAAAATCGATCGGCTGGCGCGTGATCGCTAGATCGCCCTCGCGCAAGTGCGGCTCGACGAGCGCCTGCGCCTGCTCGGGATACGAGCCGCGGAAGAGCGGATCGAGATAGGCGCGGTTCCAAAGCTGGCCGAAACCGTCGGCGGGCAGGCGGTTCCAGAATGCGAGCGCGCCGCCTTCGGGGCGCGATGGCATGAGCGCCATTGTCGGGCCGATCTCGAACGTCGTGCGCGCCGCGCGCAGCGCTTGGATCGCCATGCCTTGCGCGAGGTTCTGATGGTGCGTGACGGAGCCGATGAGATCGCCGTTCGTCAGCCCCGGCGCATGCGCGCCCGTGACGTGGCCGAGCACGGTGTGCACCGCGGCTTCGTTTAGGATCACATAGCGCGTGAGCCGATCGCCCAAACGCTGTGCGACAAGGGCCGCATAGTCGGCGAAGCGCTGCGCTGTATCGCGGGTCGCCCAGCCGCCTGCGTCCTGCAGCGCTTGCGGCAAGTCCCAATGAAAGAGCGTCGCAAACGGTTGGATGTTCGCGGCGAGCAACGCATCGACGAGGCGGGAATAATAGTCGATGCCGGGATCGTTGCCCGCGCCGGCGCCGCTCGGCTGAATGCGCGGCCACGCGATGGAGAAGCGGTATGCGTTCATGCCGCCATCGCGCAGCAGCGCAACGTCCTCGCCGTAGCGTGTGTAGGAATCGCACGCGACTGATGCGTTCGAGCGATCGCGAATGCGCGCGGGATCGGCGGCGAACGTGTCCCAGATGCTCGCGCCTCTTCCGTCAGCGTTGAGCGAGCCTTCGATCTGATACGCGGAGGAGGCGCACCCCCAGAGGAAGCCCTCAGGAAACTGACGCGAGCGAAGCGGCGCAGGCGCCGGCGTTGTGGGCCCGCACGCTGCAAGCGCCGCGCCCGCACCCGCGAGAGCCAAAGCGCTGCGGCGGCTCATCTGTTCGTTTGTCATGGTCGTCCCCTCGGAGGGGCGACCATTAGTCGAAGATGTCGAAGAAATCGAAGCCGCCGCGGCGGCGGCGCCCGGTGCGCGGGTCGTAGCCGCCTTCGCCGCGCTCGCCGTACTCGCCCCGCTCGCCATAATCCTGGCGGTTGTCATACCGGGGCGGGGGCTCTGGGTGAGCGCGGCGATACTGGTCCGGATCGCGGTAAAACTGCTCGCGGTCGCGGTCGAATTCCTGGCGCTCGGAGCGGGCGCCTTCCAGGATTTTCTCAAGTTCGCCCCGGTCCAGCCAGATGCCCCGGCAGGTGGGGCACATGTCGAACGCCACCTCCCCGCGCTTCACCTCGTTCATGGAAGCATTGCAGTTCGGGCACATCAGAAGGGGCATCGAGTCGCTCCGGGGGCTTGAATTGAGGGCCTTAGATGGCGATTTGGGCCCCTCGCGCCAGCCCTTCGGGCGCCGCTTTTCGGCGGCTTGACCTAGAGGGGGCGCATCCGTATTTTCCGCGCCTCATTCGGCTACGGCTGTCCGCAGAAACTGCGGAAACGCGTCGCCGCCGCATGAACCGAAAAGCCGGCGCGCCAGGATCGGTTCTCCACCAGGAGAACCAGCCGAGCGCGCCTATTGACGTTTGAACGCGTACGCCAACACAGGGAATTCCAGCGGCCCATGCCGACGATCAACCAACTGATCCGCAAGCCCCGCACACCGCTCGCGGTGCGCAACAAAGCTCCCGCCTTGAAGGCTTGCCCGCAGCGGCGCGGCGTCTGCACGCGCGTCTATACGACGACGCCGAAGAAGCCGAACTCGGCGCTGCGGAAAGTCGCGAAGGTGCGCCTGACCACGCAGATCGAAGCGGTCTGCTACATCCCGGGCGAAGGCCACAATCTGCAAGAGCACTCCGTCGTGCTCATCCGCGGCGGCCGCGTGAAGGATTTGCCGGGCGTGCGCTATCACATCCTGCGCGGCGTCTTGGACACGCAAGGCGTGAAGAACCGCAAGAAGCGGCGCTCCGTCTACGGCGCCAAGAGACCCAAATGACCTTCGCTTAAAGCGAAGGTCATCCCGGACGGCGCGAAGCGGCGATCCGGGATCTACCCATTCATCCAAGGAAGAGCAGCATGTCCCGCCGTCACCGCGCCGAACCCCGCGAGGTTTTGCCCGATCCAGTCTATGGCGACATCGTCCTCACGAAGTTCATGAACTACGTGATGTACGAGGGCAAAAAGTCCGTGGCGGAGAGCATCGTCTATGGCGCGCTCGACAACACGGAGAAGAAGCTGAAGCGCCCGGCGATCGAAGTCTTCCATGACGCGCTCGCCAATGTCGCGCCCGCGATCGAAGTGCGCTCGCGCCGCGTCGGCGGCGCGACTTATCAGGTTCCGGTCGAGGTGCGTCCGGAGCGCCGCCAAGCGCTCGCCATCCGCTGGCTCGTCAACGCCGCGCGTGCGCGCAACGAAAATACGATGGAGGACCGGCTCGCCGGCGAACTCCTCGATGCGTCCAACAACAGAGGAAACGCCGTGAAAAAGCGGGAAGACACGCACCGGATGGCGGAAGCCAACCGGGCCTTCTCCCACTATCGCTGGTAACCGAAAGAACTTCCCATGCCCCGGCAGTACGCCATCGAGGACTATCGCAATTTCGGCATCATGGCGCACATCGACGCCGGAAAGACCACAACGACGGAGCGCGTCCTCTTCTATTCAGGCAAGTCCCACAAGATCGGCGAAGTCCATGACGGCGCCGCGACCATGGACTGGATGGAGCAGGAGCAGGAGCGCGGCATCACGATCACGTCCGCCGCGACCACCACGTTCTGGAACGGCAAGCGCCTCAACATCATCGATACGCCCGGCCACGTCGATTTCACCATCGAAGTCGAGCGTTCGCTGCGCGTGCTCGACGGCGCGGTCGTCGTGCTCGACGGCAACCAAGGCGTTGAGCCGCAGACGGAGACCGTCTGGCGCCAGGGCGACAAGTATCAGGTGCCGCGCATCATCTTCGCCAACAAGATGGATAAGACCGGCGCCGACTTCTACATGTGCGTCGATGACATCAAGAAGCGCTTGGGCGCCAAGCCCGTGCCGCTGCAGCTGCCGATCGGCATCGAATCGAACTTCCAAGGCGTCGTCGATCTCGTCGAGATGCGCGCAATCATCTGGCGCGAGGAAACGCTCGGCGCGAAGTTCGATTACGTCGACATTCCGGATGACCTGAAAGAACGCGCGGTTCAATTCCGCGGCGAACTCATCGAAGCGGCCGTCGAAATGGACGACGCGGCGATGGAGAAATATCTCGAAGGCGAAGAGCCGGACGTCGCGACGCTCAAGAAGCTCATCCGCACGGCGGTGCAGAAGGCTGCCTGGTATCCGATGCTTTGCGGCTCGGCGTTCAAGAACAAGGGCGTGCAGCCCTTGCTCGACGCCGTCGTCGATTATCTGCCGAGCCCGCTCGATCGCCCGGCGATCAAGGGCATCGACCCGAACGACGAAGAAAAGGAAATGGTGCGGAAGGCTTCCGACACCGAACCCTTCGCCATGCTGGCGTTCAAGATCATGGACGACCCCTTCGTCGGCACGATCACGTTCTGCCGCATCTATTCGGGCGTGCTGAACGCGGGCGACAACCTCATCAACTCGACGCGCGACAAGAAAGAGCGCGTCGGGCGCATGCTGCTCATGCACGCCAACAACCGCGAGGACATCAAGGAAGCCTTCGCGGGCGATATCGTCGCTTTAGCGTCCCTTAAGGACGTCCGCACCGGCGATACGCTCTGCGATCCGAATAAGCCGGTCATTCTTGAGCGGATGGAATTCCCGCAGCCCGTCATCGAAGTGGCGGTCGAGCCCAAGACGAAGGCCGACCAGGAAAAGCTTGGCGTCGCGCTTTCGAAGCTCGCGGCGGAAGATCCCTCCTTCCAAGTTTCGACGGACCAGGAAAGCGGGCAGACCATCCTCAAGGGGATGGGCGAACTCCACCTCGACATCAAAGTCGATATCCTGCGCCGCACCTATAAGGTCGATGCAAACGTCGGCGCGCCGAAAGTGGCGTACCGCGAGAAGCTCGGCCGCGCCGTCACGATCGACTACACGCACAAGAAGCAGACCGGCGGCACGGGCCAGTTCGCGCGGATCAAGATCGAGTTCGAGCCCGGCGAAGCTGGCTCGGGCTTCATCTTCGAGAATGAGATCGTCGGCGGCGCGGTGCCGAAGGAATTCGTGCCGGGCGTCGTCAAGGGCCTCACCTCCGCGAAGGAGAACGGCCTCCTCGCCGGCTTCCCGGTGATCGATTTCAAAGCGACGCTGGTGGACGGCGCCTATCACGATGTCGATTCAAGCGTGCTCGCGTTCGAAATCGCGGCGCGCGCCGCGTTCCGTGAGTTGGCCGAGAAGGGCGATCCGCGCCTGCTCGAGCCGATCATGAAAGTCGAAGTCACGAGCCCCGAGGAATATGTGGGCTCGGTGATTGGCGATCTGAATTCGCGGCGCGGGATGATCCAGGGCCAGGATATGCGCGGCAACGCGACGATCATCAACGCGATGGTCCCGCTCGCCAACATGTTCGGCTACGTCAATACGCTTCGCTCCTTCTCACAAGGGCGCGCCAGCTATTCGATGGAATTCTCGCACTATGAAGAAGTGCCGCGCGCCGTCTCGCAGGAAGTCCTCGCGAAACTGCGCGCCTGATCTTTCACATTTGAACAACGAACGAAACTGCTGGCAGGAGCCTCACGATGGCCAAGGAAAAGTTTGAGCGGACGAAGCCGCACTGCAACATCGGGACGATCGGCCACGTCGATCACGGCAAGACGACGCTGACGGCGGCGATCACGATGGTTCTGGCCAAGACGGGCGGGGCGA
>JBFWVZ010000013.1:0-26775 GCA_050246475.1 Hyphomonadaceae bacterium | reverse complement strand
AGCGCACGCGCCATCCGCTGCCGGAAGGGGGCGTCGTCGTCGAGAAAAAGGAGCGTCTTGTCGCCCGTTGGGGCCGCGTCTGACATGGCCTTCATGTAGCACCGTTCGGACGGCGAACAACCCGAAGCGTTAAAGCGGCGCGGCCTCCACCGCGCCCCGTGGCCACGTCACTGTAACGACCGCGCCGGTGCGCGGCGGCGTGCGGTTTCGCGCGTGAAGCGAAGCCCCAGAGCGCTCCAAAAGCGTCTTGGCGATGAAGAAGCCGAGACCCATGCCGCCCCCCATGCGCCCGCGCGCGCCGCTCGTGAGGTAAGGCGCGCCAAGCCGGGGCAGGATGTCGGGATCGAAGCCCCGTCCGTCGTCGCGCACGGTGATGGATATCTCCTGCTCGCTCCAGCGCGCGGCGATCTCGACGCGCGAAGCCGCGAAGCTGACGGCGTTTTCAACGAGGCTCGAAAGCCCGTGCAGGATTTCCGGCCGGCGGGCGATGTCGGGCGCGGCTTCGCCTTCAGGCCCGGCGATGTTGATCGTGATCTCGGCGCCCTGGCCGCGATGCGGATCGGTGACCTCGCCGATCAGCGCGCCGAGCGGCGCGCGTGCGAACACTGCGTCGCCTTCATCGGGCCGTTCGCTCAATTTGGTGAGGATGGCGCGGCAGCGTTCGCTCTGCGTGACCAAGAGCTGCACGTCTTCGAGATAGGGAGAATCGCCGGGAAGGCTCCGCGCCATTTCCTTCGCGACGAGGTGGATGGTGGCGAGCGGCGTGCCGAGCTCATGCGCCGCCGCCGCCGCGAGCGCGCCGAGCGAACTCATCCGCTGTTCGCGCGCCAGCACAGCTTCCGCCGCCGCGAGCGCCAGCGTCATGCGCTCTTCTTCCGCCGCGACCGTCCAGGCGTAGATGCCCGTGAACACGAGGCCGGTGACGACTGCCGCGGCGAGCCCGTCCTCGTAGAGCGTCGGCAGATTGAGCGTGGCGCCGGCAAGCCACGGCAAGGGCGCGCGCCACACGAGGAGCGCGCCGACGCAGAGGATCGCGAGCCCCGCGAGCGCGGCCGTGATCGCGGGGCGCAGCACCGACGCCGAAATCGCGACCGGCGCGATGAGCAGCAGCAGGAACGGGTTCGCCACCCCGCCCGTCAGCCCCACGAGCACCGCGAGCTGCACCAGATCGTAGGCGAGCTGGGCTGCCGCCTCCCATTCCTTGACCGGCCCTTGCCAGGGCCTCGACACCATCAGGAAGAGATTGACCCACGCCGAGAGTGCGATGACGCCGAGCGAAGAGCCGAGATTGAGATCGAGCCGCAGCCCGAACTCGACAAAGAGCACCGCCGCCGTCTGCCCCGCGATCGCCAGCCAGCGAACGAGAATAAGCGTCTCCAGCCGCACGCGGCCGGAACGCGTCCAGATCGTCGGTTCGCGCGCCTCCATTCTCCGCTCCCTTCCCACAAGACGCGCGCCCGCGTAAGCCGCCTCCATGCGGACTTTGGTGATCCGGCACGTCGCGTTCGAGGATTTGGGCGCGTGGGAGAAGCTCTTGCGCGCCAAGGGCGAGATCGAGGTGCGCGACGCAGGCATCGATGCGCTCGAGTCCGCGCGCGCCGGTGAGCCCGATCTTGTCATCGTGCTTGGCGGCCCGATCGGCGTTTACGAGTCGGGGCGCTATCCCTGGCTTGCGGATGAGATCGCGTTCGTCCGTGCGCGCCTCGCGGCGGCTAAGCCGATGCTCGGCGTGTGCCTGGGCGCGCAGATCATGGCGGCCGCCGCGGGCGCCAATGTCTATCCCGCGGGACTCAAGGAGATCGGCTTCTTGCCGATCAGTTTGACCGATGCGGGCGCGCGATCCTGTTTGCAGCCTTTCGCAAGCGCGCCGATGGCGATGCATTGGCACGGCGACACCTTCGACTTGCCCGAGGGCGCCACGCTGCTCGCCTCGTCCGAGGCGGTGGCGAACCAGGCCTATGCGCTCGCGCCGGCCATCGCCGGCTTTCAGTTTCACCCTGAGGCGAATTTGGCGGGGTTTGAGCGCTGGCTCATCGGCCATGCAGTTGAATTGACGGCCGCCGGCGCCGACATCGCCGCCATGCGGACGGCCGCGTGCGCGCTGTCGGATGAATTGTCCGCCAAGGCCGAGGCCGTGCTCGGCGCGTTTTTGAGGGAAGCGGGGCTTTGATGAAGATCGCCGTCCAGATGGATCCGATCGAGACCATGATCGTGGAGCGCGACACCTCGTTGGCGCTGATGATCGAAGCGCAGGCGCGCGGCCATGAAGTCTGGTGGTGGAAGCCGGACGATCTCTTTTTCGATGCGGGCGAAGTGCGCGCCGCCGCCCATCGCGTGTCCGTGAAGCTCGATGCCGCCAAGCATTATGAGACGCTGGAGTCGCGCATCACCGCCGCGCACGAATTGGACGTGATCCTCATCCGGCAGGATCCGCCCTTCGACATGGGCTACGTCTCAAACACCTATTTGCTCGATCTGGTCGATCCGAAGCGCACCAAGGTGCTCAATCGCCCGCGCGGCATCCGCAACATCCCCGAGAAACTCTCGACGCTGCGCTACGCGCACCTCATTCCCGCGACCTTCGTGGGCCGCAACGCCGAAGCGATCACGCGCTTCGCATCCCGCTTCGATCAGGTCGTGTTGAAGCCTTCCTTCCTCGCCGGCGGCGAGGGCGTCGCCAAGGCGAGTGTCAAGGCAGCCGATTTCAAGAACGTCCTGGCGAAGTTTCTGGCCGAGGCGGCCAAGGAGCCCATCATCGTTCAGGAATTCCTGCCGCGCGTGAAGGAGGGCGATAAGCGCGTCTTCGTGTTGGCGGGCGCGCCCATCGGCGCGGTGCGGCGCTTGCCGCAAGAGGACGATTTCCGCGCCAATCTTCATGTCGGCGGCAAGGCGGTCGCAACGCCGCTCGACGCGCGCGACCGCGAGATCGCTTCGGCCGTCGCGCCGCTCTTGGCCGAGGAGGGCATTCTCTTCGCCGGCCTCGACGTGATCGACGGCCGCTTGACCGAAATAAACGTCACTTCGCCGACTCTCGTGCAGGAGCTGAAGCGCTTCGATAATATCGATTTGCCCAAGCTCTTCTGGGACGCGGTGGAGACGATGGCGTGAGGGATTTGCTGTTCCCGGCTTGGCCGGCGCGTTTGGCGGACGTTGCCCTGTTGCTGCTGCGCGTGCTGCTGGGCGGCTACCTCATCTGGGGCGTGTGGGACAACATCGTCTCCGCCGAGCGCATGGCCGAGTTCGAGACCTTTCTCCGCAGCTTGAATTGTCCGTATCCGGAATATGCCGCGCCGCTGTCGGTCTACGCGCAGTTCGCGATCGGAATTTGCTTAATGCTCGGCTTGTTGACCCGCTGGGCGGGCGTGCTGCTCGCTGTCAATTTCACCGTCGCCGTCATTTTGCTGTGGCCGAGCGGCGATCCGCGCACGCTTTATCCGCCGGGTGTTCTCGTGCCCATCGGCTTTCTTTTCTTTGCGCTGGGCGCGGGCCGCTTCGCGCTCGATGCGCGGCTCACCCGGCCGCCGCCAGCCGCGTGACGCCCACGATCGCCAGGATCGCGGCGACGTTCATGATGAGGCCGATTGTCAGCATCCGCGGCCACGAAATAAGCCCGGTCGCGTAGGCGATTGCGTTGGGCGCATTCGTCACCGGCAGCATGAAGGCGAAGCTCGAAGCGAGCGCGACCGGAAAAACCAGCGCCCTGAGATCGACGCCGGTGGCGACCGAGACCCCCGCGATGATCGGCAGAAGCGTCACCAGCACGCCTTGATTGGACGAAATCTCTCCGAGGAAAATTGTGGTGACGACGAGCGCGGCCACCAGCCCCCACAGCGTGCCCCAATTCAGATTGGCGACGCCTTCGCCGATCCATTGCGCGAGCCCGCTTGTCTCCATCGCATTGGCGAGCGCGAGTCCGCCGCCCAGCAGGATGAGAATGCCCCACGGCGCCCGCTCCGCGGTGCGCCAGTCGAGCAGCGCCGCCCCGTCTTCGTCGCCGGAAGGAATGAGAAAGAGCGCCAGCGCCGCGATCATGCCGACGCCGGCGTCGCTCAGCGTGTCGAGCCCCGGCGCGAACGCGATGATCGGGCGGAACATCCAGAGGAAAGCGAGCGCCCCGAAAAACCAGGCGAGGCGCCGTTCGGCCTTGGTGAGCGGCCCCAGCGCCTTGAGCCGCGCCTTGACCGCGACGAAGGCGCGCTCGCGTTCGCCCGCGTCGCCGTCGCGAACGCGCCACGTCAGCAAGAGCCACGCCAGCGGCAGGAGGATGAGCATGATCGGCAGCGCCGCGAGCGTCCACGCGATGACGCTCATGGGTTCGCCCGCGCGGTCGAGAAACGCCATCGCCGCCAGATTGAGCGGCGAGGAGATGGGCGTGCCGATCGCGCCGATCGCCGCGGCGTAGGCGACGCCCAGCAGCAGCGCGCCGCCCAGCATGGGATCGATCTCTTCGCCTTCGCTCATCAGCCGCGCGGCGCCGAACGCGATGGGCGCGAGCATGAGCGTCGTCGTCGCGCTCGAGACGAAGAGCGCGATGAGCGCGGCGGTGCCCATGAACCCCGCGACCAGGAGACGCCGGCGCCCGTTCGCGCGCGACGCGACGATGAGCGCGAGACGCTCGTGCAGCCCCCAGCGCGTGATTGCGAGCCCGATGAAGAAGCCCGCCGCCAGCAGCAGCACGATGGGATCGGCGTAAGGCGCAGCGATCCGCGCGATCTCGCCCGCCCCGATCAGCGGCAAGAGCGCGAGCGGCAGAAGCGCGGTCGCCGCCGGCGCGATGGCGAGGCTCGCCCACCAGATCACCATCCAGACCGCGAGCGAGAGTACGAGCCAGGCTTCCGGCGCCAGGCCGGCCGGCAGCGGCGCCAACTGGATCGCGGCGGCCGCGAGCGGCCCCAGGATGAGGCCGATGCGCCGCGTCCAAAGCGCCATGACGCCCGCCGCGCCCGGAGAAACTGCCGCTGCCGCCATGATCCGCCTAGGCGCAAACTAAGGCCATGCGTCCTATAGCGCGAGGCGCGTTTGCGTGAGCGCGCGGGAAAATTGTCCGTTGCGGCTCGAACGCCTCAACCCTGCCGCGCGAAGCGCAGGAATTCCTCGCGCGTGCGCGGATCGTCCCGGACGACGCCGAGGAGGCGCGATGTCACCAGCTTCGAGCCCGGCGTGTTGACGCCCCGGAGCGTCATGCACGAATGCTCCGCCTCGATGACGACGCCCACGCCTTGCGGCTGAAGGATTTCCTGAATCGCCTCCGCGATCTCGGCGGTGAGCTTCTCTTGAATTTGCAGCCGCCGCGCAAAGCCCTGCACGACGCGTGCGAGCTTCGAAATGCCGACGACCTTGTTCGTCGGCAGATAGCCGACATGCGCCTTCCCGGTGACGGGCAGCATGTGATGCTCGCAGAACGAGACGACGGGAATGTCGTTGAGGACAACCAGCTCGTCATACCCGCCCACCTCTTCGAACGTGCGCGCAAGATAATCGTGCGGGTCGGTGTCGTAGCCGGCGAAGAGTTCGCGGTAGCTGCGCGCCACGCGCGCGGGCGTATCGGCCAGGCCCTCGCGATCGGGATCGTCGCCGGCCCACTCGATCAGCACGCGGACGGCGGCTTCGGCATCGGCTTGGGTGCGCTTCGGCATTGCGGGTTTCTGAGCCATGCCCGGTACATAGGGCTTGGGTGGGCGTAGGCGAAGCAGGATGGTGCCCCAGGCCCGACTCGAACGGGCACGCAGTTGCCTGCGGCAGATTTTGAGTCTGCTGCGTCTACCGATTCCGCCACTGGGGCAGCGAAGCGTGCGGGGGAGCTAAGGGCCGGCCCCGCGCGTGTCAATCAAGGGGCGGGCTTGGCCTCCGCCCAGCGCGCGCACTCGGCGCGGAAATCGTAGGGCGTCTCGTCCGCGCAATCGGGCCAGACGCCGCTTTCAAGCCAATAATCGACAAGCCCCAGGCGCGCGCAGAACTTCACGAAGCGCGGCGTGGAGCGGAAGCGGGCGTTCACGCGCAGGAAAAGGTGGATGAGCCCATCGACCGGCGCGAGCCGCCCGGAGGGCGCATGCAGCGGCGCAAACGAAGCGGCGTCGATGAGGTCGTAGAGCGCGTCGAGATCGGCGCCGATGAAGGCAGGAAAGGTGACGCCGGAAAAGACCACGTTCTCGCGCGCAAGAATTGCCTTTGCCGCCGCCAGCGCGATCGCCTGTCCTTCCGCACTCGGATTGCGGATGAGCTGCGCCGCCCGCGCCGCACGCGTCACGAATTTCTGATCGACCGCCGGCAGCAGCGCGATCCGTTGCGGATCGCTGAAGCGCTCGACCAGGTCCCAGCGCCCCATGCACGCGCTCGTCCAGATGATCATGCCCTGCGCGTTCGGATTTTCCGGCCAGCGCGCGACAGTCGAGAGCAGGAGCTCGATCGCCTCATCCTCGCGGCCGACATAGAAGAGCAGGTTGGCGAGCGCGAGCAGGCTCGGCGGATGCAGCGGCTCGAGCGCCTGCGCACGCACACACAAGTCGAACGCTTCGCGCCCGCGTCCAGCCGACATGCGTTGCGTCGCCATCATCGCAACGAGCGGCCCCTCATTGGGCATGATGTCGAGCGCGGCGCTGAGCTCCGTCTCCAGCTGTGCGAACGCGCCGGCGGGCGGCAAGATCACGCCCAGTGCGATGCGCGCATCGGTGTTGGTGGAATCGAGCGCAAGCGCGCGGTGCGCCGCCTCTTGCGTGAGCCGCCGCGCGCGCTCCTCATCGGCGCCGTCCTCGCCCCACCTGTAATTGGACCGCGCCACCGCGAGCAGGCCCCACGCTTTGGCGAAGTTGGGCGCGCGTGCAGCGGCCTCCTCCAGGAGCGACGCTGCATGCCGCGCGGCGCTGACCGATAGACCCGCCGCGATCTCCCTCCCGCGCAGATACAATTCCAGCGCCAGCGGATCGATGCTTTGTGGAGCCGGCTTTGGCTTGAGCGCCGCGTCGAGCGCGGCGGCCACTTGCTGCGCGATCTCGTCTTGCACGGCGAACACGTCTTCGATCTGCCGGTCGAACCGCTCCGACCAGAGCGTCGTCTGCGTCGCCGCCTCGATGAGGTGCGCGGAGACCCGCACGGCCGCGCCGCCCCGCCGCACCGAGCCGTCGAGCACGTGGCTGGCGTTGAGTTCGCGCGCCACCTTGCGCACCGCTTTGTCCGCCCCGCGGAACTGAAAACTCGACGCGCGCCCGATGACGCTGAGCTGGGCCGTGCGGGAGACCGTCTGCAAGATTTCTTCGGAAATCCCGTCGGAGAAAAACTGAAGCTCCGGATCGGCGGAGAGATTGTCGAACGCCAGCACCGCCAGCACCGGCGTGCGCGGCGCGGGCGCCTCCGGCGGGATCGACCCGCCGGCAAGCGCGAAGGCCTCGATCCGCTCGGCGATCTTGTCGAGCGCGACGGCGCCCTTCGCCTGAAGCCGCCCCGCCAGCGGCCCGCGGATCATGCGTTGCACATCCGCGGAGATGAGCGTTTCGCCAGGCGCCGCGCGCTCCATCAGCCGCGCCGCGACATTGACGCCGTGGCCGAGGAGATCGCCGCCTTCCGCGATCAGCACGTCGCCCATATGCACGCCTGCGCGCACGGAAGGCGTTCCGCTCTCGCCCAGCGCTGCCGAAAATGCGACCGCACCGGACGCGCTCGAAAATTCGAGCATGAAGCCGTCCCCGGCGCTGGAGAAAACGCGGCCTCCATGCGCCGGCGCCAGCGCATCGATCCGTGTGCGGAGCGCTTTGACGAGCGCGGCCGCGCCCGCCTGATCGGCCTCAGCCTTCGCCGAATAACCGACAAGATCGAGCGCCACGATGGTCGCCAGCTTCTGCGCCTCGCTCATGCAAGGCGCCCCGGTGCGCGGGCGGGGGATCGGGCGTGAAGCATCTCGCTCGCCTCTAGCACAGCGCCGCTGAAAACGCGCTGGCTTACCCTTTGGCGCCCTTTATGGTCGCGCCCGTTCCAGTGAGGAGTCGCAATGCGCGCTTGGGTGTTGGGTTTGGCCGCGTGGGCGGCGACGGCGGTTGGCGCGCTCGCGCAAACGCAGACGCCTCAGCCCGATCCCGCGGCGCTGCGCCAGGGCTATGCGCGGCTTGCGCTCGATTTCTGTGCGCCCTTGGTGTTGGGCGAACAGACGATCGAACAAGTCGCGGCCGCGCAGCAGGGGTTAAGCGTTGGCCGCACGCTCCCGCTCGCCGCGCTCGATGAACGCATGCGTCAGATTCTGCGCGGCGTTCTGGATGCGCGTGACGACACGCCCATCGCCATGATCGGCTTGCCGCAGACCTCGGTGGATGCCTTCGTTGTCGCCTTCGCCCGCGCCGACCGGGAAGGCTGTGTCGTGCTCGCGCAGGACATTCCCGAGATCAATGTTGAAGCGCGCCGCCGCCTCGATCTGCCCGAAAGCCCCTGGGCGTTCGACAGCGAAACGCCGGCGCATGTGCGCACCTACACGTTGGGCCAAGGCCGCGATGCGCGCGGCGCCGCGCTCTATATCGGCCCCCAGCAGCAGGGCCAGGTCGATCGGATTCTCGTGCGCCGCATCGATGGTCTGCTCCCGCGCGAAACAGCGCAAGCGCGCCGCGCCTGGGCTGAACTCGTGCTGACCCAATGTCTGGCGTCCGTGTTCGAAGACCGCGAGCTGAGTCCCGCCGCGTTTCCCGGCTGGACCGCCGATGGCGGGCCCACGCAGTCTGGCGCCCAACGTTTGGTTGGCGGCGAGGGCGCGCCCTTGGGTGTGCTGATGATCAACGCCATCGAACATCGCGGCTGCATTTTCCTGGGCGCCGTGGGGCAGGTGGCCGAATGGCGCGATGCGGTCGCGGCTGGGATCAGGGCGCGGCGCGGCGTTGAGACGCAAACGCCCGCCTCGATCCGCGCGCCCAAATTCAACATCCCCAACCCGGCGGGCGGCGCGGCTGCTTTAACCGTCGTGGACACGGGCTCCGGCAGCCTCATGGTCATCGTCCGCACCGAAATGCGCGAGGCGCGGTGACGTGGGGCTGACCACTTGGCCCGGCTCATGCTAGGCGCGAAGCCATGCTGACCGGCCTGCGCACGCGCATCATGGATCTGGCCCGCGGGCCCAACGCCGAGCGCTCGATGTGGGCGATCTCGTTCGCGGAAAGCTCGTTCTTCCCGCTGCCGCCGGATCTGATGCTCGGCCCCATGGCCGCGCTTGAGCCGCAAAAGTGGGCGCGCTACGCCTTGGGCTGCACCATCGCATCGGTGTTGGGCGGCCTATTGGGCTACGCCATCGGCATGTTCCTGTTCGATACGATCGGGCAGGCGATCCTGGGCTTCTTCGGCTACGGCGAACGCGAAGCCGAGCTGCGCGCCTTTTACGATCAATGGGGCGCGTGGTTTATTTTCCTCAAGGGGCTGACGCCCATTCCCTACAAATTGGTGACGATCATTTCCGGCGCGATGCACTTCTCGCTGCCGATTTTCGTCGTCGCGTCGATCATCACGCGCGGCCTGCGCTTCTTCGCGGTCGCCTGGGTCTTCCAGCGCTTCGGCCCGCAGATTGCGCCGATCGTGGAGCGCAGGATGGGTGTCGTGCTGATCGCCGTGGCCGTGCTCATCGTCGTCGCGATCATCGCGCTGCGGTACATGCACTGACGCGGCGGGAAGCCGCATGAGCGTCGGGGCCCGCGCGCGCTAAACTCTTTCGATGATGGCGCTCGCCGCACGATTTCAGCCGCTTTGGCCCTGGGCGGCGCTCTTTGCGTCGTTGGCGATGCTGGCTGTCGCGCACGCGGCCGAGCGGCTGGGCGGGCTGAACCCGTGCGCGCTCTGCCTCACACAGCGCGAGGTCTATTGGGGCGCGGCCGCTGTCGCGTTGGCTGGCGGCGTCGTCGTCAGCCTCTGGCCGCGCGTCACGCTGCGGCGCGCCGTGGCGGTGCTGTTGGGCCTGGCGTTTCTCTCCGGCGCGCTTGTGGCGGCCTATCATGTGGGCGTTGAGCAGGGTTGGTTCATCGCGCAGTGCGATCGGGCCGATCTCTCCGACATTCGCGTGTTCGATCCGAACGCGACCTTCCAGGCCCCCAATTGCGACGAGGTCCAGTGGGCGCTGTTTGGCGTCTCGATGGCGGGCTATAATGTGCTCGCCTCGCTGGCGTTGGCGGCGGCGAGCTTCCTCGTCGCTTTTGCCTCGGCCCCCGCGCAGGAAGAGAGTTGAGAGTTTTCCGTGAGCGCTGACGCGCCGCCTTTTCCCGCCGACGGCGCACGCCGCCGCCGCCTCGAAAGCATGATCCGCGTCGATCACGCGGGCGAATTCGCGGCCGTGCAGATTTACAAAGGCCAGCGCGCCGTTTTCGATCGCATCCCCGGCAAGGCGCACGCCGCTGAACTCATCGCCGAGATGGAGGAGGGGGAGCAGGAGCATCTGCGCACCTTCGATGCCCTGATCGCCGAGCGGAACGTGCGTCCGACTGTGATGGCGCCGGTCTGGCGCGTCGCGGCATTCGGTCTGGGCGCCGCGACCGCGCTCATGGGAGAAAAAGCCGCCCACGCCTGCACCGCCGCCGTCGAGGAAGTCATCGAAGAACACTATGAGAGCCAAGTGCGCGCGCTTCCCGATGAAGAAGCGCCATTCCGCGAGACCATCGCGCGCTTCCGTGACGATGAAGCCGGCCACCGCGCAACAGCGCTGAGCGAAGGCGCCGAGGAGGCGCCGGGCTACCGCGTGCTCTCGGCCGTCATCAAGGCCGGCTGCCGCTTGGCCATCCGCATTTCGGAACGCGTATGAGCGCCCCACCCGATGTGCGCCTCGCGCGCCGCAAGGATTTGAACCAAGCGTCCGAGACGTTGACCGACGCTTTCGTCGATGAAGACGGTTTGAATTGGTGGCTGAAGCAGGGCGATGAGAAGGAGCGCGCGCGGCGCCGCTTCTTCGATGTCGCCGTGCGCGATGCGGTGCACCCGAAACGCGTCGTCTGGGTCACGAACGATTTCACCGGCGCCGCCATCTGGTGCATGCCGGGCGTCACCGCGTTTGACTTAACGCCGCTCCGCCAGCTTTTGCTCACGCCGCTGCTGCTGCAGGTCGCGGGCGTCGATGGCATGAAGCGCGCCTTCGAAACCGGAGAAACGCTCGCCGCGCATCACCCGCACGTGCCCCACGCGCATCTGGTGTTCTTAGGCGTGGCGTCGCGCGCGCAAGGCCAAGGCGTCGGCTCCGCGATTCTGAAGCGCACATTGCGTGACGTGGATGCGTTGAAAGTGCCTGCCTACTTGGAGGCCACGAAGGAGCGCAACGTCGCGCTCTATCTGCGTCATGGCTTTGAGGTGACCGCGGAGTTCGACGTGCCGAAAGGCGGCCCCCACGTCTGGACGATGACGCGCCCGGCGGCGGGTTAGTCGGCCGCGCTTTCGAGCGCGCCGGTCACATAAAGCGTGCGGCGGTTGTAGTTCGAGCGGCGATGCACGATCGGCGGCGAGAGCCGCCCTTCGACGGTCACGCGGCCTTCGGCGAGCGCTTCCCCGCCATTGACGCGCACCCAGCGTTGGCTGCCGTCCTGCGTGAAATAAGGCGCGCCGTGCACCGTGAAATACGTGCCGGAGAAATGCTCGCTCGCGGGCGCGGTCGCGCACGCGGAGAGAGCGAGAAGAGCGGCGGAAGCGAGAAGAAGGCGCATGATGGCCGCTTGCTTACGCGATTTCGCCGCCGAAAGCAGCGTCATTCCCGCGCGCGGCGAAGCGTGTGCGTTAACCAATTGCTCTTCGCGCGAGCAAAGCGTGGATCGACTTCTTCGCAAGCCATGCTGTGAAAGCGCACGCAATAAGGGGCGCGACGATGCGAAACGCAACGGCGCGCGGCCATCGCCAAGGATTTCCACTGCCGGCCTGACGAACGCGGGGCGCCAGTGCCGAAGCTCGAAATACAGGGCCCCGATCGCGGCGCACGCAGCCAAAGAGGCAAGCGCGAAAACGAACAACCAGGGGGAGCGCCGCGTCGTGGGCAGAACGGTCAACGCATACGCAAGCGGTCCAAATCTGCCGAACCATACCAGCGCGAGATTTTCGGCATCGTCGCCTCCGCGCCAGTAGATGTCGGTCGGATGGAGTGAGACGTAGAGCCCTTGGCTGAGGCAGTCACCGCAAATCCAGCTTGCCAGCACGAGCAGAACTGTTGGTATCTCCTGGCCGGATGTCGAATTGCGGAGCAGGGCGAGAACCGTACAGCAGAGCGCCCATGGCCAGAACGAAATCAGGAAATGGACTTCCCCCGTATCGATCGGGCAGCGATCCAACGAGTATCGCAATGCCGTAGCAAGCCGCGACGATGCTGAGGACGAAGACCACAAACGAGACAAGGAACAACAAGCCTACGATCAGTTGAGTGCTGTGTCGGAAGACGCTCACCTCGCACCTATTCGATTTCGCGCGGCAGCTTCGTTTCTAAAACGCCCAGCGCATCCGCGAGCCGCGTCTGCGCGCTGCCGGGTTTGAGCGGTTTCTGCTGGCTCTCGTGCGGCGCCCAGCCGGTGAGGGTGACGATCTCGAACGTCGCGGCGACGCCCCCGTCCGGATGCGGGAAGCGCTCTCTGTAAATCTGCAACGCGCGCGCAAGCACGCCGCGCGTCAGCGGCCCGGCGCGTTGCATGAGCGCGTTCGTCTCCCCCATGGCGCGCAGATCGGTTAAGAGCGTGAGCGGCTCACGGTAGCGCACGACGATTTGATCGCGGTCCGCCGCCGGCAGCGCATAGCCCGCGCGCTGTAGAAGGCCCGCGAGATCGATGACGTCCGCGAACGGGGCGACGCGCGGCCCCGCGCCGCCTTTGATCTCGATCTCCGCCTGAAGCAGCGCGGTGCGCAGTTCGTTGAGCGTCGCCCCGCCGAAGAGGGACGCTAGAAGCAGCCCATCTGGCTTGAGCGCGCGCTTAAGCTGAATGAGCATCCCAACCAGATCGTTCGCCTGATGCAGCAGAAGCGGCGAGACGATGAGATCGAACGCTTGCTCCGCGTACGGAAGATGATCGAGATCGATTCCGGCCCCGCCATCGGCGAGTTCAGCAACAACATCCGCCTTCTCAAGAGCGCCGATCCGCTCCTTGAGCGCCGGCCGCGCGGCGAGCGCCTCCACAAAAAGCGCCGGCGCGCCCAAGATCAGCGCACGCTCGAACCGGCGCGGAATCGCTTCGAGCCGCTCGGCCAAATCCTCCGCCGCGCGCCGCACGAGAAACGCCTCGTGCACGAAACGCCTCGCCGCGCGCGCCCTATGCAGGCGCTGCAAACGCGCATCAAATAGCGCCGAGTCGCGGGGGCCGCTCATGGGCGGAAGCTATAGCGCACGTTTGGGCAAACGGGGGAGCGCCGCCTGGCTCGCCGATCTCATTTGGCCGCCGCGCTCGCTGCTGTCGGATAAAATCGTCGAGCGCCCCGGCGCCATCGAAAGTGAAGCCTGGGCGGGCCTCGCCTTTCTCTCCGATCCGCTCTGCTTCCGCTGCGGCTTCCCGTTGGAGCAGGACGAGGGCGAAGAAGCCGTCTGCGGCGCCTGCGCGGCCGATCCGCCCGCTTACGATCGCGCCCGCGCGGCGTTGGCCTATGACGATCTCTCCGCGCGCCTCGTGCTCGATATGAAGCGCGGCGGCAGGCGTGACGGATTGGCCGCTTTCGCCGGCTGGATGGCCGCGGCCGCCGCGCCGCTCATCGCGGAGACCGATCTCATCGCGCCCGCGCCCATGCATTGGTCGCGCCTCGCCCGCCGCACCTTCAACCAAGCCGCGTGGCTCGCGCAGGCGCTGGCGCGCGTGAGCGCGAAGCCCTGGGCGCCCGAGGCGCTCGTTCGCTTCAAACGCCGCAAGAGCCAGGAGGGGCTTTCCGCTTCCGAGCGCCGCAGGAATGTCGGCGGCGCCATTCGCGCCAACCCGAAGATCGTTGCCGGCAAACGCGTGCTTGTGGTGGACGATGTGCGGACGACGGGGGCGACGCTTGAAGCCTGCGCCCGCGCTTTACGCAAAGCAGGGGCGCTCCAAGTGCATGGGGTGACGCTGGCGCGCGTTGTGCGCCCGGTCGATGTTTCTATATGAAGGTTGCGAAAGGTTCGCCCGCGCCCGCGATGAAGAAAGTCACCGTTTACACCCGCGCCTTCTGCCCGTTCTGCACGCGCGCGCTTTCGCTTCTGGAGCGAAAGGGCGCCGAGGTGACGGAGATTGACGCCACCTTTGATCCCGCCGCCAAGGCCGAGATGATTCAGAAGGCGAACGGCATGCGCACATTTCCGCAAATCTTCATCGGCGAAACCCATATCGGCGGCTGCGATGAACTCCACGCGCTGGAGCGCGCGGGCGGCCTCGATCCCTTGTTGGCGGGCGCCTGAACATGGCCCGCCCGCTTCGCGTCGCTTTGATCCAAATGCGCTCCGGCATCGATCCCGCGGCGAACCGCGCGCAAGCCGCGCCTTTGCTGCGCGAAGCCGCCGCCAACGGCGCACGGTTGATCGCGACGCCTGAATGCACCACGCGCTTGGACCGCAACCGCGATCGCATGTTGGCGTCCATCGTCGAAGAGAAGGACGATTCCGATCTCAAGGCCTGGGGCGCCATGGCGGCGGAGCTGGGCGTCTGGCTGCTGCTCGGTTCGACGACCGTGAAGGCGCCCGATGGACGCGGCCACAACCGCAGCCTGATGTTCACGCCCGAAGGCAAGATCGCGGCGCGCTACGACAAGATTCATCTGTTCGATGTGCAGCTCGGCAGCACGGGCGAGACGTATCGCGAAAGCGCCACCTTCGCGCCGGGCGCGCAGGCCGTGCTGATCGAAGGCCCCGCGAGCGCCAAGATCGGCATGACGATTTGTTACGACATGCGCTTCCCCACGCTCTATCGCGCGCTGGCGAAAGCCGGCGCCGAGATGATCTTCGTGCCCGCCGCGTTCACCCGCCCGACGGGCCAGGCGCATTGGGAGACGCTGCTGCGCGCCCGCGCCATCGAGACGAACGCCTATGTGCTGGCGCCAGCGCAAGGCGGCCAGCACGAGGACGGGCGCGGCACCTGGGGTCATTCCATCGTCATCGATCCGTGGGGCAAGGTGATCGCGGAATTGGCGCACGATGAGCCGGCCTTGTTGATGGCCGATCTCGATTTGGATCTCGTCGCCGAAACGCGCGTGAAGATTCCCGCTTGGCAAGGCGGGCCGGAATTCGCCGGCCCATGATCCGCTATGATCTCCGCTGCAGCAAAGGCGATGAGTTCGAGGCTTGGTTCGCCTCGATCGCGGATTATGACGCGCAGGAGGCCAAGGGCCTCATCGAGTGCCCGCATTGCGGCTCAAAGCACGTGACGAAGGCGCCGATGGCCCCAGCTGTCATAGGCACGAAAAAATCCAAGGCGCGCGAGGAGCGCAAAGTCGCCATGGCGATGGCGGCGGAAGTCAAGAAGCACATCGCCGACAATTTCGAGCACGTCGGCGCGCGCTTTCCCGATGAGGCGCGCAAGATGCACGAAGGCGAGATCGAGCATCGCTTGATCTGGGGCGAAGCCACGCCCGAGGAAGCCAAGCAAATGGCCGAAGAGGGCTTGCCTGTCGCGCCGCTGCCCAGCGAACTCGCCCCCACGCCGCCGCGCAAGGTCAATTAGTCCGAAAACGGCGCAATTTCCTGGCGGATGAGCGCTTCCACGGCGGCGGGATCCGGCACGTCTTCGAAACGCCCGCGATAGCCGCCGGCTTTGCCCGAATGATAGTCGAACGCGAGCCACGTTTCGCCGCGCTGAATTTCCTCGAACGAAGCGGGCCCAAAAGTGCGCACTTCCCGCCATGGCAGCGTCGAGAGAATGAGCGCGCGCTCGCCGGTGACGCCGTAAGCGGTGATCGAGTGGCGACGAAGCGTTGAAAGCGTCGGCGCCGCAGCCGCCAACGTGAAAATCGCACACGCGCTGACGAGAAAAAGGACCGGCCAGCCGCCGAGTCTGGCATGCGCCGCGTCGCCGCGCCCACCGAAGAAAATCGCGCTGATCGCCCCGCCGTACAGAAAGAAGAGGAGAAACCCCCAAATGCCTGTCCAGAAAACGAGGAAGAGGAGCGTGCCGGGATTGATGCGTGACCACGTGAATTCCGGCGCGCGTTGCGCCCAAAGCAGACGCTCGCCCTCATGCAGGGAAGGCGCGAGCGCCGCGGCTGCGATCGGGTCGATGCTGCGTGCGGGCTGAGGCGCTGGCGGCGCGGGCGGGGCGGCCGCTTGAGCCGGCGCGATCGCGCGAACACGCAGCAACGCGGCAACGGCCTCGGGATCTTCCACGTCGCTGAAGCGAACCACTTCGCGCGGATGCAGATAGGTCGTGTCCGCATCCCCCTCGCGCGATGAGCCGATGAGGTCGCGCCCCTCCACGCTGAGCGAAAGGCCCGCAAGATCGGTGTTCTGGATCCAGGCCGTCACGCCGCGCCCGGCGACGAAAAGGCGCTGCTCGGTCGCCGCATAGACGCTCGACCCCGCACTGAACGCGCGGTTCCAGCCCATGATGGCGACGCTCCCAAACGCGAGTGGGAAGATCAGAATGAAGAGCGTCGTGACGGCGCCGAAGAACGCGGCCGCAAACTGCGCCTCGCGGAAGGTTTCGAGCGTCTTCCTGGCTTGCCGGAGCGCCAACCAGCCCATCCCGGCGGTGATGAGCGTGGTGACGCCGGCGAGAACAAGTGCGCCCCAGATCGCGGGCGCGACGGGCGCTGCCTCGAACCAGACGAGCGTTTCACCCGGCTCGAGCATGCTTTCCGCGAACGCGCGGGCGTCGAAACTGGACAATGGCGTCAAGCTCCAAGGAACGCGCCGATCATAGCGCCAAACGCAGGCCCGGCGCGCGTGCCGCGTGTCACGCCGTCATTTCGCCATGCGCGCGCGGGAGAACACACGGATGAACCGCCGTACGCTCCTCGCTTTTGTCTTGCCCTTGGCGCTCATCGCGTGCGCAAGCGCCCACGCCGGCCACGAAGCGAACGCCGAGCGTTTCGAGGGCGTGTGGGATTTCCATTTCGAGACTTCCTCCTTCCGCACGACGGACAGGCAGGGGCCCTATTGGCTTTCGGGCGACGGTGAAGTCTGGCCGCAGCTCACCGCGCCCTTCGGAGCGACAGGCCATCCTTGGGGCACGCTCGATGTCGTGGTCGAAGGCGAACTCTCCGCACCCGGACAATACGGCCACCTGGGCGCTTATGAGCGCGAACTGCGCGTCACCCGCGTCATCTCCTCGCGCCTGCACGAAGAGAGCGGCAGCTAGCGCTTCGCCGCCACCCGGAAATAATTGACGCTCACGTCGCGCGAGAGCTTCCAATCGCGCGCGACGGGATCGAAACTCATGCCGACAGGCTCGGCCCAATCGAGATCGGGCGCGGCGTAAGCCAGCTCTTCGGGCGTGACGAGCTTGTCGTAATGGTGGGTGTCCTCCGGAACCCATTTGAGGAAGCGCTCGGCGCCCACGATGGCGAAGAGCTGCGCGCGCCGCGTGCGGTTGATGGTGGAGACGATGAGCTTGCCGCCGGGCCGCACCAGCGCCGCGGCCGCTTCGAGGAATGCCGAAACATCCGCGACGTGCTCCACGATTTCGAGTGCGAGCACGATGTCGAACGTCTCACCCGCAAGCTCTTCGGCAAGCGCCACGCGATAATCAACCGCGAGCCCAACCTTCTGCGCGTGCGCGCGCGCCGCCGCGATCGTCTCTTCCGAAGCGTCGGCGCCGGTGACGTCGGCCCCCAGCCGCGCCAGCGGCACGGAGACGAGCCCGCCCCCGCACCCGAGATCGAGAATGCGCAAGCCGGAGAGCGGCTTTGGCCCCCCGCCGGGCGCGAGCTTCAACGCTTCATCGCGAATGAACTTGAGCCGCGTCGGGTTGAGCCGGTGCAGCGGCGCGAACGCGCCATGCTGATCCCACCATTCCCCCGCCTGCGCGGAGAACTTCGCGACTTCTTCCGGATCGAGGCTGCGCCGCTCGGTCATGCGCTGCAAACTAAGCCTTTTGGCGCCGCAGCAAAATCAGGCTAAGAGCCGCGCCGCCATGTCCAGGCTGGTAATGAAATTCGGCGGCACGTCCGTGGGAGACGTGGAGCGGATCCGGCGCGTCGCGCGCATCGTCGCGCATGAGCGCAAGCCTGGGCGCGGCCTGGCGGTCGTCGTCTCCGCGATGGCCGGGGAGACCGATCGCTTGGTCGGCCTCGCACGCGAAGCGGGCGGCGAACACTCGAACCGCCCCGCCATCGGCGGCAAGGGCTTCGATGACGAGTACGATGTCGTCGTCTCCGCCGGCGAACAGGTGACGACGGGGCTTCTGGCGCTGGCGCTTCGCCAGATGGGCGTGCCGGCGCGCTCCTGGCAGAATTGGCAAATCCCCATCCGCTCGGACGGCGCGCACTCGAAAGCCCGGCTGGATTCGATCGCGGAGGAAAAGCTCGGTCCCGCGATGGACGCGGGCGAAGTCGCCGTCATTCCAGGCTTTCAGGCGATCACGGCCGATGAACGCGTGACGACGCTTGGGCGCGGCGGCTCCGACACGAGTGCGGTCGCGGTCGCCGCTGCCCTGAATGCCGAACGCTGCGACATTTATACGGACGTCGACGGCGTCTACACCACAGACCCGCGCATCACCCAGAAGGCCCGCCGCCTGGAGCGCATCTCTTATGAAGAGATGCTGGAGATGGCTTCGCTCGGCGCCAAGGTGCTGCAGACGCGCTCCGTCGAACTCGCGATGGCCAAGCGTGTGAAGGTGCGCGTGCTCTCAAGTTTTGTGGAGCCGGGCCAGCCTAATCCCGGAACGATCGTTTGCGACGAGGAAGAGATCGTGGAGAAGCAAGTTGTGTCCGGCGTCGCCTATAGCCGCGACGAGGCGAAAGTGACGCTTCTGGGCGTCGAGGATCATCCAGGCGTCGCCGCCGATATTTTCGGCAAGTTGGCCGAGGCCAACATCAACGTCGATATGATCGTCCAGAGCGAGGCGCGCCAGGAAGGCCGCCAGAACCTCGTCTTCACCTGCCCGGATCGCGAGGCGCCGCGCGCCATGGAGACGCTCCAGGCGATCAAGGAGAAGATCGGCTACGAAGACCTCCACATCCGCCGCGATGTGGCGAAAGTCTCCGTCATCGGCATCGGCATGAAGAGCCAGGTGGGCGTCGCGCGCACCATGTTTGCCGCGCTCGCGCAGAAGGCGATCAACATCGAGGTCATCGCCACCTCGGAGATCAAGATCTCCGTGCTGATCGACGCTCAGTACACGGAGCTTGCTGTCCGCGCGCTGCACACAGCCTACGGGCTGGACGCCGCCTAGGCGCGCTGCCCAATTCTCGGTATGTTGTTGGCCTGATGCCGATCTACATGGACCGCCACCGCCTGCACGGGATGTCCGCCGCGGACGTCGCCGCCGCACACGCGCAGGACCAGGAGATTCAGGGCAAGTACAATGTCGAGTATTTGACCTATTGGTATAATGTCGCCACCGGCTGCGGCTATTGCCTCGTTGACGCGCCGGACAAGGAAACGGCGATCCGCGTGCACGCGGAATCGCACGCGCAAGTTCCCGAAGACATCATAGAAGTCGATATTCGTGCGGTGCGGGCCTATCTCGGGCGCATCGCGGATCCCGAAGCGGTGCTCGCCAAGAAGGAGCCGATCGCGGAGACCGGCACGCGCATCATCATGTTCACGGATATCGTTGGCTCGACAGAGATGACGGGCCGCTTGGGCGACGCGGGCGCCATGGAGATCATCCGGCAGCACGATGTGCTGGTGCGCGATGCGCTCGACGCCCATGACGGGCGCGAAGTGAAGCATCTGGGCGATGGCGTGATGGCCGCCTTTGACGATCCGAACGCGGCCGTGCGCTGTGCGTGTGCAGTCATTCGCGGCGCCGGCGCAATCGACGGCCTGAGCTTGCGGATTGGCCTTCACGCGGGCGAGCCGGTCGAGGAGAGCAACGATCTCTTCGGCCAAGCCGTGCAGATGGCGGCGCGCATCTGCGCCGACGCCTCGGTCGATTCGATTGTGGTGTCACCGGAGTTGCGCGAGCTCGTGGCGCAAGCGGAGTTTCCCATGACGCCGCTTGGCCGGCGCATGCTGAAGGGCTTTTCCGAGCCCGTGGCGCTGTTTGCGGTGGATTGGGCTGCCGCGGCGCCAGGCTGACGCAGCCTTTTGGCGTGTCAACGCTGCTGTTCTCTTGCACCCGCCAAGCCGCGTTCGCTAAGTCCAGACCGTTCTCGGAGCTTTGCTTGTCCGTTTCTCCCGCCTCCCTGAGCGGTTCGCGCATCCTGTTGCGCCGCCTCCGTGAAATCATGGAGGCCGGCGGCTCGACGCAGGAGCGCCTGGATCGTTTGGTCACCATGATCGCTTCGACCATGGTCGCGGACGTCTGCTCGATTTATCTGAAGCGCGGGCGCGTCAATGAGCTCTTCGCGACCGAGGGCCTGAAGCGCGAAGCCGTGCACGCCACGCGCATGAAAGAGGGTGAGGGCCTTGTCGGCGTCGTCGCCGAAACCGGCCGCCCGCTCAACCTCGCGGACGCGCAGAAGCATCCGAGCTTCTCCTATCGCCCCGAGACGGGCGAGGATCCCTTCAGCGCCTTTCTGGGCGTGCCGATCGTCAGGAGCGAGCGCGTGTTTGGCGTGCTCGTCGTGCAGAACCGCGCCGCGCGCCATTACGGCGAGGACGAAGTCGAGGCGCTGCAGCTGATCGCGCAGGTGCTGGCCGAAATGGTTGCCGCCAACGCCTTCGGCGATCTCTCCGAATTGAAGGAAGTCGAGATCAAGCCCTCGCGCCCGGAGCGTTTGACGGGCCGCGTCTTTTCCGAGGGTCTCTCCATCGGCATCGCTGTGCTGCATGAGCCGCACACGCCGCTCGGCCGCCTCGTCGCCGACGATCCGATCAAGGAGGAAAAGCGCCTCGACGCCGCGCTCAAGATCGTGCGCGGGCGCATCGCCTCCTTGCTCGACGGCGACGGCGTCCGCATCACCGAGGTCTCACGCGACGTGCTGGAGACCTTCCAGATGCTCGCCAACGATGCGGGCTGGGAAAGCCGCTTGAAGAGCGGTGTGCGCGCGGGCCTCTCCGCTGACGCCGCTGTCGAACGCGTGCGCGGCGAACACCGCGCGCGCTTGAACGCCGCCAAGGATGCGATCCTGCGCGAGCAGCTCCACGATCTGGAGGATTTGGACAATCGCCTGCTCCGCGCGCTGGCCGGCGGCGATGCGGCGGGCCCCGCGCTGCCGGACAATTCGGTATTGATCGCGCGCACGATGGGCCCGGCCGAGCTGCTCGAATACGATTTCGACAAGCTCGTCGGCGTGGCGATGGAGGAGGGGTCTTCCGCCGGCCACGCCGCCATCGTCGCGCGCGCCGCGGGGCTGCCGATGGTCGGGCGCTTGCCGGGGCTGCTCTCGCGCATCGAAGCGGGCGACGCCATCGTCTTGGACGCCGAGATTGGCGAGGCGCGCCTGCGCCCCGAGCCCGAGGTCGTGCGCGCTTACATGCAGCGCGTGCAGCTTCGTTCCGCGCGCAAGGAAGAATACGCGCGTTTGCGCGATCAGCCTGCGGTCACGAAAGACGGCAAGCGCATCACGCTTCTGCTGAACGCCGGCCTGGCGCTCGATGCGCACCACGTGGCTGACGCCGGCGCCGAAGGCATCGGCCTTTTCCGCACAGAGTTTCAATTCATGGTGTCGGAGACGCTGCCGAAGCTCGAAAGCCAGATTGAGCTCTACCGCGACATCCTCAAAGCCGCGGACGGCAAGCCCGTCACCTTCCGCACGCTCGATTTGGGCGGAGACAAAGTCGCGCCCTCCGTGATGCTGGAGCGTGAGGAAAACCCGGCGCTCGGCTGGCGCGCGCTGCGCATCGGCTTGGATCGCCCCGCGCTCCTTCGCTATCAGCTCCGCGCGCTGATCGAAGCGGCCGAGGGCGGCTGCCTCAGGATCATGTTCCCGCTCGTCGCCACGGTCGAGGAGTTCGACGCCGCGAAATCCTGGGCGCTCAAGGAAGTCGCCGCGGCGAAAGCGAGAGGCAGGAAGGGCCCGGAGAAGCTGGAAGTCGGCGCCATGGTTGAGACGCCCGCGCTCGCCTTCGCCATCCCCGCGCTGAAGGGACGGGCCGATTTCCTTTCCCTCGGCGCCAACGATTTGATGCAATTCTTTTTTGCGGCAGACCGCGCCAACCCGCGCGTCGCGGATCGCTACGACATTCTCTCGCCGCCGGCCCTCTTGTTCTTGAAGGACGTCCGCGCCCGCGCAGCAGAGGCGGACATACCGCTCTCGATCTGCGGCGAGGCGGCGGGGCGCCCGCTCGAAGCGATGGCGTTCGTGGCTTTGGGTTACGACCGCCTGTCGATGCCGGCGTCGGGCGTCGGGCCGGTCAAGTCGATGCTGGCGCGCTTGGATGCCAAGGCGGCGGCCGAAGCCCTGGCGCCGCTGCTTGAAAGCCCGCGCGCCTCTATCCGCAACGAACTCGCTGCTTACGCAAAAGACAGTGGAGTTCTGCTCTAGCGGATGTCTCATTACATTGAGGCCACGCCCGGTTCGCGAGTACGCTCGCCTTCCGGCTTAATTCTTGCGTAACCTTTTTGCCGAAGGTCTTGTGGAGGGACCGAGGAAGCGATGCTGCAGCCGTCCGGCTCCGTCGAAACGCCCGTCGAAAGCGCCGAACCGCCGCGTCAGCGCATGCTCGCGCGCGAAGGCCGCGAGGTCGTGCTTGAGCCGAACTGGCGCGCCGGCAAAAAGCTGGAGGCCGCCCGCGAACAGCTGGGGCTGACGCTTGAGCAGGTCGCCGGCTGGACGCGCGTCCGCAAGGAATATCTCGAAGCCCTCGAGGAGATGAACGCCAAGCTGCTGCCCGGCAAGGCGTATGCGTTGGCCTATCTGCGCTCCTACGTGAACGCGCTCGGGCTCCAGAAGAGCGATATCGTTGAGCAATTTCAGCGCGAAGTGGCGCTCTCGCGCGAGGATGACCGCCCGCAGGTGCGCGATCCCGCATCGCGCCCGCGCCGCGTGCGGCCGTGGATGCCTGTGCTGGGGCTGGCCGCGATCGCGGGCGGCTTCATCGCCTTCCAGCTCTTGAAAGATGAGATTCTGCCGCCTGACCCGGTAGCGTCGGCGCAGGCCGCCGCGCCCGGCGTGCGCGCCCCCGCGCCCGCGACGGTCGATACCGGCCCGGTCCGGACTGCGGCCGGCGTGATCGAAGTGCGCGCGGTTGCCGAGGCGCACCTTGAAGCGCGAGGGCCGGATGGCACGGTCTATCTCTACCGGACCTTGCAGCCTGGGGACGTGTATCGCCCCGATCCAGGGCCGGGTTGGACTCTCCACGCCCGCGACGGCGGCGCGTTCGAGCTCAGCGTGGACGGGGCCCCGGCGGGGCGGCTCGGCGAGGCGGGAGCGCCGGTTCTCGGCCGTAGGATCGACGAGATTGAGCCGCTGACGCCCGGCGAGGCGCGGGCTCTCGCCCGCTAAGCAGCGCGCAGTCCGGTTGCTCCGGCGCGAAGGCGACGGCCAGCCCTTTGATCCATTCGCCGAGCTGATCGAAATTAAGCATGGCCGTTGGCGAGCGCGCGCCCGGCGCCGCGCGTCCTATCGAGCCACTCGGCGGGCTCCGCAAAACCCTCTGGCGAGAGCTTGTAGATGCGCCGCTGCGCTTCGGCGCGCACGGTGACCAGCCCGGCTTCCTTGAGCGCCTTCAAGTGCTGAGAGACGGCCGCGGCCGTCATATCGAACCGGTCCGCGATTTGGCCGGCCGCGAGGTCGCTTTCCGCCAGCATCTCCAGGATGCGGCGGCGGGTAGGATCGGCAAGCGCCGTGAATGTGTTCATGCCAGGCTTCTCGCGAAGATGGCGAAACCTTAATTAAGTCCCGCCTTAAGGGCTGGATGTTCGAAGCGAGGACGAGCCGGGACGGATCGCCCTCACTTCTGTGGCGGGCTGCCATCTTTCGAGGGCCGCCGCGCCAGTGTGGTATGAACGGGCGATGGACGGTTCTGGTTCCCCGAAGGCTGATCTGCATCACATCCGGCCCTGGCGCCGGATCGAGCGGCGCTTGAGCCGCAAGATCCGCGTGGGCGCGCTCGAAGTGGGCGGCGATGCGCCGATCACCGTTCAGTCGATGACGAACACCGTCACCGCTGATGCCGACGCGACCATTGCGCAGGTGAGGGCGTTGGAGGAGGCGGGCGCCGATATCGTCCGCGTCTCCTGCCCGGATGAGGATTCGACCAAGGCGTTCGCCAAGATCGTGCGCGCGGCCTCCGTTCCGCTCGTCGCCGACATTCACTTTCACTATCGCCGCGGGATCGAAGCCGCGGTCGCGGGCGCCGCGTGCCTGCGCATCAATCCCGGCAATATCGGCTCGAAAGCGCGCGTCGCAGATGTCGTTCAGGCGGCAAAGGATCATGGCTGCGCCATGCGCATCGGCGTCAACGCCGGTTCGCTCGAACAGGATTTGCTCGAGCGCTACGGGGAGCCGTGCCCAGAGGCGATGGTGGAGTCGGCGCTCCGCCACGCCGCGATCCTCGAAGAGCACGATTTCCGTGAATACAAGATCAGCGTGAAGGCGAGCGATCCGTTCTTGGCGGTCGCCGCTTATCAGCAGCTCGCGGAAGCGACCGACGCGCCTTTGCATTTGGGCGTGACCGAAGCGGGCGCGTTGCGCACTGGAACCGTCAAATCCTCCATCGGCATCGGCGCGCTCTTGTGGGCGGGCATCGGCGACACCATCCGCGTCTCCCTCGCCGCCGATCCGGTCGAAGAGGTGAAGGTCGGCCACGACATTCTGAAATCGCTGGGCTTGCGTCAGCGCGGCGTGACCGTGATCGCGTGCCCGTCCTGCGCGCGGCAGGGGTTTGATGTGATCAAAACGGTCGAGGCGATCGAAGCGCGCGTCGCCCACATCGCCGAGCCCATCTCGCTTTCCATCATCGGCTGCGTTGTGAACGGCCCCGGCGAAGCGCTGATGACGGATCTGGGCTTCACGGGCGGCGGCAAGGGCGCGGGCATGGTCTATGTCGCCGGCCAGCAGGACCATAAGGTCGACAACGAGAAGATGATCGACCATATCGTGGCGCTGGTGGAGGCGCGCGCCGCTGATTTGCGCGCCCAATCCTCGCCGAAGACGGACGCCTGAGACGCGCGCGGAAACGCGCGAAGGACATCCCCGATGCTCGAACAGCACATGCAGGACACGTATCAATATCTGTTCGATGAGGCCCACCGCGCCTTGACGCTCGGCGGCTCGTTTCGCCCGTTCGGCGCCGGCATCCGCAAGACCGGCGAACAGATTCAAACGCTGGTCGATCCGCCGGCGGAGAAGAACGGCCCGCAGGATCACATCGCCGGGCTGATCGCCGGCTTTCGCGAGGACGACAGGCAAAATGGCCTGATGGCCGCGGGCCTCGTCTTCGACGGCCAGATGACGGAAGGCGGCGATGCCTATTCGCGCGCGATCATCTTTCATTTGGAGGCCGCCAATGGCCGCGCAGTGGAAGTTGTCATCGGCTACGAGAAGCGCGTGGGCGATGTCATCGATTTTGCCGAACCGGTGGTGACGGAAGTGCATCCCGAGATCTTCGGCGATCAAGTCACCCGTTAGCTGCCCATCATGTCTGAGTTGGACCGTCTCGAAAGGCGGCTGCGTCAGGCCGTCGATCGCTTCGATCTTGTCGAAGCGCGCATGGGCGCGACCGCTGACGGCGCCGAAATCACCAAGCTCTCGCGCGAATATGCGGAGTTGAAGCCCTTCGCCGAGGCTGTGCGCGCCTTGGATGCCGCGAAGGCGGAGGTCGCGTCGCTTGAATCGATGCTCGCCGATCCCGAGATGCGCGCGCTCGCCGAGGAGGAGATCGAGCCTGCACGCACGCGTCTAGAAGAGGCGGCCGCCAATGCGCGCTTGATGCTCATCCCGCGCGATAAGGATGAGAACGCTTCCGCCATTCTCGAAATCCGCGCCGGCACAGGCGGCGATGAAGCCGCGCTCTTCGCCGGCGATCTCTTCCGCATGTATCAGCGTTACGCGTCGGTCAAAGGCTGGCGCCTTGAGATCGACGATGCCTCAGAGACGGGCCTCGGCGGCTACAAGGAAATCATCGCGACGCTGAGCGGGAACGGCGTGTTCGGGCGCCTGCGGTTCGAATCCGGCGTCCATCGCGTGCAGCGCGTGCCGCAAACCGAAGCAGGCGGGCGCATCCACACATCGGCGGCGACGGTGGCGATTCTGCCCCAGCCCGACGATGTGGATGTCGTGATCGATGAGAAGGACATTCGCATCGACACCATGCGCGCGTCCGGCGCCGGCGGCCAGCACGTCAACAAGACCGACAGCGCTGTTCGCATGACGCACATTCCCACCGGCATCGTTGTCATCGCGCAGGAAAAGTCTCAGCACCAGAACCGCGCCAACGCGATGAAAGTGCTGCGTGCGCGCCTCTATGATCTGGAACGCGAGAAGGCGGCGCAGGCCCGCGCCGCCGACCGCAAGGACCAGGTCGGCTCCGGCGATCGCAGCGAACGCATCCGCACCTACAATTTCCCGCAAGGCCGCGTCACCGACCACCGCATCAATCTGACGGTTTACAATCTCCCTGAGGTATTGAACGGAACCGCGCTCGATCCGATCATCGATGCGCTCGTCGCCGACGATCAGGCCGCCAAACTCGCCGCCCTCGCGGAGGAGGGGGCATGAGCGGCACGCTCGTCACCGCATGGACGGCCGCGCGCAATCGCTTGCGCGACGCGGGCGTCGAGACGCCGGCCTTCGATGCGCGTCGGCTTATAGAGGCCGCGGCCTCCGTGACGCGCACGGATATTCTCACCGATCCCTCTCGCG
>JBFWVZ010000012.1:0-29183 GCA_050246475.1 Hyphomonadaceae bacterium | reverse complement strand
AATTGGATTCCATCGACGCGCAGATCGCGCAGATCGAATCCGACACCGCCCCGCAGCGCGGCGAGCGCGCGCAGATCGAGGAGCGGCTCGCCACGCTCAATTCCGAGATCGAGGCGCAGCAGCAGCAAATCAGCCAGACGATCGCGGATCTGGCGCAAGGCGTCTCGGGGCTTGAAGAAACGCTGGGGCGCTCGGCGGGCGTGGAGCCGGCCGCCTCGCTCGATTCCGTGCAGCTCGAAGCGCGCGCCGCTTCTCTTATCTCGACGCCCGGCCTGCCGGCGGACCAGAGCCAGACCGCATCGAGCATCCGCCAGACATCGGAGCGTTTGACGCAGCTCGAAGAGCAGCAGGACGTGCGCGAAAACGAGCGCCGCACGCTGCAAGTGCGCCAGCGCCTTGTCGGCGGGCTCGTCGCGGAAAGCGACAACCGCATCGTCGCGCTGCGCCAGCAGATCGTGGACGATCACACCGCCTACGATCGCGTGCGCTCCGAGGCCGAAGCGCTGCGCCGCACCAGCCCGTTCGGCATCTCCGCCGCGCTCGTCGGCGCGCATCCGACCTTCATGTCCACGCTGCTCGTGCTGTTGATGGGATCGCTCGGCGCGACGCTCTATCTTTTCCCGGCCTATATGAGCCGCCCGAACCCGGTGACGTTCGCGGAGATCGCGATGCGCATGCTATTCGGGATGGTGACGGCGCTTGCCTTCTACATCGTCGCCAACGCCACGCTCGCGGGGCTTTCCTTCGTGCCGGGGCAGGCGGCCGCATCGAACGCCGCGCTGCTCAATCCGTTCACCGTCGGTTTGGTCGGCATCGTCGCCGGCATCATGGCCGACGACATCGCGCGCTGGATTCAGCGCCGCGGCAGCGAAATCCTCGGCGGCAATCCGGGCCAGGCGCCTGTTCCGGGCGCGCCGCCGACGCCCACGCCGCCGCTGCAGCAACGGGACGCGGGCTTCACGGGGGTCAATCCGCACGGCGGGCCGACCAATTACTGATTGAGGAAAGCGAGACATGGTCGAAGCGGTACTGGGTCCGATCCATCAGGAGATCGAGATCAACGGCGATATCGTGCGCGTGTGGGAGGCCGTTACGGGCGTGGAGCAGTTTCCGAAATGGTTCCAAACTCTCGAATACCGCGCGATCATCGGCTCGCTCTTCTATCTCCAGCCGGATGACGCTAAGCGCGCGCGCGGCGATCGCACGGGCGCGATGTATTGCGAGCTCGAAGCGCTCGATCCACCCGAACGTATGGTGTTTTCCTGGTTCGTGCCGGGCAAGCCGAAGACGCGCGTGACGGTGGGCTTGAAGAATGTCGGCCTCGGCACGACGCTCGTGAAGATCATGCACACCGGCTGGGATCTCTATCCCGCGCGTGAGGTCGAGGGCATCCGCGACGAGCTTTGGCGCGGCTATCGCGATCACGTGCTCCCGGCCTTGAAGCGCGTCGCCGAGCGCCCGACGCACTAAGGTTTCCGCGCACGTCAGCTTTCCAATGCTGCGGCGCAATGCTTAGGTCTTTCCATTCACATGGGAGAGAGCGATGCGGCGTGCGGTTGTGGTGTCTTATGCGCGGACGGGCCTGGCGAAATCCGGGCGCGGCGGCTTCAACGAAACGCACGGCGCCGCGATGGCCGGGCATACGATCCAGCACGCGGTTGAGCGCGCCAAGCTCGATCCCGCCGAGATCGAGGACGTGGTCCTCGGCTGCGGCGCGCCGGAAGGCGCGACAGGCATGAACGTCGCGCGCCTCTCGGCGATGTGGGCGGGGCTGCCTATCACGACGTCGGGCACCACGATCAACCGCTTCTGCTCCTCGGGCCTTCAAGCCATCGCGTCCGCCGCGCACTACATCACCCACGAAGGCGCCAAGGCCGCTGTCGGCGGCGGCGTTGAATCGATCTCGCTCGTCCAGATGAGCGGCAAGCAGAACCGCCACCACATCATCGAATCGAAGCTCGCCGGCTCGATGCCCGCGCTTTGGATGCCGATGATCGAGACCGCCGATATCGTCGCCGAGCGCTACGGCGTCTCGCGCGAGTATCAGGATGAATATTCGCTGCGCTCGCAGCAGCGCATCGCCGCCGCGCAGCAGGCCGGCCTCTTCAAGGACGAGATCGTCCCGATGAAGACGCAGATGAAGAAGGTCGATAAGGCCACGAAGGAAGAATCGATGGTCGATTACGTGGTCGATCGCGATGAGTGCAACCGCCCGGACACGACTCCCGAGGGCCTTGCTTCGCTCGAGCCCGTGCGCGGCGCGGGCAATTACATCACCGCCGGCAACGCCTCTCAGCTTTCCGATGGCGCCGCCGCCGTCGTGCTCATGGATGAGAAGGAAGCCGAAAAGCGCGGGCTTGAGCCGCTGGGCGCCTTCCAAGGTTTCGCGGTCGCCGGCTGCGCGCCGGATGAAATGGGCATCGGCCCCGTTTTCGCCGTGCCGCGTCTCTTGGAGCGCCACGGGCTCAAGGTCGATGACATCGATCTCTGGGAGCTGAACGAAGCCTTCGCCTCGCAATGCCTCTATTGCAGAGACAAACTCGGCATCGATCCCGAGAAATACAACGTCAACGGCGGCTCTATCGCCATCGGCCACCCCTTCGGCATGACGGGCGCGAGGCTGACCGGCCATGTGTTGATGGAGGGCCAACGCCGCAAGGCAAAGAAGGCCGTCGTCACCATGTGCATCGGCGGCGGCATGGGCGCGGCGGGCTTGTTCGAGGTGTTCTGATGCGCGCTGTCGCGGCGCTTGCCGGGCTGGCGTTTCTCTCCGCATGCGGACAATCCGCTGAAAAGGCCGCAACGGCGGCGGGGAATGAAGAATTCCCCGTCGTCGAAGCGCCCGTCGCCAATACATCCATCGGTCCAGACGGCGCCGCTGGCATCTCGACGGCCATCCCTCTAACCGTCGAAGCCGCGCAGGCGGCCGCCCCGCACTTCATCGTCGCCGCGAGCGAGGGGATGGTCGAAGGCGATCAATTCCCAATCGTCACGCTCTCGCTGGCCGATGAGATCGTCTTCACCCTCATGCCCGCGCCGGGGCATGAGCGCATCGGCGCCATCGTCACGCGCTCTTCGCAGGCGCGCGGCCCCGCGAACGAAGTGATCGGCCAATCCACCTTCGGCCAAGCGCAAGCCGCGGGCGTCCTCTTCTGCCGCGAAGCGCAGCCTTGGGAGGTGTTCACCTTCACCTGTGCGGCCAATGAGAACGCGAACTTCTGGCGCGCCTATACGATGCCCGAGAGCTATCAAGGCGACCGCATGCCCTTCACCGCCATCGATCCAGATGCGGTGTTGACGGCCGTGCTCACCGAAATGTCCTGGATCGCGCCGCGCGAGGAAAGCGATCAGCGCTAACCGTTCCTCCCCCTGAAGGGGGGAGGTGAGGTGGGGGTGAGCACTGCGCTTGCCTGAGTCGCGCAGACCCCCTCCCTGCCTCCCCCTTGCAGGGGGAGGGGAAGCGCTTCATCGCACGATCCGGTGCACCGCCGTCGCGGCCATCAAGCGCTTCCCGTCCGCGCCGAGCGCTTCGCCGCTCGAAAACACCAGCGTGCGCGTCGCGCGGACAATCGCCGTCTCATGCCGCGCGGCTTCGCCCTCCGCCAAGATGTCGAACGTGACGGAGACAAGCGCCGTCTCCGCGCCCGCCGCCCGCGCCGTCTCGCGCGCGAGCGCATCGAGCATCGCGTTCATCATCGCGTGCGCGCCGCTCATTCCTTGTAACGCCCAATCGCCGCCATGATCCGCTCGTGCGCGTGATCGAGGCTCGCCCATTCCCCCACGCTTGCGCCCTTGCCGGGCTCGAGATCTTTGTAGTGCGTGAAAAAGTGCTTGATCTGCGCCAGCATCAGCGGCGGCAAATCCTCATGCGTGCGCACATCCGCGTAGAACGGATTGAGCGCATCGACGGGCACGGCCATGATCTTTTCGTCCACGCCTTTTTCGTCGCTCATCAGCATGACGCCCACGGGCCGCGCGCGGATGACGGCGCCCGCGATCACCGGCATCGGCGTGACGACGAGAATGTCGAGCGGGTCGCCGTCCTCCGCCAGCGTGCGCGGAATGAACCCGTAATTGAACGGATAGATCATCGAGGTGTGCAGGAAGCGATCGACGAAGAGCGCGCCAGACGCTTTGTCGAGCTCGTACTTCACCGGCAGCCCGCCCTGCGGAATCTCCACGAAGGCGTTTACTTCGCGCGGCGCATCGCGGCCAGGAGGGATGGCGGAGATGTTCATTCGTCGTCCATGTTGCAACTAGTCGCTGGCAAGCGCCTGCATCCAAATTTCATTGATCACATAGGCGGCGCCGACGAGCGACGCCGCAATTCGGTCTGGGTATGAAAATGTCTTAAGAGCGATCAATCGTACAGTCACGACGATGACGTTGATCAAGAAGCCGGGATGCAGGGTGAAGAAATAGACGGAACCGACGTCGCGCGACCGCGTGTCCAGCGGCGCAAGAATGCCTCCGACATCGGTGTCCGAGTAGGGATAATACAATAAAGGTGCGAAAAGGCCCACGCAGATGGGTGTCCACAAGGCAGCAAGAAAGAGCGACCATGCAGCTAACCCAAATAGATTCCGCCGACGTTGCGTGATCAGCAACACAACAAACGCCAGAATGGCAGTTAGCAGAACGAACTCGAACTGCCTCACGAGAATGAAGGTTGCGGGATCGGTCCACAGCGTTGAGAAATGCGTGGACACCTACATCTTCTTCCGCACCGCCATCAGCTCCGGATAGACCGCCTCGCGCTTCTCTTGTTTGGCCGCGAAGCTCTCCGCCATGTGCGGCGGCGCAAACATGCCTGCTTGCCACACGCCGATATAATCGAGCCCGTCGCGGATCGAGTGATCGCGCGCGTAATTGATCATCACCTTCGAGCCCGTCACCGCGAGCGGATTTTTCGCCGCGATCTCTTTCGCGATCTCCATCACGCCCGCGAGCATCGCTTCGTGATCGGAATAGACCTCGTTGACGAGCCCGATCTCCTTGGCGCGCTGCGCGGTCAAACGCCGCCCGGTGTAGGCAAGCTCGCGCACCCAGCCTTCCGGAATGAGTTTGCAGAGGCGCGGGAACGTGCCGACATCCGCCGTCATCGCGAGATGAATTTCCTGGATCGTGAAGAACGCGTCCGCCGTCGCATAGCGAATGTCGCACGCACTCGTCATATCCACCGCGCCGCCGATGCACCCGCCCTGGATCGCGACCAGCACGGGCACGCGCGCTTCATCGAGGCAGCCGAAGCTGTCCTGCAGCAAGCGCACAGTGTGCCGGAGTTGCTCGGCCTGAACGAACTTGTCGGCGTCCGCGGGGGCGATGGCGCCGCCGGTGAAGACGGAGAGATCCATCCCCGCGCAGAAATGCTTGCCCGTTGAAGAGATGACGATCACGCGCGCCTTAGCGTTGTGATCAATGTCGCGCACGATCTCCGGCAGTTCGTTCCAGAATTCGCGGATCATCGTGTTGAACGCGTCGCCGCGCTTCATCTGCAAATGCGCGATCCCGCCCGCGATCTCGACGTCGAAGCACGTATAAGCCATGTCATCGCTCCCTCTGCGGTTCACCTAACACGCGCATCACGTCGGCGGGAGTGGAGCCGCAGCGGCAAGCTCAAACGCTTACCCTCCCCTCGATGGGGAGGGCGGCGCGGGGAACGCGCGCCGGGTGGGGTGCGCCCGCAACGATGACGCATGAGCCTCCCGAGGCTGGCCCTCCAGCGTTGCGCACGCACCCCCTCTGTCATCGCTGCGCGATGACAGCTCCCCCATCGAGGGGGAGCAGGGAAGGTTCGCTCTCCTCAACAGCGCCCCTTCATTGATCGCAAAGCCTTCCCCTGTAAGCATCGCCCGATGGCCGGGGACACTTTCCGCCGCGTGCATTTCGATCTGGCGCGCGGGCGCATGGCGGGCATCGCCTGGGGCGACGCCACGCGGGCGCCCGACATTCTCTTCATCCACGCCACCGGCATGAACGCCATGACGTACCGGAGCGTGCTGCAGCCTTTGGGCGAACGCTTCCACGTGTTGGCGATCGACGTGCGCGGCCACGGCCTCACGGAGCTTCCCGCCAAGCGGTGGGGCTATTCCTCCTGGAACCGCCACCGCGACGACGTGATCGAACTGATCGAGACCTACCTCAAGGCGCCGCTCACGCTCGCGGGCCATTCGATGGGCGCGACGGTCTCGCTGCTCATCGCCGGCAAGCGCCCGCATCTGGCGCGCGCGCTGGCGATGATCGATCCCGTCATCATGCCGCCGGGGCGCTACCAGACGCTCGATCTGCCCTTCGCGCCGACCTTGATGATGAGCGCGACGCCCATCGTGCGCGGCGCGCGCCGCCGCCGCGCGACGTTCGAGAGCAAGGACGCCGCGTTCGAAGCGCTGAAGGGCCGCGGCTTCTTCAAGACGTTTCCGGAGCAAACGCTGCGCGACTATATCGAGGACGGCTTCGTCGATGACGGCCAAGGCGGCGTGCGCCTCGCGTGTTCGCCCGCTTACGAAGCCGCGACCTTCTCGGCGCAACGCAACAATCCATGGGCCGCGCTCATGCGCGCGCCGAAATCGCTCGTCGTGCTGCGCGCCGAGACCAATTCGACCATTTCGGTCGCCTGCGCCAACCGCATCAAATCGCAACGCCCCGAAGCGCGCATCGCCACCATCGCGGGCTCAACGCACGCGCTGCCCATGGAGCGTCCCGACCGCGCCCGCGCAGCCATCGAAACCGCGCACGTCATGGCGACCGGCGGCGCGGCGTACGTGGATTTGGAGTAGCTCTCTCGCTCGACCCTCGCGAAGGCGAGGGTCCAGGCCGATGGCTTTCTGGGCTCTCGCCTTCGCGAGAGCCGAGCGTTCAGGTGATTTCGACAATTACAACAAGGCGCGCGTTTAAGCCGCCTTGCGGCACTCTTTGCACAAGCCCGACGCCTCGATCATCGTGCGCTTGATCTCAAAGCCGTCTTTCTTCGCCGCTTCGCCGAGATCGACCATCGCGTGTCCGGCGTCGAATTCTTCTGCCTTTCCGCAATTATCGCAGATGAGGAAGATCGTCGCGCGCGCGCACGCGCCCACATCGCACGCCACGAACGCGTTGATACTCTCGATCTTGTGCGCGAGCCCCAGCTTCATCAGGAATTCGAGCGCGCGGTAGATCGTCGGCGGCTTCGCAGGGCCCCCGCCTTCGCCCTCAAGCTTCGGCAGAAGATCGTATGCCTTCGCCGGCCCCGGCGCCGCCAGCAGCAATTCGAGCACGCGCTTGCGAAGCGGCGTCAGCGTCTCGCCCGCTTCGGCGCACACGCGCTCGGCATCCTTCAAGATGCGGGCGCGGTCCTTGGCGGCGTGAACGTGGGCCATGGGTGGATGATCGCAGGGTTTGGGGCGGAAGCGAAGCGCTCACCCTTATGTAGGCGCTCCCGAGCAAGGCGCCGCCGCTCCCGCCCCTCCCCCTGCAAGGGGGAGGTAAGGTGGGGTATGCGCACCCGCTCGAAGGCATGGCGCCGACCCCCTCCCGGCCTCCCCCTTTCAGGGGGAGGGGATTGTTGAGCCCGCTCGTCGCTTTCTCATCGCTACGTTATCTTGTCACATGGGACGTTATATTATACGCCCGAGTAGCAAGACTCGGGGATCTCAAGAAATGAGCCGATTCCTTTGGGCCGCCGCCGTTTTGGCCCTCGCGCCCTCAGCCGCTTTGGCCCAAAGCGCCCGCAACGCCGCCAATGAGGTGGACGGCGTCATCGTCACGGCGCCGCTGGATCGCGCCCGCTCCGACATCGCTCAGGGCGTCACCGTGCTGAACCAGGAGCAGGTGCTCGCCGCGCCGATCGGCGGCCTGGGCGAAACGCTCGAATCCCAGCCCGGCGTCAGCTCCAGCTATTTCGGCGCCGGCGCCAGCCGCCCCATCATCCGCGGGCTGGGCGAAGATCGCGTGCGCATCCTCTCCAACGGCGTCGGCGTGGTGGACGCCTCCGCCATTTCCCCCGATCACGCCGTCACCGCGGAAGGCTTGGAGGCTGAGCGCATCGAAGTGCTGCGCGGCCCGGCTGCTCTGGCTTATGGCGGCAACGCGGTCGGCGGCGTCGTCAACGTGATCGATGGATTGATCGCGGAAGAGGCGCCCGATCAGTCCTTCTCCGCGCAAGCCTATGCAGGCCTCGCCGAAGGCTTGAACTCAGCCGCCGCCGCCGGCGCCGTGCGCGTCGCGCAGGGGCCGTTCGTGCTGCGTGTGGAGGGCTTCACGCGCGACGCCGGCGATTTCGAAATCCCCGGCTACGCGGACGCGCACGCGCTCGAAGAGATCGAAGAGGGCCACGACCCCGCCGAATTCGCGTACGGCGAAGCGCCCAATTCCTTCAGCGAAGCGCAGGGCGGCGCGCTTGGCCTCTCGCTCGTGGGCGAAAGCGGTCTCGTGGGCGTCTCCGTGCGCCGTTTCGACTCGCTCTACGGCATCCCAGAAGGCTCGCACAAGCACGAAGAGGAAGAAGAGGAGGAGGAAGGGCCCGCGCTCTTCGCCGGCCCTCGCATCGATATGGAGCAGACGCGCGTCGATTTCCGCGCGGGGCTCGATCGTCCCATCGGCATTTTTGAACGCACGCATTTCTCCGGCGCGATCGTCGATTACACGCACAGCGAAATCGAAGAGACGGGCGAAGTCGGCACGGTCTTCACCAACGAAGGCTGGGAGGCCCGCCTCGAAACCCATCACCGCGCCTTTGAAAATGTGCTCGGCGGCACGCTCACGGGGGCGCTTGGAGTCTCAGCGTTTTCGAAGGATTTCGCGGCGGAGGGCGATGAAGCCTTCATCTCCCCAACGACTACGGAAGAGCAGGGAATCTTCCTCGTGGAGAGTTTGGATTTCGGCCGTTTTGCGCTCGAAGGCGGCCTGCGCTTCGACTCCCGCTCGCTCGACAACGACGTCTTCGGCGACCGCAGCTTCGATCTGCTGAGCGGCTCGGCGTCACTCGCCTACCGGCCTGTCCAAGGCCTCTTCTTCGGCCTCACGCTCGCGCGCACCGAACGCGCGCCGACCGAGACCGAGCTCTTCGCTTTCGGCCCGCACTTGGCCACGCAAGCCTTCGAAGTCGGCGATCCGGCGCTCACCGAGGAGATCGCCACCACCGCCGAGCTCGCCGCGCGCTACCGCGCCGATCGCTGGCATGTCGAGGCCAGCGTCTATCGCGCGGAATTCGAGGATTACATCGCCCTCGTTGCAACGGGCGAAGAGGAGGACGAGCTTCCTGTCTTTGCTTTCACGCAGCGCGACGCGACCTTCACTGGCGGCGAAGTGGAAATCGGCGCCGATCTCTTCACCATCGCGGGGCTCGATATCTCCGCCGATGCCGCATTCGATTGGGTGCGCGCCGAGTTTGACGAAGGCGGCGATCTCCCCCGCATTCCGCCGCGCACGCTGACGCTGGGCCTCAACGCCGAAAACGGTTTCGTCCGTGGGCGGATCGAATGGCAGGACGTCGCCGAGCAGGACGATGTCGCGGAATTTGAAACGGTGACGCCCGGCTATCAGATGTGGAACGCGCAGCTTACCTTCCGCCCGGTCGCGGACAATGACCGCCTCGCCTTCCTTATCGACGCCCGCAACCTGACGGACGAAGAAGCCCGCGTGCACACCAGCTTCGTCAAGGACCTCCTCCCGCGCCCGGGCCGCTCCATCCGCTTCGCGATCCTGTCGCGCTTCTGACGGCTGTGCGCTAACGCCACGCTCTGTGACGAACGAAGCGCGCTCTCGCGTCATCACTTGGAACTTTACAAGAACATCCGAATCCGTCATCTTGGAACAAACAACGAACTGAGATGAGGGGCGCGACATGAATGACGTGATTTTCCGTGGCGCATCGGGCCGCCTGCATCGTTTCACCGTGCACCGGCCGGACGGCAATTTCCCTGTGGCGGCGGCCGTCTACGCTTTCGCGCGCCCCGTCGCGGGCGGGCGCGGCTGGGCGCCGGTCTTCCTCTCGCGCACCGCCAATCTCTCCGCCCGCTTGGAGCGCCATGAGCGCTGGGCCGAAGCGCGCCTCCTGGGCGCCACCCACATCCTCGTCCACCAACGCGATGAGCGCGACGTGCGCGAGTTCGTCGAAGCCGATCTGCTCGAAACCATGAAGCCGGTGCTCAACGCCCCGATCCTCGAAGCCGAGCCGGTCGAGATGAAGGACTTCTCCGGCCCCCGCCTGGTCTGGGCGGCGTAGTGCTACGTCAGCTCCCCCTCGATGGGGGAGCTGTCAGCGCGCGAACTGAGGGGGTGCGCCCGCGGCCTCAACGAGATGCCTCACGCGGCTGACCGGCCATCGGTTCACGCGCACCCCACCCCGTCGCTGCGCGACGACCCTCCCCATCGAGGGGAGGGTGGGCGTGGCGCATGTTCAGGCGCTAAGAACGCCCCATGCTCCGCATCTTCCTTCTCGCCCTCGCGCTTCTCGCATCGCCCGCCTTCGCCCAAGAGCTACGCTGGCAAACGACAGAAGCCGATTTCATCGCGCGCGATGTCACATTCCGCTCCGGCCAAACGCTCGATGAAGTCCGCATCCATTACGCGACGCTCGGTTCGCCGCGTCGCAACGCGGCCGGCGAGATCGACAATGCGGTGATGATCCTCCACGGCACCGGCGGCTCCGGGCGGCAATTCCTGCAGCCCCACTTCGCCGATGAACTCTACGCCCCGGGCCGGCCGCTCGACATCAACCGCTACTGGATCATCCTGCCTGACAATATCAGCCATGGCCGCTCGTCGCGCCCCTCGGACGGCCTGCGGATGAATTTCCCGAACTACGACTATGACGACATGGTCGCGCTGCAGCATCGTCTGCTCACGGAGCATCTGGGCGTCACGCGCGCGCGCCTCATCCTCGGCACGTCGATGGGCTGCATGCACATTTTCGTGTGGGCTGAGACGCACCCCGATTTCGCCCGCGCGCTGATGCCGCTCGCGTGCCAGCCGGTCGAGATCGCGGGCCTCAATCGCATGTGGCGTCAGCTCATCATCGACGGCATCCGCAGCGATCCCGCGTGGAACGAGGGCAATTACGAAACGCAGCCGGCGCAAGGCCTGCGCACTGCCGCGTCCATCCTCACGCTCGCCGGCGCCGCGCCGCTCTATTTTCAGGAGCAATGGCCCACGCGCGACGCCGCAACGGCCGAGATCCGCGCGCGCGTCGAACGCTCCATCGCCGGGCTCGACGCCAACGACATGCTCTATCAGTTCGAAAGCTCGCGCACCTACAATCCCTGGCCGAACCTGGAGCGCATCACGGCGCCGATGATGTGGATCAACAGCGCGGACGATTTCATCAACCCGCGCAATTTCACCTTCCCGCGCGAGGCGCTCCGCCGCATGCGCAACGCACGCTTCCGCATGATTCCCGAAACGACAGAGACGCGCGGCCACGGCACCCACACGTGGGCGATCCATTGGCGCCGCGATCTCGCCGAACTCCTCCGCCGCACGGAGCATTGAATGTTGCCGGTTTCCTCCCCCGCGAACGGGAGAGGTGTCCCGAAGGGACGGAGGGGGGAGTCGCTGCCGCCCCCTCAGTCACCGCGGAACACGTCCGGGGCGTCAGCTCCCCCGTAAACGGGGGAGCAAAGCCTTGCGCATCACGTCCCCGGCGGATGCGAACTCACATGGTTCATCGCGATCACCCAGCGCCCGTCGACGCGCCGCATCAGCCGCGTGTTGACGCCTTCCTGTGCGTTCTCAGGCCGGTCGAGCAGATAGCGGCTGATCAGCAGCGCCGCGTCGGGTGAGAAGAACTCGATGCTCAAAATCTCGAACGAGAGATTGCCGCGCCGCTCTGGCGCGCCGCCATAATCGCGCACGTAGTGATCGAGCGTCGCCTGCCAATCGCGCTGAATGCGCCCGTTGGAGACGAAGATGACGCCTGGATTGAGAAAGCCCTCCATGTAGCCCGCGAAATCGCTCGCGTTCCACGCCGCCTGCATCCGCGCGATCACAGCGCGGATCGCGGCGTCATCGGCGCTGCGCTCCTCCTGCGCGAGCGCCGCATTGGCCGCCACGCCCCCGAGCCCCATCGCAATCAGCACATCGCGCCGCTTCATGCTCACACTCCCAATTGCCGCGCCGCCAAATCCCGCATGATCTCTTCGCTGCCGCCGCCGATCGCGTTGACGCGCACCTCGCGATAGATACGCTCGACGCGGCTGCCGCGCATATAGCCCGCGCCGCCCATGATCTGCGTCGCCTCGCGCGCGCAGAATTCCAGAGTCTGCGTCGCCTGCACCTTGAGCAAACACAAATCCGCCACAGGCGTTTCGCCTTGGCTCACGCGCCACGCGCACATTTCGAGATAAGCCGTCGTCGCATTCACGCGCTGCACCATCTCCGCGATCTTGTGCCGGATCACCTGATGATCCGCGAGCCTTTTGCCGAACGTCTTCCTCTGTTGCGCCCACGCCGCCGCATCCTCGATGCACACGCGCGCGCTCGCCGTGCACCCCGAAGCCATGCCGAGCCGCTCGCCGTTGAAATTGCGCATGATGCCGGCGAAGCCCTGGTTCTCGCCGCCGATCAGATTCTCCGCCGGCACGACGACGTCGTCGAAATAGAGCGCGGCCGTATCCGAGGCCCACCAGCCTTGCTTCTTGAGCGACGTGCGCGTCACGCCCTTGGCGTTCAAATCGATCAGCAGCAGCGAAACGCCGCCCGCGCCCGGCCCGCCGGTGCGCACCGCCGTCGTCGCGTAGTGCGATGTCATCCCGCCCGTGATGTACATCTTCGCGCCGTTGACGATGTAATTGTCCCCATCGCGCACCGCGCGCGTCGTGAGGTTCGCGACATCGGAGCCCGCATCCGGCTCGGTGATGCCGAGCGAGATTTGCATCTCGCCTTTGAGCACCTTGGGCGCGATCGCCTGCTTCATCTCCTCCGTGCCGATCGCGAGGATGGGCGGCAGCCCGATGCCGTGGATCATCAGCGCGGCGGAGACGCCGCCCGCGCCCATGCGCGCGAGTTCTTCGCTCGTCACGATGCCGTGGAAGCGGTCGAACCCCTCGCTCCAGCCGCCGTACTTTTCCGGATAGCCGGCGCCGAGCAGACCGAAATCGCCCGCCTTCTTGAACACCTCGCGCGGCACGAAGCCCGCTTCGTCCCATTCGGTCACATGCGGGATGAGTTCGCGCTCCACAAATTTGCGCAGGCTCTCGCGCCACGCGCGGTGCGTCTCGTTCATGAAAGGCGAGGGCGGACGCAGACTATCGAAATCGAGCGCACCCGTGGGGCGATTGGCCATGGTGTTTCCTCCGCGCGCGAAGCTCTACGCGCGCGAGAGAGAACGCAAGATCACGATGCGTCAGGCAGTGGGTTTCAAGACTATCGCATTCCCTCCCCTCGATGGGGAGGGTGGCGCGCGTCAGCGCGCCGGGAGGGGTGCGCCCTTGTCGATAACGACCGAGCCGCACGAGGCTCATTTGTCGTCGGCGTGCGATCACCCCCTCAGTCATCGCGCTTCGCGCGCTGACAGCTCCCCCATCGAGGGGGAGCAAAGCGTTGAGCCAGCCGCATGACGCCCGTCACGGCGCCGCGATCGCATCCGCGCGAACATGCACGCGGCTCTTCAGGAGATCGCGCATGTCCCCGAAATTCCTCGCCGCCGCGGCCGCGCTCGCGCTCACGGCCCTCGCGCCCGCCGCGCACGCGCAGAGCTTCACCTTCCAGCGCAACGCGCAAATCTTCCAGAACCAGACGAATGTGCTTCAGCGCGCCGAGCCGCGCTTCATGGCCTATCCGGTCTCCATCCACGCCAATGACGAGACCGGCGCCGATTGGGCGGGATCGGACGAAGTCTACGCCATCTTCCGCGATCCCGCGACCAATTCGGCCGTGCACACGCCGCAATGGGGCGATGTGGACACGGACGAAACACGTTACTTCGCGCAGGCCAATGCGTGCTTGACGCCCATCGGCGAAACCTACACGGGCGGCAACGGGCGCCCCATCGCGTGGCGCTGCCGCGAAGGCGGCGTGGCGGGCCCGTTCTCATTCATCGTGGAGCTTTGGGAATCCGATTCAAGCTGGACGCCCAATGCGTGCCTCGCATCGCTGCCCGGCGAAGTCGGCGCGCACAATTGCGCCGACGATCTGATCGCGCGTTACACCATCGCCTACAGCCAGGCGGAGTTGCTCGCCGCGATGCCGCAAGCCGGCGCGATCCACACGGAATCGCTCCGGCGCGGCGGCTACACCTTCACTTGGCGCGTGCAGCGCTTGCCGGATGTGGTCGTGCGCAACAATCGCCCAGCGGCGAACAGACGCTAACGCAACTCCCCCTCCCCGCGAGGGGAGGGGGCAGGGGGTGGGGTGAACCTCTACGTTCGGTCTTCTTGATCGCGCGTTGACTGCGATGCGTTGCGCATCACCCCACCCCTAGCCCCTCCCCTGAAGGCGAGGGGAACGCGCGTCTCACTGCGGCTGCGGAATCCCCGGCGCGTTTTGCGGCGTGCGCCGCCGCCGCGGTTCGCCTTGGTTCGCGACCACGGGCGGCGCCGCCGCTTGCGCGGTTTGCGCCGTGCGCGCGAGCTGCACGAATTCCGCGCGCCAACCGAACTCATCGCGCCCGCGCGCACCTTGCGCGAGATCGATCACGTCGCGCCAGTCGTAGCCCTCATCGAGGTAGGGATCGCCGCGCAGCAATTGCCCGTATCCTGCAACAGCCGTCGCCCAGCGCGCTTGCTCGCTGGCTTGTGCGATGGACGCGACTTGGTCCGCGCGCGTGATCGCTCGTTCGATCAGGCGTGACTCGCTCTCGCCCGGCAGCTTGTAGCGGATGCGCAGGAACGCGATCTCCGATGCAGGGTTTGGCGTCGGACTGGCGCCTTCGCGTTGATAACGAAGAGGATCGGTCATCGTGCGCCCGCCCACGGGCGTCAGCTCATAGATCGCCGTCACCGAATGCCCAGAGCCGATGTCGCCGGAATCGATGCGGTCATTGTTGAAATCCTCGCGCCGCATCATGCGCGTTTCGTAGCCGATGAGCCTATATTCCGCGATCTGCGCGGGATTGAACTCCACTTGCAGGCGCACATCGTTGGCGATGGGGAACATCGCGGAGGCCATCTCGTCGGAAAGCACGCGACGCGCCTCCGCGACCGTGTCGATGTAGGCGGCCGTGCCGTTGCCGTTCTGCGCCAGCGTCTGCATCAGCTGGTCGTTGTAATTGCCGCCGCCGAAGCCCAGCACCGAGAGATAGATGCCGCTCTCGCGCTGGCGCGTCACGAAGCCTTCGAGGCTCTGATCGTCCACCGTGCCGACATTGAAATCCCCGTCCGTGGCGATGATCACGCGGTTGATCGCGTTGCGGTCGAAATTGCGCTGCGCCAGCGAGTAGGCGAGCGCGAGGCCCGCGCCGCCTGCAGTCGAGCCGCCGGCCTGCAATTGATCGAACGCGGCGTTGATGCGCGCGCGCTCATTGCCAGGCGTCGGCTCAAGCACGGCGCCCGCCGCGCCTGCGTAAACGACGATGGAGACATGATCGCGCGCCGTCAGCTGATCGGTCAGCATGCGGAACGCTTGGATCGCCAACGGCAGTCGATCAGGCCCGTTCATCGAGCCGGAGACGTCGAGCAGCAGCACGAGATTGAGCGGGGGGCGCTGCGCGGGGATCACGTCATAGCCCTGGATCGCCACGTGCATCAGCATGCGCCCTTCCGCCCAAGGCGAGGGCATGATCTGCACGATGGGCTCGAACGGGCGCGCGCGGTTGCGCGGCAAGCGATAATCGTAATCGAAGTAATTGATCAGCTCCTCGATGCGCACCGCATCGGGCGGCGGCAATTGCCCTTGATTGAGGAAGCGCCGCACGTTCGCATACGAAGCCGTGTCCACATCGACGGAGAAGGTCGAGACCGGATCGGTCGCGACTTGGCGGACCGGATTGGGCTCGACATCTTCGTAGCGGTCCCGGTCGATCGTGCCGGGCATCGGCTGCGGCGCGGTCTGCGCGTAAGGCGCGGCGCGCATCTGCGCGCGTCCGATGACGCCGCCTTGCATCATCGGCATCTGAGCGACTGGCGGCGGCGGGGGAGGCGGGGGTGGCGGCGGCGGAGGAGGCCCGGCCTCGCGATCGCGCGCGGTCGCCGCCATCTCGTCCTGCTCTTGCGCCGTTTGCGTTGTCTGCGTCGCGCAGCCGACGAGCGCCAGAATAACGAGCGCGCCCGCCGCGCGCCGAAAGGTCTCGGCCCGCATCATGTCGAATCTCCCCTGCGCGGCTTACGCCGCTGTCATGGAGTGCGCGCCCGGATCGCGGCCAAGATGGGGCGGCGCCGTGCATTTGTTGTGCGCAACAGCGCCATGCAATCCGAACACGGACGACATCAATCCTCACCCTCTCCCTTTTGTGGGAGAGGGCGGCGCGGAACGCGCCGGGTGAGGGGTGCAAGCGCAACCTGCGAAGGATCGCGCTCACCCCTCACCCGTCTTCGCTTCGCTCAGACACCTTCTCCCACAAGGGGAGAAGGAGAAATCAGGCCGCCCCGCTCCAAGCGCGCACTTGTTGCGCAAGCACGGTAAGCGGGACGTTGCCGTTCGCCAGCACCACGTCGTGGAAGCCGCGAATGTCGAACCGCGCGCCCATCGCCGTGCGCGCGTCTTCGCGCAGCCGCACGATCTCGCGCCGGCCCAGTTCGTACGCGCACGCTTGCCCCGGCCAATCGCAATAGCGGTCAAGCTCGTTGGCGATGATGGTGGGATCGTCGCCGAGCGTGTCCTGCATGTAGGCGCGCGCGCGTTCGCGCGTCCAGCCGAGCGCGTGCACGCCGGAATCCACCACAAGCCGCACGCCGCGCCACAGCGCCCAGCGATAATGCCCGATGAGGCCTTCGCGGTCGTTGGCGTACATGCCCATCTCGTTGGCGAGCTGCTCGGCATAGAGCGCCCAGCCCTCGCCGTACGCGCTGATATAGAGAATCCGCCGGATGAGCGGCAGCGTTTCGAATTCCTGAGCGAGCGCGATCTGGAAGTGATGGCCCGGCACCGCCTCGTGATACGTCACGGTCGCGAGATCGACGCGGCTGACCGTGTTCATGTCCCGAAGCGTCATATAATAGACGCCCGGACGCGAGCCATCGAGCGCGGGCGATTGATAATAGGCCGCCGATTGCGTCGCTTCGACCACGGGCGGCATACGGCGCACCTCGATCGGCGCGCGCGGCAGGCGGTTGAAGTATTGCGGCGCGAGTTCGATGATCTGCTGAATGCGCGCGTTGGTGTCCGCCAGAATGCGCGCCCGCCCCGCATCGTCGTTCGAGTAACGACGCGCGGGATCGTTGGTGTAAGCGCGCAGGCGCGCGCCGACGCTGTATCGCGTCAATCCTTCCAAGCGCAGCGCCTCATTGGCGCGCGCTTCGATTTCCGCGACGCGCGCCAGGCCGATCTGATGGATCTCCTCCGGCGCGAGCGTGGTCGTCGTGTAATAGCCAAGCGCGGCGCGATAATAGTCCGCGCCTTGGGGGCGCGCGCCAATCCCGGCTGCATCGGCCGCGCGGGCGCGCAGGCCGCGATAGAAATCGCGCGTGCGCGCATGCGCGGGCATGATCTCGTCGCGCACGATCGCCTCCGCGCGTGAGGAGAGCCGCCCGCCGAGCTCCGCCGGCAGCGTCACCGCCGCGAGCTTGCGGTTGAACGCGGTGAGATAGGTTTGCTCTTCCGCGGGAGTCGCCAGCGCGGTGTCGAGCGCGGCGAGCGTCTTGTCGATCAGGAAGCCGGGCGGGATGACGCCCGCGGCCGCGTCCTGCTCGGCGCGCGCGCGCTCCTGATCAAGCGCGTCCGCGACCTGATCGAGCCGCGCGACATAGGCTTCCGCATCGTCGCTGCTGACGATCGCGTGCTGGCTGTCGAAGAAATCGGGCAGATTGACGAACGCCGCCGCCTGATGGCTCAACACGTACGGGTTGGGTCCGCCAAGCTGGCCGATATTGCCGTAAGAGAATTGCGCGTTGGCCGCGACATTCTCGAACTGCGCCTTGAGCACGTCGTACGTCACCTGATCGGCGCTGGAGAGCGGCGCGCGTTCGATCGCATTGAGCTCGGCGAGAAAGGCGCGCGCGTTTTCCCGCGCGGCGCGGGCCGCGCCAGGCGAGCGATCGTCGAGACGATTGTTGTAAGGCCCGCCCATGATCTCTTGCGGCAGCGCGAGCGCGGTGCCGGTCTCGGGCTGTTCGCGGAGGATGCGCCGCGTCCAATCCTCCACGCGCGCGGCGAAGGAGGAGGGCGCTTGTGGGGGCGTCTGGGCGCTCATCGTCGGCGCGCAGGCGGCGAGCGCGGTCGCGCCCAAAAGCATCGTGCGGCGGTTCAAACTCCACATGATCTTATCTCCCCTAGCGCCGCTCACGCTCGATCCAGGCGGCGATCCTCTGATCGAGAACTGTGAGCGGCAGCTCTCCGTTCAAGAGCACGGCGTCATGAAAGCGGCGAATGTCGAAGCGATCGCCCAATTGCGCGCGCGCCACGTCCCGCAGGCGCGCGATCTCGCGCCGGCCCAATTCGTAACCGCATGCTTGCCCCGGCGAAGCGGCGTAGCGCTCGATCTCGGTGGCGATCACGGCGGGCGCATCGCCCGTCGTCGCGCTCATATAGTCGATCGCCTGTTCGCGGCTCCAGCGCAGCGAATGAATGCCGGTGTCCACGACGAGGCGCGCCGCGCGCCAAAGCTGCCAACGCAGATAACCGATCCGCCCGATGGGATCGTCCGCGTAGAGATTGTTTTCATCGGCGAGCTGCTCGGCATAGAGGCCCCAGCCTTCGGCGTAGGCGTTGAAGCCGATGAGGCGGCGAAGCAGCGGCAGGCCTTGCTGCTCTTGCGCGAGCGCGATCTGGAAGTGATGCCCGGGCACCGCCTCGTGATAATCCTGCGTCGGCAGATCGATGCGCGTCATCTCGGAGAGATCGCGCAGGCTGATATAATAGACGCCGGGATGGGAGCCATCGAGCGCGGGGCTCTCATAATAGGCGCCCGTCGTGCCGACTTCGGCGACGAGCGGCACGCGGCGCACTTCCATGCGCGCGCGCGGCAGATGCCCGAACCATTGCGGCGCAAGGCGCATGATCGCATCGACGCGGCGGCGCACGTCCGCCATCAGCTGCGCGCGGCCTTCGTCCGTCTCCGGATAGCGATATTGCGGATCGGCCGTGAGCTGCGCCATGCGCTCGCCCACCGTGCCTTCCGTCAGCCCCAGCGCGCGCAAGGACGTTTCCGCCTGCGTGTTGAGGGCGCGCACGCGCGCGAGGCCAATGTCGTGGATTTGCTGCGGCGTAAGATTGGTCGTCGTCTCTTGCCGAAGCATCGCGCGGTAATAGGCGTCCCCGTTCGGCAGCCGCCAAACGCCGGCATCATGCGTCGCGCGCGGGCGCAACGCGCGCAGCGCGGCCGCCGCGCGCCGGTGCGCGGGAATGATTTCGTCGCGCACGATCGCTTGCGCCTGCGCGTAGATTTGATCGGCGCGGCGGCGCTCTTGCGAAGGCGTTGGCGTAGGCTGCCCCGCGGCGGGGGCTTCCGGCGCCGGCGCCAGCGCATCGAGCTTGGCGCGCAGATTGGTGAGATAGACTTGCTCTTCGAGCGGCGCGCCGATCGCGCGGTCGAGCGATTCGAGCGTGCGGTCGATGATGAAGTCCGGCGGAACGATCCCGGCCTCCGCGTCCGTTTGCGCGCGCCCGGTTTCAGCATCGAGCGCGGGGCCGACCTGGCGAAGCCGCGCGATATAGTTCTCGGCATCGCCGAACGCCGCGATCGCGTGGCGGCTGTCGAGGAAATCGGGCAGCGTCAGGAACGCGCTGTCCTGCTGATCGAGAACGTAGGGGCGGTGCCCGGCGATGCCGCTCTGCTCGCCAAACGAATATTCCGCGAGCGCGGCGCCGGATTCGAATTGCTCCGAAAGGATGGCGTGCGTCAGCCGGTCGGCGTCGTCGAGCGAAGCGGGGTCGAAGGCGCGGATCTCGGCGAGGCGGCGCACCCGCGCGGCGCGGCGGCGCTCCTCGGCGGCGGCCGAGCGATCATCGATCCTTGCTTCATAATCCTCGCCCGCGATCTCGCGCGAGAGGGCCGCGCGCGTCGCCGTCTCCGGGCTGTCCTGCGCGAGCTCGCGCGTCCAATCGTCCACGCGCGCGTCGAACGCGCTTTGCGCGCGCTCAGCGCCGGGCGGCGTGCATGCCGCGAGCAACGCGAGACCAACAGCCAACGCAACGTGCTTCATTTCGGCTCTCCTCGCTTCCCCCTCCCTGGAGGGGAGGGGGATCAAGGGGGAGGGTGAGCGACACGCGCAACCGGCGTGCTTGATCTTCACCTCCACCCCAACCCCTCCTCCCTCTAGGAGGAGGGGCATTGCTCACCCGCTCAGCTCACCACCGCGCGCCCATACTTGATCACCGTGACGTAGCGCTCTTTCCCATTGGCCTCGAACGACACCGTCTCGCCGTCCTTCCACATCCGCACCACGATCGTCTCGCCCGGAAAGACGGGCGACGAGAAACGCACGTCGAACGCCTTGATCCGCGTGGGATCATAATCCGCATACGTCATAAGCACCGCGCGGCAGCAAATTCCGTAGGTGCAGAGCCCATGCAGGATCGGCCGATCGAAGCCCGCCATCTTGGCGATGTTGGGGTCGGAGTGGAGCGGGTTGCGATCCCCGGAGAGGCGATAGATCAGCGCCTGGTCGGGGCGCGTCGTGAGCGTGCATTCCGCGTCGGGTGCGCGCGTGGGCACTTCGTGCGGCGGAAGCCCGCCGGAAGGCGAGCCGCCGAACCCGCCGTCCCCGCGCGCGAAGGTCGCGCCCGTCAGCGTCACCAGTTTGTCACCGCTCTTTTTCTCCTTGAGCACGGTCTCGCCCCAGAGGATCGCGCCCTTGCCCGCGCCCTTGTCCACGATGTCGGTCAGGCGCCAGTCGGCGGTGATCTCGGCTTCCGTCGGCATCGGCTTGTGCACGGTGAGGCGCTGCTCGCCGTGCACAACCATCAGATAATTGATCCCGACCTTCCCGGTCGCGCCGGCGCCCCAGGCGACGACGGTGGCGAGCGTGGGCATGGCCTTGAGGCCGTTTTCATAGACGAAAGGCAGTTCCTTGGCGTCCATCGGGTCGGCGCCCATCCCGATGCCCAGCGCGTAGAGCATCGTCTCCCGGTCCCGGTATGAAAAAGTCTGCCCCTCGCTCTTGAGGGCCATGGCGGCTTGGTAGTCGATCGGCACGCGCGCTCTCCCGTTTTTCGCTTTTGAGGTCTCGTTTTGGGCTCCCTTAGCACGGGAGAATCTGTGAGGAACCTGCCGCTCCGGCGCCCCGGTGTTGCCCGAAAGGCGCATTCGTGGTTGAGAACCCCGGAAATCAGACTGGAGACCCGTCCTATGACGAGTGCACAGCCCGGCGGCGCGCAGACCCTCGGGAAAATCCTGTTCTACAACCAGCTCGAGCCGCTCTCGCACGAGAAGCACGCCGCGCTGGGCATCTCCCAGGTGCAGAATCCGTTCTCGTTCCTGGCCGAGACGCATCTCGTGCCGCTGACGGTGGATGAGTTCGGCCTCGCCGCGGTCTGCTACCCGATCATCTTCGACACGCAATCGAAGGCGCCGCTCGCGGTCATGGGGCTCCGGCCCGGGATGAACGTGTTTCTTTCATCGGACGGCGCGCTCGATCCGGAAGTTTATCTGCCGGCGTTCGCGCGGCGCTATCCGTTCCTGCCGATCATTGCGGGGCAAAACGGCCAAGCGGCCCCCACGCCCGCGCAAGGCGATGAGAGCCAGCGCGTCGTCGTGTGCATCGATCGCGGCGCCAAGATGATCTCCACGGCCCCGGAGATGAAGTTCTTCGAAGGCGATCAGCCCTCGCGCTACACGCAGGACGCCATCCAGTTCTGCCGCGAGTTCGACATGCTGGCGCGGCGCACGACGGAGTTCGTGCGGCTCATGGATCAGCACGGCCTCTTCGAGCTGACGCCGCTCTCCATTCCGCGCGCCAATCCGGACGGCACGGCCGGCGAGCCGCAGAAGCTCGGCGAATATCTCCGCATCTCGGAGACGAAGCTCAACGCGCTGCCGAAGGAAACGTATCTCGAGCTGCGCGATCGCGGCGTCTCCGCCGTGATGCACGCGCATCTTCTCTCGCTCGCGCTCTGGCCGAAAATCCTGGCCCGCGCCGCGCGCATCCAGGCCGCGACCCCGCTCGCGAGCTGAGCAAAGCGATAAGACGAAAATCAAACGGCCCCGGAGCAATCCGGGGCCGTTTTGGTTTGGGCGGCCTGCGCGCGCGCGGACACGCGATCAAGCGGCCCCCAGCACCTGGCGCCCGTGCATGAACGCCGTTTTACGCACGCGCTCCGCCAGTTTTGAATCGGGCAACGTCCGCGCAATCACCATGCCGCCAACCGAGAGTGCGGTGAGAACCAAAGCGGTTTGCTCGTTGGTGCGTTTGGATCCCTTCAGCGAGCGCGCAAATACGGAAACCATGCCCTCGAGCAGCTGCTGGTAAGCGGCTTGCACATCCGCGTTGCCGCGAGCCACGTCCGAGGGCAACGCAATCATCGGGCATTGGCCGTCCAGATCTTCGAGATGCTCGGGCGAAAGATAACCCGCGAGCATTTGCGCCGCGGTCTCTGAGCTTGGTTTGTTGGGATCGATGCCCGCATCGGCGCGCCATTGGGCGCCGCGCCCCATGAGGAAGCTCGAAACCGCGGCCGCAAACAATTCTTCCTTGCTGCGGAAGTGATTGTAGAAGCCGCCGCGCGTCAGTCCCGCTTCCTCCATCACCATATCGATTGTGACGTTCTCAAATCCGTGGCGGTTGAAGAGAATGCGGGCATTCTCGACGATCCTGGCGCGCGTGTCGCGCTTGTGCTGGGCGCTATACGGCATGCAGTTCCTCCATCGGCGCTGAGTCTGACATCGAACAGAATATGTTCTTGAACATATTTTGCGCCTCGCGCATCAGTCGAGCCCAAGAGAAGGAGCCCGCGTCCCATGCCAGAAACGTTCACCGGTCATTGCCTGTGCGGGGCCGTCAGCTATGCGTGCTCGGCCGAACCGGCGATGATGGGCCATTGCCATTGCGAGGATTGCCGGCGTTCCAGCGGCAGCGGGCATTGCTCCCATCTCGCGGTTCCCGAATCTTCGCTGACGATGAAGGGAGAAGCCAAGGGCTACGCGCGGCCCGCCGACAGCGGCGCCATGGTGACGCGCTATTTCTGCCCGGCGTGCGGCTCGGCGCTCTATTCGACCAATGCGGCGATGCCCGGCATGGTGTTCCTGCGCGCTTCAAGCCTCGACGATCCCGAGGTCTTCAAACCGCAAATGCACGTCTACACCGCGCGCGCCGCGAGTTGGGATGTGCGCCAAGAGGGCCTGCCCGCGTTCGACAAGATGCCGCCGGGAATGTGAGGATCGGATGAAGCGCTTCATGCTGTTGCACGTCGGATTTGAAACGCCGACGCCCGAGATCATGGCCGCGTGGGGCAAGTGGTTCGCGGCGGCTGCGCCAATGGCGATCGACAATGCCGGACTGCGCGGCGGGCGCGAAATTTCCCGCGCCGGGACTACGGACCTTCCCATGGGCCGCGACGCGCTAACCGGCTACACCATCATCAACGCAGAAAGCATGGACGAGGCCGAAGCCTTGGCGCGCGCCAATCCCTTCATTTCCAGCATTCGCGTCTATGAACTCGTTTCGCATTGAGCGTCCGCGCTATCCCAGCACCTCCAGCTTCGCGATCACGTTCTTCTCGCGCACGCGCACATAGTGCACGCGCAGCCGCGCGGCGTCGCGCACCGGCCCGCCTGCCGCGGCGGTGCGGTTGAAGCCGCCGTCGAGCAGGCCGGCGGCGTACGCGAATTGGACGCCGTTGATCGAAAAGCTCTCCGTCGCCTTTTGCGCCGTGACGCTAAAGGCATAGCCGCTGATTGGCCCCTCAACGACCAACGCACTCCCGTTATCGAGCGCGCGCGCGAGGCGCCGGCGCGCGTTTGTCAGCGAATAAACGACGAGCCCGGTCCATAGCGTCGCGAATGCAAGCATGGCCGGGCCGACGAGATTGCCGCGCACGTTCACGATAATGATCGCGCCAAGCGCCATGAAGGCGATGCCTGCGCCGATCATCCAATATTCGCCGCTTCGCGGAGCGGTTCTGACGTCGAAGGCGATTCCGCGCGGCGCCGGCGTACGCTGCAACGGGGCCGCGGCCGCGTCGCGCGCCGCTCTTGTGCGCAGCCACATGTCGAGCGTGTCGAGCAAAAGCCGATAGCCGACGAGCCAATACACCATGCTCGGCCCGGCGTTTTCGGCGAGCGCCAAATTCGGCGCGATGAACCAGAAGCCCGCGCACGAAATGTAGGCGAAGCCCATCATGCCGTTGACGCTGGCGGTGCGGCCTTCCTCGCGCGCGAGGAAACGGCGGTAGCGCAGAATGCGCCAGATAAGCGGCGGCAGCAGCAAAACCGGTTTCGCCGCGATGGCGGTGAGCGCGGCGGCGAAATCGAGACTGTATGTGCCGTCCGCGTTCGGCTGTGCGGGCGTGGGGCCGAGCATCTGATAGGCCGTTACGGCGATGAAGGAGAACGCGGCGGTGAAACCGCCATAGTGGATCACAAAGAACGAGCCCCCGGCGATGCGGCTCGCCGTGCGCCCGTTCACGCTCTTGCGTGCGTGGGCGATCATCGCCAGCGCTTGGGCGCCTGCGAGCGCGGTGTCGAACCAGATCACCAGAATGAGGAGCCTCAGCTCCCATCCCATCGCCAACACAATGAGGAGCGGCGCAATGCCGAACGCGAGCGTCGCCAGCACATCCTCGCGCGCGCGATCCTCCGGCTGGCCGGGCGAGACGAGGAGGGGTTGGTGCGTCATGCTTCCTCTCCGCGGACGTCGGCCCAGCGGCAGATGCCGCCGATCAAAGGCGGAAGCAAGCGCAGCCCGCTCCGGCGGGCGACCGTCCGGAAGCGGCCTAATCGCTAACAAACAGTTCGTGAGCGCTTCGCGGCGTGGTTTCATTGGAGGGCGGAGGGATCAAATGGCGCGCTGGTTCTTCAAATGCCTGTGCCTGCTTGCACTTGGCGCGTTCTTCCTTGCCCGTTCGCCCGCCTCAGCACAGGACCAGGACGCGTGGGTGTCCGAGATGCCCGCCTGGGCGCAGGTCACGTCCGACCTGCGAGGTGTGGACGAGATAGACACGGTATCGCGTCAACTCGCCGCGAACGACATGCTGCAACGCATCGCGCGTGAAATGGTGGGCGACCGCTACGCGCCCGGCAGGTTCACGGCGCGAGAGGACGCGCTCATTCGCTCATACGGCGCCGGATATCAGGATTTGATGGCGCAAGTGCGCACGCACGCAGGCGCGCTCGGCAATCCCTTTTACGAGCGGGCGGGACAGCGCGCGAGGGAATTGCTGGAAGACCCCGACTTCGTCCGTCCGTTCCTCGATCGGTATTTTTCGGAAGCGTTTCGACAGCGCATCGCGACCATCTTCCCGTTGCGAGGAAGCGCGACTGTGCCGGCGAGCGGTGCGAATTCGCCCGCTGCCGGCGGTGTGTGGGGCGTTGCGGGGCTCGTGCTGGCAATCGTGGCCGGTTTGGCCGTTGTGGCGTACGCGTTGTTCCGCCTTTCGCAGCGCCGGGCCGTGGCTGCCGCAATAGTTTCGACCGTCGTCAGCCAAGCGATCATGATCGGCTTGCTGGCGTTTTTCCGCACGAACCCGGGCATTTGCATCACGCAGACATCGGCATGGCTTGTCGGCGCCGCACTCGCATGGCTCGTCTTCGTCAACCTTCTGGTTTGGCGCCAGACTGGGCAGTTCATCGACGATCTGCGGCAATCCGAATATGGCGACGCCAACGTCTTCACCGCCGCCGCGCACACCTACGCCATCGTCAATTTATGGTGGACCGTTTTCTACTTGAACTTCTTCTTTGTGCTGCTCTCAGTGCGGGTGTGCAGCGATGGAGGAGAGGGCGCGTGGAGCGTCGCAGATGCGCTTTCGTACACAGGCGCCCAGTTCGCGCGCGGCGCGTTCTTCGATTATCTTGAACTGTTCGCCGGCCCCGTCGCGGCTCCTCCAACAGATCATTTGCTGCTTGTGAACCTAAGTTTCGCCGTAAGCCGCGCCACGGCGGCGATCGCGACGCCGTTTTTGTTATTGCTGATCGTGCGGGCGTTGACTGGGCGCAACCCGATATACTTGCTCTTTCTGGGCTTGCCTCGCCGCTATCAGCTCACGAACTTCAAGCAACCCATAAAAATGGGCGCGGGCGTCGTGGTGCTGCAATTGGCGGTGCTTGGCTATATTGGATACGCGCTGGGCCATGCCGTCATATATTCGCGCTATCCGGAAGCATTCCAATTCGACGTCGCCAACATTCAAGGCTTGGCGATTGGCGCCGTGATCGTGTCCGTCGTGCTTTTGGCGCTCACGGCCGTGCATGTGCGCGCGATGAGCCTCTATCGAGCCGCCGGTCTGAACGCCGCGCCCGTCCGCACGCTGCTCGCTATGTTGCTGATCCTGTTTGCGGCTTTGGGCTGCCTGTCATATCTCGCCGAAGCCGCAATCGTGCGCGATCTCCCCGCGATGGCCGGCGCCAACGTCACTAGAACGGCCGTCCTGATGACTTTGCAGGAAACGCTCAACGGCTTGCTGTTCGATTTCCCGGAAGTGCTCGGATTGCGCTTCGTCGAGGTGGGCGCGGCGAACCTTGGAGAAACCGCGCGCAGCGTGTTTGGCTTCTACCGTCTGGTCGTGGGCGCCGGCGTGATCTTCGTGATCGCGTGGTTTGCCGAAAAGAGGCGTGCTGCGTAGCATGCTCTGGTTCGGCGCGAGCGGCCGTTCCTAAATCTGCGCCACATCCAGCGCCGCGAGCCGCGCGCGGCGCGCGGCGTAGCGATCGCCAAGCGCCGCCGTCGCGAGAACGTCTCCAGGATCTGCTCCGCCGTCGCGGCGTCGATGGTGTCGGCGCCCAGCGCCAGCATGTTGGCGTCGCCGTGTTCGCGCGCGGGCGCGGCCTCGGCTGGCGCATGCAGAAGCGTCGCGCGCATGAACGGGAAGCGGTTGGCTGTGATCGCCATCATCTGCCCGCTGCCGCAAATGCCGATCGCGAAATCGGCGCACCCGTGCTTGATCTCGCGCACGGCCTTCAAGGAAAAATCCATCGCATCGACGCGCTCGTCCGCGTTTCCCGCGCCGCAATCCGTCACGGCATAGTCATGCGCGCGAAGCCACGCCTTCAAACGCTCCTTGAGCGCGAAGCCGCGATGGTCGGAGGCGATGGCGATCGGCTTGGCCGTGAGTCTCATGCGGCCAGCTTAGCGTGTTTTCCCGGACGCCAATCATCATGGTGGAAAGCCGCGCTGGTCTCGGCTACATCCGGTGCGCCGGGCCGTCGCGGTCGCCCGGTTGGAGGCGGGTTCGCCCGCCCAAGCGCCGCTCATCCCCGTTTGGGAGAGAGGCATGGCCGCAAAATTCACCATTTCACTTGTCTGGCGCGGCGATCCGAGCGCGCCCGATGCGCCGACGCGCTATGAGGAGCGGCTTCGCCCGATCGAGGACGCGTTGCGCGCCCGCGGGTTCGATGTGCGCGGCGTCAAATATTTCGACGATCGCGTGGAGGAGGCGCGCGCGCTTCTCGAAGGCAGCGAAGGCGTGCTCGTTTGGGTGAACCCGATCGCGGCGGGAGAGGAACGCACGCGTGTCGATGCGCTGTTGCGGGAGGCGGGCGCGCGCGGCGCGTGGGTGAGCGCGCATCCCGATGTCATCGCCAAGATGGGCGTGAAAGAGGTGCTCCATCGCACGCGCGATTTCACTTGGGGCTCCGATTGCGAACTCCACGAGTCGTTGGGCGATTTCGAACGCGCGTTTCCTGAGGCGGCGGAACGTGGCGCGCGCGTCCTGAAGCCCTCGCGGGGCAATGACGGGCAGGGCGTCATGCGCGTGTCGCGCAACGGAGACGCGTTCGATGTGCATCACGCCTCATCCGGCGTGGCGGAGAAGCTGTCATTTGCGGAACTTTGCGCCGCACTTGCGCCTGTCTTCTCGCGCGGCGCCCGCATCGTCGATCAGGAATGCCACCCGACGCACACAGGCATGGTGCGCTGCTACATGTCCGGCCCGCGCGTCGTGGGCTTTTCGATTCAGCTGCCGCGCGCGCCCGATGCCTTCACCATGCAGGCGTCGAAGGAGATGCACGGCGCAAATTATCAGCCGTTCGCCGATCTGCGCATCGCGATGGAGGGCGCGTGGACGCCCGCGATGTTGCGAACGCTGCAGATGGAGGAGCGCGATCTGCCCGCGATTTGGGACGCTGACTTTCTCTGGCGTGCTTCGCCCGCGCGCGGCTGCCGCTTCGCGCTCTGCGAGATCAATGTGAGCTGCGTCTCGCCGTTTCCCTCCAGCGCGCCCGCGGCAATCGCCGATTGGGCAGCGCGTACGAATTCCCGATAGCGCGGTTCAAATGCTTGGCGCGATGAGCTGTATGTTGACGCCGCGCCGCCCTTGATGCGGCGTGAGGCGGATGACGCCCGCCGGCGTTTCGAGATAGCCGCTGCCGTCCGTCTCGCGCGCGATGCGCAGATAGTGGGCTGGTGCGATCGGGCGTCCGCCGACGCGAAGCTGCAGATAGAATGCGTCGATGCGCGAATAGGAGAACGTGTAGCCGGCGCGGAGATCGGGATGGATGGCCACGCTCCGCTCTTCGACATTGGGCGGCGTCGTGCCGCGCGCGCCCTGATAGACGCCGACGCTCACCGGCAAATACGGATTGGAAGGCAGGCTTCCGGCGATCCAACTGTCGCCGTTCTGTTGAAGCACGCACCGTGTGGCGGGCGTTTCGTCGCCGGGCTCCTCCGTGAAGCACCACATGCCGCGCCCCGCGCGCGGCAGCGCCGGATTGGAGCCGAACTCGCCCGCATAGTAGCCGTGCGCGCCAGCCCGGACAAAGGTGGTCCAGGCGCCGGGAAAGCGCACATCCTCCAGCAGCACGCCGGTGCGGCGATAGGCGAGGGGGAATGAAATGACCTCGTCGTTGCGCCCCGCGCGCGCGGCCACTCGTGGGTGGGCCGCGTCCAGATTCCCCATCACCTGCACATAGATCATGTAGATGTCGCGCGTCGGCGTTGGCGGCGCGTTCTGCTGCGCGAGCGCGCCGGCCGCGCACGCCCATAGACCGGCCGCAAGAAGCAATCTCAGCATCGTCGCCCCCGTTT
>JBFWVZ010000011.1:0-38385 GCA_050246475.1 Hyphomonadaceae bacterium | reverse complement strand
TTACTCACCCGTCTGCCACTCCCCTTGCGGGGCGTTCGACTTGCATGTGTTAAGCCTGCCGCCAGCGTTCGTTCTGAGCCAGAATCAAACTCTCAGGTTGAGTTGACTCCGACTGGCCCCGAGATCTTCAGCCGAAGCCGAACATTCGGAGCGCCGTATTGGCGTATGCATTTCTATTAACGGGAACCGACGCACCACTTGCGCGCTCCGGCGTTAACCGGTGCGCAAGTATGAGTCGATTATTCCAGAAAACGCATACCGTCGACGTCGAGCCAGGCTTTCCCTGGCGCAGGGCGTCGCCGCCTGCGTTTCCCTTCTCCAAACAACGATGTCAAAGACCAGAAACGGACGGAGCAGCTTTTGGCCGCTTCGCCGATTCGCCGCCGGGGTGATCCCGGCGGAAGGCGCGGCTTGTATGCGTGCGCCTTAGGCAAGTCAACGGACTTTTCACGCGACATTCACAAGTTTCGAGCGCCTCGAAAAAGCGAGCGAAAACAATGTGGATTTGCCGCGACAGGCGCGCGAGAAAGGCCCGAGAGCCGACGCCACCTATGCCGCAAGCCGGGCAACATAAGCGGCGCTCTGTTTAAGATCAAGTGTTTGAGGGAATTTTCCGTAACATCACTCGCCCCTCAGGCGTAGGCACCAGGCTATGAATATTGAAACAGCAACACTTTTCGATCTCTCGCCGCCCACTTCCGCAGAACTTGCCGAGTTGGAGGCGGGGCTCACCGACGAGGAGCGCGACGTACTTCTACGGCATGGCACGGAGGCGCCGTTCTGCGGCGGCCTGCTCGATAACGAGGAAAGCGGTATCTACTGCTGCCGGCTCTGCGGCCTACCGCTGTTCCGCAGCAAAACGAAGTTCGACAGCGGAACGGGCTGGCCGAGCTTCTACGAGCCCTTCCGACAAGCGCACGTCAAACTTGTTGAGGACAATTCCTTCGGCGTACTGCGCATCGAAACGCGCTGCGCTCGCTGCGACAGCCACCAAGGCCACGTGTTTCCGGACGGCCCGCCGCCGACGCGCCTGCGCTATTGCATCAATTCGGTGTCGCTGACGTTCGTGCGCGACGGCGACGCGTTGCCTGACCCTCTGAAACGCGACGAAAAGGTTTAGCCTGTCGCGATATAGGCTTGCATCGCGGCGGCCTGCGCTTCGGCAGCCATGATGCGCATCTTTACGAGATCGCCGATCGAGACCACGCCGAGAATGTGTCCTTCGTGATCGAGCACAGGCAGATGTCTGATCCGGCGATCCGTCATGCGGCCAAGGCATTCGTCAATCGATTCATCCGGCGCCGCGGTGATGACGCCGCGCGTCATTGTTTGGCCGACGGTTTCGCCTAGTCCGCGCGCACCGTGCGTCGCGATCACGCGGATAAGATCCCGCTCGCTCAGCACGCCGACTGGCGTGTCGGCATCGTCAAAAATGACGAGCGCGCCGACCTTTCTTTCATGCAGTTCGCGGGCGGCTTCTTCGAGCGTCGCCTCGGTCGAAATGGCGTGAACCATAACGCCCTTGTCACGAAGAACGTGCGCAATGAGCATACGTGCGCCTCCTCTCTTCACCGAGAAGAATGCGCTCAACGCGCGCGCGTCACAACCCTTCTCTACCCCCAGGGGCCTGCGTAACGCTCCCTACGCGGCGCCAGGAGTGGAAAAAGCGCGAGCCCGCCAAGGAAGCCGCCCAAATGCGCCTCCCAGGCGATCGGGAAGACTCCGCCCTGCGCGATGAAGAACATGAGCCCCACATTGATCGCCAGAAACCAAAGCGCTGCGTTGCGTATCTGCGGATCGCGCAGCGCGTCGCGCCAGTTTCGCCGCGCGCCCAAAAGGTATCCGGCGAACAATCCGCAAATCGCGCCCGACGCGCCTACGGCGGGACTGTCCGCGTGCGGATTGATGAGGATGTAGGCGATCGCTCCCGATGCCGCGGAGCCGGCGAAGAACGCCAGAAAACGCAGCGCGCCGGCGCCTCGTTCGGAGAGCCGCCAAGCAAGAAGGCCGGCGATCTGGAAGTACACGAACATGTTCATCCCAAGATGCAGCCAGCCGCCGTGCAAGAAAGCGTGCGCGACAAGCGAAAGCGCCGCCCCGCTTGAGGGCATGAGGCCGGGGCCCTCGGTAAAGCGCAGCGGAACGACACCATATTCGCGGATCAGCGCCTCAATGACGCCAGACGACGCCGTCAATTCGAAGACCGTGACGCCCACGATGGCGGCGCCGAGTACAAGATGGATCGCCGGACGCGGGGGCGCATAGTGAGGAGAGGCCATTGTGCGCCAAGATGTGGGCGTTTCGCGCCGTGACGCAATCACACCCTCGCCTTCGCGCTGCGGCCTAATGCAGCTATGGTTCGCGCGGAGGCGCTCGGATGGCTGGCTACAAGGAGAGGCTGACGGGCGATCTTGATCGCTGGATCGGCGCGGGCCTAGTGGACGGCGCCAAACGCGACGCGATCCTCGACACCGTCCCGGACACCCGCCGGCTGGACGCCGCAACGGCCATGGCCTGGATCGGCGGGTTGCTGCTCGGCGTCGCCGTCATCGCTTTCGTCGCCGCCAATTGGGATCAGCTCTCGCGGATCACACGTTTCGCGGCGCTTGTTGCGCTCTTCCTGACAGCCGCGAGCGGCGCGGCCTTGGCGGCGCATCGCGTGCGGCCGATGACGAGCGACATATTGCTCACCTTCGCGGCACTCGTGTTCTCGGCTTCGATCGGATTGACGGGGCAAATTTTCGACATCGCGGGCGATCCACGCTTCGCGCTCTACGCATCTGGCGTCGCGGCCGCGCTGCTCGCCATCGCCGGCCGTTCGACGGGCGCCGCAATGGCCTCGCTCATTCTCATAGGCTGGGCCGATCTCAACACGCACTCGTGCTTCAGCAGCTTTGTCGCGTCGTGGCCGCTGAGCGTCATTGCGGGGCCGGCGGGCGCGCTCTTCGCATTGCGCTGGCGCTCCGCCCCGCTGGCGCACGTCGCGTCGCTCTCGATCATCTATGCCTTCGCGTGGGTTGCGTTCGAGATCGCCGGCGATTCGCTGCGCGGCGGCGCTATCCTTTTCCTCTCAGTCTGGCTTGCGGTCTTATCGGGCGCCGCGCGTTGGATGCGAAGCACGGGCCACGCGTTTGCGAGCGTGTTCTACGGCTGGTTCGCGTGGGCGGCTCTCGTCTTCTTTGCCGCCTCGGGGTTCGACGGCGACGGCGTTTTCGGTCAGGCCGGCATCGTTCACCGCGTCCTTTGGCTGGCGCTCTCCGCCTGTGTGATCGCACTGGGGCGTTTCGATCGGCACGCGCTCGTCACGGCGGGCGGCGTGCTTTCCCTGATCGGCGCGATCGCGGGACTGCTGATGGACCTTGGCCTGGATCTCATGGCGGCGGCGGGCGTCTTCTTCGTGTGCGCGCTCGTCGCGCTCGTCGCGGGCCTCGCGCTGCGGCGGAGGGCCAAGCCATGAAACTCCTTTCTCAGCCCTTCCGCATCGTTGCGAGCGCGATCCTCTGCACGCTCTCACTCGTCGGTCTCGTTCTCTATGAGGGCCAGGCGCGCGCGAGTGGGACGGAAGTCGTTTTGCGCATGCAGGGTGTCGATCCGCGTTCGCTGCTCAGCGGGCACTATGTCGTGCTCAGTTTGCAAGAGCCGCTGGCCGATGGCGCGCGCTGCCCGCCGGGGACGGCCGATCGCTTGGATCAGCGCCGCGCGCCGCAATGGATCGCGCTTTCACCAGACGGCGCCCATCACAGCGTCTCGGGGGCGGGCGCGACCCGCGAGCAGGCTCAAGCCTTCAGCGCACTGATCATGCGCGGCCACGCGTATTGCGCCGAAGGCCGTGCCGCCGAAGGTGAGGCGCCGGGCACGCCCGGCGTCATCACGCTGCAAACCGGCATCGATCGCTTCCACATCGCGCAAGCGCAAGCGGAGCGCATTGAGCGCCTCGTCGGCGCGCAGCGGCCTGGCGGCGAGGAACGCGTCTTCGCCATCGTCTCCGTCGGAGAGGATGGCCGGGCGCGTCTCAAAGGATTGTTGATCGACGGCGAGCGCGTGATGCTCGACTGGAGCTAGATCACCGTATCGGGCGCGATGCGGTGCTCCATCGCTTGTGCCGGCGTCGTCGTCTCCGGGCAACAGGGCCCGCCCACAGGCTTTGCGGGCACGCCCGCAACCGTGCAGCGCGCCGGCACGTTCTGCAGAACGACTGAGCCTGATGCGATCCGCGCCTCTTCGCCCACCTCGATATTCCCCAGCACCTTAGCGCCGGCGCCGATCAGCACGCCGCGGCGGATCTTCGGGTGGCGATCGCCGCGCTCTTTTCCGGTGCCGCCGAGCGTCACGGAATGAAGCATGGAGACGTCATCCTCCACCACGGCCGTTTCGCCGATGACGATGCCGTGCGCGTGATCGATGAAGACGCCCGCGCCGATCTTCGCGGCTGGGTGAATGTCCACCGCGAAAAGTTCCGAGATGCGGCTTTGCAGATAGAAGGCGAGCACCTCACGCTCCTGGCCCCAGAGCCAATGCGCGATGCGATAGGCCTGCAGGCCGCCATAGCCTTTGAAATAGAGGAAGGGCTGCAGATAGGTGCGGCACGCGGGATCGCGCTCGCGCACGACGCGCATGTCGCGCTCGGCTTGGCGCGCGATCTCGGGATCGGCTTCGTAGGCTTCGACGCACACCTCCCGGAGCTGCAGCGGGCTCATATCGCCGCCGGCGAGCTTTGAAGCCAAGTGGTAGGAAAGCGCATCCTCGATGCGTTCATGGTGAAGGATGGAGGCGTGGAGGTAGGAGGCGAGCAACGGCTCCTCGGCCGCGGCCTGCATTGCTTCCACGCGTAGTTGCGCCCAGACGCCGCCTGAGGCTTCGAACACACGCGGCTGTGCGGCTTCGGCCATATGCTTCTCCCTACCCCCTCAGCATCGCAGCCCGAAGCGCTTCGGGCAACGCCTGCTCCACCGCCATTTGGTGGGCGCGCAGGACCGCCGCAACTGTCATGGAGTCCGAAATGCGTCCATCCGCGACGCGGGCGAGCACCTCGCGGAAAGGCGCCTTCATGGTTTTCAACGCCTCCGAAGGCTCCGGCGCGGAAGCGCCCGGCGAAAGCTCATTCGCCAGGAAGCAGATGGCGGTTTCGTCTGTCAGCGAGTTTGACAAATCCATGCGCAGGATCGGCGTGAGCACACGGGCGCTGAGCCCCGTCTCTTCCGCGAGCTCGCGCCGCGCGCAATCTTCCGGCGCTTCGCCAGGCTCGGCGCCGCCCTCCGGCATCTCCCAGGAATAGCGCCCAAGCGGAAAGCGCCATTGCCCGACGAGATGCACGAAACCCTCGTCGTCGATCGGCAACACACCCACTGCGAGCTTGCGAATGCGGATGACGCCGTAGAAGCCGGCGCTTCCATCGGGATGCGTCACGTCATGCTCATCGACCGCGAACCACGGATTTTCGTAGGCGCGCCGCTTCGCGCGCACGATCCAGGGATCGCCCTCTTCCGCCCAATCGGCCATGGAAACCTCGCCGCGCGGCGCGTAACACGGCGGCCATGAGCGAACAAAGTTTCGATCCGATGAGCCGGCCGCTCGTGCCTCTGCGCGGGTTCGAAGAACTCAAGATTGGCGAACGCTATCCCTGCCCCGCGCGCACGATCACCGACGCGCACTTCTCACATTTCCAGGCGCTCAGCGGGGACAACCATCCGATCCATTACGACCGCGATTATTGCCGCGCGGCGGGGCATGACGATCTCCTCGCGCACGGCCTTCATGTGCTGGCGCTGACGGCCGCTGGCGCCGGGCTCTTTCCGCATGTGATCGGGCCGTCGCTCGTCGGCTTCATCGAGGTGCAGGCGAAATTCCTGAAGGGCGTTTTCCCCGGAGACACGCTCTATCCGCTCCTGGAGATCACCGCGCTCGAGCCGCAGCGGACGACCGGGATCGTGCGGATGCGCGCCACGGTCGAAAATCAGAAGTCGGAGCTGGTGCTGGACGGGACGCACGCCTATCTGTTGCGACTGAATCGCAAAAAGGACGCCTGATGGCTTTCGACCCGGCCACCCTGCCCGCCCCGCCCAAGGAGAACGACCAGCTGGCGGCGGCGCGGCTTTCGCCGCAGACGCTGGAGCTTCTGGCGCTCCGGCGTTCGCTCAAGCTCTTCTTCTTCGATCCGGATGTCGGGCCGAACCCAGAAGAACTCAACGCTCTTCTCCGCATCGCCGCACGCGTGCCGGATCATGGGAAGCTCGGGCCGTGGCGGTTCGTGGTGATCGAAGGCGAAGCGCGCGCGCGGGTGAGCGACGAACTGGCCGAGATCATAGCGGGCGATCAGGGCGTCAATGAGGAGCGCTTGGCGATCGAGCGGAAGCGCTTCTTGCACACACCGCTCTGCGTGATGGTCGTCTCTTCGCCGAAGGAAAGCGTGAAGGTGCCAGAGTGGGAGCAGATCCTCTCGTCAGGCGCTGCTTGCTACAACCTGCTGCTCGCGGCGCACGCGATGGGATACGCAGGCGTCTGGCTCACGGAGTGGCCCGCATTCGATGAACGCGCACGGCCCGTGCTCGGCTTGAAGGACGGCGAACGCGTCGCCGGCTTCGTCTATCTCGGCGCGCCGAAGCAACCGGCGATGGAGCGGCAGAGAGCGGATGTGGAGACGCGCGTGTCGCGGCTTTGAATGACCGCGTCACGCTCGACAGAATGCCTGCTATCGTCGCGACATAGCTAGTTCGATTGCCACAAACGCCAAAACCCCCAAGCCGTCCATGCGGCAATGGATAGGCCGCCGAGCATCCATGCCGCCGCGCCGTAACCTAGCGGGCCTAGCGCTAGCGCAATGCAGAGACCGAGAACGCACACGCCAAAAACCAAGCTGTCCTTGCGATTTGTAGGCGTTTGCTCCCTGTTCCAGAGGAAAGTCTCTTCAAGCGACACCAGCGCCATCGGCAAGAAGAAGACTGCGGCGGCCATGTCGCTGGGAATGAGCCCGGCTAGAGCTGCTACGGCCACGACAGCGTAGTGCAGCAGAAAAAGGACCGTCGTTCGCGCGCGTGGCGTCATTTCTCGCAGTAGCCGATCCGATGGTCTGGTAAATCTCAACAGAGTGAACCCTCTCAATTCCTCCCCCGATAAGCCGCGATCCCTTGCTCCGGAAGCCAGAGCCCATCGGGTGGTTCGCCCGTTTGCCAGAACACATCGATCGGCATGCCGCCGCGCGGGTTCCAATAGCCGCCGATGCGCAGCCAGGTGGGGCTGATCGCTTCGACGATGCGTTTCGCGACGTGGATCGTGCAATCTTCGTGAAAGGCGCCGTGATTGCGGAAGCTCTGCAGGAAGAGCTTCAAGCTCTTTGACTCCACGATCCACTCACCCGGCGCGTAGTCGATCATCAGGATGCCAAAATCCGGCTGGCCGGTGACGGGGCAGATCGATGTGAACTCAGGCGCGGTGAAGCGCGCGAGATAGAGCGAGCCATTGTGCGGGTTCGGCGCGCGTTCGAGCTTCGCCTCCTCCGGGCTCGCGGGGATCGCCGCCGGGCGCCCGAGCTGCGTGAGGCTTTCGTTTTTGTCCGTCATGGGCCAGGAGCTAATCGCGAAGCGGCGCCCTTACAACGGCGCACATTCGGGAGGCGCACGCCATGGCCGATTTCGACGGCAAGATCCTGCTCATCACCGGCTCAGCCACGGGCCTCGGCGCGGCCATGGCGATCGGCGCGGCCAAGCGCGGCGCGAAGGCGATCGTTCTGAACTGCACGAAGAGCGTGAAGGAGGCGGAGGCCACGGCCGATCTCGTCCGCGCCGAGGGCGCCGAGGTCTCCATCGCGCAGGGCGATGTCTCGGATGACGCGCAATGCCGGGCCATCGCGGAGCACGCTGCCAAGCACGGCCGCGTCGATGCGCTCGTCAACAATGCAGGCACGACGAAGCAAGTGCCCAACCACGCCGATCTCGACGGGCTCTCCAAGGAAGACTTCCTCTGGATTTATTCCGTGAACACCGTCGGCCCGTTCCAAATGGTCCGCGCCGCGCGTTCGCTGCTTGAGGCGGCCGAACGCCCGAGCGTGCTCATGACCTCCTCCATCGCGGGCGTGACGGGCATCGGCTCATCGGTCGCTTACGCGGCCTCGAAGGGCGCGCTCAACACCATGACCAAATCGCTCGCGCGCGCACTCGCGCCGAAGATCCGCGTCAACGCGCTTTGCCCCGGCTTCATCGACACGCGCTGGTTCACCGACGCCTTCGGCGATCAGGTGACGGCGCGCATCCGCGAGAACGTGATCAAATCGACGCCGTTGCAGGCCGCGTCCACCCCCGAGGACATCGCGGAGGCCGGGCTCTTCTTCATCTCCGATTCGGCCCGGCACGTGACGGGCGAGACCCTGCTGGTCGACGCGGGCCTTCATCTTGGCGCGATGCTTCGGGCCTGAGGCCGCGCCGGGCGCCTCATTTTGCGGCGCAGCACAAGAGAGCCGCCCAATCTCTAATCAGTCCGTCTCCGGACTGTTGCATTTGCATCGCGGCCCATGGCGCGCCTGCAATCTGACGACACTTTTAGTTCGCGGAACACTCGTTCACGGGGAAGAGTGGCCTTGCTGCACTGCGGCAAGAATGCCGGGAGACATCAGGGGATGAAGATCATGAAGAAGATTTGGGGCGCTGCCCTGCTCGCGTCAGCCGCCACAATCGGCTTCGCCGGCACGGCCAACGCGGAAGTCGAGTTCACCGGGAACGTCGCTCTCACCAGCGATTACGTGTTCCGCGGCGTCTCGCAGAGCGACAGCGACATCGCCATCCAAGGCGGGATGGATTTGACGTCCGGTATTTTCTACGCGGGCGTCTGGGGCTCGAGCATTGATTTTGGAACGGACGGCACCGTCGAAGTCGATCTCTATGGCGGCGTGCGCCCGGTCGTTGGGCCGTTCACGCTCGACTTCGGCGTGATCTACTACGCCTATCCGGGCATGGATGACTCGCTTGAGGCCGACATGTGGGAGTTCCGCGCCGGCGCCAGCGTCTCGCCTGTCGAAGGGCTGACGCTTGCGGGCAACGTCTTCTACTCGCCGGATTTCACATTCACGAACACGCTCGCGGCAGATGACGCCAGCGGGCTCTTCGTGGAAGGGCGCGTCTCTTACACGGTCAACGACACGGTCGCGATCTCGGGCGCCGTCGGCAATCAAAGCGTCGATTACGACGATTATTTCGGGATCGGCGAAGACAATTACACGACCTGGAACGTCGGCGGCACGCTGAGCTTCTATGGCTTCGGTCTGGACCTCCGTTACTACGATTCCGATGCGGAGCTCTTCGGCCCGTCGGGCGACGAGACAGCGGACGGCCGCTTCGTGGCCACGCTCAGCCGCGCGCTCTAATCGGTCGAAAATCCCCGAAACGGCCGCCGCTCTCTCACGCGGGAGCGGCGGCTTTTTCTTTGGGGAAACGCGGCGCGCGCGAGACCATGCCGGGCGTGTCCTTGCCCAGCGCATCGGCGATAAAGCGCGCGGCTTCGATGGCGCGATCCAAATCGACGCCCGTGTCGAAGCCCATGCGCCCGAACATGTAGAGCATATCCTCTGTCGGCACGTTGCCCGCCGCGCCCGGCGCGAACGGACAGCCGCCGATGCCGGCGAGCGAACCATCGAGGATCATCACGCCGCTCTCGACCGCAGCGACGGCGTTCGCGAGCGCGGTGTTGCGCGTGTTATGAAAATGCGCGCGAAGCTGTGCGTCGGGCAGGATCGGCTTCACGGCTTCGAAGCGTTCGCGCACGTCCTTCGGCGAAGCGACGCCGATCGTATCGGCGAGCGCGAACTCGAACGGGGGATGTGCGGCAAGCGTTTCAGCGACCGCCGTGACGTTCGAGACCGGCACTTCGCCGTCGAACGGGCAGCCGAACGCGGTGGAGACGACGGCGCTGAGGCGCACCTTCGCGGCCTTCGTCTTGGCGACGACGTCGGGCCAGACCTTCAGCGTCTCAGCGACCGTTCCGCCGTTGTTGCGGACGGAGAATCCGTCCGACGCGCAGAAGACGTAGTTGATCTCCTTGGCGCCGGCCTCGATCGCGCGCTCCACGCCTTTTAGATTGAGCGCCAGTGCGATGAACGTCGCATCGCTCCTGGGCAAGCCCGCGAACACCGCCGGGCTGTCGGCCATCTGCGGCACTTTCTTCGGATTGACGAAGCTGCCCGCCTCAAGCCGGCGAAAACCCGCAGCGAGGATGAGGTCGATCAGCTTGAGCTTCGTCTCCGTCGAGACGAGCGCCGCTTCGTTCTGCAGCCCGTCGCGCGGGGAGACTTCGACAAATTCGAGCTTCGGCTTGGCCATGACGCTCATATGGGCGCATTCATCAAAGGCGCAAAATCAAACCGTCTTCCGGGGCGACGCGCCCGTCCACCGTGTCGATCCAGCTCTTATCGACCGCGTCGCGCCCATCGCCGCGCACGATGCGCATCCAGGGCCGCGCAGCCGCGAAGAAAGCGTTCGTTGCTTCGGAGAGCTTGGCGCCAAATTGCTGAGGGCCCCACTCCGCGATGCGCTTCTCGATTTGTGTCGGCGCGAAGAAGAATTGCGGCGCGGGCCCTGGAAGATCGGCGGGAAGCTCGCCCCCGCTCGACCAATCGGCGGCGCCTACCGCGCAATCGTACATGAGCTTGTCGCCGAAATGCTGATGCACGGCGGCGCGCACGCCGGCGGAACCTGAGAAATCGCAATAAGCGGCTGGCTCATTGGCGTCGAGCGAAGCGACGTCCTCATACGCCACGATGCGATCGTAGGCGCCGGTTTTCTCTACGAACGGCGCGTTCGTGCGCGAGGTGAGCGCCGTCACCTCGACTGTCCCGCGCCGCCTCATCAGCCACGCCATGCCGAGCGCTGTTTTGCTCGATGCGCTGGAGAGAATGACGCGCTTGGCGCCGAAGAAGTTCTGATCGGCGAAGAAATCGTCGAGCACGAAGGACGTCGTGAAGAGCGGGCGGAAGAGCATGGCCATCGCTTCGCTCTCGGCATCGGCGCGGTTCACGCGCTCATAGGCGTTATAAACGCCTGGCAGCGCCTGGCGATGCGCTGCCAGATCGACGAAGCCTTGGCCGCGCGGCTTGGGTTCGACGAGCAAGTGCGTGCCGATTGGGTAGTAGCCGTAATAGCGCTGCCCGACGGGCACGCCCTCTGCGTTCGAGGCGACGACTTCCGCGAAGCCCCAACACGGCACGCGGCCCCACGCGGCGCGCTCCGCCTCCGGCGCGGGGAAAAAATCCCAATAACGCATCGCATCACCGAACGCCGCGTAGGTCACGGTGTTCGCCGTCAGCGCGAAACTATCGACCTTGAGAAGCGCCTGCCCCGGTCCGACCTCTGGCGCCGGCGTCGCTGCGAAACGCCGCTCTCTTAAAGCGCCGCGCTTGACCAGAAGATCCGTCGCCATCTCAACCATCGCCGCCGCTGCTAAACGAAAGAGCCCCAAAGCGCCACCCTTCCCCCGGCGCGCGACGGCGCTTCACAAGGGCGGCAGGCGCGCCATGTTCTGGCCGGCATGGAGATTCTCGAACTCTTCCAGCGCCTGGGCCTTGCCTTGGGCATCGGCTTTCTCGTCGGCATCGAGCGCGGCTGGAAGCAGCGCGGCGAAGAAGACGAAACGCGCGTCGCGGGCTTGCGCACCTATACACTGATCGGCCTGCTCGGCGGCGTCTCCGGGCGGCTTGCCGTGCTGATCGATCCGGTCGCGCTCGCAGCCATCGCGATTGTATTTGGCTTCGCGTGGACGCTCTACAAAGCGTGGGAGACCTGGAACGACGGAGACATCTCAGTCACCGGCCTTGTCGGCGGGCTGCTCGTTTTCGCGCTCGGCGCCTATGCCAGCGTCGGCTCCATGCAGATCGCGGCGGCCGCGGGCGTGGCGCTCGTGCTGGTGCTGGCGTTCAAGACGGCGCTGCACGATTGGCTCGAGCGGCTCACCTGGGTCGAAATACGCTCGGCGCTGCTCATCCTCGCGGCGACGCTCATCGCGCTGCCGCTGCTGCCCGATCGCGCGCTCGATCCTTACGGCCTCTTCAATCCGCGCGAGATCTGGCTGCTCACCATCGTCATCGCCGCGGCTTCGTTCGCAGGCTATATCGCGCTCAAAGCGCTTGGCGAAAGGACCGGGCTCTATATCGGCGCCGCCGCGGGCGCACTCGTCTCTTCGACGGCCGTGACACTCGATCTCGCGCGGCGCGCGCATGCAAGGGAAGTCGATCCTGTTCAAGCTGCATCGGCGGCGACGCTCGCAAACCTCGTGATGATCGTGCGCGTCGGCGCGCTGATCGCGATTTTCGCAACGCCCGCGTTTCCCGCTGCGCTCCCCGCGCTGGTCGCGGCAGGGGGCGTCGCGCTCGCCGCCGCTGCGTTCGGCTATTTCGCGCCGCACGAGACGAAAGCGGAAACGACCGCGAAACTCTCCAGCCCCTTCGACATCAAATCCGTGCTGAGCTTCGCCGTGCTTCTGGCCGGCGTCACAGCCGCGACGCGCATCATCACCGAGCGCTTCGGCGATGCGGGCCTCCTTGCCTTCGCGGCCACGGCCGGCCTGATGGACGTAGATGCTGTCTCACTCGCAGTCGGGGGCATGACGCGCAACGGGCTTGACCCGCACGCGGCCGCCGAAGCCATCCTGCTTGCGGCAGCCGCCAACACGCTCACGAAACTCGCGATCGCCGGCGGCATCGGGCGCGGGCGCTTTGCGCTCTATTATTGGGGCGCGGGCGCGCTCTCGCTCATCGCCGGGGCGGCGGCTTTCTTCTTATTCGATTTCGGCTAAGCAGACGCCCTGAAGCGCTCGTGGCGGAATCGGTAGACGCAGCGGACTTAAAATCCGTTTCCTTCGGGAGTGTGGGTTCAAATCCCTCCGAGCGCACCAGGCTCTTTACGCCGCCTCCGTGATGATCTCCGGCTCGACGCCCAGGCTCATCACCAGCGCCACGATATCGCGCGCGGCGGCGTCCAACTGTTCGACGTTTGAAGAGCGCGCGACGAGATGGGCGCCGACACCCTCCGCGCTGAACCACGGATACGAGCCGCAGCTCACATCAGGATATTTGTCATCGATCGCTTTCAAGCCTTCGGCCAGATCGCCCTCACGCAAGCCCTTGCCGCGCACTGTGCGCTGCTCCACGACCGCGCCGCCCTTGATGTGCGGCGGCGTACCCAAGAGCATCCCGCGCATGATCGAAGGCACGCCCGCCATCACGAACACATTGCCCATGAGAAAACCGGGCGCACGCGAGACGGGATTATCGATCAAGACGGCGCCATCCGGAATGCGCGCCATCCGCAAGCGCGCTTCGTTGAGCGGCCCCGAGCGATAGTGCGTTTCCAGAATGAGCCGCGCATCGTCGCGCACATCGATTGACACGCCGAATGCCTGCGCCACGGCGTCGGCTGTCTTGTCGTCATGCGTTGGGCCGATGCCGCCGGTGGTGAAGACGTAATCGTAGCGCGTGCGAAGCGCATTCAATCCAGCGACGATCTCTTCGATCTCATCGGAGACGACGCGCGCCTCCGCGACCTGCACGCCGAGCGGGGCGAGAAACTTGGCGATCGCCGCGAGGTTCACATCCTGCGTGCGCCCGGAGAGCAACTCATCCCCGATGAGCAGCACGGCGGCGCGGACTTTCGTGTCAGCCATGGCGCGCACCTAAGCCGCTCCCAAGCGAACCTTCAATCGCCGCGTCTGGACTTACGCTGCGGCGTCGCGTCCAAACTTGCGCCCGAGGAGGCCGGCCATGATCGCGCCCAAGGATTTTCAGCACACGCTCTATTCCGTCCGCGATCACGTGGCGGAAATCACGCTCAACCGGCCCGAGCGCAGGAATGCGCTCAACCCGCGCGCCTACGGCGAGATCGAGTGGGCGTTCCGCGCCGCGCAAGGCGCTCCGGACGTGCGCTGCGTGATCGTGACGGGCACCGATCCCGCATTCTGCTCGGGCGAGGACGTGAAGGAGATGATGACGGGGGAACGCCCGGCCGATCCCATTCCGCGCGCCAAGACCGTGCGCCACCCGCCGACGCCCGCGGCGATGGCCGCGCTCGAATGCGACAGGCCGGTGATCGCGGCGGTCAACGGCGCCGCGATCGGCTGGGGCATGGAGCTGGCGCTCTACGCCGACATTCGCATCGCTTCGCAAAAGGCCTCCTTCTCCGAGATGTTCATCAAGCGCGGGCTCATCGCCGATGTCGGCGCATTCTACCGCCTCCCCGCGCTTGTCGGATACGAAAAGGCGGCTGAATTGCTGTTCACCGGCGATCTCGTGCCAGCGGATGAGGCGAAAGCCATCGGCCTTGTCTCCAAAGTCGTGGAGCACGAGAAGCTACTCGACGAAGCGCGTGCGCTCGCTGCACGCATCGCGGCCAACGCGCCGCTGGCGCTTCGCCACATGAAGGATGGGTTGCGCCGCTGGAGCTTCGGGGATCCGCGCGAGATCGGCTCCTGGACAATCGAGACGCTGCGCGAACTCTTCGAAACGGAAGATCACCGCGAAGGCGTGGCCAGCTTCCTGGAGAAGCGCGCACCGAACTTCAAAGGACGTTGAGCATGAACGAGGCCGAACGCTTCAACGCCGGGCAGAAGGATCATCTGCCGGATCATCTGGGGATGATCTGGGAGGAGATTTCGCACGGCGCCGCGAAGGGTCGCTTCACCGTGGCCAAGCACCACATGGCCCCGAACGGCTACATGCATGCGGGCAGCGTCGTGACGCTCCTCGATACGGCGTGCGGGTATGCTTGCGTCGTCTCCCGTCCAGAGGGCTCGATCGGTTTCACCACGATCGAACTCAAGACCAACTTCCTCGGCACAGGCCGCATCGGAGACGAGATCACCTGCGAAGCCCGGCTTCTTCACGGCGGGCGCACCACACAGGTTTGGGACGCGGAGGCCAGAAACGCGGGCAAGCTCATCGCCACGTTCCGCTGCACACAGATGCTGCTTTATCCCAAGGCGTAGGCGCGGAATCGCCCTATCACGCGGGCGCCCATGGCCGACGTTTTCATCTCCTATGCGCGCGACGACCGCCACCGCGTCGAGACGCTCAACCAAGCGCTGCGCGAAATCGATCTCGACGTCTGGATCGATGCGCGCCTGACGCCGGGGGAATCGTTCGAGGCCGAGATCCGCCGCGAGGCCAATCTCGCCAAAGCGATGATCGTGTGCTGGTCCCCCAACGCGATTGAATCGAACTTTGTGCACGGCGAGGCCGGCATCGGGCGGGCACGCAACGTGCTCATCCCGCTGCGCCTCATCGCGTGCGATATTCCGCTCGGCTTCTCGCGGCTCGAAACCGTCGATCTCACGCACTGGCAAGGCGCGCAGGACGATCCCGAGTGGCTCCGTGTCGTGAAGCGCTTGGAGGCGCTCACCACGACGCCGGAGCTCTCTCGCGTCGCCAAAGTCGAAGCCGCGGGCGTGCCGGCAGCCCTGCCGCTTCTAGTGCGCAAGCTCCTCATCAAGCAGGCGAGCGAGAGTGGCCTGCCGCTCGACTACAAGGAGGTCGAGGAACTGGTCCGCGCCGCGGCCGCAACCGAAAAGATCAATCTCGGCGTGTTCGATCAGCCCGCCCTCTGGAACGCCCTGAACGAGGTCGCCGCCGAGAACCGCAGGCGGGGCGAGCCGCCGCTCCCCTGCCTGGTCATCAACCGGGGCACCGGACGGCCAGGCCGGGGCTATTTCCGCAAACACGCCTTCCTGGTGAACGATTACGACCCCATGGCGCACGCCATCTTCGAGCGCCATCTTGAGCGCGTCCGCGGGTACGCCTGGCCGGAGGATTGAAGCCTGGGGTTAAACCTCAGGATTGTCCCGAGGTCGCGCCGGAACCGCCAATCGTGCTACATGACAGCCAATGACTCACGCAGACCTCGATTACGTTGACGCCGCCGAAGCGCCCGCCCGGGCCACGGGAGCAATCAAACTTCATCCGCCGGAAGCCTTCGAAGGCATGCGCAGGGCAGGCCGGCTCGCCGCCGCCTGCCTCGACATGCTCGTCCCCGAAGTGAAGGAAGGCGTGACCACCGGGCGTATCGACGATCTGGCGCGCGAATTCGTGCTCGATCATGGCGCGACGCCCGCGTGCCTATTCTATCGCGGCTATCGCCACACGGTTTGCACCTCGCTCAATCACGTCGTCTGCCACGGGATCCCGACGCCGTCGCGCGCGCTGCGGGCCGAGGACATCGTCAATATCGACGTCACCGTCATCGTCGATGGCTGGCACGGCGACACCAGCCGCATGTACGCGATTGGCCCCGTGAAGCGGAAAGCCGAACGGCTGATGGACGTGACCTACGACGCGATGATGGCCGGCATCAAAGCAGTGAAGCCCGGCGCGACGCTTGGCGACATCGGCCACGCGATTCAGCGCATCGCGGAAGCCGAGCGCTGCTCCATCGTGCGCGAATTCTGCGGCCACGGGCTTGGCCGCGTCTTCCACGATGCGCCGAACATCCTGCACTTCGGTAAGCCCGGCGAAGGCCCCGCGCTCAAGCAGGGCATGATCTTCACCGTTGAGCCGATGATCAATCTCGGCGGCGCGGGCGTGAAGATCCTCGCCGACGGCTGGACAGCCGTGACGAAGGATAAATCGCTCACCGCGCAGTACGAACACTCCGTGGGCGTCACCGAGGACGGCGTCGAGATTTTCACGGGATCGCCGGCGGGGCTCGACCAGCCGCACAAGCTGGCGGCGCAAGCCTAAGCGATGCCGCAGCGCGCGCCCGGCCATCGCCCGCGCAAGGGCCGCCAGCGCGACGAAGAGATTTTGCGCACCGCCGTCGAGGACGCGTCGCGACTCCTCTTCACGCCGGACGCGGCGCCCATTCCGCTTTCACGCGGACCACAGATCAAGCCGCACGCGCCCGACCCGATCCGCCCGCACTATCACGATCATCGCGCGCGCCTGCGCGCCAAGTTCGAGAATGCCGGACCCGATGCGCTCGCGGACTATGAAGTGCTCGAACTGCTTCTCTTCCGCGTCATCCCACGCCGCGACACGAAGCCTCTCGCCAAGGCGTTGATCGAGCGCTTCGGCGATCTCGCCGGCGTGCTGGGCGCGCCGCCCGGGCAGATCGCGGGCGTCGAAGGCGCGGGGCCAGCCGTGGCGCAGGAACTCAAGGTCGTTCAGGCGGCGCTTGAGCGCGCGACGAAAGCGGAAGCCGCGCGCCGGCCGATCATCTCCTCGTGGTCTCAGCTTCAGGTCTATTGCAAGGTGGCGATGGCGAACGCCAACCGCGAACAATTCCGCGTTCTCTTTCTCGACGTGAAGAACCAGCTCATCGCGGACGAAGTGCTGAACGAAGGCACCGTCGACCACGCGCCAGTCTATCCGCGCGAGGTGGCGCGCCGGTCGCTGGAGATGGGCGCCGCCGCCGTCATCCTGGTGCATAATCATCCTTCTGGCGACCCAACGCCCTCTTCGGCCGATGTCGCCATCACGCGCGAGATCGTGAATGCCGCACACGCCATTGGGGTGAAGGTGCACGATCACCTCATCATCGGGCGCGGCGGCATCGCGAGCTTGAAGCAGTTGAAGCTCATGTAAGCGTCGAAGCGCGCTTGCGCTCGGCGAAGTCCTCTTTCATCGTGGCGGTATGTCGAGGCGCGAGAAGCGCCCCCGGGGAGGATCGTTTTGACCGCAGCCGCCGAGACTGCTCCCGCGCAGGGCGTGGGCAAGCCCGCTTATCGCGCCTACGTTTTGGGCTCCCTCCTCCTCGTCTACACGTTCAACTTCATCGACCGCACGCTCGTCGGCGTCCTGAACGAACCGATCAAGGAAGCGTTCAACGCAACCGACTTCATGATGGGTTTGTTGGGCGGCCCCGCGTTCGCGATCCTCTACACCTTTCTCGGCTTGCCGATCGGGCGCCTCGCGGAGCGCTTCAACCGCGTCTTCATCGTCGGCGCCGCGCTCGCGATCTGGAGCGTGATGACAGTGCTCTGCGGCATGGCGGGGCAACTCAACGCGGCCGCGCACATCGCGATCTACCTTTTTATCCTCACGCCCGTCGCGCTCATCTTCATTCTGCATCGCATGTGGGTCTCCGTGTTGCTCGTACTCATTGCAGCGGGCGCGAGCGCGGCGATGCCCTCCTATTTCGCGAGCATCGGCTTCGCCAGCTTCGGCCTCCTGCTGATGAGCCGCATCGGCGTCGGCATCGGAGAGGCCGGCTGCTCGCCGCCGGCGCATTCGCTCATCTCGGATTATTTCCCGCCCGAGCGGCGCGCTTCGGCGCTTTCGATTTACGCGCTCGGCATTCCGATCGGCGCGATGCTCTCGGCGGTGGGCGGCGGCTGGCTGGCGCAAAACGTCGATTGGCGCGCGGCCTTCCTGTGGCTTGGGCTGCCGGGCGTCATCCTGGCGCTCATCTTCGTCTTCACGGTGCGCGAGCCGTCCCGCGGCGGCGATCACGCGACGGAAGCGCCGAGCTTCGGGCAAGCGCTGAAGACGCTCGGGACGAAGTGGACGTTCTGGAACGTGGCGCTTGGGGGCGCGATCACCTCCTTCGTCGGCTATGGCGTGGGGCAGTTCCTCAACTCGTTCTTCATGCGCACGCATGGGCTTGGGCCGTTCGAGGCCTCGCTCTATTTCGGCGTCGTCGCGGGGCTCGCCTCCGCGACCGGCACGTTTTTCGGCGGATTCATCGCCGATCGCTTCGCGCCGCGTTCGCCGACGTCCTACGCTTGGGTGCCGGGCTGGGCGCTCGTCATCTGCGCACCGATGTACGTCGCGGGGCTGCTTGCGCCTTCACTGCCATTGCTGATCACCGCACTCATCCCAGCCGCGATCCTGCACTATTTCTATCTCGGCCCGATGTTCGGGGTGACACAGGGGCTCGTTGAGCCGCGCATGCGCGCGACGGCTTCCGCGCTACTGCTCTTCATCGTCAACCTGATCGGCTATGCGCTTGGCCCGCCGATCATCGGCGCGCTCTCCGACTGGCTGGCTTCGGCCAATTACGCGAACGCGACCGGCGCGGCCGACTACGCGCAAGCCTGCGCCGACCTCGCGGCGGGCGCCGCGGCGTGCTCAACGGCGCGGGCCGAAGGACTTCAACTTGCGATGATCATCGGCGTTCTCGGCTACGCCTGGGGCGGGCTCCACTTCCTGCTCGCCGGGCGAACGATGCAGCGCGACATCGTGAGCTAAGGCCCAAGCCTAAGCGCCACATTCCGCACACGCGCGCGCTCAGCTAAGAAGCGCGCATGATTCCGCGCTATGCACGCCCCGAGATGGAGGCCGTCTGGTCTCCCGAGACACGCTTTTCGATCTGGTTCGAGATTGAGACGTTGGCGATGGAGGCGATGGCGGACCTGGGGACCATCCCGAAAGGGGCCGCCGAGGCGTATCGCAAGAAGGGCAAGTTCGAGGTCGCGCGGATCGACGCGATCGAGCGCGAGGTGAAGCACGACGTCATCGCGTTTCTAACCAACGTGGCCGAGCATGTGGGCGATGAAGCGCGCTTCGCGCATCAGGGCATGACATCCTCCGACGTTCTCGACACCTGCCTTTCCGTGCAACTCGTGCGCGCGAGCGATCTGCTGATCGCGGGAACAGAGCGCGTCATGGCCGCGCTCAAGAAGCGTGCGCTTGAATACAAGACGACCCCGACGATCGGGCGCTCGCACGGCATTCATGCCGAGCCGACGACGTTCGGCCTCAAGCTCGCTGGCCACTATGCCGAGTTCGCGCGCAATCTCGAACGGCTGAAGGCCGCGAAGGCGGAGATCGCGACATGCGCGATTTCCGGCGCCGTCGGCACGTTCGCGCAGATCGATCCGCGCGTTGAGCGCTACGTGGCGGAGAAGCTCGGGCTCGCGATCGAGCCTGTCTCCACGCAAGTGATCCCACGCGACCGGCATGCGGCGTTCTTTGCAGCACTCGGCGTCGTCGCCGCCGGCGTCGAGCGCCTGGCGACCGAGATCCGGCATCTTCAGCGTACGGAGGTTCTGGAGGCGGAGGAATATTTCGAGCCTGGTCAGAAGGGCTCCTCCGCGATGCCGCACAAGCGCAATCCGGTGTTGACGGAGAATCTCTGCGGCCTGGCCCGGCTGGTGCGCAGCGCCGTAACACCCGCGATGGAGAATGTCGCGCTCTGGCACGAACGGGATATTTCGCATTCGTCGGTCGAGCGCGGCATCGGCCCCGATGCGACGATCCATCTTGATTTCGCGCTGCATCGACTCGCGGGCGTCGTCGAGAAACTCGTCGTCTATCCCGAAAACATGGCGCGCAATCTGGCGCTGCTGGGGGGGCTGCACAATTCGCAGCGCGTGATGCTGGCCCTGACGCAAGCGGGTGTTTCGCGCGAGGACGCGTATCGGCTGGTGCAGCGCAACGCGATGGCCGTGTGGCAATCGCCGGCGCCGCGGAGCGCAACGGCGCTGCTCGACCGTTTGAAGGCGGATGGCGACGTGACGGCGAAAATTCCCACTGGCGAGCTCGAAAAGCATTTCGACGACGCGCATCATTTCTCGCGCGTCGATGCGATTTTCGCGCGGGTGTTTGGGTAGACGCGCACACGAGACTCGACGCTTGAGCCCCTCCCCTGGAGGGGGAGGGACGCGCTCAAAAGCGTTCGCTGACGAAGTGACGAGCGCGCAGCAACTCGCGCTCCCCGGACGCGCGATCTTCGCGCGATCCGGGCCCACGTCTCAAATGCATGATCGATGAAAGAGAAACGGGACCATGGGCCCCGGACTTGCGCTTCGCGCAATCCGGGCAGCGGAAGGGCTCAGCTTGAGTCATCGCGTGGCGGCGGTGTGAGCGGCGTGTCGCTGCGCGGTTCGGGTTTTGGATAGAGCGCTCTTGCCTGCGCGTGCATGGCGATCGCCATGTCGCGGAGCGGGATGTCCTCGGTCGCCTCGGGCGGTTCGTGTGCGAGCGCCGCTTCGGCTCGCTCGGAGTTCTGCAGCCTTCGCGCCAGCCTCCTTGCGGCGGCTTCGGGATTGTCGATCACGCGGGCGACGCCTTCGATGCGCTCGGCGATCGGGCGCGATGCGACGACGACCCGTTCCCAGCGGCGCGGCGGCGATGGCTCGCGCGGAGTATTGCTTTCTTCCCTCTCTTTTCGCGGTTGCGGCCAGTGGAGGCACGGATTGAAGTCGCGCCACGCGCGTTCGCGAAATTTGCGCTTGCGTTTGCGCTGAGGAGCGAGCGCAACGCTCTTCGCCATGATGAGCACGAGCAGCCGCACCACGAATTCGAGAGGCCGCAGCCATCGGAGAATCCTCTCCCTGAAGAGCGGCGTGATCGCTTGGCGATCGAGCAATTCTTGCGGGCTGACGATGTAGCGAATGAACGTGTCGATGAGCACGCGGCATTCCTCCCAAGCATCGGCTGGGAGGAAGGGAGGTTGTTCAAACGGAGTCCTGGCTGTGTGCGACATGAGCCGCCATCATCGCTCAGGGTGAAGTCCGTCGGATTGCGCGGCGCGATCTTTATGTGCGAGCCAGAGAAATTGCGGCGTTGCGCGATTGGGATGAGGGGATTGGGGCGGTTCACATCCCCGCATCTGTGCGCGAAGCCCCTCCCCTGGAGGCGGAGGGGTTTGGGGTGGGGTGAGATCGTGAAGCGCCGCGTTCGACGCTCTCACCCCCACACTGCCCTCCCCCCTCCAGGGGGAGGGACGCAATTGATCCGGGCGCGGACGTTCACTCCGCAGTCCGCATCTTTTCTTCGATGCGCGCGTAGAGGCGCGCGAGGCGGGCGCGGGTTTCTTCGCCGCGTTCAGCCATGCGCAGAGAGAGGCGCTGCGCGCGCTCGGCATCGCCGCGATCGCGGGCGCGTTCGATGGCGGCGCGTTCGCGCTCCATCGCGATGGCCTCGCGCGCGATGAGCTGCTGGGCCTCCATCACTTCGGGGCACGCGGCGCGCAGCCCATCGCGCATGCGGCGCGCTTCGGCGCTGAACATGAGCTGCGCGGTGACAAGCGTCAGCGATTGACGCGCGGGGCCGTCGGGGATGTCGCCTTGCGGGATGAAGCCCGCGAGGATGCCGGCGAGCACCATCGTCTCCACCGCATCGGGCGCTCCGCCGCCTTCGAACATCGCCATGAAGTTCGGCCACGGGCGGCCTTGCTCGTGCATCGCGCGCGCATGGGCGCGCACGGCGGAGCGGAAACGGGTGCGGCCTTCGTCCGTGCAAATGTCAGCCTGCGCGTCGCCGCGCGCGGCGGCTTGGAGGAACGCCTCCGCCTCCGGCGCGGACATTTGGGGGAGCGGTTCGCTGCAGGCGGCGAGAAGGGTTAGGGCGGCAAGGATGAACGCGCGCATGGCGGGGAGATAGCGCGGCGCGGTGAAGGATCGGTGTTCTTGCGCAACGCCTGTTGCCCCTCCCCTGCAAGGGGGAGGTAAGGTGGGGGTGAGCGCAGACCTCGCCGCGCGGTGCTTACCCCTCCCAGCCTCCCCCTTTCAGGAGGAGGGGTTGGGGCGGCGCTCTAGCCCTGCGCCTTGATCTGGGCGCGGGCTTCGGTGAGGGCCTCTTCCATGCGGGCGCGGATTTGGTGGTCCGAGATGGCGGCGCCCTTGGCGTCGATGTCGGCGCGGATTTTCCGGAAGAGATCCTCTTCGCCCGCTTCCTCCAGATCGGCCATCACGACGCTCTTGGCGTAATCGGTGAGCTCATCGCCCTCGAGGCCCATCATCGAGCCCGCCCATTCACCCACGAGCCGCGCGCGGCGCGCCTGCGCCTTGAATTCCTGCTCCTGATCGAGCTGGAAGCGTTTTTCCTCGCCGCGCTCACGATCTTTGAAATTGGCCATCGGGTCCTCTGGGAAAATGGGAGGCTGGGTTCTAGCGGGGCGCCCTGCGCTGTTCAACGGAGCGCGCCGCCGCGCCCCCTCCCCGCCCTCGCGGGCGGACCTCCCCCGCACGCGGGGGAGGAGACGCGCTGTCGCCCTTTAATCCCACAGCAAACTTAGTGTTTTTGCGCCGTCCGGCGTCATTGTGGGGGCGCCTTGCTTCCTCTACATCTTGCAGCGCACCCGCTCCCGAATCCCTGGCCAAATCCCGGCGAACCGGGATTGAGGGGGCGTCGGCCCCGTCCAACCTTGGGCGGCACTTGGAGGACGACATGTCCCGGCGGAAGAAGATCTACGAAGGCAAAGCCAAAATCCTGTTCGAAGGGCCGGAGCCCGGCACCTTCATTCAGTATTTCAAAGACGATGCGACCGCGTTCAACGCGCAGAAAAAGGCCGTGCTCGAGGGCAAGGGCGTCGTCAACAATCAGATCTCCGCCTTCATCATGCAGAATTTAAACGCGATCGGCGTGCCGACGCATTTCGTCAAGATGATGAACATGCGCGAGCAACTCGTGCGCGAGGTGGAGATCATTCCGCTCGAAGTCGTCTGCCGCAACGTGGCGGCGGGTTCGATCTCGCAACGCCTGGGCATCGAGGAAGGCACGCCGCTGCCGCGCTCGATCATCGAGTTCTATTACAAGAACGATGCGCTGGGCGATCCGATGGTCGCGGAGGAGCACATCACGGCGTTCAACTGGGCCTCCACCCAGGAGATCGACGACGTGATGGCGCTGACGCTCCGCATCAACGACTACCTCTTCGGCATGTTCGGCGCCGTCGGCATTCAGCTCGTGGATTTCAAGCTCGAGTTCGGGCGCCTCTACGAGCAGGACATGGTGCGCACCGTGCTCGCCGATGAAATCTCTCCGGACTCGTGCCGCCTCTGGGACGTGCAGACGAAAGAGAAAATGGACAAGGATCGCTTCCGCCGCGACCTCGGAAACGTCACCGAGGCGTATGTCGAAGTCGCGCGCCGGCTGGGCATCCTGAAACAGCAGCAAGCTGCGGCCGGCGGAGAGTCGGTGCACTAGGGAAGTGAGTGAGTAGGGAGTAGTCAGTAGGGAATAGTGAGAGGCTCGGCTCCCGCGAACGCGAGAGCCCAGAAGCTTGGCGGCAATATGGACCCTCGCTTTCGCGAGGGTCGAGCGCAGCAACTCGCAACCCTACTCGCCACTCACGCGCTCAATTGGGGGAGCGACATGAAGGCGATCGTGACCGTGGGCTTGAAGCCCGGCGTGCTGGATGTGCAGGGCAAGGCCGTCGCGAACGCCCTGAAGGATCTGGGCTTCGCGGACGTTGAAAACGCGCGCGTCGGCAAGGTGATCGAGCTGGAGCTCGCGCACATCGCGGACCGCGACGAGGCGCACGCGCAAGTGACCGACATGTGCGAGAAGCTGCTCGCCAACACCGTGATCGAAAGCTACCGCGTGGAGATCGCGGGCTAAGGACCGCCTTCTCCACCGCGCGAGCCGCCTGCAACGCCTGAGCCGGTGCTGTCGATGGCGCTATCGTCGCGCGGGCGGCGCGGCCTCTGTGCGATCATGAAGAACAACACGATTCCGATCAGGCCGATCAGGATCGCCCATCCGAGCATGGCCGTCATGTGACTTGCTCCATCGCACGCGTGAGAAGGCCGCCTAGTTCTCCGGCTTTATCGCTGTGACGGCAAGCCAGGTGCGAATGACATTGTCGTAGCCGCCGCCTTGGCCGGTTTCGATGGAAAGGCGCCAGTCGCCCGCACCTTCAAGGGCGGCGCGCAGGCTCTCTTCGGTCGGAAAATTGTAATAGCGCCCGAGCGCGTCGCGATCGCCGCCTTCACCGGCTTTGAACGTCGCGTAGAAGATGCCGCCGGGTTTGAGCGCGCGATGGATGCGGTTGAAGATGTCCGGAAGCGCTTGTTCGCGTGCGTGCAGCAGCGAAGCATTGGCCCAAACGCCGTCATACGCTTCAGCCGCGTCTAGTTCATCGAACCGCATCACGCGGACAGAACGGCCAAGGCGCCGCTCGGCAATCGCGGCCATCGCGGGCGAACCGTCCGTCGGCTCGACATCGAATCCCGCGGCGATGAGCGCTTCGGCGTCCTCGCCGCCGCCGCAGCCCAACTCCAGCACGCGCGCGCCGGCGGGCAGCGCGGCGATGAACGCATCGAGCGCCGTGCGCGGCAAGTTGCGCCCGCGCGCGATGTAGGTTTCGGCTTCGCGCTCGTAGAAAGCGAGCGTGGCTTCGTCCGCCCCGCTCACCCGCGCGGCGGCATCATCGGAAACGCGGGCATGCCCGCGGGCGGAGGATCCCATGACGGCGCGCGGCTCGCATAGACGACGATTGCGGGCTGCACGGCCTCCACATCGTCCAGGCTGCCGATCTTCAGCATCATCACGCCCGGCATGTTCGAAGACATCGAATAGAGCGAGGAGCCGCAATTCGGGCAGAAGGCGCGGGTGATCTCGGACTCGTGGTCCGACGCTTTGGTGAAGCGCTTCACTTCGCCAGTGAACTCGACGGCCGGCTCCGGCACCGCCACGATCGCGCTTCGCACCGCGCCGGAGGTGCGCCGGCAATCCTCGCAATAGCATTGCCCCGCGAACATGGGCGACGCTTCCGTCGTGTAGCGCACCATTCCGCAATTGCATCCGCCGGTCATGGCCATGGCCTAGTCCCTTCCGTCCCGTCCTTCGAGCGCGCGTTCGGCGCGGTAGAGCACCCATGTGAGGCCCGCGGCAAGGAGCGCGAAGAGCGCGGCCAGGGCGTAAACGATGGGCGGCATCGGAAGCGTTCTACACGCTGAGGCAGGCGTTTTGGAATGACGCGGCGGGTAAAATCCCTGCTCGACCCTCGCGAAAGCGAGGGTCCAGCGCGTTGGCCTGCTCGGCTCTCGCCTGCGCGAGAGCCGAGCGTTGGGTTTCGGGAGATTCCAGGCCAGCGGGACGTTTGGGCGCGCTTGGCCCGGGGGGCGACGCACTTTATGTGAGCGGCATGAAATCCGCGGTGATCGTGTTTCCCGGCTCCAATTGCGACCGGGACGCCGCCGTGGCGCTTGAGCGCGTCACCGGCCAGAAGGCCCACATGGTCTGGCACAAGGAGAGCGAGCTGCCCGAGGGGCTCGATCTCGCGGTGCTGCCGGGCGGGTTTTCCTTCGGCGATTATCTTCGCGCCGGCGCAATGAGCGCGCGCAGCCCGATCATGGCGGCGATCAAGGCGCACGCCGAGCGCGGCGGGCTCGTGCTGGGCGTCTGCAACGGTTTTCAGGTGCTGACGGAGGCGGGGCTGCTGCCCGGTGCGCTGCAGCGCAATGCGGGCTTGCGCTTCGTCTGCCGCGACGTGCCGCTGGCGATCGTCAACAACAACACGCGCTTCACCCGCGCCTTCCGCGAAACGCGCGAGACTGTCATCCCCGTCGCGCATGCGGACGGGCGCTTCTCCGCCGACGATGACACGCTCGACAGGCTCGAAGGCGAAGGCCGCGTCGTGCTGCGCTACAAGGACAACCCGAACGGCTCGGCGCGCGACATCGCGGCGGTGATGAACGAGCGCGGGAACGTCATGGGCATGATGCCCCATCCCGAGCGCGTGAGCGAACCCGCGCTTGGCCGCACGGGCGGCTGGGCCATCTTCCAAAGCCTCGCCGAAGCGGCTTAAATCGCGCCATGGCAGCACCGAAGAAAGCAGCGGAACCGGCAAGCGGCTTCGACGCGGAAGTCGATTCCGCGCGCACGAAGCTCGAAGCTTCGTTGAAGGAGCGCGAGAGCCCGTTCGACGATGTGGCCGCGCTTCAAGCGCTGCTGCCGAAGCTGCAGCAGCGCATCCAAAGCCGGCGCTTGGCGTTTGCCGCATCCGAGGATGACGAGGACGACCGTTTTTCCATCGCCGTCATCCACACTGGGACGGACGAGGAATTGGGCTTCATCTTCGCGGAGGACGACGAGTTCGTGTTCGAGAGCAATCTCGAAGACTATTTCGACGATTTCGTCGATGAAGACGCCGACAGCTTCACGCAGCGCCTGTATGAGACGCTGCGCGCGGATCTGCCGAAGTATGAGGTTGAGAATAAGGGCTGAGGCTCAACTCAGGACGGCAGCGCATATCTCGCCCACCGCTTGTCGCTCTGCTTCGTCAACGAAGACTCTGCCACCATGGAATAGACGACGGGCCGCAATTCGGCAGGGTGATAGCCCAACTCCTGTGCGATCTGACGCAAAGGCAAAGGGCCAAGACTTGCGACCTTCCGCTTGATGCGCTCGATGAGCTCGCGCTTCCTGACGACATCAGCGCCCTGCGTCTCAGTGATAATCGTCCTCACTTTGCGCTGAAAGTCTTCCCCGCCGAAATACTCGCGGACGTTCTCCAACATCTTCGAGAGCTTCAGGCCCTCAAGGGATGAGGCCAGCGGATAGCAACGAGTTTCGCTATCCAGACCCAAACCAAGCGTGACGAGTCCGTCTGCATCGCGTTCGGTGACGTCGAAAAATGCGAAATCACATTCGTCCAACCGATCTGTGATCCATTCGACGCGCTTATCACTCGGGGCCTCGTCGGCGAACACGGGTGTGAAGCCCATGGTTTTTCCGAGCGCCACGACGCCCTGCCGATACGCCTTGTCCTTGGCGTCCACGGCGCCAGCCAGCGAGAAGAATACTCTCATACCGCCCTCCTTACCCGGAAGGCAGGTTAACCATTGAGCACGATAGTTCGCAACGGTGCGCTAGCGCACCTCGATCCCATCCGCCCGGGAGCGGGCGGCGATATCGCCGTCGCGTTGGGCGCGCAGGAAGGTTTGCACCCGCTCATCGCCGACAAGCGCGCCCAGCATCGCGGCGGCGCGCGCCGTTTCCGCGCTTGCGCCGAAGAACGATTGCAGCTCCTCGAACGGAGAGCGGACCGCGGGATAGAAACGCAACTGGACACGCTCGTTCTCGCCGATATTGGCGAGCGCGCGGGCGCGGGCGAGCGCGGTGGTGAAGCCGCCGACATGATCGACGAGGCCGCGCTCGCGCGCCTGCGCGCCCGTCCACACACGCCCACGCGCGATCTCCCGCACTTGCGCGACGGTGAGATCGCGCCCCGTGGCGACGCGCGTCATGAACTCGGTGTAGGCGCGATCGATAAAGCCGGAGAAAGCCGCGCGCTCAGCAGGATTCATCGCGCGGTTCGGGGAGAACATGGTGACGAGCGGCGAGCCGACGGTGATCTGATCCGAACGCACGGAGAAATAGTGTTCGAGCGCGGGGCCGATCACGATGGAGCCGCCGACGACGCCGATCGAGCCTGTGATGGTCGTTGGGCTCGCAACAATCTCATCGGCCTCGGCGGCGACGTAATAGCCGCCCGAGGCCGCGACATCGCCCATCGAGACGACGACGCGGCGGCCGCGCTCGCGCGCGGTGCGCAGCGCGGCGAGGATTTGATCGGACGCGACAACGGAGCCCCCGGGGCTCGACACGCGGAAGATGATGGCGCGGACGTTTTCGTCCTCACTGGCATCGAGCAGCGCGCGCGCCACGTCGTCCCCGCGCATGAGTTGCGAGCCGCCGAAGGGCGAGCTCTCGCCCGTGCCGCCGATGATTTCGCCTTCGCCCAAGACGACCGCGATGGTGGGCCCGCCGGTTTGCGGGCGCGGCTGATAGGCGAGGATATCCACGATCTCGGCGCCCTCGCCCGCGCGATCGAGCGCGGCGCGCTCAGCCTGCTCGGGCTGGCCGAGCTGATCGATCAGGCGCAATTCGCGCGCGCGCTGGCCGGTGAAGGGCGTCTGCTCGATGGCGGCGCGCGCGGCGGCGGGCGTGATGGAGCGGTCGGCCGCAATGTGGGCGAGCATCTGCGTGTAGAGCGAATTCAAGAGCTCCGTCGTTTGCAGGCGATTGGATTCGGTGAAACCGCGCTGCGTCAGCGTATCGGCGGCGGACTTGAACTCCTCGCGCGTTTCAAAATGCGCCGTGACGCGATAGCGCGCGAGCGTATCGGCGAAGAAGCTCTGTTCGGAGGAAAGGCCCATCGGCATGAATTCGGAGACGCCCTGCAGCCAAAGCTCATCGGCGCCGGCGACGGCCATGTAGCCCGCCATGGAGAGGCGCACGCCTTCGTTCTGGATGTGACCGATGACGAAGCGGCCTTCTCCCGCGCGCTGGAAATCGGCGAGCGCGCTGCGAATTTCCTCCGCGTGCGCGGGGCTCATGCCGAACGTCTGCGCGCGGACATAGATGCCGCGCACGCGATTATCGCGCGACGCGGCTTCGATGCGCTGGACGATGTCGATCACGTTGTTGCGCCCGCCCCACGCGGCGAACGGCGATTGGGGGCGTGAATCCGACATCTCCTCACGGAGATCGAGCGAGAGCACCATGCGGTTGGGGTTGACGGTCGCCTGGCTCGCCGACGAGACCAGCAGCGACACGATCACGATCGGCGCGATAATCAGGAACACGACGAGGCCGACAAGCACGCCCGCGACCGTGATGAGGAATTGCTTCAATTGAGGCTCCCACCGCGCATGGGCTCTTCCGGCCCGCCGCTCTATCTAGGGCTTATCGGGAAAGGATAAAAGTTCTGTGGCTGCGTCGGGCCCTCGTTCACACGGACTGGAGCACCAAGACCCAATCCTGGCCGGGCGGGGGCGTGGTGAAGGCCTGGTTTCGCCCGCCTTGAAGCTGGCGCGGTTCGGAAAAGCCGCCCGCGACCGGGTTCCACCAGCGCGCGGCGACGACGCCGCCTTCGAGGCGCGCGAGATCGAGGCGAAATTCGCGCGGCGTGGGGATGTACAAGATTGCGTTGCGCGCGTTGCGGGCAAGCACGACGGCGCTTGAGCCGTCTCCCGGGAGATCGAGCAGGAAATCGTTCTCCGGATCGGGAACGAGTGCGGGCCAATCGAGCTGATCGAAGAGCGTGCGCAGATGCGTCATCGCGCGCGAGCCCGCGCTGTCGAGCGCGGTGCGCCAGGGCAGCGTGCGCTCCACCACGCCAGGCCCGTCATAGTGCCAGACATCGACATTGCCGAACATGTGCCCGCACGCGCCCGAGAGCAACGCCCCGTACGCCTGCGCGCGCTGGCGGCGCGGATTGAGATCGCGCGGCGCGCCTTCGTAGGAGCTCTCGATCAGGAAGAAGGGCTCGTTGCGCGCATATTCGGCGCGGGCGCCGCGATAGACGGGGCTATAGGTGTAGAGCGTGTTGACGTCGATCCAATCGGCGTCGCCCCAGAAGGCGCGCGCGGACGTCTCTGGCCCGCAATGCGCGCTCATAAGTTGCGGCGCGTTCGCTTCGTGCATACCTTCGACGACGGCCGTCACCGTCCAGCGCTCGGGCGGATTGTAATCGGCGCCTTGGACCCAGAGGATGTTCGGCTGATCGCGGAAGCGTTCGCCGACATAGCGGCCGAAGGCGCGGAGCCGGTCGCGCCCGTTGCGCAGCGCTTCCTGATACCAGCCCTCGCCGCCGCCATTGTAGCCGAGATAGACCGGCACGAGGAGAACGAGCATCCCCTTCTCCGCCGCGCGCTCGACGCACCAGCGGGCATGATCGAAATAGGCGTCCACCGGCCTTGAAAAATCGCCGCGTGTGAAGGGCGCAACGCCGAACGCGTTTTCCGGCGGGCGCTGCGCGAAGCGATGCTCGATCAGATTGACGAGGATGGTGTTGAAGCCACGGCGGCGGCGATCTTCAAGATAGGTCTCGCACTCGTCGCGATCGAGCTCGGCGATGAGGGACCAGGCGGTGTCCCCGTGCAGGAGAAAGGGCCGGCCGTCCGCATCCACAAGATGGCGGCCTTCGACGCGCAACGGATACGTGGCGCGCGGCCAATTCGCTTCTGGCCCCTGGGCGCGCGCTTCGGGCGCGTGCTGGGAGCACGAGGCGAGCAACGCGGCCGCGCCAAGCGAGAGCGTGCGGCGCGTGATCTTCCGCGTCACGCCCGCGCCCGCGCTTCCGCATCCGCGGGCTTGTCGTTGAAGGTGCGATAGACCATCTGCGAGGGACGCCCGACGAGGAATTTCTCCGCGCCGTCGGAAAGCGCGCGCGCGTACACCTCCATCGCGCCGTCGAAGGCTTCGATGGTTTGATCGATATCGGCTTCCTTGTGCGCGTACGAGACGACGATCGAGGGCGCGAGCACGCCGCGCTTCAAAAGCTCCTGCAGGAAGAGCGAGCGATAGGGCTGGCTCGGCTTCTTATCCGGATCGGTCGTGCCAAAGACGGCGTTGGAGGGCATGCCCGAGACGGTGATGTGCGCTTCGACGCCGCGATGCTTGGCGGCGGCTTCGATGCCGCTCATCAAGCGCTTGCCCATCGCGATCATGTGCTCGATCACCGGCTCGCTCTCATAGACGTTCAGCGTCGCGATCATGGCGGCAAGCCCGTGGGTTTCGCCGCCGTGCGTGGTGGAGAGCAGGAAGACGCGCGGCTTATCCCATTGTTCGAGATCGCCGAGGCGCATGTATTCGCGTTTGCCGGCGAGCGCGGAGACGGAGAAGCCGTTGCCGAGCGCCTTGCCCCATGTCGATAGATCGGGGTCGATCCCGTACATGTGCTGGGCGCCGTATTTGTGGAGGCGGAAGCCGGAAATCATCTCGTCGAGGACGAAGAGCGCACCCGCTTCGTGGGCGATGCGCTTCACTTCGTGGAGGAAGTTATCCTTGGGATCGACGCCGCGCGTCGGCTCCATGATGAAGCCGGCGATTTGGCCGGGATATTGAGCGAGCAGCGCCTTCACGCTCTCGATGTCGTTGTACTTGAACTTGACGGTGAGATCGCGAACCGCCTGCGGCACGCCGCCATGGATCGGCGTCGAGCCGATGAACCAATCGTCCACGGCGAAGAAGGGATGATCGCCGCAGATGGCGATGAGATCGCGGCCCGTGTAGGCGCGCGCGATTTTCACGGCGCCAGAGGTCGCGTCCGACCCGTCCTTTGAGAACTTGACCATCTCCGCGTTGGGGATGAGCGAGAGGAATTTCTCCGCCGCCTCCACTTCGATCGCCGCGGGGCGGACGAAATTGCAACCGTGATCGAGCGCGGCGCGCACGGCTTCGATCACTTTCGGATGCGCATGGCCGAGCGTGACGGCGCGATTGCCCATGCCATATTCGATGTATTCGTTGCCGTCCGCGTCCCAGACGCGGCAGCCCTTCCCGCGCACGACGTGCCCAGGCGCCTGCTGGGGATATTGATCGTCCCCCTTGGCGTAGGTGTGGCAGCCGCCGGGAATGATCTCCTGCGCGCGATCGCGCAGGCGGTTGGATTGGGTGAGGTTGAGATCGGCTGTCATGGCTGCACTATTCTCTTCCAATCGGCGCCGCGCAAATGGAGACGCCAGAAAATCTCACATTGATTTCCTTCTCCCCCGCGAGGGGGAGAAGGCAGCAGCGAAGCTGACGGATGAGGGGGCGCGTTCGTTCTTGCCAACCCCACCCTCATCCGGCCTTCGGCCACCTTCTCCCGCCCATGCGGGAGAAGGAAACTCAGCCAAGCAGCAGCTTGCGCGCGTAGAAGGCTTCGGCGTAGCGGGCGCGGCATTCCATGCCCCGCAGGCGCGCGAGGCCGCGGAACGTCTCGTCATCGAACCAGGCCTTGGAGCGCTGCGTGCCGAAATGCGCGTTGAGCAGCGCGATCTTGCGCGCCAGCACGCTCTCTTCGAGCGCAACGTACATGTTGGGCTTGCCCATATCCCCGTCCCACTTGGGGATCTCGTATTCGAGGATGAGGTGATCGCGAAACGTGTTCCACGCCAGCTCATTGAGGAAGCGGTGATCCTGGTGGGCGTCATCGCGCTGGTGGACGAGCACGACGTCCGGCTGGATGGGCTTCAGCGTCTCGACCCAATCCTTCACGGCGCTGCGCTCGGCGGGGAAGTAACCGTCGCGAAACTCGGCGAGATGGAGTTCGCTCTTCGCGGCGCCCTTGAGGAAATCGGCGGCGGACTTGCGCGCTTCTTCCGCGCGTTCGCCGATGGCGGAGCCGACGCACCAATGCACCTCGATCTCCGCGCCTGAAGCAAGCCACGTGAGGATCGCGCCGCCGGCGCCGATCTCGATGTCATCGGAATGGGCGCCGAGGCAAAGGAGCTTGAGCTTCTCGCCCTTGCGCGCGAGATCGAGCGCGCGCATCGGCTAGCCTTTCGGCTTCTGCGTGCGATCCACGACCTTGCGCCAGGGCATTTCGCCCTTCTCGATCATGTCTTCGAGCACTTGGCGGTCTCGCAGCGTATCCATGGAGCGCCAGAAGCCCTTGTACTTGTAGGCCATCAGCTTGTTTTCGGCGATGAGGCGCTGGAAGGGCTCAACGACGAGCTCTTCGCCCTCTTTCATGTAATCGAAGATGGCGGGCTTGAGCAGGAAGAAGCCGCCATTGATCCAGATCTCGGAGACGTCCGAGGTCAAGAATTCGCGCACGCGCCCGTCATCGGCGATGTCGGCGATGTGGTAGGTGATGGGCGGATTGACCGCGAGGAAGCAGGCGATTTTGTCCGACGCTTTGAACTTCGCGATCATATCGTCGAGATCGACGTCGGAGAGGCCGTCGGAATAATTGGCGAGGAAGACCTCCTCGTCCTTCACGTGGTCCTTCACCGCCCAGAGCCGGCCGCCAATATTACGCCAGACGCCGGTGTCGATGAGGGCGACGCGCCAATCGTCTTCCTTTGCCGTCAGCAGCTCGACGTTGGGGCCCTCGACCACGCAATCGGCGTAGGCCTGCTGGCGGTAGTTCAGGAAGTAATCCTTGATCGTGTTGGCCTTGTAGCCGAGGCAGAGCACGAAATCCTTGTGCCCGCGCTCGCTGTAATAATTCATGACATGCCAGAGGATCGGCTGGTGGCCGATCGGGATCATGGGCTTCGGGATGCTCTCGGAATATTCCCGGATGCGCGTGCCGAGGCCGCCGCAGAAAAGCACCACCTTCATCGAACTGGCCCTTCGATCCCTTTGGCGGCGATGCGAGCAATAACCATGCCGCCAAACGCCCCCGCGAGCGCGGTTCCTACACGCTGCGCATGGGGCGCGAAAGCTGAGTGGTGAACGGCTGCGGCGGTAAGGTTTACGGCGCCCCTTATTGGTTCGCGCGCTTGACGGAAATGCGCCTTTGCGCGACGGAGATGGTCCCGTCATTTTTGAGCTAGGGAGGCCTCTCCCGGCGCCGCGCAGGAAACGTCCGCTGGGCCAAGCCCATCGGGCATAAACCTTGCGAACGCCCTGGAGCCTGCTTGCTCAGTTACGAGGTGAGACCGCCAATGCCCGCCATCCGCCCTTCGCTCGTCAAGACGCTCTATCAAGAGGGCATCGGCCAAGAACTCTGGGATTTCGCCAACACGCTCTACCCGATCTGCCGCTCGATCTCGGGCAACGGCGTCCGCGAAACGCTTGGACACATCAAATCGAAGATCGATCTCGACATCCACGAGGTCCCGTCAGGCTCGCAGGCCTTCGATTGGACAATCGCGCCGGAATGGAACATCCGCGACGCCTGGATCAAGAATCCGCAGGGCGAGAAGATCATCGATTTCAAGAAGCACAATCTGCATGTGCTCAATTACTCGGCGCCGATCAGCGGCAAGTTCAAACTCGAGGATCTGAAGAAGCACATCTACACGATGCCGGATCAGCCCGATCTGATCCCCTACCGGACGAGCTATTACAACATCAACTGGGGCTTCTGCATGAGCCACGACCAGCTGATGAGCCTGCCGGACGGCGAATATGAAGCCTTCATCGATTCAGATCACAACCCGAACGGCTCGCTGACCTACGGCGAATATTTCCTGCAAGGCGAGAGCGACGAAATCTTTCTCTTCTCGGCGCATTGCTGCCACCCCTCGCTCGCGAACGACAACTGCTCGGGCATGAGCGTCAACACGCACCTCGCGCGCGCCTTGAACTCGCTCCAGGGCAAGACGCGCTATTCGTATCAATTCATCTTCGCGCCGGGCACGATCGGCTCGATCACTTGGCTCTCGCGCAACGCCGAGAAGATCAAGCGCATCAATCAGGGGCTCATCCTCTCCTGCGTGGGCGATCCCGGCGGGCCGACCTACAAGCGCAGCCAAGCCGGCGACGCATTGATCGACAAAGCGGTCGAAAAAGTGCTGCGCGAAGAGAACGAAAACCCGAACATCGTCGATTTCTGGCCCTACGGCTACGATGAACGGCAATACAACTCGCCGGCGTTCCGCCTGAACGTCGGGCTTCTGCTGCGCTCGCGCTTCGGGCTCTTCCCCGAATATCATACGAGCGCGGACAACATGGAGTTCCTGAAGCCCGAAGCGCTCGAACGCTCCTACCGCAACGTGCTGCAGATGCTCGACATCGTGGAGAACGAATATAAGACCGTGAACCTCGCCCCGCACGGCGAGCCGAACCTCGGCAAGCGCGGGCTCTACGGCGCCATCGGCGGGGACAAGAAGGCGTACGACGCCAACCTCCCCGTCTTCTGGATGCTCAACCAATCCGACGGCGAACACTCGCTGCTCGACGTGGCGCTCCGCGCCAAGCTTCCATACGAACGCATCCACGATGCGGCCAAGGTGCTGAGCGAAAACGGGCTGCTGGAAGTGCGCAGCTGAGCGAGCGAAGAGTTCGGAAATGAAAGGGCCGCGGCGCTGGATGCGTCGCGGCCTTTGTTTGACCTCTGAACCCTTCAAAGCCAAACCGTCAACCAGTGCTTGCAAAGGTTCTCTGCACCCAGTCTAGTTCCACTGCATGCTGGTTCTCTTCGCTATCGTCTTGGTGCTGGTGGTCGCGGCCGCGGTTCGGCCATCCATCTTCACCCATTCCACCGCATTGTCCTACGAAGAATGTCTCACGGCGCAGCAACGCGCGGCGCTAGAGGCCGACGCGGACGCGCGCAACGATCATGCGCCGATTACGATCAGCAAATCGATCGGAAACTACTTGGGCCTTGGACAAGGCCCACTCACACTGCCCGTCGTCTATCGGCGGGAGGCATCCAAAGGAATTGCGTGGCTTCCGAACGGAAGTATTTTTCTGATGGCGAACGTGTCGTTGGGAAAGAGAGAGCCCTCACCCCATTACTTTCACGTGTTTCCGGACGGCCGTGTCGAAGGCATCTGTCGCATGCAAAATCACAATGTGCGGCATGTGACGCGCCATCAAAACGCCCTCGAACAAACGAAGGCGGAGATCGACTTTTGGCGTGAAGAGGCTGATCGCCTCGGTGTCGGGACTGACCAAAGCGTGAAATAGGTCACTGTCCGCTTCTCGCCGAAAGGCGACATCACGCTACTGTTTTCGAGGCGTGCTCTTCAGCAGTGCACTGAGCTCCCAATTCAGTTTGCTGCCCGCATTGCTCGCACCGCTTTTGTCTTCGGGATCGGCCTCGTAAAGCCGGCGCATCTTGTCCGAGAGCTCGATTGCCTTCGCGTAGCGCTCCTCGCCGATCCGTGCGCGCACCACGCTTAGACCTTCGTTCAACTCAAAAAAATGCATCTCAAGATTTCTGCCTGGAAAGACAGAATCTGTGAATGATGGCGCTCCCCCAAGCATGCTCATGAGGTGATCCAGTATCTCGCCGACAGACTGCGGGATGGTGGGCTTGTAGGGACGGGGCATGAGAAATGATGCTCCGCTGCTGTATTGAAAGCAACGATGCGAATGTCCCCTTTGGGCCAAGAGTGGCAACGGCCGCATTCGCCGGGAAGCAGTCATTCCTGCTCGCGCCCGATCGTCCTCAGCGTTCCGACCGGGTTTCGGGCGAATTTGAGTGCGCGTGAACTGGCGATCTCTCTGGTCAGCTTGGCCCATGTCGCCGGTATCAGTCGGCCAGTCTCGCCCATCGCCAGCTTGAGATCATCTCGCGCCGCAATGTTGACGAGCGCCCGCGCCAGGGCTTCATCAAATTCCCGAATGTCTAAGCGAATCCGAACGTGATCATCCCATAGCTCGACCCCGTCGCCGTCCTCATCCCCAAACATAAGGGCGTCTGGGCTCCAAGACTTGCGTGGATGAAGGTGCAAAGCCTCAATTGCGGGTGCGTAGGACTGCGGCGAACGACCGACCCAATAGTTGGGCTCCTCTGCGTTCTCATCCCATGTTGTCGGGTCAACCGGTGCGAATGAAGCTAACGCCATGGCATCGGGGCCGTGAAGCCTCTCGACCGCGTCTCGCGGCACCCAGTAGAAGGTGAATTGCCAAATCGCCATGCTTCTTTTGAGCGTGGATTACGACGTGACCTTCGACAAGGTCGGAATGTCCGCTTCTGGCCAAGAGCAGACCCTCCCCTACCCACGCCAGAACGGCCGCCACGGCGCCTCCTGGCTTGCGCGCGCGTAAAAGAAGATGCGGTCGCGGGCGAGGTCGTCCGGCGCGGCGTCGGTGCGGTGCGCCAGCGCCGCATCGAGCGCGGCGTCGCTCCCCGCGGCCCAATCCGCGAAGGTCGAAGGCGTGAAGATGTCCGGCATGATCCATTGGCGCTCGTCCATCGGATAGGAATCGAACCACGGCAGCGTGGAGACGATCGAGACGATGCCCGTGGCTTCGCCCGTGAAGAGCGCCGCATCGCCGTAATGGTTGGGCGAGGAGCCCGTCGGCTCGCCCACGAAAATCGCGTAGGTTTCGCGCTCGAGCCGCGTCGCGGGATTTTGTGCGGCTGAGAACGTGATCGGGCCGGTCAGTACATAAAGCCCGCCGGGGCGGTTGAAGCGCGAGCGCCCCAGATGCTTGCGCAGCGGCTCGGCGAGGAAATTGTTGCCCCCGCCATTGCGCCGGAGATCGAGGATGACGCGCTCGATCGCCGCGTTCTCAATCGCGGCGAAGGCCTCGCGCGTGAATTGCTCGAAAGTGCGGCCATCGAGATCGGCCATGTCATCGCAGCTGATGTAGAGCGCGCGATGCTCCGGCAGCGCACGCACGTAATTGCCGAAGCGCGCTTCCGCAGCCCAAGTCTCTTCGGCGAGCGCGGGGCGCGGAAACGGCGTGAGCTCGCCGACATCCGCGCGCGGCCGCAAGCGCGCGGTGCGCCCGCCCGCAACCACGTTCATTGTCGCCGCATCGCTGACAGCGCCGAAGCCTTCGAGCAACGCGGGCGAAGCAAACGGCGCGCCCGCCCAGCGGTGCGCCCACACATCGCTGCCGCACCACTGCGTCGCGTGCGCGCGAATGAGGTCGATCGTTGAATGCGATCCGACACGCTCGACGCGGCGTCCCAGAAGGCTTGCGGCTTCGTCCCGCGCGGCGATCACATAGGCGCCGTCATGAAAGACGCGCACGCGCCACGGCAGCGAACGCGCGAACGGCCCTGTGCGCAGCGGTTCGGGCGTGCCGCCGATGAACTCGAACGGCAGCGCGGTCGTGTGCCCGTCATTGAACCAGGAAAGCGCGCGCCGCACCCGGATGAAATAGGCGCCGTCCGTGAGCGTATCGGCTTCCGCCGCGAGCGCGTCCCAGCGCGCGCGCCAATCGGCGTGGGCGGCGGCTTCGCGCCCGCGCGGGTGGGTGCGCTCGGCGAAGGCGCGCAACGCCTCGACCTCGGCGCGGCGTGCGCCATTGGCTTGAGCGGAGGCCGTTTGAACGGCGGCGGCGGTTGCGGCGGCGGCGAGCCCCGCGAAGGCGCGACGGGTGAACATCTGCGCCGCGTAGCGCGCGGCAAA
>JBFWVZ010000010.1:0-49395 GCA_050246475.1 Hyphomonadaceae bacterium | reverse complement strand
TATTGAACGGACCCGCGCTCGATCCGTTCATCTATGCGCTCGTCGCCGCCGCTCCGGCCGCCAAACTCGCCGCCCTCGCGGTGGTGGGCGCATGCGCGCGCAACTTTCCCCCACCCCGCGTGGGGTGGGGGCTGGGGGTGGGGCGAACCTCCGGCGCGGGCCGCGTTGCTCGGCCCATAATGATCCGCACACAGAGCATCACCCCGCCCCCCAACCCCCTCCCCTCAAGGGGAGGGGGAGTTGAGCACTACGCTCGTCACGGCATGGACTGCCGCGCGCAATCGCTTGCGCGACGCGGGCGTCGAGACGCCGGCCTTCGATGCGCGTCTTCTCATAGAGGCCGCGGCCTCCGTGACGCGCACGGATATTCTCACCGATCCCTATCGCGAACTCTCGCCAGCGCAGTTGAGCGCAATCGAGGCTTTCGTCGCGCGCCGCGAATTGCGCGAGCCCGTCTCCCACATCCTCGGCAAGAAGGCGTTCTGGACGTTCGAGCTGACGGTGACGCCCGCCGTGCTCGCGCCGCGCCCGGAAACGGAGCTGCTCGTCGAAACGGCGTTGAGCTTCTTCGAGAAAGATGCGCCCGCGGAGATACTCGATTTGGGCATAGGCTCGGGCGCCATCGCCATCGCGCTGCTGCACGAGCGCCGCCGTGCACGCGTCACGGGCGCCGACAAGAGCGCCGATGCGCTCGCCATCGCGCGCTTCAATGCGGTTGCGCAACTCGTGGCGGATCGCCTGACCCTTATTGAAAGCGATTGGGCCGAGGCGATCGCAGGCGAGACGCGCTTCGATGTGATCGTGTCCAACCCGCCTTACGTGCGCGCCGGCGCCATCGATCTGCTCGAGCCGGAGGTCGCGCGCTTCGAGCCGCGTTTGGCGTTGGATGGCGGCCGCGACGGGCTCGACGCCTATCGCATCGTCATGCCGGCCATCGCCCGCTTGTTGAAACCGGACGGGCGCTGGGCCGTCGAGATCGGGCAGGGCCAGGCCGAGGCCGTCTGGGCGCACGCGGACAAGGCAGGCCTCCGTCCCGAAGGCGTGCGGCATGATCTCGCGGGCGTCGATCGTGTGGTTTACGGGCGCAAATGAAGCAAACGACAGGTGAAAGCCATGTCTTGGCCGTCTCTTGCCCCGGAAAAATCTCTTGGAAGCGGCCGCGCGAAGCATTAGGTTCGTTTCGGACTCGCTCCCCAAGAAATTGAAGCGGGTCAGGGCGGCGAATGCTCACAAAGGGCCGCCCACGCGCGTTGAGCGCGGCGAGCTAAGGGGCCGTTGGGCGGCCCGCTCAAAGAAATGCCGACATGGGGTGTCCGCGAGGGTTTGCGGAACGTCGCGAGAGCAAAGCAAGAAGCGAACAGGTGATCTCTTGATGAAACGTCAGCGCGGCCGCGGGCGCAAACCCGGCCACCAGCCGAACCGGGCGTTCGAGTCGAACGGGCCGGATGTGAAGGTGCGCGGGCCGGCGGCCGTCATCTATGAGAAATATCTCCAGCTCGCGCGCGATGCGGCGTCTTCCGGCGATCGCATCCAGGCGGAGAATTATCAGCAGCACGCAGAGCACTATTTCCGCGTCCTGCGCGCGCAGCAGCCCGCGCACGTGCCGCCGCCGCAGCCCGATCGCTTTGCGGGTGACTACGATTACGAGGATGGCGACGAAGGCGGCGAGGCCGAGGCCGGCGCCGAAAATGAAGGCGCCGAGCAAGAAGCGCGCGAAGGCGGCGAGCAGCCCTATGAGGGCGAAGGCCAGCGCAACGACCAGAATTACGATCGCGGCGGGGACTATCGCCAAGGCCAAGGCCGCCGCCGCGGGCGCCGCAATCGCTTCCGCCCCGATGGTGAACGCGGCGAGTATCGCGAGGGCGGCTATGAGCAGCGCGGCGACGGCCAGCAGCGCCAAGAGCGTCATGAGGGCCAACGCCAGGACAATCGCGATCGCCCCCGCCGCTATGAGGGTGACGATCAACGCCAGGATGGCCCGCGCGAAAATCGCGGCGATGGCGAGCAGCGCGCCGAGCGCGAACCGCGCCCCGAACGCGGCGAACGTGAGCCCCGCGAAGGCGGGCGCCGCGAGCGCCGTCCGCGCAACGAAGAAGGCGGCGGCGGCGAACCGCCGGAAGGCTTCGCGGGCCAAGCCCCGGCCTTTCTCGGCAGTGATTGATGCGATTTGACGAGGCGCAAAGCGACGCGCCTCTTGTGTGCCATAAGCGCCACACCTAACTCGTGAGCATCTCGTCGGGCCGCCGATTCCGGGGCCCTAAACTCACGAGCGGAGGGGCCTGATGGACCTCGAAAAATTTACTGAACGCGCGCGCGGATTCATCCAAGCCGCGCAAACGATCGCGCTGCGCGAACAAAACCAGCAGCTCGAAACCCAACATCTTCTCAAAGCCTTGCTTGATGACCGCGAAGGCCTCGCGTCAGGCCTGCTGCGCAACGCCGGGGCCGATCCCGCGCGCGTCGGCGCCGATGCGGATGCGGCTGTCCAGGCGCTGCCGAAGGTGCAGGGCGGCGGCGATCGCATGTACATGGCCGCGTCCGTCGCGCGCGCTTTGGATCAAGCCGAGCAGGCCGCGGAGAAGGCAGGCGATTCCTACGTCACCGCGGAGCGTTTGCTCTTCGCGCTCGCGCTCTCCGCCGATCACAAGGCGGGCGAAATCCTGAAAAAGCACGCAGTGACGCCGCAGAAGCTTGAGAAAGCCATCGCCGAACTGCGCAAGGGCCGCACCGCGCAATCGTCGAGCGCGGAGGATCAATACGATGCGCTCAAGAAATACGCGCGTGACCTCACCGAAGCCGCGCGCGCCGGCAAGCTCGATCCCGTCATCGGCCGCGACGAGGAAATCCGCCGCACCATCCAAGTCCTCTCGCGCCGCACCAAGAACAATCCCGTGCTGATCGGCGAGCCCGGCGTCGGCAAAACCGCCATCGCGGAAGGCCTGGCGCTCCGCATCGTCAACGGCGATGTGCCCGAGAGCCTGAAGAACAAGCGCCTGATGGCGCTCGATATGGGCGCCTTGATCGCGGGCGCAAAATTCCGCGGCGAGTTCGAAGAGCGCCTGAAAGCGGTCCTGAACGAAGTGACCGCCGCAGAGGGCGAAGTCATCCTCTTCATCGATGAGATGCACACGCTCGTCGGCGCCGGCAAAGCCGAAGGCGCGATGGATGCGTCGAACCTGCTGAAGCCGGCCTTGGCGCGCGGCGAGCTTCATTGCGTCGGCGCCACCACGCTCGATGAGTACCGCAAGCACGTGGAGAAGGACGCCGCCCTCGCGCGGCGCTTCCAGCCGATCTTCGTCGAGGAGCCGACCGTCGAGGATACGGTCTCGATCCTGCGCGGCTTGAAGGAGCGCTACGAAGTGCACCACGGCGTGCGCATTTCAGACGGCGCCATCATCGCCGCCGCCCAGCTTTCGCACCGCTACATCACCGATCGCTTCCTGCCGGATAAGGCCATCGATTTGGTCGATGAAGCCGCCGCGCGGCTGCGGATGCAGGTCGATTCGAAGCCCGAGGAATTGGACGAACTCGATCGGCGCTTGATGCAGCTCAAGATCGAGCGCGAGGCGCTGAAGAAGGAAAAGGATTCCGCTTCGCAGGATCGGCTGAAGAAGCTCGATGAAGAGATCAAATCGCTCGAAACCAAGTCGAACGAACTGACCGCCGCCTGGACGGCGGAAAAGCAGAAGCTCCAGGGCGCAGCCAAATCGAAAGAGGAATTGGAGCGCCTGCAGCAGGAGTTGCTCGATGCCCAGCGCCGCGGCGATTTCGCCAAGGCGGGCGAGCTGAAATACGGCCGCATCCCGCAGCTCGAAAAGCAGATCGCCGATTCAGAAGCGCAGGGCGGCGGTCTCGTTCAGGAAGTGGTGGACGCCGAATCCATCGCCGCCGTCGTCTCGCGCTGGACAGGCGTGCCCGTCGAGAAAATGCTCGAGGGCGAGAAGGAAAAGCTCCTGCAGATGGAGGCGTCGCTCCGCGGCCGCGTCATCGGGCAGGACGATGCCTTGCGCGCCGTCTCCGACGCCGTGCGCCGCGCGCGTGCGGGCCTGCAGGATCCGAATCGCCCGATCGGCTCCTTCATGTTCCTGGGCCCCACGGGCGTCGGCAAGACGGAGCTCACGAAGGCGCTCGCGGCGTTCCTCTTCGACGACGAACACGCCATGACCCGCATCGATATGAGCGAGTTCATGGAGAAGCACTCCGTCGCGCGCCTCATTGGCGCGCCGCCGGGCTATGTCGGCTACGAAGAAGGTGGTGCGCTGACCGAAGCGATCCGCCGCCGGCCCTATCAGGTCGTTCTGTTCGATGAGATCGAGAAAGCCCACCCCGATGTCTTCAACGTCCTCCTCCAGGTGCTCGATGACGGTCGCTTGACAGACGGCCAGGGCCGCACGGTCGATTTCAAGAACACGATCCTCATCATGACGTCGAACGCCGGCGCGCAATTCCTGGCCGAGCAGCCGGAAGGCGCCGATGTCGATGATGTGCGCGATCTGGTGCTGGGCGAGTTGCGTGCGCGCTTCCGCCCGGAATTCCTGAACCGTGTGGATGAGATCATTCTCTTCCGCCGCCTCCAGAAGGCGCAGATGGGAGAGATCGTGAAAATCCAGCTGAAGCGCCTCGAAGCATTGCTCCGTGAGCGGAATATCACGCTGGAGCTCGATCAGCGCGCCCGCGATGCGCTGGCGCAGCGCGGTTACGATCCCGTCTATGGCGCGCGGCCTCTAAAGCGCGTGATCCAGAAATCGGTGCAGGATCCGCTCGCTCGGCTCATCCTCGAAGGCAAGGTGAAGGACGGAGATTCCGTGCGCGTCACCTTCGACGGCAACGATTTCCTCTTCAACGGCGCGGCTGATCGCCAAGCCGCGTAACGAAAACGGGCGGCGCTCATGGAGCGCCGCCCGCCTCGTCTCGATGTAAAATCGATTACGGCTGCGTGGCCGGATTGTCGTCGGTCGCCGCATCGACGGCTTGCGCCGCGTCATTGACCGCGCCTTCGACCGCGTCGCCAGCGGCGGCGGCGGCTTCGCCCGTTTCCGTGGCGGCGGCGTCAACCGCGGCGCCCGCGTCCGTGGCGGCCGCGTCGGCCGTGGCGGCTGCGTCGTCAGCTTGTTCTTGGGTGCAAGCGCCGAGCGCGAGAATCGCGGACGCAGCGATGGCGTAGATGATCTTCATGGCAGTCTCCCGTTTAAGCCCCCGCCGAACCTAGCCACACACGTTGCCGTGATGCAATGCGCCGAGGCCTGCAAAATTGCGCTTGAGCCGGTCCCTGGGGCAGGCCTTCATTGATCGGCTGTTCGGGAAAGAGAGCGGCGATGAAGCCCAATTTGTTCGAAGAATCAGCCAGTGCGGTGGCGCGCCGCTTCGGCGTGTCGGCGAAAGCGCTGCGCGTCTATGAGCGCTTGGGCCTGCTGAAGCCGCTGCGCTCGCGAGCGGGTTGGCGCATCTATCGCCAGGCCGAGCTTGAGCGCCTCTCCGCCATCACAGCTTTGAAGCAATTGGGCTTGCCGTTGAAGCGCATTGGCGAATTGCTCAAGGGCGAAGGTGATCTGGCCGCGGCGCTGGCGCTGCAGGAAGCAGCGCTTGAGGACGCGCGCGATGAAGCGGAGGAGGCGCTCGCGCTCATCCGCGCGGCGCGTGCGCGCTTGGCCGAGCGGCGCTCCCTTTCTCCGGACGAACTAGGAAACCTCGTCAGGAGAACAGCGATGTCGGAAATGAAATGGAGCCCCAAGCTCGATGCAATGGCGGCCAAGCACTACACGAAGGCGCAGCTCGAAGCGTTGAAGGCGCGTACGTTCACGCCGGAGGATCAAGCGCGTGTCACCGTCGCATGGGATGCGGTCTATGCCGATCTCGCGAAGCTCGGCCCGAACGCCGATCCCGCGTCCGCTGAAGCGCTCGCGATCGGCGAGCGTGCTTGGGCGCTCATCAACGAATTCACCCAAGGCGATCCTGCGATGCTGAAAGCCGTCACCGGCATGAAGAAGGACATCATGGCCGATCCCGAAACGCGCGCGTCCGTCGGCGGCCCCGCCGAAGGCTTCGCGATGCTGGGAAAGATTTTCGCCGTGATGCAAAAGCGCGGTGAGATGCCGTCGCCCAACAACGAGTTCATCGCGGAGAAGGGCGCGATCTAACGCGCGACGAAAAGCGGCCCCCGCATCCTCGGCGGGAGCCGCTTTCCGTGCCGCCGCGCACGGAGCGCGCGAGCGGATTTTAGTTCGACGGATTGTTGTCCGTGCCCGGAGGCGCATCCGCCGGCACATCGACGCCTGCTTCGCGATTGGCTTCGTCGATCGCTTCGCCGGCGTTCTCCATCGGGCCGTCCGAATAATCGGTCTCGCCCGTGGTGGCTTGCTCCATAGCCGTATCGGCGCGTTCGCCGACCTCTTCGGCATTGGTGGCGGTGTCGTTGGCCGCTTGCGTGCAGGCCGCGCCGAACGCCGCCATCGAAAGCGCCGCACTTGCGGCAAGCATGGTCTTCAACATCTGAAACTCCTCGTCCATCCCGCGTCCATTCGGACACGCATCAGTGCACAACGCCGCGCCGCGAGGAGGGTTCCGATAAGCGCGTGCTTAAACGCCGAGCGCCATTTGTGTTTGGATGATGAGCGCCACGGCTTTGCCGTCTTCGCCAGTGATTTTCGTTTGCCAGACGGACGTGCGCCGCCCGCGATGCACCGGCGTCGTCTCGCCGGTGATGATTGTGCCTTGCTTCGCGGCGCCCAGAAAATTCGTCTTGCTCTCAAGCGTCGTCGTGCCGGTGGCGCCTTCCGGCAATGCGAGAAACCCCGCGATGGCGCCAAGCGAGTCCGCGAACGCCATCGAGGCGCCGCCATGCAGCGTCCCGCCTGTGGTGCAGAGCCCGGGCTCGACTTTGAGCTTGCCGATGACTTTATCTTTCGACGCCTCGACGATCTCCACGCCCATGGTCGCGGCGAACGGGATCACGCGTATATCGAATTGGCTCACGGCTTACTCCCAAGTCTCAGCGCGATGCGCCGCTCGTCGTAGGCGGCCCACAAACACGCAACGATGATGATGGCCGCGCCCGCCAGCACCTGCGGGCGTGGAATTTCCTGAAACACAAAATAGCCGATGAGACTCGCCCACAAGAGTTCGCTGTAGTGGATTGGCGCGAGCTGTTGCGCCTCTGCGCCTGCATAGGCGCGCGCCATGAGGTACATGCCCGCCGCGGCGAGGACGCCTATCAGCAGAAAGAACGGCCAATCGTCCACGCGCGGCGGCGGCGCGAAGACGAGCGCGGGCCCCGCCACGATGAGGCCGGGAATGAGTGAGGCGAGCAGCCCCACGATCGGCGCGCCGTCCGCCTGCGCGCGCGCCCGCATCAGCGCGATCGAGAACGCGAAGGTCACGGACGCGAGAATGACCGCCGCCACGCCCCACGCATAAAGCGGAGACTCCTCCGTAGAGGGCGCGCCTTGCACCGCGACGACGACGCCCATGAACCCCAGCGCGGCGGCCCCCACGCTCGCCCCGCGCACACGCTCGCCGATCACCAGCCGCGCCACGAACGGCACCACGAGCGGATAGAAGAACGAAATCGCCACCGCTTCCGCGAGCGGCAGCACAGTCAACGACCAGAAGAAGCTCGTCGCCGAAACCGCGATGACGAACCCACGCACGCTGTGCGCGCGCCACATGTCGCGCGTGATCTTCGGGCGCCCCGCATGGTTCCAGATCGCGAACGCGAACGCCGCGCCGATCGTGTAGCGCCCCAGCGTGACGACCAGCGTGTGATTGGTGTCGGACAAGTATTTGATCGTCGCGTCCATCGCGGAAAGCACCGCGATCCCGGCGAGCAAGATCAGGGCGGGGGAGAAGGAGGCAGGTCTCACAGCGGCGCGAAATGCGCCGTGAAATGGCGAAGCGCCTGGGGCTGCCAAACGATCTTCATGCCCTTGAGCGCCTCGCGCCGCGCAAAGACCGCGAGGATCGCCTCGATGAGATAATCCGCGTGGCTCTGCGTATAGACGCGCCGCGGCATCGCCAGCCGCACCAGCTCCATCGCGGCGGGTTTCTCGCTGCCGTCGGGCTGGAGCCCGAACATCACCGTGCCGATCTCGCAGCCGCGCACGCCGCCTTCTTCATAGAGCGCGCACGCGGTCGTTTGACCCGGATATTGAAGCGCTGGAATGTGCGGCAGCATCGCTTTGGCATCGAGAAAGATCGCGTGCCCGCCGACCGGCAATACGATCGGCACGCCTGCTTCCGTCAGCCGCTCGCCCACATACTCATTCGCGCGGATGCGGTAGCGCAGATAATCCTCATCGACGATTTCGCTGAGCCCCTGCGCCAGCGCGTCGAGATCGCGCCCCGCAAGCCCTCCATAGGTCGGAAAACCTTCCGTCAGAATGAGCCGCGCGCGCGCATCCGCCGCCAGCGCATCGTCATTGAGCGCGAGCCACCCGCCGATATTGCCGAACGCGTCCTTCTTGGCGCTCATTGTCATCCCGTCCGCGCACGAGAAGATGTCGCGCACGATGTCGGGTATGGAGCGCGCGCCTTGGCCCGGTTCGCGCTGCTTGATGAACCACGCATTCTCCGCGAAGCGGCAGCCGTCAATGATGAAGGGCTTGCCGAAGCGCTTGGCGAGCGCGGCGGTGGCCTTGATGTTCTCAAGGCTCGCGGGCTGGCCCCCGCCCGCGTTGTTTGTGATCGTCAGCATCACGCACGGCACGCGATCGCCTTCGCGTGCAAGCGCCTCCTCAAGCCGTGCAAGATCCATGTTGCCCTTGAACGGATGCAAGTTTCGCGGATCGGCGCCTTCCGGAATGATGAGGTCGCGCGCCTCCGCGCCCGTCGCTTCGATGTTGCCGCGCGTTGTATCGAAGTGGGTGTTCGACGGCACGATCTTTCCGGCCCCGCCGATGAGCGCGAAGAGAATGGCTTCCGCCGCGCGTCCTTGGTGCGTGGGGATGACGTGCTTGAACGGCATGAGCGCTTTGACCGCCGCCTCGAACCGCTCGAACGAGGGGGAGCCGGCATAGCTTTCGTCCCCGCGCATGATCGCGGCCCATTGCTCCGCGCTCATCGCCGCGGTGCCGGAATCGGTCAAAAGGTCGATCAGCACGTCGCGCGATTTGATCGCGAAGAGATTGTAGTGCGCCGCCTTGAGGATGGCCTGGCGCTCCTCCCGCGATGTCATCCGGATCGGCTCGACGGCCTTGATCCGGAAAGGCTCGATGATCGTTTTCATGCGCGGCTCATTGGGCCGCGCGCCTCTTGGGGTCAATCGGGATGACGCGCGGGGCCGGGGCGCTATAAAGGGCCAAAGGATCGTCCATGCCCTTCGACTTGACCGAGGACCAGCGCCTCATCGCCGATACGGCGCGTGAGTTCGCCCAGGAGAAGCTTCGCCCCAACGCCGCGCGCTGGGAGGCGGAGAAGCGTTTGGACAAGGACGTCCTGCGCGAGATGGCCGCGCTGGGCTTCGCCGGCATCTACGTCAAGGAGGATGTCGGCGGTTCGGGCCTCACGCGCTTGGACGCGGCCTTGATCTTCGAGCAGCTCTCGCGCGGCTGCGTATCGACCGCCGCCTTCGTCTCCATCCACAACATGTGCTCCTGGATGATCGATAGCTTCGCAAGCGAGGAGCAGCGCCAACGCTGGCTCCCCTCGCTGACGAAGATGGACGTGATCGCATCCTATTGTTTGACCGAGCCGGGCGCGGGCTCCGACGCCGCGAGCTTGCGCACGACGGCGAAGGCGGCAGGCAATTCGGAATACGTGTTGAACGGCGCGAAGGCCTTCATCTCCGGCGGCGGCTTCTCCGATCTTTATGTCGTGATGGCGCGCACGGCCGATGACGGCGCCAAGGGCGTCTCGACCTTTGTCGTGGAGAAGGGCGCCAAGGGCCTGAGCTTCGGCAAGAACGAAGACAAGATGGGGTGGCAGGCCCAGCCCACGGCCGCGGTCATTTTCGAGGATTGCCGCGTGCCCGCGGAGAATCGCATCGGCCCCGAAGGCGAAGGCTTCAAATATGCGATGCGCGGGCTGGACGGCGGGCGCTTGAACATCGCGGCCTGCGCGCTCGGCGGCGCCTCCGACGCGCTCGATCGCGCTTTGGGCTATGCGAAGGAGCGCAAACAATTCGGCAAGGCGATCGCTGAGTTCCAGGCCACGCAATTCAAACTTGCGGATATGGCCACCGAGCTCGAAGCCGCCCGCGCGCTCCTCTACGAAGCCGCGCGCCGCCTGGATTCGAAGGATCACGAAGCCACGAAATTCTGCGCCATGGCCAAGCGCTTCGTGACCGATGCGTGCTCCAAGGTTGCCAACGATGCGCTGCAAATCCACGGCGGCTATGGATATCTCCGCGACTACGAGGTCGAGCGCATCGTGCGCGATCTCCGCGTGCACCAGATCCTGGAAGGCACCAATGAGATCATGCGTGTCATCGTCGCGCGTGAGATGATGCGCGCATGACGCTCCGTCGCAATGAACCGATTGTGCAGGATGGCCCGTATCGGACGGCGCCGATCGTGGCGATTGTCGCCTTCGTCCTTCTAGCGATCGTGGCTTTCTTTTTCGTTGGCCAGAACGTGCGCTTGCCGCGTTTGCCGGAGCTTGCGCCCGCGCTCGATCCGCAAAACCAGCAGGCGCCGCCGCGCGATCAGTACGAGACTTTCACGCCGCCCGCCGATGCGCCCGATTGCGGCGGGAAGCCCTGCTGAGACGCCGCGCTTTGCCCCGTAACTTGCGGCCCCGCTTCGTGCGGTTCTAAGAAAGCGCGAGGAGGAGTGGGGCGATGAGACGACGCGATGTGGTGCTAGGCGCGCTGGCGGCGGCTTCGTGCGCCTCTGCGCCGTCGGCCGTGCCGATCAGCTTCCGCTCGGGCCGCCCGATCGTTATCGCGCACCGCGGCGCATCGGGCCTGCGGCCCGAACACACGATGAGCGCCTATCGGTTGGCCATCGCCCAGGGCGCTGACTTCATCGAGCCCGATTTGGTGATGACGCGAGACGGCCGCCTGATCTGCCGCCACGAAAACGAAATCTCCGGCACGACCGACATCGCGGACCGCCCCGAATTCGCCGATCGCCGCGTGACGAAGTCCATCGACGGCCAGGAAGTCCAAGGCTGGTTCACCGAGGATTTCACGCTTGAGGAATTGCGTACGCTCCGGTGCAAGGAGCGCTTGCCGCAGCTCCGGCCCGACAACGTGCAGTATGACGGCCAGGAGCCGATCCCCACGCTCGAAGAGGTCTTCGCGCTCGCGCGCGATGAAAGCGCGCGCTTGGGGCGCACCATCGGCCTCTATCCGGAAATGAAGCACCCCACGCACTTCCTGCTCGGCGGCCTTTCGATGCCGGATGCGGTGCGCAACTTCCTGAACGCGAACAACCTCAATCGCCGCGAAGCGCCCGTCTTCGTTCAGTGCTTCGAGGAAGCCGCGCTCATCTCGCTGCGCTTGCAAGGCGTGCGCACGCGGCTCGTGTTCTTGGTTGCGGCGTCAGGCTCGCCTTACGACCGCGTCGCCGCGCAGCGCCCGCGCACGTACGCTGAATATCTCGCCGCGCCGATGAACGAGCTGCGCGAATTTTGCGACGGCCTCGGCGTCGAGAAAAGCTTGCTCATCCCCGGCCCCGCCGATCCCGCGCAAGGTGACATCGTCCGCCGTGCGCATGATGCGGGCCTGGTCGTCCATGCTTGGACCTTCCGCGCGGAGAATTATTTCCTGCCGGCTGAGTTTCGCCGCGGGGATTCCGCTGCGCCCGATTTCATGCGTCAGCATGGCGATCTCGCCGGAGAGGTTCGCGCTTTCACAGCCTTGGGCCTCGACGGCCTCTTCACCGACTTCCCGGCCGAAGCCGTCGCGGCGCTCGCATGAGCGACGAGATTCGCGCTTCGCGGGATGGCGCGCTCGCGCGCATCGTCCTGAACCGCCCCGCCGCGCTACATGCGCTCAACACATCCATGTGCGCCGCGATGATTGAGGCGCTCATGGGCTGGCGCGAGGACGCGAGCATCGGCGCCGTGCTCATCTCGCACGCGGAAGGCACGCGCGGCTTCTGCGCCGGCGGCGACATCCGAATGCTGGCCGAAAGCGGCGCCGCGGACGGGCGCGAGGCGTGCGAATTCTTCTTCACCGAGTACCGGCTCAATCATCTTCTGAAAACCTATCCAAAGCCCATCGTCGCGCTCATCGACGGCGTCACCATGGGCGGCGGCGTGGGAATATCCGTACACGGACCGTTTCGCGTCGCCACCGAACGTACGCTCTTCGCCATGCCGGAGACAGGCATCGGCCTCTTTCCGGACGTCGGCGGCTCATGGTTCTTGCCGCGTTTGCCAGGGGAGGTGGGCGCGTGGTTGGCGTTGACCGGCGCGCGGTTGAAGGCAGCCGATTGCGTGGAGGCGGGCGTCGCCACGCACTACGTGCCGAGCGAATTGCTGGGCGCGGTCGTTGCGCAAATCGCCGGCGCGGCAGGCGCGCACGATCCAAGCGCGGCGCTTTCGTCCGGTCTGGACGCGCTCACCGAAAGCGCCGGGCGCCCCAAGGAGCTGACAGGCGAGAACCGTGCGCTGATCGATCGTCTGTTCGCGCACGATCGCGTCGAGGCCATCGTCGCCGCGCTGGAGGCGGATGGCTCGGACTGGGCGAAGGCGCAGTTGGAGACGCTGAAAACGAAATCGCCGCAAACGATGAAGGTGGCGCTCCGCCAAGTGCGCACCGGCGCGCAGCTGACCGACTTCGCCGACGCCATGCGCATGGAATACCGCATCGGCGCGCACGTCGTCGGGCGTCACGACTTCATCGAAGGCGTGCGCGCCGTCATCGTCGATAAGGACAACGCGCCAAAATGGTCCCCCAAGACGCTCGAGGGCGTCACCGATGCGATGCTCGATGAGATTTTCGCTCCGCTCCCGGCGGCGGAGGAGTGGACGCCGCTCGCTTAGGCGACGCGTCGCAGCATTTGCCGGTTGAGGATCGGCGTGTGCGCGTCGAGCAGATCTTTCTCGACCTTCTTGCGGTGCGTCTCGTCCGGAACCGCCAGGAGGTGAATCTCCGCGGCGCCGAGCTGCTGCGCGGCGGCCCACATTTCGTGGCGCGCGAGCGCCTGCTCGAAATTGGGCGTCGCCGCGAGGAAGAGCATGACGGGCCCGCCGGCCTCCATCGTCGGGTAGTCGCCCGGCTTCACGAACATGTAGATGCCGCCGACGGGATCCCACACGCGCTTGGCGCGCGCGACGTTCACTTCGTACCAGCGCCCGCTCGCGCCCTGCCATGAAAAGCTCATGGAATGCAGCCCCGTTGATCCAGCCCGGACCGACGGAGCTAAAGTGATTCGCCCTTGCGCTTGTGTTTAGGGCTGTGGATCAAATTCGACGCGCTGGGCGCCGGCCTCGGAAAAATACGCGGGCCAGAATTCGCCGCGCGCGGCGGCTTGGCGCGCCGCGTCGTCTGGCCGGTCGAGCGGCGCAACGCGCACGGCGACATTGTCGAGATCGGGGATCGCCGCGCCCGTTGCGCGATAGCGCGCGAAATCGGCATTCGCCGCGTAAAGCGAAAAACCCTCGCGCTCGTGCTCCAGGAGATCGCTGATGAGCACGAGCCGGCGTGCCGGAATCTCCGCGCCGAAATCGGGATCGGCCGCGACGGCGCGCAGGCCAGCCGCGATGGGGGAGGCCGCGCCCCCGCGCCCCCCGCTCGCGCGCCTGACCGCGCTGTCGAGTTCCGCGCCGAACGCTTGCTCCCAACGCTCCTGCGCGTGGCGCGTGTTCTGAAAAAGCGGATTGGCGTCGCGCCCGTCGCCTGGATTGCAAAGCGAGAAGAGCAAGCGCGGCTCCTGCGGGCGGTCCGCGCGCAGGCTCGCGATCGTGAGCCTGTCGTACGGGCGCAGCCGTTGACGTTCCTGCTGCACCACGGCGCGCAGCTTGCGCCGGTGCCGGGGCTCCAGCCGGTCTGTTGCATCGACAAGGATGTACGTGTGCGCCTGGACAGGCGCGTCGGTGCGGCAGAGCGTATCGGGATCGGTCGGCGGCGCGCGCAACATGACGCCCGCGACCGCCATCGAGGCGAGCGCCGAAAGCGCCAACGCGATGAGCACGATGCCGAGCTTGTCCTTGCCGCCGCCGCGCCGGCCCGCGCGCCGCGAGAAACGATTTCCGCGCCCGCTCACGCGTTTGAGCGCCCATAGAGCCGCGCCGAGATCGCCTCCATTTGCCTGGCCAGATCGTCGAGCGCCGCCGACGCGCGCGTTTGCGCGGCGGCGAGCGCGCTCTGCGCTTCATCGAGCATCCGCCCCAGCGTGACGAGCGCATCCTCCGTTTGAGCATGCGTCGCCGGCGGATCGGCGAAATAAGCCGGCGCGGGCGCCGCGCGCGCGGCGGCGTTTTCTTGGCGATAGAGATGGATAAGCGAGGCGGCTTCATCCGCGAGGCGCCGGGCCTTGGCGTCTATGATCCCGATGTCGGCCGCCGCTTCGTCATAGGTGGTGCGCATTTCGCCAACGCGCTCGCGCATCGCGGAGATCCGCGTCCCGATCTCTTCGCGCGCGTCATCGACCGCGCCTTCGAGCGCCTCGCGCACTTCCTCCCGCAGCCCCGCGAGCGCGCGTTCGGCGTCGCGGTGCGCGCGGTGCATCTTGCCGTAATCGGGGTAGGGGTCGTCGAAGCCCGAATAGCCCTTGAGCGCGGCGAACACCCACACGCCCGCGCCGAGCATCAGCAGCACCACCGCCTGCGGCTCCGCGAAGCCGAAAAGATCGAGCCGCGGCGCGAAGGGGTCGATGCGTTGCGGCTCGCTGAGCGCCGAGAGGCTTTCGCGCCAGCGCGCCGCGAAGAGATTGAGCCCCGCCGCCAGAAGCAGCATCGCGCCAAACGCAATCGCGCCCAGCACACGCGAGAGCGCGCGCGCCGGCTGCAGATAGCGCAGGCCGAGAAAACCCGCGAGGAACCCGAGCGTCACGTTCGCCGCCGAGAGCCCGATCGCGACCACCGCGCCGCCCAGCAGCCCTTGTTCCGCCTCTTGCGCGAAGAGGGTCGCGCTGAAGAGCGCTTCGAAGACGGCTGCACACAGCAAGAGGCCCGCCTGAAAGAGCGTGGATTCCGGATAGACCGCGCCCCGGCGCAACCCCGCCGCGCGCCGGAAACCTTCGAAATCGGCGCGCGCGCGTTCCGCTTCCTCGCGCGCCGCTGCGCATTCGGGCGCCGCGCGCCCTTCGATCTGCGCAAGCGTCAGCCGCGCTTCCGCGAGCGGGCCTTCGATATCCGGCGCGGCAGGCGAGAGACGCCGGAAGGCGCGCTCCGCTTCGTCGCGCACGGCGCTTCGTTCGCCTTCAAGCGATGCGCGCTCACGCGCCATGGCGTCGGCGATTTCGCGCTCATAGGCGCTGGGCCCGGCCTCTTCAGGCGCAGGAGCGTCCGCCGCGCCGTCGGCGCGTCCGCGCGCGCGCACGTCGAAGCGGCGCGCCCAATTCTCCGCGTGTCTCGCCGGCGCGCCTGCCATGGCTCACCCCAAGCGTGTTGCAGCGTTGAGTAGAGAGGGATTCGCCCGCGCCGCCGAGGCGCGCTAAGGCCCCTCCGACCATGGACGATCTCAAATTCCTCTCCGCACTGGCCGAAGCCGCCGCGGGCGAAGCCGGCGACGCGCTGAAGCGTCAGCGCACGCATTGGTCCGGCATCGAAGCCGAGCTGGGCCGCGAAGTGAAGATCGACGCCGACAGGCGCGCCGAAGCGATCATCCTCGATGCGCTGAAGCGCGCTTCCGATTTGCCGATCCTCTCCGAGGAGCGCGGCTGGGCGGCGGAGGAGGGGAAAGAGGATTTCTGGGCTGTCGATCCGTTGGACGGCAGCGTCAATTACATCCAGGGCTATCCCCATTGCGCGGTGTCGATCGCGCTCATCAAGGGCGGCCGGCCGGTGATCGGCGTTGTCGATTGCTTTCTGCTAGGCGAACGCTTCACGGGCATTGTCGGCGAAGGCGCGTGGCTGAACGGCGCGCCCATTCGCGTTTCGAGCGTCGCCGATCCCGCGAAAGGTGTGTTGAACACCGGCATCCCCGCGCGCATGGCGCTGGAGGAGGCGAGCCGGTCGCGGCTGCTCAATCGCCTCATGCAATGGCGCAAGGTGCGCATGATCGGCTCGGCCGCGAGCGCGCTCGCTTACGTCGCGGCCGGGCGCGCCGACGCTTATTGCGAAAACGGATCGATGGTTTGGGATGTGGCGGCGGGCTTGGCGCTGGTTGAGGCCGCGGGCGGCGCCGTGCGCGTTGACGCGGAAGCGTTGGACAAGCCGCTCGATGTCGCCGCGTCGAACGGCATCGTTCCCATGCCGGATTAATCCACATGCAAATGCGGCCAAACGGCGCCGCGTGCATGACTCGGTTACCTGACTCCGTGAACCATACCTAAGCGCGAAGTGATTCGCTGCGGGGGCCGGCGCAGATCGCGCTTCTGATCGCGCCGAGAGTTCGGGGACGGGGCATGGCCGCGCTATGACGCGCAACGCGGGGGATACATCGCCAAGAGCGCTGCCGCGCAGCCGCGCGGAAGCTCGCGCGATGCTCGCCGGCGCCGCCGAAGCCGGTGAGCGCGTGGTCGTCGCCGCGCGGGAGGGCGTGCGCCCCCTGCGGCTGGACGATCTGCTGGGCGCCCCCGAATCGAGCGTCGATTGGGCGCGCGTAAGGAGCGCGATCGAAGGCAGGCGTGTGCTGGTCACCGGCGGCGCGGGCTCCATAGGCGGCGAACTCGCGCGCAAACTCGCAACGCTTGGGCCCGCGCGGCTCTCCATCTTCGACAATTCCGAGTTCAATCTTTCTCAGATCGCCCAGGATTTGCCGCTGGCGCCGGAGGCCCTGGCGCTGCGCTATGGATGCATCCGTGATGCGGAGGCCGTGAAGCGCTTCTTCACGCGCGAGAAGCCCGACATCGTTTTCCACGCCGCCGCCATGAAGCACGTGCCGATCGTCGAGGCGAACCCCAGCGAAGGCGCCCTGACCAACGTGCTGGGCTCAAGGAACATTCTCGAAGCCGCCGCGAGAATCGGCGCGCATGTCGTGTTCGTCTCCACCGACAAGGCAGCCAACCCGCTGAGCGTCATGGGCGCGACGAAGCGGTTGATCGAACTCTATTGCCAGGCGATCGATCGCGAAGCCGGGGAGGGCGCGCCGCGTCGTCTGGTGGCGCGTTTAGGCAATGTGCTGGGCTCGGCGGGCTCCGTGACGCCGCTCTTTGAGCGCCAGCTCGATGCCGGCGGGCCGCTGACCGTCACCGACCCTGACGTCGTGCGCTACTTCATCACCATCCGTCAGGCGGCGGATTTCCTGCTGCACGCCGCTGCTGTGGCGATGGACGCCAAGGAGCGCGGCGTCGCCCACATTTTGGACATGGGCGAGCCCGTGCCCATCGTGGACGTCGCGCGCGACATGATCCGCCTGCGCGGGCTTGCGCCCGATCGCGACGTGGCGATCAAATTCGTCGGCCTGCGTCCCGGCGAAAAGCTGCGCGAGGAGATGACGGGCGACGATGAGATCGAGGAAGCGATCGTTGCGCCGGGCGTCGCCGCCGTGCGGTCGCCAGCCGTCGCGCGTGCGGTGCTCGAAGCGCAGATCGAGCGCATCGTCGCGGCCGCGCGCATGGGCGCCGATGACGCGGTGCGCCGTCTCACCTTGGATGCCGCGGCGCCCGCCGGCGCCGAACGCGCGCTCGCTTAGTTCGCCGCCGCCGCCACATTGACGACGGGCCGGCTGAACCGCGTGAGCCTGAGCCCCGCGCTGCCGAGCGGCAACGGCGTCTCCGCGCGCACGGGCGGCGCAAAGAGCGCACCGTCAATCAGCGCGAACCAGATTTCGCCCTCGGGAATGCGGTTGCGCCGCCCGCCGTCGCTCGGCTCGAAGCCCGCGACGGGGATGTAGCGCAAGCGGCAGCGCAGCGCGGGGCCGTCATAGCCGGAATCGTCAACGCGCCGCCGCTGCCCGCCGCGCAATTCGAGCCGGTAGTGGAAGCGCCCGTCGAACACGAGATAGTCGCTCGCGCACCGTTGCGTGCGCGCGACATCGACGCCCATCGCGATGAGTGAGGAAAGCGGGTCGCGTGACGCGAGCCGCTGCGCTTCGCTCGCGGGCGGTTGGCCCCAGAGGCGGTAAGTCGGCGTGATCGTTGACGTGAGCCCAGCCTCGGTGCGCTCCATCAGGATCGCGCGATGCTTGCGCGAATAATGATGATCGAGACTGTAGCGCCGCCACGTCACGCCGGCGTCGCTGACGCCGCCTTCGGATTCAGCGCGCAGACGTGTGCGTTCGAAGAGTTCAAGGAGCCCCCCGGAGCGGATTTGCGCCACGGCCCGATAGCGGTCCGGCTCGACATCGAGATCGAGCGTCGCGCGGCCAAGGCCCACCACGCCGAACACCGCGCCGCGAAACTCCATCGCGTAGCGTTCGGCGGCGGCGGGCGATGCGCCGAGAGCAAGAAAGGCGAGGGCGAGAACAAGCGCGCGCATGAGTCGGAGTGTACGCTCGCCGGCCGCCGAGCGCATGCGCGCCGCTGCAAACGAAAACGGCGCCGGGCCCGAGGCCTCAGCGCCGTTCTCGCAAGATCAGGGCGAAGCCCGGATGCTTAGAGTGGGCGGACGTTCACGTCCGAATTTTCCAGCGGCAGCTCAAGCATCATGCCGACGCGGCTGGCCACGACATCCTCAAGCCCGGTCGCGCGCGCTTCCTGCATTTGCAGCGCACGCGAGATGTTGTCGGCAAGCCCGGTGAGCACGAGCGTGGCGTTGTGATCGCGCGCGGCGTTCGCCGCTTCCGTCACGGTCGCCGCGCCTGGCTGGTGAAGGTGCGTGAGCGCCGTCGTTTGCGCGCTGTGCAGCACGACATCGGCTTCCGCCGTGGCGTTGGCCCACTCCGCGCGCCCGTCGCCCGCGACGACGAGCGAGCGCCCGCGATAATCGAACCGGTAGCCGACGCGCCCCTCATGCGCGTCCTGCGCGGTCGTGAATGCCGAAACGACGAGACCGTCGCTTTCAAAAACGATGACCGAGCGCCCAGGCTCCGGCGCTGGGCCCCACGCTTGCAGGCCCGCGTTCAAGCCGTCGAACCCGCCGGCCGTATTCAAGCCCTCGACGGTGCGTTGCGTATCGGCCGGGCCGTAGACCGGAAGGAGCGAAGCGCCGCCCGTGTTCTGCGCATTGTCGAAGAGTTCGCCTAGATCGGCCGATTGCGTCCGCTCGGCTTGCGTGAGGAGCACCGCTTCAAGCCGCGCCAGCGGAATGCCGCGCTCGCTCAGCGAAGCCGCCGCGCCATAGCCGGCGTCGATAATGAAGAGGCGCCCGGCGGCCGCAACCGCCAAGCAAGGCCGCGCTTCGCGCCCAGCCTGCGAGACATTGTCCGCGCCGCAGACCACTGCGCGCAACGCGTTCGGCGCGAAAAGATCTTCCGTGACGGCCTGCGTGCGCTGCTGTGCGTATTCTTCGTACGCCCGCGCCAGCGCTTCCTGGCCCTCGGGCGTCTGCGATCCAACCGCCCAACCCGACCAGATGAGGCCGGAAAGCGTGACGAACACGACGGAGGACGTGCCGATTGGTCGAGAAATGTTCATGAGCTGACCCCCGCTCCAATGCCCACGCGCGCGCTTAAATTAGCACGAGTCGTTGACGATGCCCCATCCCGCCCTGACTAAGCCAAAGGGAAGAATCCCGCCACCAAGGTTTCCAGAGAATTAACAGGAATGTCGCCGCCCTTTCCAGAATGGCGCGAGCGTCCGCTGCCCGATCTCGGCGGCGTGCGTGCTTTGCGCAACGGTCCGCGTCATGGGCCGATCGACAACGCGGGCGCAGCGTTCAGCGAACGTCTTGTCGCGCTTGCGGATTTCGGCGTCGCTGGGCGCAATCATTATGCGCATGCGCAAAACCCGCCTTACTATGCAGCAGCCCCCGGCGCGGTCGATGCGCTGTTCTTGCGTGAAAGCGCGGCAAGAAAGCTCGCCGAAGTCGATCGCAAGCTTCGCCGGGACGGACTGAAGCTCTTTGTTTACGATGGATGGCGTCCGCGCGCCGTACAGGCTTATTTTCACGACGTGTGGACGCCCGAACAACTGGCCAAACGCCATCCTCATCTTGCCGGCGACGCGCTCATTGCTGAGGTGGAACGCTATTGGGCCGCGCCCAGCTTGAGCGAAGACAAGCCCGCGCCGCACGCGACCGGCGGCGCGGTGGATTTGACGCTCACCTGGGAAGATGGCGCGCCGCTCTTCATGGGCTCGGTCTTCGACGATGCGACGCCGCTCGCCCACACTGATCGCTTCGAGAAAGAGCCGGCGGGCGAAGGCTCGTTCTCCGCCGACGAGGCGCGGGCCAACCGGCGCATTCTTTATTGGGCGATGAACGAGGCCGGCTTCGCCAACCACCCCGATGAGTGGTGGCACTTCAGCTACGGCGACTGGATGTGGGCCTCGTTCAACGGCCGCGCTGCATCGCTCTACGGCCTCGCCGCGCCGCCCGCATGAAACGCGCGCTCGTGTTCGACAGCGGCGTCGGCGGTCTTTCCGTGCTCGATGCGATGGTGCGCGCGAATTTGGCGCTGACGATGGACTACGCGGCCGACAACGCCTGGCTGCCCTACGGTTCGAAAAGCGACGCGGACCTGCGCGCCCGCTGCCCGGCGCTCATCGCGGCGCTCGCGGAGGCTCTTGCGCCCGACGTCATTGTCGTCGCGTGCAATACCGCAAGCACCATCGCGCTCGACGCCATTCGCGCGGCGGTTCGCCAGCCCGTCGTCGGGGTCGTGCCGCCGATCAAGCCCGCGGCGGCGCTCACTCAATCGGGCGTGATTGGCCTGCTCGCAACGCCCGCGACGGTCGCGCGCGCCTACACCGATGACCTGATCGCCCGCTTCGCCGCTGACGCGCACGTCATCCGCGTCGGCTCGACCGCGCTTGTCGCGGCGGCGGAGGCAAAACTCGCGGGCGAAACGCCCGATCCCCCAGCGATCCGCGAAGCCGTTGACGCGCTGTTCAACGCGCCCGGCGGCGATGCGCTTGATGTCGTCGCGCTCGCCTGCACCCACTTCCCGCTGATTGTGGATGAATTGAAAGGCGCCGCGCCCCGCGCGATTCATTGGCTCGACAGCGGCGCCGCGATCGCGCGCCGCGTGGCGGAGGTGGGCGCGTGCGGCGAAGGCGCCGCAACGACACGGCTTGCTTTGTTCACCGATGCGCGCGGGGCGCAAACGATGCGCAACGCACTTTGCGTGCGGGGTTTTTCTGAAACCGCCGCGATCGGCGCGGCGCCCGCGTTCGCGCTTTCATCGCGCTCCGTTCTCACCCGCGCGTAAACCACCGTGGCGCGCGCGCCATAGGGCCGCGCCTGTGATTCGTTTTCGTATTGCAATGACCGCGAGGGCGCGGCTTTGATCGCCGCCGACGAGCGAGGGGAGAAGACATGGCGCCGCCGTTCGACAACGCATCGTACGAAGCCGCGTTGAAGAAGGTGGCCGATTATTTCGGCGCTGTGCCGTTGGGCCTGCGCGCGCAGATGTACAACGTCGCGACGCTGTTGATGCGCGACAATGTCCTGCTCATTCCGCGCTATCAGCGGCCGTATTCCTGGACCGAAGAGCATGTCGGCAAGCTCATCCAGGATTTGCGCGGCGCCTGGCAGCGCGGCGGCGCGTTCTATTTCATCGGCCACTTTGTGCTGGTTAGAAAATCCAAGAACGAACTCATGATCGCGGACGGCCAGCAGCGTTTGGCGACGCTGACCATGCTGCTCTCCTTCTTTCGCGAACGCATGCCGAGCTCGCGGGTTGAGAATTACGATGCGCTGATCCTTGCGCCGGGCGCCCCGCCGCGGCCGCGTCTCAAGCTGCGCGAGACCGACCAGCCGTTCTTCTACGAATACGCACAGAGCGGAGGCCGCTTCTTCGAACTCGTCAAGATCGAGACCCCCGGCAACGACGCGCAGGGCGCGATCATCCAGGCCGCGGCATGCATCCGTGAGGCGCTCGACGATCTCGGCGAAAACGATCTGGAGAGGTTTGCCCGTTTCGTGTGCCGCTGCGCCGTCTTCAACGTGATGGAGGCCGACGAGCCCGGCGCCGCCATCACGATCTTCACCAGCGTCAACGACAGCGGCTTGAAGCTCTCCGCCGCTGACATGATGAAATCCGCGCTGCTCGAGCGCGCCAATATGAGCGAGGCCGAGAAGGATGAGGCCGCCCGCACCTGGGAATCGGTGGAGGATCAGCTCGGCCGCGATCAGTTTGGCGAGCTGCTTCAGCTGACGCCGATGATGTTCGCCAACGAGCCGATCCGCGCGCCCGGCGATCTTGGCTCCTTTGTCCAGACATTGTCGGAGCGCGCCGAGATCAACGCGTTCTTGACCGAGTGGCTGCCCCAGCACGGCCAGGCCCTGTTCGATATCCGCAACGAGGTCGTCGGCGGGCCTTACGGCGCGGAGATCAACCGGCGCATCAAATGCCTGAAGCAACTCAAGGAGCAGGCGTGGCTGCCGATCGCGGTGGCGTTCTACGCAAGGCATGGGCGCGACCACGAAAAGACCCGTCGCTTCTTCCAAGGACTGGATCTCATCGCCTTCGGCGGGCTGCTCTCGGCCGTCCGGCGCGAAGAGCGGGAGAAGAATTGGGTGCGCGCCTTGAAGGCCGACGGCGACGAAAAGAAGCTCTTCGGTCAAGGCGGCGCGCTCGTGCTGACCGAAAAGCAGCGCGATGAACTGACCAAGCGCCTTGGCGCGCCTTTCAAGCGCGATCATTCGGCCGAGGCTGACAAGCGCCGCCTTCTGCTCATCCGCATCAACGCGTGCCTGCCGGGCGGGGAGGTGCTTTCGCGCGAGACCGACGATTTGACGGTGGAGCACATCCTGCCCGTCGGCGGCGGGCCGAGCTGGACCCACATCACCGAGGAGGAGCGCAAGGAATACGCCCACCTGATGGGCAATTGGACGCTTGTGGCGCGCCGGCAAAATCAGCTCTGCGGCAACAAGGGATTCGACGTGAAGAAGCCGATCTTCTTCAACCAGGCTTTTCCCTGCTGGGCCGTCACGCGCACGCTGGAGCGCGTAAGCGATTGGGGCGCCTTCGAGATCGAGAGCCGCCGCGCCGATTTCCAGGCGGCGCTGTTCCGCGACTGGGGATTGACCGCGAACTAGGACGCGTCGAGGCGCCGCTGGAACGCGGCGTCGCGCGGAACGGGGCGAAAATTCTCGCACACCGAGAAGGCGAGCACGCGCGTCTCGCCTCCGCCGAGAGGAATGGTTGCGCCCGCCTGTCGCGTGCAGCGTTCGAAATCGCTGTGCAAGAACGGCAGATAGCGCGGCACTTGATGCACCACGAGCACGCGTGCGCTGTCGCCGGCGCGCACGGGGGCCGCCGCTTCGGCATGGTTGCCGGCCTCCGCGTTCAGCACCCACATGCGGATCGGCGGCAACGCGCCGCGCGCATCGCGGAGGTAATAGTTGAGCTCGAAATAGAGCGCGCGGTGATCGACAACGATGGCGCTGTATTGCCCCTCGTTGACGCGCAGCGTGATTTCCTGCGCTGTGTCGCGCCAGCCGCGCAAACGCTTGGTGGCGTCGGAGAGCCCGATGCGGTCCCCCAGCGCTGGCCCGACGCCGACCGCGATGATGAGCGCGCCGAGCAGGACTTGCGTCGCAAACGCCGCCCACAGGGTGCGCCGCCCGTTCGCCGACGGTTGAAGCCGGCCGGAAAGCCACACGATGGCGGCAGGATAGGCGGCTGCGGCCCAATTCGCATGCGCGCGTGAGATGAGCGCTTGCGTGAGAATGATGATGAGTGTCGGCAGCACGAAGGCGAGCAGGAATTTGTCTTCGTCCTTGAGCGCGGAAGGCGCGCGCCCGGCGCGGAAGAGACAGAAGCCGAGCGCGACGAACAGCACCGGCCCGACAACGCCCGCTTGGCTGCCAAGGAACTCAAGCAACTCTTCGGGATGCAGCAGATCGCCGCCGAGATTGGCGTTTGCCGCCGTGTGCTCGACGGTGGCGAAGCTGTTCATCGCGTTCCAAGCCAGATTCGGCGCAAGGATCAGAAGCGCGATCGCGCCCGCCGCCGCGCCGTGCGGTGAAAGCACCGCGGCGCGCACGCGCGGAGACCAAATGGCCGCCAAGCCCGCGCAGAGCGGGAAATAAAGCATCGCGTATTTCGCCAGTGCGCCCAGCCCGATCGCGACGCCCAACCAGATCGCCCACACCCATGTGCGCGTTTCGATGAGCCGCCAGAGCGCATAGAGCGCAAAGCTCCAGAGCGGCATCGCCAGCGCGTCCGTGGACATGATGGCGGAGGAAAGCCACACCGCCGGCAGCGTCATCCAAATGAGGCCCGCCCACACGCCCGCATGCGCCCCGTAGATGCGCCGCCCAAGCAGGAAGAGCGCCCATGCGCCGAATGCATGCGCGATCGGCGCCGCGAGCCGCACGGCCCACTCGGCGTTTCCGAAGACGCTCGTGAACGCCCAGATCACCCACGCGATGAGCGGCGGCTTCGAGAAATAGCCCCACGCCAGCGCGCGCGACCAATCCCAATACTGCGCTTCGTCGAAATGGAGTTCGAGCGGGGAGGCGATGAGCGCGCCGATCCGGAGCGCCAGAAGCGCCGCGATCACGCACGCCATCAGGCGCGCGGGCGCCTCCTCCATCCAACGCGAAATCGGCAATCCTGGCTCCGGCGCTTCCCCAAGGCGGCTCTTAACGCGTCGCCTCCTGCTTGGCATTTGTTTTTGTGCGCGCCCGACACTATGTAGCGCGCCTTTCCCGGAGCCCTTGGTGCCGCAGAACGTTTTCATCCCGGCGGAATGGGCGCCGCGCAAGGCGCTGTGGACGGCGTGGCCCTCGGACGCTTCTCTCTGGAAGGAAAACCTCGCGCCCGCGCGCGAGGAATTCGCCGGAATGGTCGGCGCGCTCGCGATGACCGGTGAGCGCGTGCGTGTGCTGGCCTCGGGCGCTGAAGCGGTTGAGAGCGCGCGCGCCGCGCTCCCGGCGGGCGTCGAGATCGTGCCGCAAGCCTTCGGCGATATCTGGCTCCGCGACACCGGCCCCATCTTTGCCAAGCGCGGCGCCGAGAACGTCGCGTTCTCTTTCCGCTTCAACGGTTGGGGCGGCAAATACGTCCTGGATCACGATGACGAGGTCGCCGCCGCCGTCGCGGCGAAAGCCGAAGTTCCGCTGATCGCGCACGATTTCGTGCTGGAGGGCGGCGCGATCGAGATGGACGGGGAGGGCACGCTCCTCACCACGCGACAGTGCTTGCTGAACGAGAACCGCAATCCGGGCTGGACCGAAGCCGAAGCTGAGCGCGTGCTGAAAGCGGCGCTGGGCGTCGAGAAAATTCTCTGGCTCGATGAGGGCCTCGCCAACGACCACACCGACGGCCACATCGACAATCTCGCCCGGTTTGTCGCGCCCGGCATCGTCGTTTGCCAATACCCGGTGGACGATGATCCGAATGCGGACGTTCTCGATGAAATCGCGCTCACCCTGGCTGCGATGACCGATGCGCAAGGCCGCACGCTTGAAGTCCGTCGCGTTGCCTCGCCCGGCCGCGTGCTGAGCGCGGAGGGCGACGTGATGGCCGCCTCGCATATGAACTTCATCATCTGCGGCGACGAACAGGGAAACCGTCGCTACGTCGCGCCAGCGTACAACGCGACGTTCGAGAATGCGGACCTTTTGATGGAATTTTCCAAAGCGCTAGAGCCCGGCTCATCGAGATCGCGAGACGACAGCGATCCAGGCGACGACGCCGCGGATATCTCGATGTGCGAATTCGTCGTCAGCTTCATTGCCTCCAACGCCATCCTCACCGGCGGCGGCTCGTTCCACTGCATCACGCAGCAGGAGCCGGCCTGATGCGCGCGCTCGATTTCTTCTTCGAGTTCGCCTCGACCTATTCCTATCCCTGCGCCATGCGCGCCGATATCGAGGCGGCCAAGCGCGGCGTGACGTTGAACTGGCGCCCGTTTCTGCTGGGCCCGATCTTCGCCGCGCAGAATTGGACGACCTCGCCGTTCAACCTCTATCCGGCGAAAGGCCGCTACATGTGGCGCGAGATGGAGCGTCTGTGTGAGGCGCAGCGTCTGCCGTTCGCGCCGCCCGATCCGTTCCCGCAGAATTCGCTGCTCGCCGCGCGTGTGGCGACGGCCGTCGAAGATGAGCATCGCCCGCAAGTCGCGCGCCTCATCTATCGCCTGGAGTTCGGCGAAGGCTTGGATATCTCCAAGCCCGAGACGATCGCGCGTGCGCTGAGATCCGCGGGGCTCGACGCGGAGTCTTATCTGGAGCGTGCCGCGCAGCAGGAAACCAAGGACAAGCTCCGCGCGACGACCGATGCCGCGATCAAGGCCGGCGTGTTCGGTGCGCCAAGCTTCGTCGCGCCGGACGGCGAACTCTATTGGGGCAATGACAGGCTGGAGGCCGCGCTCGATTGGGCCGCGGCCTTCCGGGAGTAGCACGAAATGGTCCGTACACTGAAGGTCGCCGCGATCCAAACCTCATATGGCGAGGATATGGAGGCCAACATCGCCAAGACCGCGCGACTCATTCGCGACGCTGCGAAGATGGGCGCGCAAATCGTCCTGCCGAGCGAACTGTTCCAGGGGCCGTACTTCTGCACCAGCCAAGAAGAGCGTTGGTTCGCGACCGCGTTCCCCGTCAACGAGCATCCCGCCGTGCAGAAGATCGCGCCGCTCGCGAAGGAACTCTCCGTCGCGCTGCCGATCTCCTTCTTCGAGAAGGACGGCCCCGCCTATTACAACTCCATCGCCATGATCGATGCGGATGGAAGCTTCATGGGCGTCTACCGCAAGACGCACATCCCGGATGGCCCCGGCTATCAGGAGAAATACTATTTCCGCCCGGGCGACACCGGCTTCAAAGTGTGGCCGACGAAATTCGGGCGCGTGGGCGTCGGCATCTGCTGGGATCAATGGTTTCCCGAATCCGCGCGCAGCATGACGCTGCTCGGCGCCGAGGTGCTCTTCTATCCCACGGCGATCGGCTCCGAGCCGCACGATCAATCGCTCGACACACGCGAGCCGTGGCGCCGCGCCATGCAGGGCCATGCGGTGTCGAACGTCATTCCCGTCGTCGCCGCAAACCGCATCGGCAAGGAATCCACCGGCCAAGCCTATTACGGCCACTCCTTCATCGCTGATCATCGCGGCGATCTGGTCGCGAGCTTGGGCGAGGAGGAGGGCGTCATCGCCCACGCCTTCGATCTCGATTTCCTCGCCACGCACCGCGCCGCCTGGGGCTTCTTCCGGGATCGCCGCCCAGAACTCTACAAATAAGGCGTGCGCTCTTGCCTCCGCGCGCGCATTGCTGCACGTGCGAAGGCGGAGGCCGCGCATGAAAACCCCGCGTTCGTTCTTCAAGCCGCTGGCGGCGGGCGCGCCCGCGCCGCTGCGCGAACTGCCGGTCACGCTCGAACGCATGATCCACTTCGTGCCGTCTCATCTTGAGAAGGTGCGCGCCAAGATTCCGGACGTGGCCAAGGAGGTCGATGTCGTCCTGGCCAATCTTGAGGATGCGATCCCGGCCGACGCGAAGGAGGCCGCGCGCGCCGGCGCGGTCGAGATGGGCCGCGTCATCGATTTCAGAAAGCTCGGCGTCGGCTATTGGTCGCGCATCAATCCGCTCAATTCGCCCTGGCATCTGGATGACGTGAATGAACTCGTTGCGGGCGTCGGCGATCGCTTGGACGTGATGATGATCCCGAAGGTCGAAGGCCCGTGGGACATTCACTACATGGATCAGCTCTTGGCGCTGCTTGAAGCCAAGCATCAACTGAAGAAGCCGATCCTGCTCCACGCAATCTTGGAGACCGCCGAAGGCGTCGCCAATGTCGAGGCGATCGCGGGCGCATCCCCGCGCATGCAGGGCATTTCTCTGGGCCCCGCGGACTTGGCCGCAAGCCGCAAGATGAAGACGACGCGCGTCGGCGGGGGGCACCCCGGCTACAAAGTCATCGAGGACCCGCGCGCGGATGGAGGCGAGCGCCACGCCGCGCAGCAGGACCTCTGGCACTACACCTTCGCCAAGATGGTCGATGCCTGCGGCATGGCGGGCATCAAGCCCTTCTACGGCCCCTTCGGCGCCATCGACGATCCCGAGGCCTGCGAACAGCAATTCCGCAACGCGTTTCTCATGGGCTGCGTCGGCGCCTGGAGCCTCCATCCCTCCCAAATCGCCATCGCCAAGAAAGTCTTTAATCCGGACCCGGACGAAGTGAAGTTCGCGCTGCGGATTCTGGAGGCCATGCCGGACGGAACCGGAGTCGCCATGCTCGACGGCAAAATGCAGGACGACGCCACCTGGAAGCAGGCGAAAGTCATCGTCGATCTGGCGAAACAGGTTGCCGCCAAGGACAAAGAAATGGCTGCTTCCTATGGTTTGTGAGGCGAAACTCTAACCCGCTGAGCGTGTTAAGCATGCGGGCCAGGACGAGGCGATCATGCTCACCATCATCCGCACCACGCCGCTGCTCATTTTTCCGCTGCTGCTCTACGCGCTCTTCGCGCTCACCGGCGGCGATGACACGGCCGGCGGCATGGCCGCGCCGATTTCATCCATGGCTCTGCCGTCCGGCGCCGTTTGGGTGTTGACGAAAGGCCATGTCGCGACGCTCTTCGCCGCGCTCATTCTCTTCTTCGAGATCATCAAATCGACAAGGCCCACGGGCGCGGCGCTCGTCGAAAACGTGCTCTCGTTTCTGCTCTTCACGATTTCCCTGATCCTCTTCCTGTTGGTGCGCGCGTTCGGCACGACGGAATTCTTCCTCATTCTGTTCTTTATGCTCGTCGATTTCATCGCGGGCGCTATTGTCATGATCCTCGTGGCGCGGCGCGATGTCGGGTTCACCGGCGATTCATGACGCATCTGCGCTAGTCGCGCCCCAACGAGGGACGTCTAGATAGGGATAAGTCATGTCACGCAAATCATTGACGCTCGCGTCATTCCTGGTCGCGGCCGCTTTGGCGGCTTCAGCGGGCGTCGCTTCCGCTCAGCCCGCGGGGCCGAGCCGTCTGACGGCGCGCGCGCCGGATCTTGTGCCGATCCCCTCGCGCATCGAGCACGGCGTCGTCTCCGTCCGCAATGCGGGCACGGCGGCATCCACGCCGTCAATCGTGACGGTCGAATGCAACGTCACGGGCCGGCGCGGCGGCTGCCCGGAGATTCCCGGCCGCTATCTGCGCCGCTACACCAACGGCGCGTATCCGAACAAATTGGTGATTCACGTGCCGGCGCTGCCGGTCGGACACGTGCACAATCACAATCTCGCGTTCTGGGGCGCGATCACGCCGTTCCCGGCCGGCTCGTACGACTTCACCTTCATGGCCGATGCGGGCATGACGGTCGGCGAAACCAACGAGGGCAACAATGCCGGCGCCCACACTTGGGTCGTCCCCTAAGCGAAGCGGGCCGCGCGGCTAGGGCGCGGCCTTTGCGCTTCTGCGCGCCAGCGGATGCGCGCTCTCAACGATCGCCCGCAATCGCCCGTCCGCGACGTGCGTGTAGATTTGCGTCGTCGAAATGTCGGCGTGCCCCAGCAGCATCTGCACGGTGCGCAGATCCGCGCCGCCCTCCACAAGATGCGTCGCGAATGCGTGCCGGAGCACATGCGGCGAGACGCGTTTAGGATCGAGCCCGGCGGCGCGCGCGGCCTGCGCCAGGACTTGCGCCACACGCCGGCGCGTCAACTTGCCGTCCTTGGCGGTGGGGGAGGGGAAGAGGAACTTGCTCGCCTTCTCTCGCTTGAGCGTTTGCTTGGGTAAAAAAGCCGCGCGGGCCGCGAGATAGGCGTCGAGCGCGTCAAGCGCCGGCCCTCCGAGCACGACCATGCGCTCGCGCCCTCCCTTGCCGGTGATGATCATGTGCGCTTGGCCGGGCTTCGGCGCCGCGCCAAACGGCAGCGACACCAGCTCGCTCACCCGGAACCCGCCGCCATAGAGCATCTCGATGAGCGCGCGGTCCCTGAGCGACGTCGCGTCTCCGCCCGACGTGCCGTCGATCAGCCGGGCGATGTCTTCCCCGGAGAGCGTTTTCGGCAGCGCGCGCTTGCGCGCGGGCGGCTCGATCCGTGCAGCTGGATCGTCGCTCCGGTCGCCTTCCTCGAGCAGGAAGCGATAGAATTGCTTGAGCGCCGAGATGCGCCGCCGGATCGTCGCGGCCGACAGCCCGCGCTTCGCGAGGCCCTGCACATAGGTTTCCACGTCGTCTGCGCTCGCCTGCGCGAGCTGCGCGCGCCGGATCTCCACGTCGGCGTCCGCAAGATCGCGCCGGTAGGCGTCAAGCGTGTTGGCGCGCGCGCCGCGTTCCGCGGAGAGCATTTCCAGAAACGCTTCGACGCGCGCATTGCTCATGATGCGCCCATAGCATGTTCCTCAGGAGGGTGCGCCCGCATTGAGCGCTTCGATCGCGATGCCGCGCGCCGAATCCGCCAGATCGGCGGTGCGCAGTGCGCGGATCACGGTCGCGAGCGAATCCGCGTCGAGCGATCCCGCCCCGTCCGCGCAAATGAGCGCCGCGAGCAGTGCTGCCTCCCCCGTCGCGCCGGCTTGCGCGGCGGCGTTGAGCGCCGCGAGGAGGCCTTGGTCCGCGCGCCGGCCGCCTTGCGCGGCATTCGCGCTCAGGTGCGCGCGCGCCGCTCCGTTGGATGGAAACCCCATCGCCGAAAGGATGATCACATCGCGCGAGACCGCGCGCGCGCTTCCGCCGGCTTCGATGCGGCGCGGAATGACGAGCGCGGCGTCCTCCGCGTTCATCCGCGCGCCGATCGCAAGCGCCGCGCTGAGTGCGGCAAGCTGCGTTTGCGTCGCGCCCGCGGCTGCCGCGTTCTCGGCAAGGCGCGCGCCGAGTTGCATGTCGCCGATAGCGACCGCCGCCCGCGCGAAATTGATCGCCGCGGCGTGATCGGGCGCCGCTGTGAGTTGCGCGATGTCGTCGCGGAAGAGACGCGCGGCCGCGAAAAAGTCCATGTAGCTGGAGGATTGCCGCAGCGCCGCGGCGATTGCGGTCGCGGCCTCGAGCGTTCCCGGCGTCGCTTGCGCTTGGCGCGCCGCGACGGTGAGCGGGGAGAGCCCGGTCGTCACGCCTTCCGCCATCAGCGCCGCGCGCGCGGGCGCCACGCCCAGCACCCCGCGCCGGAACGCGAGTGCGGCGGCTTGCGCGCGCAAGGCCGCAGGCGCGTTCTCCGAGCGCGCGACTGTGATGAGCGCGAGCGTCGATGAATTGTTGAGTGGGTTCGCGCCAGGCGTAAGGCGCGCCGCCAGCGAAGCCGAGGCGTTGAGGCTCGTATCGTAGCGTGCGGGTACGGCGCGCGCGGGCGGCGCCGCCATCGCGCCGATCGCGGAGCGCAGCCACGCATCCTCAGCGTTGGCGCTGCGCGCCACTTCGAGCGCAAGGTCTGCTGCAGCCGTTTCGCCCACGGCCGCCGCGCAGAAGGCGCGCACACGCAAGATGAAGGGCGGCGGCGCTTCAGCATTGACCAGGCGCGCGCGCTGGCACGCATCGTTGGCGCGCCCGCGCGCGAGTTCCGCTTGCGCGGCGAATTGCGCGATCGACGGATCGGAGAGCGCCGAGGCGCCCGCGCCCGCCGCCATCGTCGCAAGATCGTCAGCCAAGCCGATGCGCCCGAGCGCCTCGAACCGTTGGCGCGCGGCTTCCGCGCCGGCCTCTCCGTCCGGCGCATCCGCCGCCGAAGCAAGCACGCGGCGCGCCAACGAGAACGCGGCCGGCGAATCGAAAGTGTCCGGCAAGCGTTCCATCAGCGCGCCGATCTGCGCCGCGTCGCTTTCGGCCCACATCGTTTGCGGCAGCGCACCCTGATTGCGCGCGATCGACCCAACCGTCCACGCATTGAGCGTCGAGAGCGCGCCCATCTCGACGGGCGCGGGCGTCTGGCTCTGCGCGTGCGCGCCAGCCGCTGTCATCGCGAGCGCCGCGCCGGCCAGCGTCCAAAGGTTTGTCTTGATCATCAGCCCCTAATCCTTGAGCGCATCCGGCAAGGCGATTCGCACCTCCTCGCGCGGCGGCTGCGCATTGTCCGCGAGATTGACGAGCACGATGAAGCCGAGAAGCAGCGCCGCGCCCGCCGCGCCGAAGAGGATCAGCCGCGTTCTGGGATCGGAGCGTCCGTAGGAACGGCGGCGTCTGCGTCTCACGCTGTTAACCCTTGTGCGTTGCGAAAGCGCGAGATTGACCCCAAAATGCGGCGAGTTTCCAGTCCGGGCGCCGCCCGGTCGCGCCGGAGGTTGTGAGGTGACGCGCCCGTTGGGGGAAGGGGGAGGTGAGCGGGAGGACGAAGCCGCCCATCTCCGTGCGCTGGCCTCGGGGCTCGTCGTGGACCGCACCGTCGCCCTCGTCGGCTTGATGGGCGCCGGCAAGACGACTGTCGGGCGCCGCCTCGCCGCCGCGTTGGGCCTTCTCTTTCGCGACGCTGATTCCGAGATTGAGCGCGCCGCGGGCTTGAGCGTTCAAGAAATCTTCGAGCGTCACGGCGAACCCGAGTTCCGCCGCGGCGAGCGCAGCGTGATCAAGCGTCTGCTCGATGATCCCCCCCATGTCCTCGCCACTGGCGGCGGCGCCTTCATGGATGCTGAAACGCGTGCATTGATGCGTGAGCGCGCCATCTCCGTGTGGCTGCGCGCGGATCTGGAGACGCTGACGCGCCGGGTTGAGAAACGCGATCATCGCCCGCTCCTGAAGGCAGACGAGCCGCGTGCCGTCATGGCCAGGCTGATGGAGACGCGCTACCCGGTTTACGCGGAGGCCGAATTGGTCGTCGATTCAAGCAGCGGCCCGCATGCGGCGACCGCCGCCGCCGTCATCGCCGCGCTGCGCGCCCGCCAAGCGCAAAGAGCGCGCGCATGAGCGCGCAAGTCCGCGTCGCACTCGATGCGCGCTCCTATGATGTCGTGATTGGCGCCGATTTGTTGCGCGGCGCCGGCGCGATGATCGCCCCCTTCGCGCGCCGCGTCGCGGTGGTGACCGACGCGAATGTCGCCGCTCTCCATCTCGACGCGCTGATGGCTTCGCTGGCGGAAGCAGGCGTGCGGGCGACCGCGATCGTCATTCCTCCCGGCGAGGCGCAAAAGAGTTTCGCCGGCTTGGAGAAGCTCTCGGGCGATCTCCTCGCCGCGAACTTGGAACGCAAAGACTTGGTCGTCGCCCTCGGCGGCGGCGTCATCGGTGATTTGGCGGGTTTCACCGCGGGGATCGTCAAACGCGGCATCGATTTCGTGCAAATCCCGACGACGCTTCTGGCGCAGGTCGATTCCTCCGTAGGCGGAAAGACCGCGATCGATACGCCGCACGGGAAGAACCTCGTCGGGCTCTTCCATCAGCCGCGCCTGGTGTTGGCCGATCTTACCGTGCTCAAGACGTTGCCCCCGCGCGAAATGCGCGCGGGTTATGCGGAGATCGTCAAATACGGCTTGATCGCCGACGCGGATTTCTTCGCCTGGTGTGAGGCGAACGCCGCGCGCCTGCTCGCCGGAGACGAAGACGCGCTGCTTTACGCCGTCAAGCGTTCGGTCGAGATGAAGGCGGAGATCGTCGCGGCGGACGAGCGCGAGGCCGGCGCCCGCGCGCTGCTCAATCTGGGGCACACCTTCGCGCACGCGCTGGAGACGCACGCGGGCTATGACGGCGCGTTGCTGCATGGCGAGGCCGTGGCGGCCGGCGCCGATCTCGCCTTCAAGCTCTCTGCGCGCATCGGGCTTTGTCCAGCGGCGGATGCATCGCGCGTGCACGCGCATCTTGAAACCGCGGGCTTCGTCACCGATTTACGCAAGCTTCCGGGCGCGCCGTTTGATCCGGAGAAGCTCCTCACGCTCATGTATGCCGATAAGAAGGCCGAAAACGGCGCTCTGACGCTCATTCTGGCGCGCGCAATCGGCGCTGCTTTCGTGCAGAAGGCCGCGCCCGCCGAAGAAGTGAAAGCGCTGCTGCGCGAAGAAGCCCGAGCATGACAACCTCTCTCATCATCGCCGGCGTCGTCATCGCGGCGCTCATTCTGCTCAACGCGTTCTTCTCCGCAGCCGAGACCGCGCTCACCGGCGCCTCGCGCGCCCGCATGGCCACGCTCGAACGCGAAGGCGATCGCTTGGCTGCGCGCGTCAACACGCTGAACGAAAACCGCGAACGAATGATCGGCGCGGTGCTCTTGGGCGCTAACCTTGTGCAGATCGCGGCTTCCGCCATTTCCACCAGCATATTCGGCACGCTTTATGGCGAGTACGCGCCGCTCGTCACCACATTGGTGCTGACGCCCTTGCTGCTGATCTTCGGCGAAGTGGGGCCCAAAACCTACGCCATCACCGCCGCCGATCGGATCGCGCGCGGCGTCGCCTTGCCGGTGCAATGGATGGTGCGCTTGCTCGCGCCCATCGTCGCGGCCGTGCAGTGGATCGTGAACAACGGGTTGCGCCTCTTCGGCGTCCGCGTTGACGAAAACATCGACGTGCTGCGCGCCGCGCGCGCCGAAATCATCGGCGCGGTGGAAATGCACGCGGAGGAGGGCGCTGTGGAGGCGGATGTGCGCCACCGCCTGATCGGCGCGCTCGATCTCTCCGAACTGACCGTCGCCGACATGATGATCCACCGCAAGACCATCAAGATGATCGACGTCGATCTGCCGCCGCGCGAAATCATCGCGCAGGCCATGGCTTCCGCGCATACGCGCCTGCCGCTCTTCAAGGACGATCCCGAGAACATCGTCGGCGTGCTGCACGCGCGCGATCTTCTCGGCGCCATCGCCGAGAAGGGCCGTGACGGCTTTGTCGCCGAGGAAGTCGCACGCCCGCCCTGGTTCGTGCCGGAAACGACGAGCGCGGAAGATCAGCTTGCTGAATTTCTGCGCCGGCGCGAGCATTTCGCTCTCGTGGTGGACGAATACGGCGCGCTGATGGGGCTCGTGACGCTCGAGGATATCCTCGAAGAGATCGTCGGCGACATCAAGGACGAGCACGATATCGCCGTGCAGGGCGTGCGCCCGCAGCCCGATGGCAGCGTCAATGTGGACGGCACGGTGCCGATCCGCGATTTGAACCGCGCGATGAATTGGGATCTGCCGGACGAGGAGGCCGTGACGATCGCGGGGCTCGTCATCCACGAGGCGCAAACCATCCCCGAACCAGGCCAGCGCTTCGCCTTTCACGGCTATCGCTTCCAGGTGCTGCGCCGGAACAGAAATCAGATCACCGCGCTGCGCATCGAGAAAGAGGAAGATGCAGAGGCTGGGGCGTGAGCGCCCCAAGCGCTGACTACGACGTTTTGATCGCCGGCGCTGGTTTCGCGGGGCTCGCCGCGGCGAAGGCGGCGGCCCGGGCCGGCGCACGCGTTCTCGTCGTCGAGTCGAAGCCGGAAATCGGCGCGCGGCTCCACACCACGGGCATCCTCGTGCAGGAGGCGCACGATCTTGTTCAACCGCCCGCGGAGTATGTGAAGCGCGTCGCGCGCGTGCGGCTCTATGGTCCTAACCGTAAGCATCGCGATCTAGAGGAGGGCGGATACGCCTTCTACACGACAGACACCGCAGCCTTGTTGCAATGGATGGCCGATGAAGCGCGCGCCGCGGGCGCCGACATTCGCACGGGAGCCGCGTTTCGCGCCGGCTATCAGCAGGACGGGCGCGTCGAAATCAATGCGGGCGGCGAAGCGATCTCGGGTTGGTTCCTGATCGGGGCCGATGGCGCAAAATCGATGATCGCGCGCGCCTTCGGGTTGGGTGAGAACACGCGCTTTTTGGCGGGGGTGGAGCGCGAATATGCCGGGATCGGACGATTGGATCCGGACTATCTCCACGTTGTTCTGGATAGCCGGACCGCGCCCGGCTATGTCGCATGGGCCGCCGCGCATCCAAAAGGCGCGCAGATCGGCCTCGCGGTGAGCGATGGGCGCAAACCAAACCTCGATCCCGTGCTGCATGAGATGGAGAAGCGGTTCCGCCTGGATCGCACGACTGTCTACGAGCGCCGCGCCGGCCTCATACCGTGCGGCGGCATGGTGAAGCCCTGGATGGAGGGCGTCGTCGCGTTGACGGGCGATGCGGCCGGCATGGTCTCGCCGCTGACGGCCGGCGGCATCCGCACCGCGCTTCAGCATGGCGCGCAGCTCGGCGAGGCGGCGGCGAAATGGCTGAAGCGCCAAGGCCCGCCGGTTGACTACGCCTTGCAAGGCATCTTGCCGCGCTTCGGCATGCGCCCGCTGCTCCGCCGCGCGCTCGATGCGCCGCCGCCGAACTGGGCGCTGCAAATGGTGGTGGACGCCGCGCCCTTGGCGCTCTTTGCGCGCCGCATCTTCTTCACCCGGCCGCGCTGAGATGACGGGCGTCAGCGCCGTCATCGTCACCTACCGCACCGGCCCCGTTTTGTGGGATTGCCTCGCGGCGCTTGAGCATGAGCCGATCGTCCGAGAACGGATCGTCATAGACAACGGCAATCCCCACGATGCCGCGAAACGCCTGCGCGCCATGAGCGCCGTCAACGCGATCGTGCTGCTTGAAGGGCAGGGCAATGTCGGCTTCGCGTCCGCGAGCAATCTGGGTGCGTCGCGCGCACGCGAGGACGTGCTGCTTTTCCTCAATCCGGACGTGACGATGGCGCCCGGCGCTGCCGCACGGCTTCTTGAAACGCTGGCGAACGCCCGCGCTCCGGCAGTGGTCGGTGCAAGACTTACAGACGAGAAGGGCCGCGAACAGCGCGGCGCGCGCCGCGATCGCTTGACGCTCGCAAGCGCGTTCGTGAGCTTCACGGGTCTGACTGCGCTCGGTTTCCGCGACATGCACCGCGAGCGCGATCCGTTGCCGGAAGGTGCGATCGAAGTCGGCGCCGTCTCCGGCGCCGCGATGATGCTCCGCCGCGCCGATTTCGGAGCGCTCGGCGGCTTCGACGAAGGCTACTTCCTCCACGTCGAGGATATCGATCTGTGCCGCCGCGCCGCGGACGCAGGCGGACAGGTGCTGTTCGAGCCGCGCGCAACGGGGGTGCACGCGTTGAGCTCAAGCGACGCATCGCGCTTCGTTGTCGCGCGCCACAAGGCGGCGAGCTTTGCGCGCTACTTCGCGAAATTCGCGCGCAATCCGTTCGAACGCGCGCTCGCCGCGCTGATCGGCGCGGCGCTGCTTGTTATTCTGCCGCTGCGGGCCGCGTTCGCACGGCGTTGACGGAAAGCGCGTCCGCCAGCGTTTCGGCCGCCGCCGCGCCGTACTCTTTGTTCGCCAGCGCGAACGCCGCGGTCGCGCGCAGATAGCCGATCTTGTCGCCGCAATCGTAGCTGCGCCCGTCATATTCGACCGCGTGAAACGCTTGCTGCGCCATCAGCCGGACCATGGCGTCGGTCAGCTGAATTTCGCCGCCCGCTCCGGCTGATTGGGAGGAAAGCAGCTCGAAGATTTCAGGCTGCAGAATGTAGCGCCCGGTGATGAAGAGGTTGGAAGGCTCCGTGCCGGCCTTCGGCTTCTCCACCATGCCCTTCATCTTGATCAGCCGCCCATCGCGCGATTCCGGCGCGACAATTCCGTAGGCGGAGGGATTGTCCGTGGGCTCGACCGCGATGACGTTGCCGCCGACCTTCTCATAGGCGTGGGTCATCTGCCTGAGGCACGAAGGCGAAGCCATCGTGAGCATGTCGGGCAGGAGCACCGCGAACGGCTCGTCGCCCACGACATCGCGCGCGCACCAAATGGCGTGCCCAAGCCCGAGCGGCGCCTGCTGGCGCACGAAGCTTGCGGCGCCCGGCGCGGGCGTGTGGCGCGCCAGCTCATCCAGGAGCTCCGTCTTGCCCTTCTGCTTGAGCGTGTCTTCCAGTTCGTAGGCCCGGTCGAAATAATCTTCGATCGCGCTCTTGTTGCGCCCCGTCACGAAGACGAAGTGCTCGATCCCCGCCGATAAGGCTTCATCAACCACATACTGGATGGCCGGCCGGTCGAAGACGGGCAGCATTTCCTTCGGAATCGCCTTCGTCGCGGGGAGAACGCGGGTCCCCAGCCCCGCCACCGGCAGCACGGCTTTGCGGATCGGACGTGGGCTCAAGGCTGGTTCTCCACGAAATCTGCGCGCCCTTCAGGCGCTGTTCAGCGCGGGCGCCTCAGAAAGGTCCAGAGGCGCTCCCATAGGCGCGTTACGCAAGTTCCATTCAAGTCCGTCTTTCGCCGTTAATCTTGCTCTGTTATAGGGCTCTCCTAAGCCGAGGCATTGATGTCCCAGAATTCTCCCGAAGAGCGGCCCCAAGGCCCCAAATCGCAGCTGCCCGTGGTGATCGGGAGCTTCGTGACGGGCGTGGCGGCGATGACGCTCGTCGGCGTTCTGGCCCCTGCCATGGCGACGGCGCGCGCCCCCGATCCGAACGCGGCGCGCGAGCAGGGCTTTCAGTTCCAAGGCTCGCCGATGGCGCTCACGGAAGTGACCGAGGCCCAGCGCGCCGAAATCGATCGCCGGCTCGAGGCGGCCCAGCGGACGCTCGAGGAGGCCCGCGCCGAGACCGATCGTGCGGTGGCGCGCCTCGATCAGCACGCGACCCGCGGCTGAGCTTTTCCTGATCGCTAGAGAATGGATTGGCCTGTTTGGGCCCAGTCCTTGTTGAACGCGTCGAGGCCCTTGTCGGTCAGCGCGTGCTGATAGAGCGCGCGGAAGATCGCAGGCGGCAGCGTGGCGCAATCGGCGCCCGCGAGCGCGGCTTCTTTCACATGCTCGGCGCTGCGGATCGAGGCCGCCAGAATCTGCGTCGGAAACGCATAATTGTCATAGATGGCGCGGATTTCCGCGACGAGATCGATCCCGCTTTCGCCGATGTCGTCGAGCCGCCCGAGGAAGGGCGAGATGTAGGTTGCGCCCGCTTTAGCCGCCAACAGCGCCTGCGCGGCCGAGAAGCAGAGCGTGACGTTCGTTTCCGTGCCCTCGTCGGTGAGGACGCGGCAGGCCTTGAGACCCTCCACCGTCAGCGGCAGCTTAACGACGATATTGGGCGCCACCGCCTTGAGCTTGCGCCCCTCGGCGATGAGCGTCGCCGAATCACTTGCGGTCGCTTCGGCCGAAACCGGCCCGGAAACCGCCGCGCAGATCTCCGCCAGCGCCTCCAGAAACTTCCGCCCCGACTTCGCGATGAGGCTCGGATTGGTCGTCACGCCGTCCACCAGGCCAGTCTCGGCGAGCGCCGCGATTTCTTTGGAATCCGCTGAATCTAAAAACAAAAGCACAAACTCGTTCCTTCCTGCCGGCCGGCCTTTCCGGCCTCTTAACCATGTTTCAGCGCCGCCGCGTCATTTTCGTCTGTGAGTGGAGGAGCGGAATTTAGATGCGCCCCCCAGGCGAAGCAGTTCATAGAATCTTAACTGGGCAAAGGGGGAGGCGGGTGATGACCGTCGCGGTGGTTGTGCACGTCGAGGCTGATCGGCCTTACGTGGATTCGCTGAAGGAAAAACTGGAGGGCGTGCGCCTGATCGCGTGCGCTGTCGCGCCGAAGACGCCGGTGATGGCGTTCGACCCGCGCCTGCCGCTTGTCGTCGTCTGGTCCAAGCACGCTTTGGAAATGGGCGCCGCGGCCGCCTTCGCCGCGCTTGCCCGCGCTCATCGGGGTGAGATCGTGTTCTGCGTCTCCGATGAGGCCCAACGTCCCCGCGCGTTCGAGAAATTGCGCGGCGCCGTCGTCAACGGCTCGCCGCGTTCGTCTTTCTTCCCTGGTGGTCTTTCCGCCGCACTGACTGAAGCGCACCGCCGCCAACTCTTCGCCGAAGCGGCGGGCGTGCGCGCCCGCGCGCCGGCCGGGGGCGTTCAGCGCGCCTTCACTGATGGCATGGCCAGGGGTTTGGCGGGCTCTGTCGCGCTCTTCGGCATGGGCGGCGCCGCCGCCCTCGCCGTCGAGCAGATCCCGGAAGGCTTGCTGGAGCCCGGCCAGGCTGCGGCGCCCGCCGAGGTGGCGTTCCTCGACGTTCCGTCGCAACAGGAGCCGGTCGTCGCGGAAGAAGCCGATCTGTGGGCCGAGTCCGAGGTGATCGTGGTCGATGCCTCGCTGGCTGACGTCCCGCTGGCCAATCCCGCGCCTGCGCGCGTGGCGGCCGCGCAGCGCGCCGCGTTCCGCACCAGCGTGCCGCTCGAGGTCTGGACGCCGGATGAGGGCGCCGCGCAGTCGCTGCTGGAATTCTCCGACTCGCCGGACCTTGAGCTCGTCCCGTGGGACGCACCGCAAGAAACCGAAGGCGCCGTGCAAGCCCAAGCCATGACGGCCGCCCAGGTCGCCTAGATAGGTCATGGTCAATGTCGTCCTGTTGCATGCGCCCGAGGATGAGGCGCGCGCGCGCCGCATCGCGCAGGCGTGGGAGGGCGGCCGCGCGACGCTTTGCGCCATGGGTCCCCATCGTCGGCGCATCGCATTGGGCGCGCGCTCGGTGCTGATCGGGCTGTGGTCCGACGCTTCCGAAATCGAGGAGAAGCCGGGGGAGAACCGCGCGCTGCAGATGGCTGGTGTGCTCTCGCATTCGGCGCCGCGCGCTTTGCTCGTCGTGTGGGACGGGCGCCCGCCCTTGGAGGCGGCGACCGCTGCCGGCGTGCCGGTCATCGTCGCCCCGGAAGGCGACGCCGATCTCATGGGACGCTTGCAGACGGCCGCGGCCGAATTGCTGGAGGGCCAGGCGATCGTCTCCGATTTGGGCGATCGCGCGCGCCGGCCCGCACGCTCCCCAACGGCCCAGGGCGCCCGTTCGTGGGGCTTGGCGATCGGCATTCTGATCGGAGTCCTGGCCGTGCTGGGCGGCCTTGCGCCCTTTGCCGCGCGCCTCGCTGGGGAGTCCGCGCAGGCCGGTGAGGATGCGCGCAATTAGCGCCCTTGGCGGCGCGCGGCCCTTGCCGCATGTGTCCCGCAGAAAGCAGGAGAGAGAATCGTGAGCTCAGCCGACGGCGGCGACCGCGACATGACGCGCTTGGCGGCCAACGCCATTCGCGCGCTGACGATCGATGCGGTCGAGGCCGCCAAATGCGGCCATCCCGGCATGCCCATGGGCATGGCCGATGTCGCGACCGTCCTCTTCTCCAAGCATCTGAAATTCGATCCGGGCGATCCCCATTGGCCTGATCGCGATCGCTTCGTTCTCTCCGCCGGCCACGGCTCGATGCTGCTCTACGCGCTCCTGCATCTGACCGGCTACGAGGACATGACGATCGAGCAGCTGAAGCGCTTCCGCCAGCTGGGCTCGATCACCGCGGGCCATCCCGAATACGGCCACGCAACGGGCGTCGAGACGACGACGGGTCCGCTGGGGCAGGGCATCGCCAACGCCGTCGGCATGGCCATCGCGGAATCGCATCTCTACGCGCGCTTCGGCGAAGAGCTGGTCAATCACCGCACGTGGGTCATCGCGGGCGACGGCTGCTTGATGGAAGGCGTGAGCCACGAAGCCATCGCCCTCGCGGGCAAGCTGAAGCTCCATCAGCTCATCGTGCTCTGGGACGACAATTCGATCTCCATCGACGGCGCGGTGAGTTTGTCGGACATCACCGATCAGCGCGCCCGCTTCGAAGCGGCAGGCTGGAAGACGCTCGCGTGCGATGGGCACGATCCCGCTTCGATCGACGCCGCGCTGGAGGAAGCTAAGAAGAGCGATCGCCCCACGCTCATCGCCTGCAAGACCATCATTGGATACGGCGCGCCGAAAAAGGCCGGGACCAAATCGGTGCACGGCGAAGCGCTGGGCGCTGAAGAAGCCGCCGCCGCCAAAGCCGCGCTCGGCTGGACGAGCGCGCCGTTCGAAATTCCCGCTGACGTCGCTGCCTGGTGGCGCGCCGCCGGCGCGCGCGGCAAGAGCGTGCGCGATGCGTGGGAGAAGCGGCTAGCGTCCTCAAAGCACAAAGCCGCGTTCGAAGAAGCGCAAAGCGGAGAAATTCCAGATCGCGCGATGAGGGCGCTCGAAGCGCACATCGAGAAGATGGCAAAGGAAAAGCCCGCGCTCGCCACGCGCGCAGCCTCCGGCGCCGCGCTTGAAGCCATCTTCAACGAAGCGCCCGCGCTCATCGGCGGCTCCGCAGACCTTACGGGCTCGAACAACACGTTCGTCAAGAACACGGCGATCTACGGGCCGGACAATCGCCTAGGCCGCTACATCCATTACGGTGTCCGTGAGCACGGCATGGCCGCCGCGATGAACGGCATGGCGCTCCACGGCGGGATAATCCCGTACGGCGGCACGTTCCTGTGCTTCGCGGATTATTCGCGCCCTGCGATCCGCTTAGCCGCGCTCATGGGCATTCGCGTCATCCATGTGATGACGCACGATTCCATCGGCTTGGGCGAAGACGGCCCCACCCACCAGCCGGTCGAACATCTGGCGAGCCTGCGCGCCATGCCGAACCTCCACGTCTTCCGCCCCTGCGATGCGGTGGAGACGGCCGAGTGCTGGGCGCTGGCGCTCGAGCGGACGGAAGGCCCCAGCGTGCTCGCGCTCTCGCGCCAAGCCACGCCCGGTCTGCGCGGCGACGTGGACGTGAACCAAAGCGCACGCGGCGCCTATGAATTGCTGCCCGCCGAGGGCGGCAAGGCGCGCGTCTCGCTCTTTGCAACGGGCACGGAAGTCGCCGTCGCGGTCGCCGCGCGCGATCTTCTGCAAAAGGAAGGCATGCCCGCGCGCGTCGTCTCGGTTCCGTGCTTCGAACTTTTCGAGGAAGAGGACGAAGACTATTTCGTCGAGACTGTCGGCGCCGCCGACGTGAACATCGTCATCGAAGCCGGTGTCGCCCAAGGTTGGGAGACGCTCATCGGCCCCTGCGCCTTCATCGGCATGTACGGCTACGGCGCCTCCGCGCCCGCCAAGGATCTCTACAAGCATTTCGAGATCACGCCAGAGGCCGTCCTCGAAGCCGCGAAGGAAATGCTCGCGGCCTAAGGCGCGCTTTCAGCAATCGCTTTGACGTCCTGCGCGAGATCGCGCGGGATGATGCGGATGTCGTCCTCCGTCGCGACGATGACGGCGTTTGAAACGCCCGCGATCGAAATCCGCGCGCCATTGCTGTGGACAAGGGTGTCGGCCGCGTCGCGCGTGACCGCGCCGCCGATGATTGCGTTGCCGTTTGAATCTTTCTCCGAGAGCCGCCAAACCTCCGCCCAGGATCCCGCATCCGCCCAGCCGAAATCGCACGGCATGACGGCGCCGCGCGCCGTCTTCTCCATCACCGCGATGTCGAGCGGCAAAGCCGGCGCTTCTGCGAAGGAGATCGCGTCGAGTGCAATCGCCGCGCCGTCGCGCGAAGCGCCGCGCCACGCGCGTTTCGCCGCCGCGTGCACTTCGGACGCATGCTGCGCGCACTCATTGAGCAAGATGCGCGGCGAGAACAGAAAGAGCCCGGCATTCCAGAAATGCGCGCCGCCCGCGACATAGGCCTCGGCGCTGGCATGGTCCGGTTTCTCGTGAAAGCGTTCTATGACGAACACGCCGCCGCCCAGCGTCTCGCCACGCTCGATATAGCCATAGCCGGTGTCGGCGCGATCCGGTCTGATTCCGAACGTCACGATGCGTTCGCGCGCAAATGGCGCGGCGCGCGCGACGGCCTCTCGGAAAGCAGCGCCGTCACGAAGCAAATGGTCCGCGGGCGCTAGCAACGCGAGCGCGTCGGCGTCGATCTTGACCGCCGCGAAAGCCGCCACGCACGCCGACGCTGCCGTGTTGCGCCCGGTTGGCTCGAGAACCAGCGCCACCGGCTGAACGCCAATCTCACCAAGCTGCGCCGCCGCAAGTTCGTGATGGCGTTCGTTGCACAGCACGATCGGCGGCGCGAACGCCTCTCCGCTCATCCGCAAAACGGTCTCTTGCAGCATCGTTCGCGCGCCGAAGAGTGCATGAAACTGCTTGGGCTTGGTCGGCGTCGAGAGCGGCCAGAGCCTCGTGCCTGCGCCGCCCGCGAGAATCGCCGGGATGATCGTCTGCCCCATGGCGCTTCTTATGGACGCATGCGCGCGCGCCTTCTATGCCTCGCGCCTCACGATGACGACGATCCCGTTCGACGATATCCGCGCCTGGCTCTTCGAAGCGGCTCTGCCGCTTTGGGCGGAGAAGGGCGTCGATCCGGCCGGCGGTTTCTACGAAGCGCTCGACTTTGAGGGCCGGCCTGTCGAACCGGGTTTTCGCCGCACGCGCGTCGTGGCGCGCCAGACCTACGTCTTCGCGCACGCTGGGCGCCTTGGCTGGGCGCCGGGTGTGGAAATTTCCGAGAAGGGCGCCGCGCATCTGGATGCGCTCTATCTCGGGCCGGACCGCGGCTGGCCGCGCACAAACAAAGACGACACGCCCGATCTCTACGATCTCGCCTTCACGCTCTTCGCCTATGCGTGGCGCCATCGCATCGCGCCGGACGAAGGGTCCATGCAAGGGATGCACCGCGTCCTCGATTTTCTTGAAGCGCACATGTGCCCGGATGAGGGCTTTCACCCCGCGCTGCCGCCCGGCGATCGCCAGCTTCAGAATCCGCACATGCACTTGCTCGAGGCGTGTCTCGCCGCGTTCGAAGCGAGCGGCGACGAGCGCTTCTCGGATACCGCAAATGACCTCATGTTTCTCTTTGGGGAGCGTTTGTTCAAGAGAGGCGTCCTCACCGAGTATTTCACGCCGGATTGGAAGCGCGCGCCCGGAGAAGAGGGGCGCATCGTTGAGCCGGGCCATCATTTCGAATGGGCCTGGCTGATCAAGGAGTGCGGGCGTCTCATCGAATATGACGCCGCCGCGCCCGCGAAGGCGCTCATCGACTTTGCGGAACGGCATGGCGTCTCGCCGTCGGGCGCCGTGCGTCAAAGCGTGCGCGATGACGGCGCGATTCTCGACGGTTCGTCGCGCATCTGGTCGAACACCGAGCGCATCAAGGCGCACCTCGCGCTCTTCGAATTGACGGGGGCCGATGCGCGCGCGCCCGTCGCCGCGTCGGCCAATCTTTTGCTTGATCGCTGCTTGAGCACCGATGTGCCCGGCCTTTGGATCGATCACTTCGATGCGGAAGGAAAGCCGCTGTCGAAAAACGTCCCGGCATCCAGCTTCTATCACATCTTCCTTGCCTTCGCGGAGCTGCTGCGCCTCGAACCGCGCCTGCGCGCGCTAGGCTGAGCGCCGCGCCGCCGCCGCGAGCGCCGCAGCCGCGAAGAGGATCGCGATCCACCATTCCTGCCACGCGCCGTAGCTGACGTTGGCGATAAGCCCGGCGGAAACGAAAAGTGCGGCGACAGAAGCGCCGCCAAGCCGGTTGTCGCGAAATGCGCGCGCCGCCGCCAGCCCGCCAACGATGAGCGCGGCCGCAGCGAGCAATGCGCCAATCGCGCCAAGCTCAAGCCAGATTTGCAGCGCCGCATTGTGCGGGTGGAGCGGCACAAGCGCGTGTTCGACGCCGTGCGTCGTCGTGCGCTGATCGAAAGATCGCGACCCGTCGATCCCCAAGCCGATGAGCGGGCGCTCGATGATCCGCTCACTGACGAACCGCCAGATGACGGCGCGGATCGCCCACGAATCCGGCAGAGCGTCGATCACGGTCGCGAACCGTGAAAGCAAGACCGGCAGCGCAAACGGGGCCGCGAGCGTCCAAAGCGCGAGCCCGAAGCTCGCCGCAAGAATTGTCAATTGCGGCGCAAGCCACCCCAAAACGAACGCGCCCGCCGCCGCGCCAAGCGCCAGCGCATTCACCGCCATGTCGAACTGCAGCGAAAGCCACCCGACGAACGGCGCCGCGATGAGCGCCGTCCAGCGCGTGAGCGGCGAACCCGCAAGCCAGCCGCCGAAGCCTGTCGCGAACACAACGACAAGCGCGGAAATGCCCCGTCCCGGATTGCGCATGAGTGCGCCCGGATCGATCGCATCCGGTTGCGCCAATCTGTTGAAGAAGAGGTCGAACAGCGCTTCCGCGCCCGCTTGCGGGATAAGCGTGACCGCTCCGGCGAGCGCCGCGGCGCGCACCAGCGCGCGATCACGCGCCGAGCGCCCGGCGCCCGCGCAAAAGAGAAGCCCGAGCGCCGCGAGCGCAAGCACACGCCAGCCTTGCATCGTGTCAGGCGTTGCGCTCCACGCCGCGCTCGCCGCCGCCCACGCCGCGAACGCGAGGATGAGCGAAACTGTCAGCCACTGCCCACGAAACGCGTGCCACAGCCGCGTCCACGGCGCGCCGATGAGCGCGCAAAGCGCAAGCAAGGGCGGAAACGCCATCGCGCCCCCGTTCGCAAGCGGGGAAAAGAGGATGAAGAATCCGGCGGATGCGCGCGCGCCCAGGTCTATCCCCGCATTCCGTTCGCCAGCCATGCCGCCTCCGCGCGCCAGCGGCCATGAGGAGGGCGTCTCCGTCAAGCGCTTGACGCCGCCGCGCCTGCCTGCGACGCCCGATGCATGCGGATTCTCGTCACCGGCGGCGCGGGATTCATCGGTTCGGCGTTCGTGCGCGCGAGCGTCGCGCGCGGCTGGACGATCGCCAACCTCGACAAGATGACCTACGCCGCGACGCGCGAGTCCTTGGCCGATGTCGAAGGCAGCGATCGCCATCGCCTCATCGAAGGCGACATTTGCGACGCGGCGCTCGTCTCACGAACGCTGGCGGATTTCACACCCGACGCGATCGTGCATCTGGCCGCTGAAACGCACGTTGATCGCTCCATCGCTGACGCATCAGCCTTTATCACGACAAACGTGGGCGGCACGCACTGCATGCTGGAGCAGGCGCTGCGTTACTGGAGCACGCTGGACAGCGAGGCGAAGAAGGCGCGCTTTCGCTTTCTGCATGTCTCGACCGACGAAGTGTTCGGCGCGCTCGGCCCCGAAGGCCGTTTTTCCGAGACGACGCCTTACGATCCGCGCTCTCCGTATTCCGCCTCCAAAGCCGCATCGGATCATTTGGTCCGCGCGTACCGGCACACGCACGGCCTGCCGGCGATCATCTCGAACTGCTCGAACAATTACGGGCCGTATCATTTCCCCGAGAAACTGATCCCGCTGACCATCCTGAACGCACTCGAAGGCAAGCCCATCGCCGTCTACGGCGATGGCGCGCAGGTGCGCGATTGGCTCTTCGTGGACGATCACGTCGCCGCGCTGATGGCGATGCTGGAAAAGGGCGGCGCGGGCGAGACCTATTGCGTCGGCGGGTTGAGCGAACGGCGCAATCTCGAAGTCGTCGAAAACATTTGCGATCTGCTCGATGCGCGCATGCCTGATGCGAAAGGGCGCCGCCGCCGCTTGATCCAATTCGTCGAAGATCGCCCCGGCCACGATCGCCGCTACGCAATCGATTGCGGCAAGATCGAACGCGACCTCGGCTGGCGCCCGCGCGAAACCTTTGAGACCGGGCTCGCGCGCACCGTCGATTGGTATTTGGCGCGCGAGGATTGGTGGCGCCCGCTGCGCGAAGAGCGCTTTACAGGAGAGCGCCAAGGCTTGCGCGTGAAGGCGGGCTGACGATGGAGATCACGCCGGCCGCCATTCCAGATGTGCTCATCGTGCGCCCCAAGCGCCATGGCGATGCGCGCGGCTTCTTTTCCGAAACCTATAAGGCATCGGCATTCCGCGTTCATGGCGCCGATCTGCCGTGGGTGCAGGATAATCACTCGCGCTCCGCCAAGAAGGGCGTCGTGCGCGCCTTGCATTTTCAAGCGCCGCCGTATGCGCAATCCAAGCTCGTGCGCTGCATCCGAGGCGCGATCCTCGATGTCGCGGTCGATATTCGCGCCGGTTCGCCCACGTTCGGCAAGCACGTCGCGGTCGAGTTAAGCGAAGAGAATTGGACGCAACTCTTCATCCCGGCAGGGTTCGCGCACGGTTTCTGCACGCTCACCGGCGATGCCGAAGTGATCTACAAAGTGGATCACGAATATGCGCCCGCGGCGGAGGGCGGCATTCATTGGCGCGATCCCGATCTCGCGATCGCTTGGCCGGTGCGCGAGATGGATGCGATCCTCGCCGCGCGCGATCACGATTGGCCGCGCCTGCGCGATTTCGCTTCGCCCTTCCGCTATGAGCCGCCGATGCAAAGCGCGAGTGCTTCGCGCCAGGGCCGCGGCTGAATCCCAAGCGCGGCGATTTTCGAACAATCGAGCCGTGAATTCTTCGGCCGCGCGGCGGGCGTGGGATAGTCTTCGGTCGTGATGCGCTTCACGCGAACCGGGCGCCGCGCTGCCGCGAAAATCGCCTCCGCAAAATCGGCCCACGTCGCATCGCCCGCGCCCGAATAGTGGAAGACGCCTTCGGCGCGCGCATCGTCCAACAGCAGTCGCTCGGTCATGCCCACACACGCGTCCGCTAAATCCCTTGCCCACGTTGGCCGCCCGATTTGATCGGCGACGACATTGATCTCATCGCGCGCTTCGGAGAGCCGCAGCATCGTGTTCACAAAATTCGCGCCCGCCCGCGCATAGACCCATGACGTGCGGATGATCGCCGCGCGCCCGCCGCTTTCGCGCACAAGCGCTTCGCCCTCCGCTTTTGAGCGCCCGTAAACGCCGAGAGGCGCAAGCGGGTCTTCCTCCGTGTACGGAGAAGGCTTCGTTCCGTCGAACACATAATCCGTCGAGATATGAACAAACGGCGCGCCAAGCGCGGCCGCTGCGCGCGCAAGCGCGCCAGGCGCATCGCGATTGAGCGCGAACGCCGCCTCCGGCTCGCTCTCCGCGCGATCGACGCCTGTGTGCGCCGCCGCGTTGATGACCGCCGCCGGCGCCGCGGCGCGCACGCGCGCCTCAACGTCGTCCCGCGCAAGGTCGAGCGTCTCGCGCCCCCATGCGTCCCAGCGAAACCCGTCAGGCGCTGGGCGCGCGAAGAGCGCCTGCGCGAGTTGCCCGGAGCGGCCGAGAATAAGGATCGTTCGTGTCATCGCGCCGAAGAATAGGGGGATGGAGGCGCGTCAATCCGACAGGCCGCGCGCCGCCGCAAGATGGCGGCCAGTTCAAATGGAGCCGCCATGTCGGAATCGAGCAGCAATCTGGGCCTGAGCTACGTGCAGCCCGCGCAGGCCCAAAAGCACGTCACGGTCAACGAAACCTTTCTCCGCCTCGACGCGCTCGTCCAAGGCGTCGTGCAATCCCGCTCGGCGGATGAAGAGCCCGCGAGCCCGATTGACGGCGCGCTCTACATCCTGCCCGCAGGCAAGACGGGCGACGATTGGGACGGCTTCGCGGATCACGCGCTCGCGTACTGGCGTGACGGCGCGTGGGAGGGGATCGCGCCGAAGGAGGGCTGGTGCTTCTACGTCGCCGACGAAGGCGCCTACGCGCGCTATGACGGCGCCGCGTGGGATCGCCTCGTCACCGCCTGCGCCGCGCAAGTGTTCACCAGCAGCGGAACGTGGACGAAGCCGGAAGGCTGCGTCGCCGTATATGTGCAGATGGTCGGCGCCGGCGGCGGCGGGGGCGGCGGCGCGCGCGTCGCATCGGGCACGGCGGCGTCCGGTGGCGCGGGCGGCGGGGGCG
>JBFWVZ010000009.1:0-52948 GCA_050246475.1 Hyphomonadaceae bacterium | reverse complement strand
CGGCCTCCTGTTTTGGGCGCTCTTTCAGGTAAGCCGCTGGGTTTGGCGGGGCTTTCGGCCCCCGCCCGCGAACTAGGACAACTATTTTCAGAACATAGGACAAACAGCCCCTAATCAGGACAAGACCGGAGCGCAGGGGTGAACCGCCCGCAATCTCGCCGTGTTTCGTTCATGGCGAGGTCATGCCGCTCTGGCTAGACGGAGCGGAGGGACGCCTTACATGGGGGCGGCCCCAGTGCGCCCGGCTGGGCTGAATAGAGGTTCCGATGTTCAAGCGATTGGCGGCGATTGTTGGCCTGGGCCTTGCGGCGTTGACGCCGGCGGCGAGCGCGCAGCAAGCGCAGCCAGCGAATGGCTTCACGGTCGTCTTCTCGGTTCAAGCGCGCGGCATTACCGCGGGCGAGTTCACGCTCACCACGAACTTCACCGGCTCGACTTATGAAGTCACCGCCAACCGCCGCATGACAGGCCTTGTGCGCGCCGCGGTCGGCTCAAGCCAGGACTACCGCTACTCGGTGCGCGGCGCGATCGTGAACGGCCAGCTTCGCCCGCAGGACTATCAGCATCAGGGCGGCAGCCGGAATCGGCTCGTGCAGGCGCGCTTCAGCCCCGAGGACATCGTGACGACCGCGACGCCGCAAATGGGAATGGGCACGCCGCCCGCGACGCAGGCGCAGCGACGCGGCGCCATCGACCAACTCACGGCCATGGCTTCGATGGTCATCGCCACGGGCGATCCCTGCTCGCGCTCGATCGCCGTCTATATGGATGGCCGCTCGCGCTTTGATTTCGTGCTGACACCCAATGGCCGCCAGCGCGTGAACGCGGCCGGCTTCAACGGCGAAGCGATCCGCTGCCGCGTCCAGTTTCGCCCGATCGCCGGCTTCTCCGATCCCCAGCAGCCCGCGACGCTGACCTTCCTCTTCGGCCGGATGCCGAACGGCATGTATGCGCCGCTCCGCATCGAAATGCCGTCCGACGACGCGGGCGTCATCCGACTCCAGGCCCGGTCCTTCGAGACGCGGGGCCAGCGGCCGAGCTGAGCGCGCGGCTTTCAGGTCTTGTGTGTTACTTAAGGGTTAACCCCAAGATGTGGGCGTGAACGAAACCAGAAGGAATCACAGTCAGTGATTCGTCGATGATTTGTTCACGTTAGAGTCACGCCTTGAAAGACTGGCACTGTCTCAGTTTGAATTAGAAAAAGTGCGTGCCGGTAAGCAGTGATTTCAGAGGTGCAACGAAGCTACACTTGCTATGCGGCGTTGTGACTCACCCAGCAAGTTCCATATTTGTTCTCTCTTAACCCTCGAATCCTACTATGTTGAGCTGACTCCTGCGGTCCGAAGCCTGTACCTAGCGTACAGGACCCGCCACTAGGCGGCGGCGAAAGCCTAGGACCGCAGGACGCCCCCTTCAGCGCAGACGCCGATGCCAAAGGGTGAACTTGCCCGCCATCGCGGTGTCGCGGTCAACTCGCTGGATGCCCGCCCGGCCAAGCACATGATCTGAGAGCTGCCGCTTCGCCTCTGATGCGTTGGGCGCATCGTAGTGCCCGTTCAGGCGAAACATGACAGCGCCGAGTAAGACGTCGGTGAGCTGCAAAGGAAGGCTCTCGGCGGAGTCCCGAAAGTGAAGCCGCCGGAAAGGCCAATCGCGAGGGTCGTTCCGTCTTCTTGCGCCATGGTTGAGAATATCTCGCAGTTCCTCGGGCTTGCTCTTCGTCGATCGCTTGTCCGGGTAGATGTGAAAAAGCCGGTCGCCGTAGAGGCGGCGACCGATCTTCGTGCAGAGCTGATAGACTTCCTTGTTGAAGCCGATCTCGCGGGATCCTTTGTTGAACGCGCGATCATTGATCTGATGCGTGTCCACGATCAGAACATGAAACTCCAACGGACTGTCTAGCGTGCCGGATTCGAAGAATACGTCCGTGTACCGTTTGTAGGCGTCAAGCTTCGCCCGAGAGACCTTTGTCCAGCCGATTTCTCCCGGCAGCGGCAAGTCCGGAAGGCGAGCTACGCGCAAGCGTCGATCAAGCTCTGACACATTGGTGTTTTCAAGAACCAAGCCGCCCAGGCCAAGGTAACGATGCGCCGTTTGGCTCGATTCATCGACGAACACCGTCATCAGCTCGGAATCGTTAGGGGGTGGCTGGCGAGCCATTAGTCAGAGCGCTTTCGGTAAGGGCCACGCGGCTTCGGAGCATTCACACGCATATCGATCCGCTCGGCGATGTCTTCCATCGACCAGAGAGTATCGACAACACCAGCGGCCATTGCTGGCGTCATGCGTAGCGCCTTGTGAACGCGCACAAAGTTGTAGTGCATGAAGAAGAGGGCGAGAGCGTACACGTGGTTCGCGTACTTCTTGGAGTGCGCGTTCGTAAGGCGCGTGAAGCGGCGCATCCCCATCCGCATCGTGAGGTTCGCGCGTTCGACGTGCGACGTTGAAATCTTCCGCTCGTCAGGATCGCCAAGCAGCGCTTCCTTCTTCGCGCCGATGCACACGGGCGGCGAGTAACGGCGCTCAGGGCCGGCGCCCGGAGGCTCGCCGAAAACCTTCACCAGCTGGGCATAATCGACGTTGCTGTCGAAGGCGATGTCCACGGCTTGGCGATAGAGCGCGAGGCCGTCTGTCGTCAGCTGAACGCGATCGGTCAGACGGCGAGCGAGATCGCCCATGACGGCGTGCGCCATCGCCTGCGAGCGCCCACCAGCCGCGTAGGAGATCATCAGCTTGGTTTCGCTGTCGATGCAGGTCCATGTCCAAACGTCGCCCGCATCGCGCGGCGCCGCCTTGGCCGTCTTCACGTTCTTCTGCTTGGCGTAGCAGAACGACCAAATCTCATCGCATTGGACGTAGCGGGCCTTCACGTGGGTCACGAGTTGATCGTGGAGGTCCAGGCATGTCTCGCCCGCATCAACCAGCAGCTTGGACACCGTGTTGATGCTGACGCCGACCACGCGGGAGATCGCGCGCATGGAAACGCCCTCGCAAAGCATCGTGAGGATTTGCACGCGCTTCGTGAGGGGCAGGACATTTGCCATGCCTCCAATATACTGAACTTTATGCTTAGCGTCAAGCATGCGACGCAAACTTTCGGCGCCCGAGACTTACTCGGTCGATTTTTCGGTGGACGGATTCATTGAGATTCGATAAGAAACGACCGGGCGAGACTTGATCTCGCCCGGCGTTTCAAGCCTATATTCGCCGGGTCGGTTGCCTCACGACGCTTCTCCTGTCTAACCGCGATCAACGGGCTGGGGTTGCAGAACGAGCCGGGACCTAGTGCTTCCAACACTAGGGGTGCCCAACCCGACGAAGAGCCGCCGCCCTACGGGGCAGGCGGCTCAGTCGTTTTAGGAGCAAGCTTCCAAAGCTTGCCGTCTTGAACGAGGAGCTTGTCATGCTCCTTGAGCCTAGAAAGCTGTGGGCTGAGCGATGATCGCTCTATGCGGCGATGGTAATTCTTCTCGATAAACTCGACCAATTGGGCCGCTGTAGCGCCGTCGGGAAAGCCCTCAGTAAGAGCCTTCAAGGCAATCTGCTTCAGCGTCAGCCCTTCATTCTCAGCGATCTCAGCGAGCGCGGCGACCACGTCCGGGGTCATTTCACCACCAGTAGGAACAGCAACGACAAGGGCGCCCTTGGCGCGCTGGACGTCCGCCAGTTCCGCTTCCAGCGGATCGGTGAGCTGACGATATTCCTTTAGGCGCGCGATCAGCTTGGCTTCTCGCTCGTCAAGAAATTCGCGGACGGTTTGCGGCTCTTCGGCCATAAGTCGTGCATACCAGGGCCGACCCGAAAGACAAGTCTAGACTTGTCGATGTCCACAGATTTGAGTCTGTTCCGTTAGCGGAACGACTAGTCCCTTGAGTTAATGACTAGTTAACCAGACCCACCCCGAATCCCCCGGTATGCCTTAGTCGTCCTTCTTCCAGCGCTTCTCGGCGGCCTTCTTCGCGATGGCCGCTCGCTTAGAGGGGGAGAGCTTACGCGCTCGCGCTGCGCCGCCCTTGGCGCCGAGGGCCTTGGCGTTCGGGTCTTTCCCGTCGTTCTCAGACAGCTTCTCTTCAACGTCGCCAACGGCGATCCGGCCCACCTTGATGGCGGCGCCGACTACGTCAGAAGGGCGTTTCTCTCCGCGTGGGCCTTTAGGCATCGGATTCCTCCCGCGCCCTCAGCAGTTCCCGCAGATGACTCAGCTCCACGAGCAGCGCGCCCAGGAGCGTCACCTGTGCTTGCGCGTGATGGTGAGCCATTGCATCAACCCCCGACACGCCGGGCGGTGCCTCCTCCATCGCTCGGCGCATCGATGTGTGCGCTGAATTCAACACGGCTTGAAGATCGGCCTCTATCATTGCGCCTCCTTGCCGCTAAGCATGGGCCGCGCTGCGCGGGGGTTCAAGCGGGCGTCAAAAGTGCCTATCTTTCAAACTGAGACACTACCGAAAGACTTGGCCGAGAGGCCCTAGTTCAAGACATGACCGCTTCGGACAAGGCCCGCGCCCCGGCCCTCGTGAAGGCGGTCCTGGGCCCCACCAACACGGGCAAGACCCATCTCGCGATCGAGCGCATGCTCGCGCACGCCGATGGCATGATCGGCCTGCCGCTGCGCCTGCTCGCGCGCGAGGTTTTTGATCGCGTCGTCCGCGCAAAGGGCGCCGGCGCCGCCGCGCTCATCACCGGCGAAGAAAAGATCGCCCCCGAGTGCGCCCGCTATTTCGTCTGCACAGTTGAGGCGATGCCGCTCGATCGGCGCGTCGAGTTCTTGGCCGTCGACGAGATCCAGCTCGCCCGCGATCCCGATCGCGGCCACATCTTCACCAACCGCATCCTGCATGCGCGGGGCTTGGGCGAGACGATGCTTCTTGGCAGCGACACGATGCGCCCGATGATCCGCCGCTTGTTGCCGAAGGCGGAGATCACGCGCAGGGAGCGGCTCTCGACTCTCTCCTACGCAGGCCCGCGTAAGCTGACGAAACTCCCCAAACGCGCCGCTATCGTCGCCTTCAGCGCCGAGGAAGTTTACGCGATCGCCGAGCTCATTCGTCGCCATCGCGGCGGCGCCGCGGTCGTGATGGGCGCGCTCTCGCCGCGCACGCGCAATGCGCAGGTCGCGCTCTACCAAAACGGAGAAGTGGACTTCCTCGTCGCCACTGACGCGATCGGCATGGGCCTCAACATGGACGTCGATCACGTCGCATTCGCGAGCTACGCCAAGTTCGACGGGCGCAGGAACCGCGTGCTGCGCCCAGACGAAGTCGCCCAGATCGCCGGGCGCGCTGGCCGCTTCGAGAACGACGGCAAATGGGGCGAAACGGGCGAATGCCCGCCCTTCGACGAAGAAACGATCGAACGCGTCGAAAGCCATGAATTCGAGCCGGTCGAGGCCGTCGAATGGCGCAACGAGGAGCTTGAGTTCGCGTCGCTCGCGGCATTGCTCAAATCGCTTGAGCGGCCTCCCTCCCAGCCCGGATTGGTTCGCGCCCGCGGCGGCGATGACGAAGAGGCGTTGAAGCGGCTGATGCTGGATGAGGCGCTCTTGGATCGCACGCGCTCCACATCTGCAGTGAAGCGTTTTTGGGAAGCCTGCATGCTGCCGGATTTCCGCAAATCGGGCATCGAAGAACACGCGCGCTTGGTTGGCCGCGTCGCCGAGGGCCTGCTGTCGCCAAACGGCTGCCTGCCGGAAGATTGGATCGCGCCGGAAGTCGCGCGCTTGGATCGCACTGAGGGCGATTTGGATGTGCTCCAGCAGCGCTTGGCGCACGTTCGCACATGGGCCTACGCTGCCAATCGCAACGACTGGCTGGATGACGCCGCTCACTGGCGCGAGCGCACCCGCGCGATCGAGGATCGCCTGAGCGATGCGCTCCACGATACGCTGACGCAGCGCTTCATCGATCGCCGCACCAGCGCATTGCTGCGTGGACTGAAGCGAGAGGAGGCCCTTGTTGTCGAGGTGTCGGGCGCCGGCGACGTGATTGTCGAAAGTCATGCGGTCGGCCGTTTGGACGGGTTGAGCTTCAAACCTGATCCGACAGCGTTCGGTCTGGAGGGCCGCGCCGTCCGAAACGCCGCGATCCGCGCGCTGGCGCCGGAGATCGCGCACCGCCTCACGATGATCGCGGGGGCGGAAGCCGAGGATTTCTCTCTTGAGCCGGACGGATCGGTCACGTGGCGCGCGATGCGCGTCGCCGCATTGATCGCTTCCCCGCCGCTCAAGCCGAAGATCGCGATGGAAGGCGCGGAGGACGCTGACGCTGCGTTGAAGAGGCGGGCGGCGGCGCGCATCGAGGCTTGGCTAGCTCACGCGATTGAACAGGATTTGTCGCCGCTCTTGGCGCTCCAAAGGCCAGCCGGACTAGAAGGCGCCGGGCGCGGCCTCGCGTTTCGCTTGCTGGAGGCCGGCGGCGCGCTCGATCGTGCTGAGGCTACGGAACTCGTAGCGGCGCTGGCGAAGAAGGATCGTTCGGCGCTGGCGCGTATCGGTGTGCGGATCGGGCGCCATTCGATCTACGCGCCGTCCATGCTGAAGCCGCGCGCCGCGCAGCTCTGGTCGCTGGTGCGCGCGGGCGTGCGCGGCGAAGCGCCGTTCCTTGTCCGCCCCGGCGCCATCTCGGCGCCGGCGGGTGCAGCGCTCGATTGGGAGCGTCTGGCGACTGCAGGTTTTCGTCACGCCGGCCCCGCGGTCGTTCGCCTCGATCGCATCGAGCGCTTGGCTGCGCTGGTGCCGCGGGCGCGGGGCGATGAGGCCGACATCGCCGCGATGGCGCGCATCATCGGCAGGCCTGAGCGTGAAGTGCCGGAGGTGTTGAAGGCGCTCGGCTACCGTCAGGCGGAAGGCCGCTGGATCTACGCGGCCAAGCGCGCCGCGAAGAAGTCGTCCGGGCGCCATTCGCCGTTCGCGGCGTTGGCGGAGCTCGTGCCGCCAGCGCCACCGCGCGCGCGTCGCCGCCCGCGCAAAGCCTCATGACCGAAAAGCTGCGCGTCGATGTCTGGCTGTGGCGGGCCCGCTTCTTCAAGACGCGGTCGTTGGCCGAACGCGCGGTCGCCGAAGGCGCCGTCCGCTTGGAGCGGCAAGGCGCTGTGCGCTTGATCGAGAAGCCCGCGGAAGCAGTGGGGCCCGGTGATTGCCTGCTGATCGCCAGCGGCAGAGGCGTCGGCGCGGTTCGCGTTGTCGCGCTGGGCGCCCGCCGCGGCCCTCCAGCGGAGGCGCGCGCGCTCTACGAAGAGATCGGCGCTTAGAATTCCTATAGGCGCGGCGCAATTTCGCCTCGCTTGACGCTGCCTTCGCGCGCCTTCATGTGAGCGGCGCTTTTGAAAGGGCCCGGCTCTCCGCGATGACCTACATCGTCACCGACGCGTGCGTACGCTGCAAATACATGGACTGCGTCGAGGTCTGCCCCGTCGACTGCTTCTATGAGGGCGAGAACTTCCTCGTCATCCACCCCGAGGAATGCATCGACTGCGGGGTGTGCGAGCCCGAATGCCCGGTTGACGCCATCAAGCCCGACACCGAAGACGAGGCGGACGGCAAGTGGCTCAAGGTCAACACCGACTTTTCCAAGTCGTGGCCAAACATCACGCGCAAAGGCACGCCGCCTGCCGACGCCGATGCCTTTAAGGATGAGAAGGACAAGTTCGACCGCTATTTCAGCCCAAACCCGGGCGCCGGCGACTGAGCCGGATTCACCAAGAGCGCGAGTCGCAGCGGTGTCCGCGCATGACAGCCGTGCAAAAACGCCGCGTCTCACAACTGTCACTTGTCCCGCCAAGCCTTTCTGAAAGGCCATTTTTGTGATAGGGTGTTGTTCGTAATCGAGGGCTCTGAGAGCCTTCGGCGCATCGGTGAATTCGCGCGCTGCAGGCCCACGCCAAGACGGGCCGCCGCGTTTTTGGGCGAAAGGGTGAGGAAGTCTTGCCGCGGAAGGTCGCCTCCCGCGCAAGACGGACTGACCCCAAAGACCCGCGAAGCGCCGGCGCGTTGGGACCAGTGGAGCAGGGATCAGCATGACTGCACAGACCGCCGCGTCGGCGCCGACTTTCCGCGCCGGGGACCATATCGTTTACCCCGCCCACGGCGTGGGCCGCGTGACCGGCATCGAAAAGCAAATGGTGGCCGGCCACCCCCTCGAAGTGTTCGTGATCCAATTCGAGCAAGACAAGATGACGCTTCGCGTTCCGACCGCGAAGGCCAAGTCCTGCGGCATGCGCCCGCTTGCCTCGGCTGATGTTGTGTCGAACGCCATGAAGACGCTGACCGGTCGTGCGCGCGTGAAGCGCACGATGTGGTCGCGCCGCGCCCAGGAATACGAAGCCAAGATCAATTCGGGCGATCTCATTTCCATCGCCGAAGTCGTTCGCGACCTGCACCGCGCCAGCGATCAGCCGGAGCAATCCTATTCCGAACGTCAGCTCTACGAGAGCGCGCTCGACCGGATGGCGCGCGAGCTCGCGGCTGTGGAGAAGATCAACCGCGATCAGGCGATCGCAAAGCTCACGCATTCGCTGACGCTCAAGAAGCAGGCAGCGTAGAGCTCAAGCCAGGACTGAAACGGCGGAGGGCCGGAGCGTTTGCTCCGGCCCTTTTGCTTGCGCGCGGCAAGAGCGATCACGGATTCGTGAACGCAATTTCTACAACGCACACGGCGCCGAAAGTCCGGTCGCGCGTTCGGGTCGTAGAGGCTCGAGGGGCGGGCCCAGCGGGACCGGACCACGCATGCTGACTCACGTTTTGGAATCTCAGGACGGCGCCCGGCAGTTCGTTCGCGCTGCGATGCGGGCGCCGCTTTTGGCGGCAGACCGCGAGCTCGATCTCGCACGCCGCTGGCGCGAACAGGGCGACGAAGACGCCCTCCACGAGCTGACGACGGCCTATATGAGGCTTGTCGTCTCCATGGCTGCGCGCTTCAAGCGCTACGGACTCTCGATGAGCGATCTCGTTCAGGAAGGCAATGTGGGCCTCATGCAGGCTGCCGCGCGCTTCGAGCCCGACCGCGCAGTGCGCTTCTCCACCTATGCCGCCTGGTGGATCCGCTCGGCCATTCAGGACTTTGTCCTGCGCAATTGGTCAATCGTTCGCACCGGAACGACAGCGGCGCAGAAATCGCTCTTCTTCAATCTTCGCCGCTTGCGCGCCCGCCTCGACGATGTTGGCGACGCCCCACTCTCGCCGGAGAACCGAACCTTCATCGCAGTGGAGCTCGGCGTCGAGGAGCGGGAGGTCGAGGCTATGGCCTCGCGCCTTTCGGCGTCGGATCGCTCGCTGAACGCGCCTTTGGCCGATGCCGGTGACGCCGAATGGCAGGATTTGTTGCCGGATGAAGGCGCCCCTCCAGAATTGGCGGTCATGGAAAGCCACGATGGCGAAGTGCGCGGCCGTTGGATCGAGCAAGCGCTTTCGATCCTCACGGCGCGCGAACTCTTCATCATCACCGAACGGCGTCTGACAGAGGAGGGCGCTACGCTTGAATCCTTGGGCCGCAAACTCGGGGTTTCCAAGGAGCGCGTTCGCCAAATCGAGCACGCGGCGCTCGCGAAGCTGCGCGCGGCGCTCGTGCGCGCAGTGGGCGATCCGGTCGAGGCCGGCCTCATCGACGGCTAAATTCGGCGCCAAGCTCCGCACACGGAGGAATCTGCATGAGAATGGCTTTGGTCGCGGCCGCCGCCGCTCTAGCGGCGTGCTCACGCCCGGCGCAGACAACGACGGATGAGGCTGCGCCCGCCGCCGGCGCTCAGCGCGTCGCGTGCGCGGAGTTTCGCCTGGTCGGGCCAGGCGAAGCGCACTGCGGCGTCGGGCTCAACGCCGATTCGAGCCTGACGCTAGATGGCGCGCCCTTGATGGGCGGCGCACCGTTCATCGTCACTTCGGGCGTCGATCGCCGCGCGCAGTCCTTGATGGTCTATCCAAGTCCGCAGGGGCGCTACCTCTACGTCCGCGGCTGCGAAGGGCCGCAAAATGAACCGGGTTTGTGTTGGGCAAGCCGCATTATCGACCGCGAAGGCGGCGAGCTTCGCGATTTGACGCCACGCTCGCACTACGGCCCGACGCGCGAGATCTACTGGTCCCCGGACGGCGAACGCTTCGCGCTCGTCGAGCCGATGGAGAGCTACGAGGCGCTGACGCTCGTCAACCCCGCATCCGGCGCCATCGCGTCCTTCCCGCCCGAAGGCGGAACCGACAATTGGCGCGTTGATGACGCCTCCATCCGCTGGACCAGCAACACAGCGCTGACCGCTAACGTCGAAGTCTGCAACGGCGACACGGGCGTTTGTAAGCCCGCCGTCGCGCAAGCGCTCACCGCGCCTTAGGACGCCGTCAGAATCTCGATCTGCTCGGGGTGATCCGCGCAGATGAGCGGCCCGCCGCGATTGGCTGCCCGCCCGCGCACGCGCACGCGTTGGCCTTCGTAGGAGGCAAAGGCGGGCCCGCGTCCGCTCCAATCCGCGACGTCCTCGCCGTAGATGCCGATCGTGAAATCGGTGCGGTAATCCTCGCCGAAATTAAGATAGACGCGTTCGTCGTTGGCGCTCACTTGGCGCACGCGCCCTTCGACGATGAGGAAGGGGCCTTCGCCGCAACGATTGGGAAGAGTCGAGGCCTGTTCGACGGCCGCCGCGTCCGTGAGGATGCGATAGTCGCGCAACGCCCAGAGACCGCGCCGTTCGGCGCGCGCCTGCGCTTCAGCGGCGAGCAAGTCGTCGGCGCGTGCAAAGTTCTCTTTGCGCGTGCGTACGCGCGCAAGCCCTTCGACGAGCATGGCTTGCTGCACCCAGATCCAGCGTCCGCCTTCGGATTGAACATAAACCTGGGCGAGTGCGGTTTCTCCGGGCGCTGTCGGCGCTGGCGCCGCTTCGCCCGGAGGCGCTGCCTTCTCGACAGCCACAGCCGGCGTGGCCGCTGCCGCGTCGCGCGGCCCGACAGGCGAGCGCGGCGGAACGCGGTGCTCTCCGCCGTACGCGAGGCGAACGGGCCGGTGAAGCGCGAGCCGCTCAAGCCCGGCGCGTGCCTCGCGCGCGAAAGCACGGTCGCCGAACGGCGCCTCGATCCCCGTCAGCGTGACCCGCAATCCGGTGTCGAGAACAAGCGTATCGCCGTCCACGATTTCCGCGACGCGCCCGCTTTCGCCCGCTTCGAGATCGTCGATCTGCGGGCCGCACGCAGCGAGCGCCGAGGCGAGTGCGATCAGGGGAAACAGGAAGCCTTTCATGCGCGCCCTCCGTCATTGTCGCGGGCTGGGGGCCGCGCCATAAAGCCGGCACGGCTCCGTAGCTCAGTTGGATAGAGCGGCTCCGTCCTAAGGAGATGGTCGCAGGTTCGAGTCCTGCCGGGGTCGCGTGCAATCCGGACGCGAAAGTCGTCCGATTCGCCGACGGTGAGGGAGGGGTCTTGGATGACGGCGCCGCGTAGGTTCGGAAATTGGGCCGCGCGACTGGGCGCGAGCTTCACAGCATCCGCCTCTCGCCGGACGCCCGCCCGCCGTTGGCTCATCCTGACGACGTTGTTTCTCGTCTGGCTTGCGGCCGGAATTGTCGGATGGGCCGCGGAAGGGCCCGCCGAGGCGGCATACCGAACGCTTGGCGCCCTTTCGATGCAGGATCTCTACTTTTCCCTGCAGCCGGGTCAGTGGGTGCTCGAACTTGCGCGTTTCGCCGGCGTCGCCATCCCACTCGTCGGCTTGCTTTTCGCTTTCTCCGGCGCGCTCGGGCGTTCGTTGGCGCAAGCGTTCAACGCCGCAGCTTCCGGGCATGTTCTCATTGTGGGGTCAGGCGCGGGTGCGCTTGCCCTGGCGCAGGATTGCGTGACGGAGGGTGACGCTGTCTTCGTCATCGCGCGCGATCTTCCCGAGGAGACGCGCTGGCTTCTCTCAAGCCGGGGCGCGCACGTCACGGTCGGCGACGCGACGCGCTTCGAGACACTGCGGAGCGCGCGCGCGGATCACGCGGCGCACGTGATCGCTTTTGAAGACGATGAGACTGTCAATCTCCAGATCGAGGCCTTGATGCGCCGCTTGGTCGAAGGAAAGCGACGCAATCCCCCCATTGTCGTTCACGTGGCGACGCACTCGCCGGGGCTCCTGCAAGAAGCGCGTGAGATGCGCTCGCAGGAGCAAGCGCGCAAAGAAGCAAAAGCCAAGGCCGAAGGCGCCCGCGCCGCCGTATTGCCGATCGATCCGAGACCCTTCTCTTTGGATGAAATCGCCGCGCGCGGTCTTGTCCAAAACCATGCCGTGACGATCCTGTCCCTGGCAAAAGAGTTGAAACAAGAACGCCCGCATCTTGTTCTATTCGGATTCGATGATGCGGCCGAAGCAGTCGCGGTGCGCGCGTTCATCTCTCTGTGGTCGGCGCACTTCGCGGCGCCGCGCGTCACCGTGTTCACCGCTGATCACGAGCGCGCCGAGCGTCGGTTTCAGGCGCGCTATCCCCAAGCTTTCGCGCACCCAGACCTCTGGGCGGCTGATATTTCGTTCCAGCCTTTCGATTGGCGCGAACGCAAGGTCGATCACGATTTGCTTGTCTCGATCACGCAGCTGCGCGGCCCAGCGACGGCGATCGTCGTTTCGACCGGCCTCGACAGCGACAACATCGTCCTCGCGCTCGCCCTCAAGCGCGCGTGCAATCAGGAACTCGTCTGGCAAGTGCCGATCTTCATGAAGGAGACGACGCAGTCCGAATTTTCCGCACAATATGCGCGGGGCGACACCACCGCCGAGCTCGACGCCTACTTGCAGGCCTTCGGCGCGAGCGAACTCAATGCGACGCGCGAGCTTATCCTTCACGGCCGGCTCGACATGGGCGCAGCGCTCGCGCACCAGCACTACACGCAGGACCTGAGCGCCAAGGGCGCGATGTCAATGCGCGATTTGCAGGCCGCCGCGCGCGGTTGGGACGAAGTGCGCGAAACCTATCGCGACGCGAACCGCGCCAGCGCGGATGCAGCGATGGTGAAGATGTGGGATGCGGGCTGGATGCCCGCGCAAACCGAACGCAACGCAGAGACCGATCCAACGGTCGAGGCCGCGATGATGGATCGGATGGCGCGCCGTGAGCACGATCGCTGGGTGAGCGAGCGTTTGATGAACGGTTGGCGCCCGGGTCCCGCGCGCAACAACAATCTCCGCATCCATCCAAACTTGACGACATGGGAGAAGCTGACCCCCGACGAGCAAGGGCGCGACGCAACGCAGGTGAAGGCTGCGATGCAAATCGGCCGCACGCTCAACCCCGCCGGCTTCGTGAAGCGCGTCGACTAAACCGCACCCATTGCGCGAATGGCGGCGACCTTGGCGTTGAACGGCGCCCAATCGTCGTTTTTGTCGATCGCATCCCAGATTGCTTCGACGTCCTCGATCAGGAGCGTCGGCGGTGAATGGCCCTCCTCAATGGTGTTGAGGAGGCCTTCGTGCGCGCGCAGGTCGCGCTCGATCCCGGCAAAGTCGTCACGCGCATAGTGCTCCCTGGCCGGTCCTGATTTCGCAAGCGCGGCGCGTGCCTCGCCGCCTCGCCAATCGTGAAAGAACTGAGCCCAAGGGACGCGGCTCTCAGTCATCCAGGCGAACAGCGATTGGAGAAACTTGAGGTTGGCATCGAGGTCGCCCCCCTTGAGCGCCAAGCGTGCGAACACCCGGTCTCGCAATGCGAGGCGATACGCTGGCGCGAAGCGCTGAAGCGCTTGCTCCAGAGGTGCCGTCTCCGCGACGAGCGCAAAGCAGCCCGCGAGCTGTGCAAGATTCCATGAGGCCGCCTCCGGTTGTCGCCCAAACGCGTAGAGGCCGTTTTCGTCAAAATACGCGGCCGTGAAGCCGGGCTCGCTCTTCGGCAGAAATCGCCAAGGCCCGTAGTCGAAGCTCTCGCCCGTTACATTCATGTTGTCGGTGTTCAGAACACCGTGAACGAAACCCGCCGCCATCCAGCTCGCGGCGAGCCGCGCGGTCGCCTCAACGATTTCCCCCAGCAGCGCGGGCGCGCGTATTTCGCCCCCCAGGTCGCCAAGCGTCGGATAGTAGCATTCGATCACGTGATCGATCAGCACACGGATAAGATCGGCCCGGTCGTAAAAGGCGAGGCGCTGAAAGGTGCCGAAGCGAACATGACTGTGTGAGAGGCGTGAGAGCACCGCTGAGCGCGTCGGGGAAGGTTCGTCGTTGCGCTGCAGCGGTTCGCCAGTTTCATAGAGTGAAAACGCCTTCGACGTGCTGACGCCGAGCGCTTCCAACATCTCGGCCGCCAGTATTTCGCGCACACCGCCTTTGAGTGTCAGCCGCCCATCGCCGAAGCGTGAATAGGGCGTCTGCCCCGAGCCCTTCGTCGCGAGATCGAGAAGGCGGCCCGTATCGTCCCGCAACTGCGCAAAGAGGAAGCCGCGCCCATCGCCGATGTTCGGATTGTAAACGCGGAACTGATGGCCGTGATACCGCATCGCCAGCGGTTGTTTCTGATTGCTTTTGAGCGGCGCGAACCGCGCGAAGGCGCTTTCCCACTCGCTCTCATCAAAGCCGCCAAGCCCAATGTGCGCGGCCCAACGATCATTGCGAAAACGCAGGATGTGCCGCGGGAAGCGCGCTGGCTGGACCGGATCGGCAAATTCGCCGCCAAGGCCTTCGAAGCGTGGATCGGCGAAATAGGCTGGGCCGTAGGGCATTGTTTGAGGCTCTAGTGAGTTCGCCCTGAAAGGTCATGCGTGTTGGCCGGTTTTCGCCACGGGAGCGCTCTAATGACGCCGCAGGAAGGCTGTGGCAGGAAGGCGGGTCGGGGCGCGGTGGAGTTCAAGTGATGGCGCAACATCGCCGGATCATCGTGTGCGCTCTGGCATTGACGTCCGCGCTCGCCGCCTGCGGGCGCGGCGGCGAGGCGAAAGGCGAGAACCTTCCGGCCAATCCGCAAGCGCAACTGGCCGCCGCGCTGGATACATGCGCCGGCGGCGGCGCCGACGCCTTGAGCCGCGCGATTTGCGGCGATCCGGCGATGGCCGAACTCGACACGCGCATCCGCCGCGCCCTCCAAGCGGAGGCGGGCGAGGTGTCGGAAGGCGGCGCTCGCGTTCTGCTCGAAAACCACCGCCGCTGGTTGGGCGCCCAGCAGGCCGCGTGCGGCATGATCGATCCCGACGCGGCGCCCGATGCCGCGCAGCGCGCGTGCCTAACGTCGCGGCTGCGCCAGCGCGCCGAACAAGCTTCCGCTGCCGTTGAGCAGGTCGGCGGCTACACGTTCCAGCGCATGGAGATTGTCTCCGCGCAGGCAGTGTCGGCGGAGGCCGCGTCCGCCAGCGGCCTCGGCGAAGACGCCCCCGCCGCCATCACCCGCGACATTCGCTTCCCGCGGATCGACGATTCCGCCTCGCCCCAGGCCGCGCGCTTCAACGCGCTCGTCGCCCAGCAACCGCAATACCGCCTCGAGGACCAGACCGAAGAGCAGGTGAGTTATCGCATCGCCTATGCGGGCCCGCAGCTCATCTCGGTTCGTTTCGACACCTATGAGAACACGCTCGGCTCCGCGCACCCCAATACGGGCGCGCGCGCGGTGACGGTCGTGATGACGACAGGCCAACCTCTAACCGCGGCGGATGTGTTTCGCGCCGGATCGGGCTGGGAGGACTTCCTCGTGCAGCGCGCCACGCAAGCGCTGACACGCCAGTTTCGCGACTATGACTTCACGCCGTCAGAACGCGACGTGCGCGATTCCGTGACGAAGCCGCACCTCTGGCTCGTCACCGAACGCGGGCTCGTGCTGCTCTTCCCGCCGCTTTCCTTCAGCGGCCCGCGCATCGACGAAGCTGCGGAGGTTGAGGTGCCTTGGGCCGACCTTGCCCGCTACCTCAATCCGAACGCGCCCGCGCCGATTCGCGGATCGACCTAAGCGTGAATGTCGCGGTCCTTGGTCTCAGGCCAAAGGAAGAACGTGACGACAGCGGCAATCGCGGTGACGATCACGGGGAACCACAGGCCCGAATAGATGTTTCCGGTCGCCGTGTTGATCGCAAAGACAATCGCTGGAAGCAGCCCGCCAAACCAGCCCGTTCCGATGTGGTAGGGAAAGCTCATCGCCGTGTACCGGATGCGCGTGGGGAACAGCTCGACGAGCGCCGCCGCCTGTGGGCCGTAGAGCGCCGTCGCCGCAACGATGAAGAGCGCAAGAATCGCAAACACCGCGAGGAAATTGATTTGCGCGGGGTCTGCGGTCGCAGGATAGCCCGCTTGCGAGAGGCCCTCGCGCAGCCTGCCTTCAAATTCTGTCCGCGCCGCACGAATATCCGCCGCCGATTGTCCGCGCGCATCGACGCTTTCGACGGTCGTGGCGTCGCCAATTCGCACAGATGCAATAGTGCCCGCCGGCGCGTTCTCCATCGTGTAGGAGACGCCTGCGTTCGAAAGCGCGCTCTTGGCGATGTCGCATGACGAGGCAAACTGCGCCGCCCCGCCAGTCAGATCGAGTTGGAAGCTGCAATCCGCGGGATCGGCGACAACAACGGCAGGCGCATTGGTCGAGGCGGAATTGAGCGCCGGGTTCGCCGCCTGTGTGAGGAAGTGAAACCCCGGGAAATAGAGCGCAAGCATCAGCACCATGCCGAAGAGCATGATCGGTTTGCGCCCCACACGGTCCGAGAGCCGCGCGAAGAAGAGGTAGAGCGGCGCCGATAGGATAACGACCGCGATCATCAGCATGTTCACCGTGCGGGAATCGATCCGCAGGATCCGTTCAAGATAGAACTGCGAATAAAAGTGCGCCGTGTACCAGACGACGCCTTGCGCCATCATCACGCCAAAGAGCGCCAAGAGAACGATCCGCGCGTTGCGCCACTCGAAGAAGCTCTCCGCATAAGCGCGCTTCGTCGTCTTGCCTTCTTCCTTGAGTTTCTGGAATGCCGGGCTCTCCTCGAGCTGGAGGCGGATCCAAACCGAGATCGCCAAGAGCCCGATCGAGATCAGAAACGGGATGCGCCAGCCCCAGGCGCGAAAGGCCTCCTCGCCCATGAGATTGCGCGTCAACAGGATGACGCCGAGCGCGCCGATAAGGCCGATCGAGGCGGAAGTTTGAATCCACGCGGTCGCGCTGCCGCGGCGCCCAGCCTGGGCGTGCTCAGCGACGTAGATGGCGGCGCCGCCGTATTCGCCGCCGAGAGCGAAACCCTGCAGCACGCGACAGGTCACCAGCAGAACGGGCGCCCAGACGCCGATATCCGCCGCCGTCGGCAGCACGCCGATCGCGAAGGTCGCCAGCCCCATGAGCGTGATCGTGATCAGGAACGCGCCCTTGCGCCCCGTCGAATCCCCAATCTTTCCGAAAACCAGCGCCCCGATCGGCCGCACGATAAACCCGACGGCAAACGTCAGCAGCGTGAAGACGAACGCTTGGGCGTCAGGGAGCCCGGCGAAGAAGTGGCTGCTCATCACCGAGGCGAGCGCCCCGTAGACGAAGAAATCGTACCATTCGAAGACCGTTCCGGCGGCTGAGGCGGCCACGACCTGGCGCATTTTTGCAGGGGAGACATCGCCCCCGGCGGGGCTCTGTGCGGCAGCGTCGGTCATCGGCGTTTTCCTCTTCCCCAAAGGCGCTTTGGCGGGGCTCTTTTGTCGCTGATCGGCGGCCCGCCGCGCTTATTGTCAAGCCGGAAGCTCGCATGCTACCCCCGCACCGACGCCGGGCGTGGGGGTATGCCGTCTCCGCGCCCCGTCGGCGTTTGAATAGCCGCCATCGAAAGCCGGCCGACCGCGACGCGAAACGCGCCTGCGGCCCGCATTTTAGGCGGCGTGGATCGAGCGGGATTGACGTGGCCCACGCGCACGAAGCCGAAACCTCCGAAGCAGCCGAGCGCTATGCGCAGGCGGCTTTCGATCTGGGCCTGGAAGCCAAGGCTCTTGAGACCTTTGAAGCCGATTTCGCCAAGCTCGATGAGGCCTTCGCCGCCAGCGCCGAACTGCGGGAAGCCGCTGCCTCGCCCCTGATCGATCCGCAGGAAAAGGCCAACGCACTCGTTGCCGTCGCCAAGAGAATCGGCGTCTCGGATCTGGGCGCCAATCTCGTCGGCGTCGCCGCGCAAAACCGCCGCGCGGGCGAACTGCGCATGATCGCGCGCGCCTACCGCAGAAAGCTCGCCCGTCACCGCGGCGCAAGCCAAGCCGAGATCATCTCGGCCAAGCCGCTGTCCGACGCCGAGCGCGATCAAATTCTCGGCGCGCTCGCCAAATCGCTCGGCCGCAAGGTCGAGGCTGAAACACGAGTCGATGAGGGTCTCATCGGCGGCTTCGTCGTGCGCGTCGGCTCGCGCCAATTCGATTCCTCGATCCGCGCCAAACTCGATTCGCTCAAACTCGCACTCAAATCCGCTTAAGCACTGAGGGTAGCTCTCATGGACGTCCGCGCCGCGGAAATTTCCGCCATCCTGAAAGAACAAATCAAAGGCTTCGGCGCCGAAGCGCAGGTCGCCGATATCGGCCGCGTGCTCTCGGTGGGGGACGGCATCGCCCGCGTTTACGGGCTCGATAACGTTCAGGCCGGCGAAATGGTCGAGTTTCCGGGCGGCGTGAAGGGCATGGCCCTGAACCTTGAACGCGACAACGTCGGCGTCGTCATCTTCGGCGAAGATCGCGGCCTGAAAGAAGGCGACACCGTCAAGCGCCTCGGCGAAATCGTGGACGTGCCGGTCGGCAAGGGTCTGCTTGGCCGCGTCGTCAATCCCTTGGGCGAACCGATCGACGGCAAGGGCCCGATCCAAGCGGCGGAACGCCGCCGCGTCGATGTGAAGGCGCCTGGCATCATTCCGCGCCGCTCCGTGCACGAGCCGATGCAGACCGGCATCAAGGCAATCGACGCGCTCATCCCGATTGGGCGCGGCCAGCGCGAACTCATCATCGGTGATCGCCAAACCGGCAAGACCGCCATCGCCATCGACACGATCCTCTATCAGAAGGATGCGCACGAGAAGAACGCGAGCGAGAAAGAGAAACTCTACTGCATTTATGTCGTCGTCGGGCAAAAGCGCTCAACGGTCGCGCAGCTCGCCAAGACTCTCGAGGATCGCGGCGCGCTTTCTTACTCCATCATCGTGGCCGCCACGGCGTCCGAGCCCGCGCCGCTTCAGTTCATCGCGCCCTTCGCCGGCTGCGCCATGGGCGAGTGGTTCCGCGACAACGGCATGCACGCGCTGATCATCTATGATGACTTGTCGAAGCAGGCCGTGGCTTACCGCCAGATGTCGCTGCTCCTTCGTCGCCCGCCGGGCCGCGAAGCCTATCCGGGCGATGTCTTCTATCTCCACTCGCGCCTGCTCGAACGCGCTGCGAAACTGAACGACGACAACGGCGCCGGTTCGCTGACGGCGCTGCCTGTCATCGAAACGCAAGCGAACGACGTCTCCGCTTACATCCCAACGAACGTCATCTCGATCACTGACGGCCAAATCTTTTTGGAGACCGACCTCTTCTTCCAAGGCATCCGTCCTGCGGTGAACGTCGGCATTTCGGTGTCGCGCGTTGGCGGCGCAGCGCAGATCAAGGCGATGAAGCAAGCGGCGGGCCCGATCAAAGGCGAGCTCGCGCAATATCGTGAAATGGCGGCCTTCGCGAAGTTCGGCTCGGACCTGGACGCCGCGACCCAGCGCACGCTCAATCGCGGCGCGCGCCTCACTGAATTGCTCAAGCAAGATCAGTTTAGCCCCGTTCCCGTCGAGGAGCAGGTGGCCCTCATCTACGCGGGCACGCGCGGCTATCTCGACAAGGTCGGCGTCAATGACGTGCGCCGCTACGAGCAGGAGCTCGTCGCTTGGCTGCGCGCGAAGAAGGCGAGCCTAATGGCCGACATTCGCGACAAGAAGGACATCACCAAGGACGGCGTCGAAGCGAGCTTGAAGAGCGCGCTCGACGAATTCGCTGGCGCGTTCGCCTAATTGCCTGGGGAGCGTCCATGTTGAAGAAAGCAGCCTTCGCACTGATCGCGGTTTGCGCGCTCGCCGCCTGTGGCGCGCCGCGGGGAGAAACTGCGGCGGCCACTGAAACGGCCGCCGCGAGCGCCGATGGTTCGCTCGCTCCAGGTGAAACATCTGCCGCTGAACCGGCAGGAACTGGAACGGCGCAAGCGCAGGTCGCCCAAGCGGCGCCGCGCGTCACCCAGACCGAGTGCGCGATGGATTACAATCGCGGCCACTCGCCGCCCGGCATGCCGGTCGTGGCGCAGCAAGAAGAAGGCTGGATGCTCCAAGCCGCGCCCGGCGCGCTGACGTGCGGCCCCGTCACACAGGCGGGCGTCTCGTGTCAGCTCCGCGCCGGCGGCTCGGTCTTCTATGCCCTGCAGGACTATTGGTGGTACGACGCGCCGGCCGGACGCACTGCAACCGTGCGTGTTGATGCGGGCGGCTCGCCCTCCTGCTTCTTGAACGAGGCCGGCTGATGCCTAGCCTCAAGGATTTCCGCAATCGCATCGCCAGCGTGAAGAGCACGCAGAAAATCACCAAGGCGATGCAGATGGTGGCCGCGGCGAAGCTCAAGCGCTCGCAGGAAGCAGCCGAGGCCGCGCGCCCTTACGCAGAACGGATCAGCGGCGTCATCGCCAATCTAACAGCCGCGGTGCAAGGGGACAGCGCGCCGCTCCTGCTGCGCGGAACCGGCAAGGACGATGTGCATCTGCTCGTTGTCGCTACGTCCGAACGCGGTCTCTGCGGCGGTTTCAACACGCAAATCGTGCGCCTCGTGCGCGAGCGCGTCGCGGCGCTCGAAGCGGCCGGCAAGCAGGTGAAAATCCTCACCATCGGCAAGAAGGGGCGCGATCAACTCCGCCGGCTCTACGCTGCCAAGATGATCGAGCACATCGATCTCTCGGCGCACCGCACCATTACGGCCGCGCCCGCGCAGATGATCGGCGCCCGCATCCGCGCGCTGTTCGAAGCAGGCGAGTTCGATGTCGCGACCTTCTTCTTCTCGAAGTTCAAGTCCGTCATCGCGCAAATCCCGCAAGCGCAGCAGCTCATCCCTGCGGTGCCAAGCGAGGGGGCTAAGCCGCCGGAACTCGGCGGCGCGGTGTATGAATACGAACCCGACGAAACCGAAATCCTCGATGCGCTCTTGCCGCGCTACATCGACAGCCAAATTCTCCGCGGGCTCCTTGAGAACGTTGCGGGCTTCTACGCCGCGCAAATGACGGCGATGGACAATGCCACCCGCAACGCCGGCGACCTAATCAAGCAACTGACGCTCCGGTACAACCGCCAGCGACAAGCCAACATCACCAAGGAACTCATCGAAATCATCTCCGGCGCCGAGGCGCTGTGAGACTGGCCGCCGCCCTCCTCGCGCTTGCGGCGGCAAGCTGCACGGAGCTGCCCGATCAAGGCGGTGTCGAAATTCCGTGCACGGAGATTTCGGCGGAGGAGTACGCGCAAGGCCGCGCCTCCGGCGCCTGGCGTGAGATCGACGTCCGCAACGGTTTCGACGGAGAAGGCGCGCTCCACGATCGCCGCCGATGCTGGCCGCGCGGGATAGCCGCGGCAGGCTCAATGCGCGAGAACCGCCGTTGCGTGCAGCGCAATGATCTCGTCGTTCGGCTCACCGACCCGGCGGGTGTCGCGCACTACCGTATTCCGGTAGGCGAAACCTACATGCTTTACGGCAGCGAAGGCCGCGCCATTTGCAGCGTCATCGAAGGTGGCGGCGCATGAGCGGCCCCACGTCTGTCGCCTACAGCACATCAGCGCACGCGACGGGCGGGCGAGACGGTAAGGTGCATCTCGATAACTCGCCCATCTGGTTCGCTATGGCGATCCCGAAGGACATGGGCGGGTCGGGTCTTGGCTCGAACCCCGAGCAAATGTTCGCAATGGGCTTCGCGAGCTGCTTCAACTCGGCGGTGCTCTTCGTCGCCGCGCAGAAGAAGCTTGATGCTTCGAAAGCCAAGGTGACGTGCGAAGTCGGCATCGGCCGCAATGAGGCGGGCGGCTTCGCGCTTCAAGCCAAGCTCACCGTCTCCATCCCCGGCCTCGATGCGGCGCAAGCCAAAGACGTCGTGGAGACCGCGCATCAGGTTTGTCCGTACTCGAACGCCACGCGTGGCAACATGCCTGTCGAGTTGGTGATCGTCTGATGGCGGACGGCATGGCCCTCGCGCGCGATCTTGAAGCGGACGCCTTCGCGCGCTCGCTGGATGAGCGCGGCCATGCCTTGATCGACCTTTCGAAGGACGCACGCGTGATGGCGCTCATCGATCGGGCGAATGACGAAACCGAGCGCTGGCACGGTCAAGGATTCAACCGCGTGCAGGATGCTTGGCGTCGCTCCCCCGCCGTGCGCGCACTGGCGACGCTCCCGCAAATCGCGGATGCGCTGGCAAGCGCATACGGCGCTGAGCCATATCCCTTTCAGACCCTCAACTTCTTCGTCGGATCGCAGCAGCGCGCGCACTCCGACATGATCCACTTCACGCCCGATCCGCCGCACCTGATGTGCGGCGTCTGGCTGGCGCTCGAAGACGTGCGCGAGGACACGGGCCCGGTCTTCTACCTTCCCGGCAGCCACACGCTTCCCGTGCTCGATCTCGCAGCCTCCGGCGCGCCCGCGGGGATGAATCCGGAAGATGCCTATCGCAATCACTACGAGCCTGTGCTTGAAGCCGGGGTCGCCGGCATGAGGCGCGAAACGGCCTTGCTGAGGAAAGGCCAGGCCTTCGTCTGGGCCGCAAACCTCGTGCATGGCGGCTCGCCCGTGCGTGATCGCCGCGCCACCCGCCGTTCGCTCGTCACGCACTACTTTTTCAAAAGCGCTGAGCCCTACACGCTCATGCACTCGCGCCGTCGCAGGGCCTATCGTCTGCCCACGGACATTCGCACAGGCCGTTTCGTCTGGCCGCGCACGGGCGCGCCTTCGCTCAAGACGTTCGCCGCTGCGCTCTATGCGCGGCTTTGCCGCAAAGTCTTCACCTTTGGCGCCGTCGCGCCCAAGGCCACTTAAGTTCGAGAACGAGGAACACCATGACCAAGCCCATGAAAGGACGCGTAGCGCAGGTGATCGGCGCCGTCGTCGACGTCGAATTCGACGGTCATTTGCCAGATATCTACAACGCGCTCGAGACCACGAATAAGGATCCCGAGGGCAACGAGTTCCGACTCGTCCTCGAGGTCTCCCAGCACCTCGGCGAATCCACTGTTCGCACCATCGCGATGGACATCACCGATGGTTTGGTCCGCGGCGCCGAGGTGACTGACACCGGCCAGCCTATCGCGGTGCCCGTGGGCGAAGATACATTGGGTCGCATCATGAATGTCATCGGCAATCCCGTCGATGAGGCTGGCCCAATCAAGGGCGAGGTGAAGCGCGCCATCCACCAGCCCGCGCCCGCCTTCGTCGATCAAAAGCCGGTTCCCGAAATCCTAGTCACCGGCATCAAGGTCGTCGACTTGCTTTGCCCCTATGCGAAGGGCGGCAAGATCGGCCTTTTCGGCGGCGCCGGCGTCGGCAAGACGGTGCTCATCCAAGAGCTCATCAACAACATCGCGAAAGCGTATGGCGGCTACTCAGTTTTCGCCGGGGTCGGTGAGCGCACGCGCGAAGGCAACGATCTCTATCACGAGATGATCGAGTCGGGCGTCAACAAGCACGGCGGTGGGCAGGGCTCGCGCTGTTCGCTCGTGTTCGGCCAAATGAACGAGCCGCCCGGCGCGCGCGCCCGCGTCGCGCTGACGGGCCTCACCATCGCCGAGCACTTCCGCGATCAGGGCAAGGACATCCTCTTCTTCGTCGACAACATCTTCCGCTTCACGCAGGCGGGCTCGGAAGTGTCGGCGCTGCTCGGGCGCATTCCCTCCGCGGTCGGCTATCAGCCGACGCTCGCGACGGAGATGGGCTCCATGCAAGAGCGCATCACATCGACGACGAAGGGCTCGATCACGTCGGTGCAAGCCATCTATGTGCCGGCCGACGATTTGACCGATCCCGCGCCTGCCACTTCCTTCGCGCACTTGGACGCAACGACCGTGCTGTCGCGCGCGATCTCAGAGAAGGGGATTTATCCTGCGGTCGATCCGCTCGATTCCACGTCGCGCATCTTGGACCCGAACGTTGTCGGCCAGGAGCACTACGAAGTCGCGCGGAAGGTTCAGGAGACGCTCCAGCGTTATAAGGCGCTGCAGGACATCATCGCCATCCTGGGCATGGACGAACTGTCTGAAGAAGATAAGCTCGTCGTCGCGCGCGCACGCAAGGTTGAGCGCTTCCTCTCGCAGCCTTTCCATGTCGCGGAGGTCTTCACCAATTCGCCGGGCGTGCTCGTCGATGTGAAAGACACGGTGCGCGGCTTCAAGGGCCTCGTCGAGGGCGAATACGACCACCTCCCCGAGCAGGCCTTCTACATGGTCGGCACCATCGAACAGGCTGTGGCGAAGGCGCAAAAGATGGCGGCGGAGGCGGCGTGAGCCAGAATGGCGAACTCGGCGCCGGCGCAGTCGCTGCGCGTTTGATCGTGGAAGGCGCACTGCCAGCCATCGCTGGCGGCCCGGCGTTTGCGCCCGAATCGATGATAACGCCCGGCCGCTTGGTGACGGGCGAAGAGCGCGCGAACCTTGGCCTCGAACGCCCCGGCCGCACCTATTTGTTCGCGGCGTTGGGATCTGGCGTCTTCTTGGACCTGTCCGGCCCGAACGCCTCCGCGTGGTTCATTGGCGGCGATTTCGATAGCGCGGTGGATGTCTTCGATTCGGTGCTGCGCCTAGCATACCCGCACGCACGCCAAACCGATGACCGCGCTTTGCCGGATAGTCAGCGCGCGCGGGCGTATCGGATCGATTTTGGCAACGGCCGGCGCGCCTTCGTCGAGTTGCTCTATGCTCTCCCGGAAGCGACTGGAGAATTGCGCACCTTCACGGCCCGCGCGACAGCGCTTCAGGAAACAGGTCAGCCGGCGGCGGCTGGGCCGGCAAAGTCGCAAGCGGCGCCTGCTGCGCCAAAGAAGAAGGGCTGGTTCTAGGTGAGCGACAAACTCAGGTTCGCGCTGGTTTCCCCGGAACGGGAACTTTTCCACGGCGAAGTCGATCAGGTTGTCGTGCCGGGAACGGAAGGCGAGTTCGGCGTCTTGCCGAACCATGCGCCCGTCATCTCGCTGCTGCGTCCTGGCGCGCTGCGCATCTTCAATGACTTGGCCGAGCGGCGCATCTTTGTGAACGGTGGGTTCGCGGATGTAACGCCTGCGGGCCTCACGGTGCTTGCGGAAGATGCTGTCGATCTCGAAGACGTCGATCCCGCTCAGCTTGAGCAAGACCTGAAGGATGCACAAGAAGACGTGCGGGATGCGCGCGACGAGGAGCGCCGCGTAGCCGCAGAGCTGCGCCTCGCGCGCATTGAGGCGTTAGGAGCGACCCTCGCGCAACGCCGCTGATCGGCTAAGTAGCTTAGGGCGCCGCGTTCGCACTGAAGAGCTTCAGCGTTTTTCTCTTGGGCTTCGCGGCCGTCAAATTGTGCGACGAAAGCCAGTCAAGCGTCATGCGCGCCACCTGCGCCCATTCGGGTTCGCCGATGAGCCAGTGGCTCATTTCTGAGAACTCGTGAAAATGCGCTTGGCCCTGAGGGAATCGCGCCGCGATCCGCCGCACGGTCGAAGCTGGATTGACGCGATCTTGCCCTCCGGCAAGTGCAAGAACGGGCGCCTCAATCTTGTAGACGGGCGCGGCCGAAGCCATTGAGCGATCCGCCCACCAATGCACGGCCTCCATGATCGCACGGCCGGACTCCGGGGAGAAGCGCGCAAACGCGCGTCGCGCATCGTCTCGCGGCAACCGATCAAGCGTTGAATGGCGCGCAACGCGATAATCGGGCGGGATGGCGCGTCGCCAATAATCCCCCAGCATCGCTACGCCAAACGCATTCCCAGTTTCGTCCATTGTGGTCGGCGGCACGCCCCAGGGCGCCGTCGGCGCGAGCAGCACGAGTCCTGTTGTCTTGATGTTGGCGGCGACGACTTGCGCGATGAGTCCGCCTAAAGAATGCCCAACAATGATCGGCGCATGCTTCAGATTGCGCGCGTAACGGATCATCGCCTCCGCGTAGTCCTTCACGCCTGTTTGCGCCAAGGCTTCGAGGTCCGCTCCACGTTCGTGAAACGGCAAGTTGGGCGCATGCGTTTCAAAGCCCGCCTCGTTGAACGGCGCGCGAAAGGCATCGAACGCCCAGCCGCCGCAAAACGCGCCATGGATGAAAAGAATCGGCGCCGCCATGAACAATCCTTCACCTCGGACGCGAGCGAATCGCGCCGCCACGCTTGAACGCCGAATCTAGCGTGTTTCCCCCGTATGGCGCTTGAAGCGCCGCGCCACCTCTTCATAGACGGCGCGCTTGAAAGGTATCACAAGGCCGGGCGCTTCATCGAGTCTTCCCCAGCGCCAATCGCTGAATTCAGGCGTGTGTCGATCGAGCGCCACGTCGCTGTCACGGCCGTTGAAGCGAAATGCGTACCACTTTTGCTTTTGCCCGCGCCAACGGCCGTACGGCCCGCGTCCGCCGCGAATGTCCGGTGGAAAATCGTAGAAGAGCCAATCCTCCGTCTGATCAAGCAGCGTGACTTTGTCGGCGCCGACGCCGATTTCTTCCTCAAGTTCGCGCAATGCCGCGTCGTCGGGTGACTCTCCAGCGTCAACACCACCTTGCGGCATCTGCCACTGGTGCGGGCCCGTCGCGCCCGCGCGCTTGCCGAGAAAGACCAGCCCGTTCGCATGGAAAAGCGCAAGGCCCACATTGGCGCGGTAGAGACGCGGGTCGCGCTCGCTCATCGCCGCGGCGCGCTGCGCGCCGAAATGACAGCGGAAGCGGGTGCAAGCACATAGCCGCGCGACCCGATCTGGCTGGCCCATCCCGCAATCTGTTCCATCGTCACAGGATAAGCGAACCCGGCGCCGATCGCTGTGCCGTTCTGCAGGGCGAGCGCCTCAAGATTGAGCAATTGTTCGTCGATCGCATCGGCCTCGCGCCGCGCATCGACAATTCGATCTGCGGCGGTGATCGGCAGGCCGGCGCGTTGCGCCTCGATCGCCAGCGCTGTGCGTTGCCCGATGCCGCTCGAAAGGAAGACAAGGCCGCGGCGCCGCAATTGCTGCATCACCGGCGCGGTCGCTTGAGCCGAAGCGGCAAAGCGCCCGCCTTGATAGTTCGTCACGCCGAAATAGCCGGTGGCGCGCGAAAGCAAATTCTCAAGCCGCTGAATGTTCTGTGTGGACTCGGCGCTGGCCATCAGCGTCTGCGGCCCCGTGTCGTCCGCTTCCGGATCGAACGGCTCCATCGGCAGTTCCAGCATCACCTCGTGCCCGCGCGCGCGGGCGCGATCGATCCAACTCTGCAAATTGTTCGCGTAAGGCACAAAGGAGAGAGTCACTTCGGGAGGCAGCTCGTCGATTGCTTGCGTCGTGTTGCGCGCATTGAACCCAAGTCCCCCGACGATGATCGCGATGCGCGGGCGCTGATCGGCGGTGAACGGTCGCGCATAGACACGCGATGCTTGGCGCCCGTCGCGCGCCACGACGGGCAAAAGGCCTAGCGGGCCGCGCTCAGTAAGCCCTGCCGCCGGCGCGCGCGTGAGTGGCCGTGCCGCCGGGCGTTGCGGCGTAGATTCAACGACGGATATGCGCAGTTGCCCCGGCGATCCCTCTCCAGGCGCGACCTGGTTGCCTGGCGCCGGATCGTTGACCCCAACGGGCGCCACGCCGCGCGGCGCATCGAGTGATTCTGGCGCGAGGTCAGGCAAGCCGAGATCGGCGCCAGGCACTGCGGCATCTGCGAACGAAACCCGCGGCGCCGCGGCCGCGTCCGCTTCGCCGGGACTAAGTGAAATAACGGCGCGTGGGCCCCCCGCCGAAGGGTCGCCCAGGAACTGAACGCCAGCCAAAACCAAACAGACGACGCCCAGGAAGGCCAGAACAGCCAGGCGACCATGAGGAAAAGAACGAGCGCTTGGCGTGCGCTGACGGGGCGGCCGCTCAGTCTTCCGGGGCGCCATCGCTGGACCTTAAGGGACGCGCGCGTCGAGCGCGTGCAGACGCGGCTGAATCCTTGCGGGATTCGGCCGATTCGTCACCCCTCAAGGCTGTAGTTCAGCCTGCGCGTGCAACCAGTCGCGGCGTGACTTGCCCGGCGCGGATCATTTCGAGGGCGCGATGAAGCTGATAATCGTCGGCTTCCGGCCAGTTTTCCGGGGGCTGGTCCGCCGGAACGTGCGGTCCCCGGCGGCGTGCCCCGCCTTCGTTTTCGAGCGCGCGGGGCAGATCGGCCTCGCTGATGCCGAGCCGGCGTACGCGGGATTCCTCGACGCGGCGCGCCGCCACCTCGAAATCGGGTTCGATCCCTGCGCCTTGGATCGATCGCCCCGCCGGCGTGTAATAGCGCGCGGTGGTGAGCCGTAGCGCGCCGTCCCGGCCGCCTTGCAGCGGGATGACGGTTTGCACTGAGCCCTTCCCGAACGACGTGACGCCGACGATGAGAGCGCGGTTCCGGTCTTGAAGCGCCCCGGCGACAATCTCGGAGGCCGACGCGGAGCCGCCGTTGATCAGCACGACGATCGGCACGCCTGGGAGATCGTCGCCGCGGCGGGCGTTGTAGCGCTGAACGTCCTCGGCTCTGCGCCCGCGAGTGGAGACCACTTCGCCCCCGTCAAGGAAGGCGTCGGAGACGTCGATCGCCTGATCGAGGAGCCCCCCGGGGTTGTTGCGGAGGTCGAGGATCACACCGCGTAGCCCGGCAGGCGCACCCGCACGCACTTGCCGAAGCGCGTCCTGAAGCATCGCCGATGTGCGCTCGTTGAATTGCGAGATGCGGATGATCCCGACATCCCCCTCCATACGCGCCGTCACGGCGCGCACGGTGATGATCTCGCGGGTCAACGTCACGTCGAACGGATCTTGCCCTTCGCGCACGACGGTCACACGGATTGTCGTGCCGACCTGACCGCGCATGCGCTGCACCGCCTCGTTAAGCGTGAGGCCGACGATGCTTTCGTCGTCGATCGCCGTCAGATAGTCGCCAGCCTGAATGCCAGCACGGGAAGCCGGTGTGTCGTCAATCGGGGAGACGACGCGCACCACGCTGTCCTCGGTGGTCACTTCGATCCCCAGCCCGCCATACTCCCCGCGTGTTTGGACCTGCATGTCGCGGAAGTCGGTGGGGGACAGGTAGGAGGAGTGCGGATCGAGCGACGAAAGCATGCCGTTGATGGCGGCTTCCATCATCTCGGTTTGATTGGGCTCGGTCACGTAGTCGGATTCAACGCGCGCGAGCACGTCCGCGAAGAGCTCAAGTTGGCGATAGACGTCGCCGCGCGGTCCGCCCGTGGTCTGGGAGGACCAAGCGAGCGCTCCAAGGCAAGCGGCTACACCGACAACCGGCGCTGCAATCCAAGCCAACCGCATCCCAACCGCTCCTAAACCCGCTGCAACGTCCCGGCGTGCTTCTCTCAGTTTGGCTCAGCGTGAGCCGATTCTCGCTATCCTGTGCGACGAACGGCGCCGCGTTGCGTCGAAGCGAAAGACCGCGACGGATCCACTGGCCGCCCGTCTTGGCGCACTTCGACATACAATTCCGGCGCCGTCGAGGCGTCTGCGGACATTATCCCCACAGGCTGGCCGGCGCGAACAGCTTCCCCCGTTTGGACGGTTGCGGAATCCATGCCTGCGAGCACGATGACGTAACCATTGTCGAGGTTCAGGATCAACACTTGGCCGTAGCTGCGAAACAGTCCCGCATAGCCGACGCGTCCGTTGGCCGGTGCTGAAACGCGCGCGCCGGGTGCGGTTCGCCAAGTGTTGCCTTGGGAGCCGGCGCCGTCATAGGCCCTTACAAGAGCGCCCTCGACTGGGGTTCGCAGCGTTCCCAGGGGCGCGCGCGTCCGAGCCGCGGCGTTCTGCCGGCGCGGTGTCTGCACGCGCTGCGCCAACTCACGCAGGGTTCGCGCCTCTCGTGCGTGACGCGCCGCCAACCGCTCCGCGGCCTGCGCCTCCGCGATGAGGGCGCTGCGCGCCGACCGTCGCGCAGCAATCAAGAGCGCAATTCCCTCACGTTCCGCCTCAAGCGCGGCTTGAGCCGCGATGAGGTCGCTGCGTGCGGATGCCAATGCGGCATGCATATGCTGCGCTTGAGCGATCTCCTGCGCGCGCGCAGTGGCTTGCGAGACGAGCGCAGGGCCTGCGGCCCGCACAAACACTACAGTCCGCGCTGCATGACGCGGACGCGTCAACGCCTGGCGCTGCGCAAAGAGCGCGGCGATGACCGCGTCCTCGATGCCCGCGCGTTCTTCGGCGTAGCGGCGGCGTACGATCCCAAGTTGCGTCTCCAGCGCGCCAATCCTTGCATCGGCCGTTTCGAATTCCGCCGCGGCTTCCGCTTGCCGCGTCGATGCTGCGTCGAGCCGCGCGTCTAGAGCCGCGATTTCGCTTTGCGCCGCCAGCGCGCCTTCCCGCGCGCGGCGCGCCTCGCCGGCGGCTGCTGCGCGCGCGCGTTCCGCCGCAGCCGCATCGTTCGCGCGGCGCGTCTGCGCATTCGCTAGGGGGGGAGACGCAAGCAAAGCGGCCGCACACGCAGCCGCAACGCCGGCGCGCAACGCGCCGTAAACCATAAACCACCATCCCGCGCGGAATCTTCAGTCCCGGTGATAGGGAGACTGCCCCAAAATGGTGGAAGCCCGGTAAAGTTGCTCGGCCAACATCGCGCGAACGAGCTTGTGCGGCCACGTTTGTCGCCCCAGCGCGATCTTTTCGTCGGCCTGATCCTTAAGCGATTGCGAAGCGCCGTCCGCCCCGCCGACCCAGAACGTGACGCAAGCGCGGCCTTGATCGCGCCACGCGGCGAGCTTTTGTGCGAGCTGACGTGAGCCGATGTCGGCGCCGCGTTCATCCAAGAGAACCTTCACGCTTTCGTCCGGCGTCGCTTTGAGCACGCCAACCGCCTCTTTGCGTGGATCGCCGCCCGCACGCGCATCGATCTCAATCAGATCGAAGGGCGTCAGCGCAAGCGCTCGTCCGCTGGCGTTGGCGCGAGCGAGATAGTCTTCGACGAGCGCCGCCTCCGGCCCGCTCTTCAGCTTGCCGACAGCGACGACTAGCACCCGCATGAAGGTCAGCCGTGCGCGCTGCGCGGCTGCGCCGGCGGCAGCCAGATTTTCTCGATGCCATAGAAGCTGCGCACCTCCGGCCGGAAGAGGTGTACGATCACATCGCCCGCATCGACGACGACCCAATCGGCGTGTGGCAGCCCTTCCGCGTGGATGCCTTTGACGCCGCTCTCCTTGAGCTTCTTGACGAGATGGTCGGCCAGCGCCGCGACGTGGCGCTGGGAGCGCCCGTTGGCGATGACGAGCATGTCCGCCACGGACGATTTGCCGGTGATGTCGATGGTGAGGATGTCCTCGGCCTTGTCGTCTTCGAGCGCCCTGACGATCAGCTCAGATGCTGCTTTGGCGCCGAGCCCGGAGGGCTTGGCCCGCTTCGCCGCCGCTTTCCGGGGCGCCTTCGGCGGGGACTTAGCGGCCTTTGCCGCGCCGGTTTTTCGCGCCGGCGTGCGCGGTGCTTTTGGGGACAGGCTGGCGATCCTTTCGATCTATTTGCGCGGCGAGAATAGCAGCCCGGAGACGATTTCGCCACCGGCCCTAGCGGCTGCGCGCGGCCCGAAGCGCGGTCGAATTGGCCTGCGAATAGCGTGCGGGGAGAAACACCCAGGCAGGCGCATGCGCGGCGGGGAGGGCGCACGCCGATGGCGTGGGCCGGCGCGCCGCCGCGAATTGCCGGACCGGCCCTGAAAATCGCGTCTTGGCCCGGGCGCTGGGCCGCGAAACGATGGCGATGGGCACGCTGCGAAAGATCGCGCGCCAGCGCCGCCATCGATCAAGGGTCTCGAGGTTGTCGGCCCCCATTACCCAGACAAATTGCACGCCGGGGTAGCGTCGCTTGAGCGCGGTAAGGACATCGGCCGTGTATTGCAGCGAGAGCCGTGTCTCGATGTCCGTGACAATGTCGCCGCGCGCCGAGAGCCGCCGCGCGCTCGCAACCCGTTCCTTGAGCGGCGTAGTCTTGGGTTTGAGCGGATTCTGCGGCGTAACGAGCCACCAGACTTGATCGAGTCCCAACCGCGTTTTCGCCACATGCGCAACGTGCGCATGGCCTTCATGCGCGGGATCGAAAGTCCCGCCGAGCAGCCCGATCCTCATCCCAGGATAGGCGAGGGGAAAGCCGCGCCGCATCAGGGCCTGATCTGTCCGGTGCCGCGCACGACATATTTGAACGTCGTGAGTTGTTCCGCACCGACAGGCCCGCGCGCATGCAGCCGCCCGGTTGCGATGCCGATTTCGCTGCCGAACCCGAACTCCCCGCCGTCGGCGAATTGCGTCGAGGCGTTGTGCAGCACGATCGCGCTGTCCACGCGGCGCAAGAACTCGTCCGCAGCCGTTTTGTCTTCGGTGATGATCGTCTCGGTGTGTTGAGAGCCGTAAGTCGCGATGTGCGCCATAGCTTCATCGATGCCGCCGACGACACGAATAGAGAGAACGGCATCGAGATACTCAGTCCGCCAATCGCCCTCCGTTGCCGCCTCCATGGGCGTTATGGCGCGCGCTTCTTCATCGCCCCGCAGCGCACATCCTGCTTCGCTCAGCGCCGCGGCAATCCGAGGCAGCAGAGTTGGCGCGACACGCCGGTCTATCAGCAGCGTCTCCGTCGCCCCGCACACCGAGACGCGCCGCATCTTGCCGTTCACAACGATGGAAACGGCCTTCGCCGGGTCGGCGCCCGCATGTACGTACGCGTGGCAAATGCCCTCCAGATGCGCGAACACCGGGACGCGCGCCTCCTCCTGCACACGCGCGACGAGGCTTTTGCCCCCACGCGGAATGATCACATCGATCGCGCCGCCGAGCCCCTGCAGCATGAGGCCGACGGCTTGACGGTCCGTAGACGGAACAATCTGGATCGCCGCCGCCGGCAACCCCACGTCCCGAAGCCCGAGGGCTAACGCTGCTCCAATCGCGGCGACGCTCTCTTGCGAATCCGAACCGCCGCGCAAGATGATCGCGTTGCCTGAGCGCAGCGCCAGCGCTCCCGCGTCCGCGGCGACGTTGGGGCGGCTCTCAAAGATGACGCCGAGCACGCCGATCGGCGTGCGCACACGTTCGAACGCCATGCCGTTGCGCGTCCAGGCGCCGATGACGGCGCCAACCGGATCGGGAAGCGCCGCTGCGTCCTCAACGGCAGCCGCCATCGCGTCGAAACGCTGCACCGTCAGGGTCAGCCGGTCGATGAACGAAGCCGCCAGGCCTTTCTCTTGCGCACGCGCAACGTCTTCCGCGTTTGCCGCGAGGATCGCTGGCGCCGCCCCCTTGAGCCGCGCCGCCATTGCGCGAAGAGCTCTTGTGCGCGTGAACGCATCTGCATCGCGGACGATCCTGGCCGCGGCCCGCGCTTCCGCGCCCAGCGCAAGCATCTGCGCTTCAAGCGAAAGAGTAGCGGCGGTCGCGTTCATAGATTCATATGGTAGGCAGCGCCCCCGCGCTTCGCCAGCGTGCGCGCGTGTTCAGGCATGCGCCAGCGCCAGATCATCCGCATGCACGAGCGCGGCGCCCGCCGCATAACCCAACGCCGCCTCGATCGCGCTCGATTTGAGCCCAATGATTTTGCGAGCGTCAGCAGCATCGTAGCGCGCGAGTCCGCGCCCGACCTCGGCCTCCCCAGGCCCCAGTATCTGGACGGCGTCGCCTTTCTCGAAATTTCCGCGCACGGCCGTTACGCCGGCCGGCAGCAGACTCTTGCCCTCTTTGAGCGCGGCGGCAGCCCCTGCATCGACGATGAGCGCGCCCTGTGGGGCCAGGGTTCCCGCGATCCAGGTCTTGTAGGCGGCCTTGGGCGCTGTCTGCGGCAGAAACCAAGTGGCGCGCGCCCCTTCCGCGAGACGCTTCAGCGGATGCGCCGCCTTGCCTTCCGTGATCGCCGTGGCGCAGCCCGCCGCGAGCGCGATCTTTGCCGCGTCGAGCTTCGTGCGCATGCCGCCGGAGCCGTGTCTGCCCGGATCGCCTGCCATCGCCTCGAGCGCCGGCGTCACCGCGCGCACTTCCGGAATGTGCGCCGCGCTCGGATCGCGCCTGGGATCGCGCTCGTAGAGCCCATCGATGTCCGAGAGCAGAATGAGCGCGTCAGCCGAAATCATCTGCGCGACGCGCGCGGCAAGCCTGTCATTGTCGCCGTATCGGATTTCCGCGGTCGCCACGGTGTCATTTTCGTTGACGATCGGAAGAGCGCCCAGCGAGAGCAGCGTCTCCAGCGTCGCGCGCGCGTTGAGCCAGCGGCGGCGCCGTTCGGTGTCGTCCGGAGTTAAAAGCGCTTGCGCGACTGGGATCGCGTGCTGTGCGAAGGCCTCTTCGTAGGCGCGCACGAGCCGCGCTTGTCCCGCCGCCGCGGCCGCTTGCTTTTCTTCCAGCTTGAGCGCCCCCGAAAGCTCGAGTGCACGCCGCCCGATTGCAACCGCCCCGGACGAAACGATGACAATCTTCCGCCCCCTCCGCATGGCCGCCGCAACATCCTCCGCGAGCGCTTCAAGCCACGCGCGCGCGGGTGCGCCCGTCTCCACGTCGATGAGCAATGAGGAGCCGATTTTAAGAACGATGCGCTTGGCTTGGCCGAGCGGGCTCACGGCGCCCACTCATCCTGCTCCGCCGGTTGCGGCGCGGCCACGCCAGCCTTTCGTGCGCGGACAATTTCGCCGAGGGCATTGAGCACGTCCTTGACGCCCGCTCCGGATACGCCGGAGACAAGATGGACGCGCGAGCCGCACACGCGCCTAAGCGCTGCCTGCCGCTTCTTGATCACGTCCTCGGTCAGCGCATCGACTTTGTTGAGCGCGACAATCTCCGGCTTTTCGGTGAGCCCGCCGCCATATGCCTCAAGCTCGCGCCGCACCACGCGGTAGGCTTCGCCCGGCTTCTCCTCCGTGCCGTCAACGAGATGCAGAAGCGCCGCGCAGCGTTCGATGTGCCCGAGGAAGCGCGTGCCCAAGCCCGCGCCCTCCGCCGCGCCCTCGATGAGGCCAGGTATGTCCGCGAGCACGAAACGCTCGCTCTCAGAGAGGCTCGCGACGCCAAGATGGGGATGAAGCGTCGTGAACGGATAGTCGGCGACCTTGGGCGTCGCGGCGGTGACGGCGCGCAGGAACGTGGACTTGCCCGCATTCGGCAAGCCGATCAGTCCCGCATCCGCAATGAGCTTGAGGCGAAGCCAAAGCGTGCGCTCTTGTCCTTCCAGGCCGGGGTTGGCGCGACGCGGCGCCTGGTTCACTGAACTTTTGAAATGCGCGTTGCCGAAGCCGCCATTGCCCCCTTTGGCGAGGAGCACGCGATCGCCTGCATGGGCGAGGTCTGCAATGATTTCTTCTTTGTCCTCGTCCAAGATTTGCGTGCCCACTGGCACTCGCAGCACGGCATCCTCGCCGTTTGCGCCGTGGCGGTTTTGACCCATGCCGTGGCCGCCGGTCTTGGCTTTGTGGTGCTGCTGGTAGCGGTAATCGATGAGTGTGTTGAGTCCGTTGACCGCCTCGGCCCAGACATCGCCGCCCCGCCCCCCGTCGCCTCCGTCAGGGCCCCCATGTTCGATGAACTTTTCGCGGCGAAATGAGACCGCACCGCTCCCGCCATTGCCGGAGCGAACGTAGATTTTCGCCTGGTCGAGGAATTTCATGATCTGGTCGCGCCGGGAGCGGCGCTTCTAGCTTATCGTGCGCCGCCGCGAAACGCTGTTCCCACTGGCCTGCTCGCCCCCTGGTTTGCCAGCGCCTCCGACAGCGCCGCCGCCAGGTCGTCGGGCCGGAAGGGCTTAGCAACGTGTGCGTCCATGCCAGCGGAAAGGGCGGCCGCGATATGCTCGCCCGTGGCGTTGGCCGAGAGCGCGATGATGGGTGTTCGCGCACGGCCCGTTTCGCGCTCGCGCTGACGGATTCGCCCGGTCGCGGCTTCCCCGCCCATGACGGGCATGGTGAGATCCATGAGAATGGCGTCGAAATGCGCTGTCTCCCACGCCGCCACTGCGTCAGCGCCGTTTTCCGCGAAAGCCGCCGCGCATCCCAGCGCATTGAGCTGAAGTTCGAGCACTTTGCGGTTCACCGGGTGGTCTTCCGCGCAGAGGATTCGCAGCGCCAGTCTTTGCCCGCGCGTGTCGTTGTCTTGCACGCGAGGAAGCGGCAGGGTGAACCAGAAGCAAGCGCCGCCGCCTGCCGCCGGCTCGCAACCGATCTCACCGCCCATGAGCGTGACGAGCCCCCGGCATATATTGAGCCCGAGGCCCGAGCCGCCGAAGCGCTGCGTCGCGTCACCCTGCGAAAACCGCCCGAAGAGGCGCGCGCGCGTTGCCTCGTCGATCCCAGGCCCGCTGTCCTCTACCGAGAAGCGCACCAACGCCGCGCCATCGGCGCCCGCCGCCTCCGCCGCCGATATGCGCACAAAGCCGCGTTCGGTGAACTTGACCGCATTGCTCACGAGATTGAGCAGCACCTGCCTTATCCTCAGCGCGTCGCCAAGATGCGCGCCGCGGATAGGCTGCGCCGCGATCTCAATCGTAAGTCCCTTTGCGGACGCGCGCTCTCTATTAAGCGCCGCCACGCTCTGCAGCGCCTCGTCGATCTTGAACGGCGCTGGCGCGAGCGACATCTGCCCCGCTTCGATGCGCGCGCTGTCAAGCAGATCGTTGAGCAACGCGATGAGCGTATCGCCGGATTCAACAATCACGGACAGCAGATCATGTTGATGTGAGCTGAGGTCGGTGCGCGAAAGCGCGTGCGCCATCCCCAGAACGCCGTGCAGCGGCGTGCGAATCTCGTGGCCGACGGTCGCCAGAAACTCGGACTTGGAGCGGTTTGCCGCCTCGGCTTCGTCGCGCGCGGCCGCGAGTTCGATCTGACCGCGCTTGCGCTCGGTGATGTCTTGAACGAGCCCAACCGCGCCAACGACCCGTCCCTCGGCGTTGCGTTTGGCTTCGCTGACGGCAAGCACCCAACGCTCGTCACCGCCAGGCGCGGCGACACGCTGTTCGATTCGATATGGCGCGCCCTCTTTTATGTGCCGCCTCCAGAGCGCGACCGCCGCCTCGCGATCGTCCAGATGCACGATTGAGAACACGTCGATTGGCGAATTCGTCTCCGGCAGCGGAAACCCCATCACCGCGACCGGATCCCCATCGTGGAAGATGCGCTGCTGCGCATCGTCGTACTCCCACATATAGGCGCGCCCGATATCGAGCGCTTGTTTGAGCCGCTCATAGGTCCGTTCGAGCGCGAGCTGCGCCTCCACCTCCGCGGTGAGATCGCGCGTCAGCATGATGATGCCGCCGATTTCACCTTCCTCGTCACGCCAAGGACGCACCTCCCAGGAGAGGTATTGCGCGCTGCCGTCCGCGCGCAGGAAACGCTCGCGGTCACGGCGCTCGACGCTCCCGTCCAAACAGCGTTGATGGACGTCTTTCCACTCATCCCCGATCTCGGGGAAGACCTCATAATGGCTGCGCCCGACGAGCGGTGTGTCGCCGAGATTGTAGTCCTTTCGCCATTGCGGGCTCGCGTGCAGGTAACGAATGTCGCGGTCGAACATCGCCAACGCCGCGGGCGCGCTCTCGATAAAGGACGTGAGCAGCTTCTTGGTCGCCGTCACCCGCTCAAGCGCGTTGGTGAGGTTCGTCTCGTCGATGGCGATGCCAAGAGAGAGGTGCGGGAGATCGGCGTCCGCGCCGCACACGATCTTCACTTTGCGCACATCGCCATTGGGCTGCTTGAGCGGCAAATGCATTGTGAAATTGTCGCGCGTGGTGGTGGCGCGGCGGATGAACTCCTTCCAATCGGGCCAAGTGCCTTCCGGCGCGATCGGCTTGTACTCGCTCGGCAATGCAGGCCCGAGCGATGGATCGCGCCCGAAGAGCGCGTAAACGCCAGGGGACCACCAGCCCTCCGAACCCTCGCGGTCGATGCGCCAGAAGCCCACGCCGGCCTCTCGCTCGGCAAGCGAGCGCATGCGTTCGTTTTCCGCGCGCAGCGCCGCATCCCGCCGTGCGTCGATGAGGCTGGAGGCGAGCAGCGCCAATTCCTCGAGCTCGCGCGCCAGCTTCGCGGAGCGCCGCCGCGGCTTGACGCCGATCACACAAAGAAAGCCGACTGCCGCGCCATCGGCCAGCCTAAGGGGCGCGCCCGCGATGAAGCGGATGAAGGGCGGACCCGACACCCAGGGCGAACCGGAGAATCGTTTCAGTTTCGCTGCATCGGAAATCCAGAGCAGCCCGTCTCCATCCATGATCGCACGCCCGATCGGATCGTCGGACGTCACTTCGCTGGAAACGGCGCCGACGCTGGCCTTGAACCAATAACGATCCGCATCGTGCAACGCGATGAGCGCGAAAGGCGCGTCCGCCGCGCGCGCTGCGCGTTGAACGAGCGTGTCGAACACAGGCTCCGGCGCCGTGTCGAGGATGCGGCAGGCGCGCAGCGCCGCGAATTGTTCCGTCATGGTTCGCCTCGGAGGCGGACCCTTCCGCGCGCCGCTTAACCCTCTCTTAAGATGCTCGCGCGCCCGCACGCGCTCGCCTATAGCTTCGCGGGAGGGAGCCTGGATGAACCGCCCATTGCTGCGCAGCGAAGCCGGAGACGTGCTTATCGCCAGTTTGTCGCGGATCGAGGAGCGCCTGCGTTGGCTCGCGGTGTGGATGATCCACAACGCCAACCATTTGCGCGAAAGTAGAGACGGCCTGAAGGTCGGCGGCCACCAGGCTTCCTGCGCATCGATGACGACGTTGATGGCCGCGCTCTACTTTCACGCGCTGCGCCCGGAAGATCGTGTCGCGGTCAAGCCGCACGCGAGCCCGCTCTTTCATGCCGCGCAATATCTCTTTGGGCGCCAAACGCGCGAGCAAATGGAGCGCTTCCGCGCTTTCGGCGGCGCGCAATCCTATCCTTCGCGCACGAAGGACAAGGACGACGTCGATTTCTCGACGGGCTCTGTTGGTCTGGGCGTTGCTGTCACCGCCTTTGCTTCGCTAGCGCAGGATTATCTCGAGGCCCATGGCTGGCTCGATCCCGCCCGCAAAGGCCGGATGATCACGCTTTTGGGCGATGCCGAACTCGACGAAGGCAACATCTACGAGTGCCTGATCGAGGCCTACAAGCACGACATTCGGAATCTCTGGTGGATCGTCGACTATAACCGCCAAAGTCTCGATGCGCCGACGACGGATCGGATGTTCCGCCGCTTTGACGATATTTTCCGCACCGCCGGTTGGCGCGTCGCGACGCTTAAATACGGCAAGGCCCAGCTCGCCGCCTTCGAAATGCCCGGCGGCGCCGCGCTGCGCGACTGGATCGATAATTGTCCGAATGCGGACTATGCCGCGCTGACCTATCAAGGCGGCGCCGCGTGGCGCGCGCGCTTGTTGTCCGATATTGGCCAGGAGGAGGGCGCTAAGGCGCTCATCGCATCCTATGATGACGCGGCGCTTCAGAAACTGATGACGGCCTTGGGCGGCCACTGCCTCGAGACGCTGGTCGAAGCCTTCGCTGCTGCGGATGATGATCAGCCCACGATGTTCATCGCCTATACGATCAAGGGCTTCGGTCTGCCGCTCGCTGGGCACCGAGACAATCACGCAGGTCTGATGACGCCGGCGCAGGTCGCAGCGCTGCGCGAGTCCATGAACATCAAGGAGGGCGAGGAATGGTCCCCGCTCGCCGGCTTGTCGCAGAACGAAGCGGCCGATCTGCAAGGTTTCATCGAGGAGACGCCGTTCGCTGACAAGCGCAAGCGTCAATTCGATGCGCCGCTCATTCCCGTTCCCGGCCGGCACGAGTTCCCAAAGCCCGATAGCCGTGAGCAATCCACCCAAGCTGCGTTCGGCCGCATCCTTCTCGATCTTGCCAAGACGAAGCATCCCCTGGCGCAGCGCATCGTCACCACGTCGCCCGATGTCACGGTCTCCACAAACCTCGGCGGTTTCGTCAATCAGCGCGGCCTCTTCAATCGCGAGAGCCTGCCCGATGTGTTTCAGCGCGCGAAGATCCCCTCGCCGCAAAAGTGGGCGGCCGGCGCGGCGGGCCAGCATGTCGAACTCGGCATCGCCGAACACAACCTCTTCCTCGCGCTCGCCGCGTTGGGCCTCTCCGCCGATCTCTGGGGCGAACGCTTGATCCCCATTGGCACTGTGTACGATCCCTTCATCGCGCGCGGCCTCGATGCGTTGAACTACGCTTGCTACCAGGATGCGCGCTTCATGCTTGTCGCGACGCCAAGCGGCCTGACGCTCGGCCCAGAAGGCGGCGCCCATCAATCCGTTTCGACGCCGCTGATCGGTTTGGCCCAGCCCAATCTCACCTACATCGAGCCCGCCTACGCAGATGAATTGGCGGAGACCATGCGCTGGGCCTTTGCGCACATGCAGCACGAAGACGGCGGCTCCGTCTATTTCCGGCTGACCACCCGCGCCATCGCCCAACATCCGCGCACCGACGATGCGTGGCGCGAGGATATGCTGAAGGGCGCCTATTGGCTGCAAGCGCCCGCGCCCGGGAGCGAAGCCGCGCTCGTCTTCACCGGCGCGGTCGCGCCGGAAATCTTGGCCGCGGCGCGTACGCTTGCGGACGATCTTCCCGGACTCGGCATTTTGAACGTCGTCTCCCCCGGGCTGATTCATCGCGATTGGATGGCGCGCCGACGCGCGCGCTGGCAGAGAGGGGAGCGCGCGCCCGCGCATGTCGAGACGCTTCTTTCCAAGCTTGCGCCGCACGCAGGCCTCGTCACCGTCATCGATGGCGCGCCGGGCGCTCTTTCCTGGATGGGCGGCGTCCTGGGTCATCGCGTCAGCGCGCTGGGCGTCGATAGTTTCGGCCAGACCGGTGATTTGCTGGACCTCTACAGGGCCTATCGTCTCGATGAGACGGCCATCGTCGAGGCCTGCGCCGATCTGTTCCTGAGTTGAGCGAACGCGAATGAAACTCGCCCGCCTGCCGCGCCGCCGCTACACGCCCGACGCCACGCCCATCGAACCGCTCACGCGCTTGAGCGAAGCGTTGGCCGGCCCCGAGATTTGGATCAAGCGTGACGATCTCCTCGGTCTCGCCGGCGGCGGCAACAAAACGCGCAAGCTCGAATTCCTCGTCGCCGATGCAATCGCACAAGGCGCCGATACGCTCATCACGGTCGGCGCCGTCCAATCGAACCATTGCCGCCTGACGCTCGCCGCCGCGGCGAGAGAAGGGCTGAAGTGCCGCCTCGTCTTGGAGCAGCGCGTCGCGGGCTCCTACGATCCGAACGCGTCGGGAAATAACCTCCTCTTCAATCTCCTCGGCGCCGACGCGATCAAAATTGTCGATGCGGGCGCCAATCTTGCCGCTGAGATGCAGGCGATCGCCGATGCGCTGAACCAGGAAGGACGCAAAGGCTATGTCATTCCCGGAGGCGGCTCGAATGCGTTGGGCGCCTGCGGCTACGTTCTTTGCGCGCGTGAACTCATGGCACAGAGCGTCGAGCAGGGCGTTCCCTTCGACCACATCGTCTCCGCCTCGGGCAGCGCCGGCACCCACGCAGGGCTGCTCGTCGGCCTCCATGCCGCGAACGCCGGCGCACCGCTGACCGGAATCAACGTGCGCCGCCCGCGCGCCGAGCAGGAAGTCAACGTCCATAAGTTGGCTTTGGAGACCGCCGCGTTCCTCAATCTCCCCGCGCCGCCGCGCGAGAGCGTTGTCGCGCTCGATGAATGGGTCGGCCCCGGCTATTCTCTGCCTACGGACGAAATGGTTGAAGCCGTGAAAATGCTCGCACGCCTCGAAGGCGTGCTCTTGGATCCCGTCTACACAGGAAAGGCGATGGCGGGCCTCATCGGCCTCGCGCGCCGCGGTCATTTCAAGAAGAGCGACCGCGTTCTCTTCGTGCACACCGGCGGCGCGCCCTCGCTCTTTGCTTATCAATCGATCCTCGCGTGAAGACTGTCGGAATCATCGCGGGGCTCGGCCCCGCCGCTGGCGCGGATTTCTTCGAAAAGCTCGTGCGCGCCACCCCCGCGACGCGCGATCAGGATCATTTGCGCGTTTTGATCGATTCCAATCCGCACATCCCGGATCGCAACGCCGCCATCGAAGGGAGGGGCCCGTCTCCCGGCCCTGCGCTCGCGGAAACCGCGCGCAACCTCGAATGCGCGGGCGCCGAGGTCGTCGTCATGGCCTGCAACGCAGCGCATCGCTGGCAGTCCGACATTGAAGCCGCGCTCACCGTTCCGTTTCTCTCCATGGTCGACGCAAGCGCCGAGGCCGCCGCGCGCACCGGCGCAAGGCGCATCGGCATTCTCGCTGCCGATGCATGTGTAAAGGCGCAGCTCTATCCGAATGCGCTCGCCAGAGCGCGTCTCGAAGCCGTGGAGCTTCCGCCCGATCGCCAAGCGGACCTCATGGCGCTCATCTACGCGGTGAAGCGCGGCGAGACGCGCACGGATTTGCTTGAGCCCATGCTAGAGCTCGCTGAGAGCCTTGTTGCGGACGGCGCAGAGGCGCTCATCGCAGGCTGCACAGAAGTGCCGATCGTCCTTGAAGCAGGGGATGTCTCGGTCCCGTTTATCAGCTCGACGGATGCGCTGATCGCGAAAGTGCTGGCCTTCGCTAGATAATGCCCGCCGCGCGCCAGCGCGCGAGATCGTCGCCGCTCGCGCGCAGAAGGGACGAATAGACTTCATCGTTGTGCGCGCCGAGTTCCGGCCCCGCCCAACGCACCTCGCCCGCATCGGCCGAAAGTTTTGGAAAGACGTTCTGCATCTTCAGCCCGGGATAGGCTTTGGCCGCAACCGCCACGATCGCCTCGCGCGCGGCGTAGTGCGCGTCGGCAAGCATCTCCGGCGCGCGATAGATCCGTCCTGCCGGCACGCCGTGCGCGTTCATCAACGCCTCGACATCCGCCGAGGCGCGCGTACGCGTCCAGTCGGCGATGATCTGATCGATCTCGTCCTGATGCGCGCCGCGTGCGCGATGATCGGCGAACCGGGGATCGGTTTCGAGCTCCGGCATGCCGAGCGCTTCGCAGAGGCGCTTGAACACGCTCGGCTGATTGGCCGCGATGATGAGATCGCCGTCCGCGCACGGATAAATGTTTGAAGGCGCGATGCCTGCAAGCTTGGAGCCCGAGCGCTCGCGGATAGCGCCGTTGACGGAATATTCCGCCACCGTCGCCTCCATCACCGCGAGCACGGACTCGAAGATTGCCGCATCGACGACCTGGCCCACGCCCGATTTCTCGCGCGCATGCAGCGCCATGAGCGCGCCCATGAACGCAAACGAAGCCGCCAGTGTATCCCCAAGCGAAAGCCCCGCGCGCGAAGGCGGCCGGTCAGGCTCTCCGCAGAGATAACGCATGCCGCCGAGCGCTTCCCCGATCGAAGCGTACCCGCCGCGTGGCGCGTGGGGGCCGGTTTGTCCGTATCCGGACACACGCACGAACACGAGCTTTGGATTGCGCGCCGAAAGCGCGTCCCAGCCAAGCCCCCATTTTTCCATCGTCCCCGGCCGGAAATTCTCGATCACGACATCAGCCTGGTCGATAAGGCGCGAGACGATCACGCGCCCCTCGTCTTGCCGGAGGTCCGCCGTCACGCAGCGTTTGTTGCGTCCCGCCACCGCCCACCAGACGGGGATTTCGCCTTTGCCCCATTGCCGGATGGGATCGCCTTCGCCCGGCGGCTCGACCTTGATGACGTCGGCGCCGTGATCCGCGAAGAGCTGTCCGCAGAACGGCCCCGCGATAAGCTGCCCGAGTTCGATGACGCGGAGATCCGAAAGCGCGCCCGCCATCAAAGCCCCTTACGGTCGAGCCAGTCTGTCACGATGGCGGTCGCTTCTTTGAGCTTGTCAGGCCGGGCGATGTAATAGTGGTCCGCGTCCTGAACATCGTGCCGTTCTTTGTCCTTCGGCGCCAGCGCCGCGAAGAGGCGCTCCGCATGCGAAGGCGTGCAGGCTTGATCGGCTGTGTTGTTAAGCACGAGCGCGGGGCAGGTGATGTTTGCCGCGTTCTTCACGCCGTTCGCACGGCTTTCGTCGTAACTCCATTGCGAGAGCCAGGATCGCAGCGTGGTGAAGCGCGCAAGCCCGACAGGTCCATCGTTCGCGATGACCGGATCGCCGAGATAGGTCGTGCCCGGCTCGCGCCCGTTCGGATCGATCGCGGGATCGAGCCAGCGCGGATCGGCCATCGTGCCTTGCACGGTGAAGCAGCGCTCTTCGTGCGCGCGCCCGTCTGCCTTGAGAGCCGCCAGCTGCGCCTTGACGCGCGCAGTGATGCGCCGATTGCGCGCGATCTGCGCTTCACGAAAGCGCGCAACGTACTCCGCCGAGTAGGGCGGCTTGTTCGGGTTGCGCTTGTCGTAGAGATTGAGCTCGATGTCGCGCTCGAAGGGTTTGTCCTCATCGAGGATCGAAGGATCGGTCCACTCGGTGAGCGTCAAAGCACGGCTGATGTGCGCGGCAAGCAGCATGACGCCTTGCGCGGGCGGCAAGTCGGCGCCGGCAAGATCGACTGGATCGCCCGCCGGCGTCTCAGTGATCGAAGGCTTCTCCGCTTGCTCCTGATAGAAAAGCGAGAGCGACCCGCCGCCGGACCATCCCCCGAGCGTCACCGTGTCGTAGCCGAACTTGGTCTTTGCGTTGCGGATCGCGGCGCCCAGATCCTGCACGCACTTTTCCATGATGAGCGCGTTGTCGTTCCCGCGATAGCGCGGATTGACGAAGATCACGTGCCGCCCCGCCGCCGCGAGCGCCGAAACCATCGGCAGAAACGCGCCCCCGCCGATCGGATGCGAGACGACGATCACCTTGTTGGATTCGACGCCAACAGGCCTGATGCGCATGCACTCGATGAAGACGTGGCCGCCCGGCCCGCCATACACTTCCTTGAGCGGGCTCTTGTCCTGATAGCTGAAGCCGTAGGCCTCGCGTTCGAACTTCATCGCGTGTCCTCCGCGCGCACTTAGGCGCAAAGATCGCGCCCTCGCAAATCCGATCGCGCTTGCCCTTGCGTCGCCTCTTTGCGAGCAAGCGATGAGGGAGCGTGCGATGCAGGATTTCAGAAAGTGGAGCGTCCGGGCCGCCGAATGGGGCGCCGATTATCGCGAGACGATCCGCGATCGCGCAGTGCGCCCCGATATCGCGCCCGGCGAAGTCGCGGCCCGCATCGCCGATGCGCCGCCGCTCTCTCCTGAGCCGTTCGAACGCATCTTCGCGGATTTCGAAGCTCACATCGCCCCCTTCATGACGCATTGGCAGCATCCGCGCTTCTTTGCGTACTTTCCCTCAAACGCCGCCAAGGCATCCATCGTCGCCGAGCAACTCGTCGCTTCATTCGCCGCGATCTGCATGCTCTGGCAAACCTCGCCCGCCGCGACCGAACTCGAAACGCGCATGATCGATTGGCTGCGCCAAGCCTTCGATCTTCCGGAGGGGTGGAAAGGCTGCATCCAGGATACCGCCTCCACCGCGACGCTCGCCGCCGTGCTCGTCATGCGCGAACGCGCGCTGGGCTTTGACGGCAACACGAAAGGCCTCTCGGGCGCACCGCGCTTGCGCATCTATTGTTCCGCCGAGGCGCACAGCTCCATTGATCGCGCCATCTGGTTCTCCGGCATCGGCGCCGAGAACCTCGTGCGCATTCCCATCAAAGGTTCCTTGCGCGGCGCCGATCCCGAAGCGCTGCGCGCTCTCATTCGCGCCGATCTCGCCGCGGGCCTCAAACCCGCGGGCATTATCGCCAATGTCGGCGCCACGGGCGTCGGCGCGACCGACCCGGTCGCCGATCTCGTGCGGATCGCGCGCGAGTTTGGTCTCTATGTGCACGTGGACGCCGCATGGGCGGGCGCCGCCATGATCTGCCCCGAGTTTCGCGCGCTCTGGGCAGGCGCTGGCGAGGCTGATTCCATTGTCGTCAACGCGCACAAATGGCTGGGCGCCCAAACCCATTGCACCGCGCATTTCGTCCGCGATCCTGCCTCGCTCGTCCGCACGCTCGCCGCACGGCCGGACTACCTGCACACCCTCGGTCATGACGAGGTCGTAAACTACAGCGAGTGGGGCGTCCCGCTGGGGCGCCAGTTCCGCGCGCTGAAGCTCTGGTTCGTCCTGCGCGCCTATGGGCTCGAAGGCTTGCAAGCCATGATCCGCAACCATGTCGCCTGGTCGCGCGCGCTCTGCGAGCGTCTGCGCCCAACAAAGAGCTTCGAGATCGTCTCCGATCCAATCCTTTCGCTCTTCGCCTTCCGTCACGCGCCAGCAGGCGCTCCCGATCTCGACGCGCACAATCTGGCGCTCGTCGAGCGCATCAACAAGGAAGGGCGCATTTATCTGACGCAAACGCGCGTCGATGGGGCCGTCGCGATCCGCTTCCAATGCGGCCAGTTCGATTGCACCGAGGAAGATGTCGCCGCCGCCTACAACGCCATCATTGCAGCCGCGGCTTGATCTGCAGCCTCTCAAGCGCCGCCGTCAGCGTCGGCCCGATCTCCTCGTTGAGCACGAGGTCCGCGATTCCGTCGAGCGGCGTCTCTTCACGGTTGACGATGGCGAGCCTGGCGCCCGCACGCTTCGCGATAATCGGAAAGTTCGCCGCCGGAGTCACGACGAGCGACGAGCCGAGCACGAGGAAAAGGTCGCACGCAAACGTCTCGTCATGCGCGCGGCCCATCTCCAGTTCAGGCATGGCCTGCCCAAAAGAGATCGTCGCCGTCTTCACCAACTCGCCGCACTGGCGGCACGTAGGAACGCGGTTTTGTTCGATGAAGATGGGCCGAAGCTCCGCAAGCTCGTGCCGCAGGCCGCAGGAAAGGCATCTCGCATAGCTCGCATTGCCGTGAAGCTCGATCACCTTGTCCGCCGGCACGCCGGATTCTTGATGCAGATTGTCCACGTTCTGCGTGATGACGCTTGACGCGCGACCGGTAGCGATGAGCGACGCGACCGCGTAGTGTCCGGCATTGGGTTTAGCGCCCACCCAGCCGGCCGCGCCGTTGAACACGCGCGTCCACGCTTCGCGGCGCTTCTCTTCGCTTGAAACGAAATCCTGAAAATAGATCGGCGACATCTTGGACCAGACGCCGCCGGGGCTTCTGAAGTCCGGAATGCCGCTCTCGGTCGATATGCCCGCGCCGGTGAAGATGACGGCGCTGCGCGCCTCGCCAAGGAGCGCGGCGAGTGCGGAGGAGGGAGTCATTGACATGGCCGCGCGGAACGTTGGTCGATCATGCGCGCAGTCTAACATGCCCCGCTTAGGCGGGGATTGAGATCAGAACCAACCCTTCTTTTTCTTCTTCTCGGGCTCCGGCTCAGGCGGCGGCGGGGCCCTCGGCGGGGGCGCCGCTTGTTGAGCGGCCGGCGCAGGCGCCGGACGGGCGGCCGCCGGCTGTTGTGCGGGCGGCGCTTGGCGCTGCGGCGCGTTGGTCTGTTGGGGCTGTTGTTGCCCGAGCTTGTCCACGAAGAACGACATCTGGCGACTTTCCCTCCCGCGCCCGGCCCGCGCCGCGCTAGGCAAATCCCAGACGGGCTCCGGGTCAACCAATTTGGAGGCGTGCGATGCAGATCGCGCCCAGAACGGCGCCGGGCGTTGCTCCGGCGCGCCGCTTGCACTATCCCCCGCGCCTGACCAGATTTTCCCCCCTGCGGAGAGGTGGCGGAGTGGTCGATCGCGCCGGTCTCGAAAACCGGAATACCTGCAAGGGTATCGAGGGTTCGAATCCCTCCCTCTCCGCCAGCGCCGCCTCGGCTAAGCGCCAATTCCCCATTCTGGCGTTGACCCAGACGCCGCCTTTTGACTATATCGCCCGCTTCCCGCCCGGGCTCCGTCCGGGCGGCTCATCGTTTTTGGGCTAGAGCCATGTTTGCCATCATCAAGACCGGCGGGCGCCAATACCGCGTCGCCAAGGGCGACGAGATCGTCGTCGAGAAGCTCGACGGCGACGCCAAGGCCAAGGTCAATTTCGGCGAAGTTCTGATGGTCGGCGACGGTGACAAGCTGACGTTCGGCGCCCCCTTCGTCTCCGGCGCCAAGGTCGCTGGCGAGATCGTCGAGACCCGCAAGGGCGAGAAGGTGAAGGTCTTCAAAAAGAAGCGCCGCAACACCTATCGCCGCACGCGCGGCCATCGCCAGCAAGAGACAGTCATCAAGATCACGGGCGTTTCGGCGTCTTAAAGCGTAGCACTTCGGAGAACGCGCCATGGCGCACAAGAAAGCAGGCGGCTCCTCTCGCAACGGCCGCGACAGCCCGGGCCAGCGTTTGGGCGTGAAGCGTTTCGGCGGCCAGGCCGTCAACGCCGGCGAAATCCTCGTGCGTCAGCGCGGGACGAAATTCCATCCGGGCCGCAATGTCGGCATCGGCCGCGACCACACGCTCTTTGCGCTGTGCGACGGCCAGGTCGAGTTCGCGGTGAAGCGCCTCTCTCGCACCTATGTGTCGATTGCGCCCGCCGCGATGGCGACCGTCAAATAGGCGACACGGGAATCTGATTTCCGGGTCGCCAGAAAACGGCGATCCGGACCCGAACATGCGCGGGGGTCTGGTTCGCCAGGCCCCCGTTTCTTTTCCGCGCGATGACGAGGCCGAAGATGCCTCGCGGAGGAAAGCATGTTGGACACGATCGCGACCGAGCGTTTGCTCTTGCGGCCCTTGAAGCTCGCCGACGCCCCGCGCGTCGCGCGCTTCACCTCCGACATCGATGTCGCGCGCATGGTGAGCATGATCCCCGCGCCCAATCCGCTCGTGGCGGCCGAGGGTTGGATCCTGATCGACAAGGCGCGCCGTCCGCTGAAGCGCGATTTCGTCTTCGCCGTCGAGCGCCCGGGCGAGGGCCTCATCGGCGTCACGGGCGCACATCTGCGCGGAACCGAAGAGGTCGAGATCGGCTATTGGTTCGGCCGCCCCTTCTGGGGCCAAGGCTTCGCCACCGAAGCCGCGCGCGCGCTGGCGAGCGCGGCGCGCGAGCTCGGCCGCGTCGTCGCGGGGCACTTCATCGACAACCCCGCGTCCGGCCGTGTGCTTCAGAAGGCAGGCTTCGACTACACCGGCATTGTCGAGCCGCGCTTCTCATTGGCCCGCAAAGCAAAGGTCGATACGCGCCTCATGGCCTTGGGATCGCGCGCGCATTAGCGTGCGTGCGTGATCGAGGAAATCCATCCGCTCACGCCCGATCGCTGGAAAGATCTCGAGGATCTCTTCGGCCCGCAAGGCGCGACCATGGGCTGCTGGTGCATGTATTGGCGTTTGCCGCGCGCCGATTGGAACGCCAAGCGCGGCGAAGACGCCAAGAGCGCTTTCAAGAAGCGTGTGAAAACCGGCGCGCCGCCCGGCGTCCTCGCCTATGCCGAAGGCCAAGCCGTCGGCTGGCTCCAGATCGGCCCGCGCGCGGATGCGCCGCAATGGAATACGCCCAAGCGCCTCTCCGCGCCCTTGCCCGATGCTCCGGAGACGGACGAACGCGTCTGGGCCGCGACCTGCTTCTTCGTTCGGCGCGGTTATCGCGGCAAGGGCGTGACCCAAGCCTTGCTCGAAGGCGGCGTCGCTTTTGCCAAGAAAGCAGGCGCCCGCATCGTTGAAGCTTGCCCGCACGATGGAAGAGGCAAAGTCGATCCCGGCACGCTCTATGTTGGCCAGATGCGCGTCTTTGAGCGCGCAGGCTTTGCCGAAGTCGCGCGCCGCAAGGAAAACCGGCCGCTCATGCGGCTGGAGCTCAAAAAGGGGAGGCGTCGATGAAAGTGATCCCGGAGCGCCGGACCGCCGAGCTTGAAGGCGATTTCGTCGTCTTCCTCATCGGCATGCGCATGAACAAGATCTGGAAATTCTGGAAATGGTTCCCCGCCGCGCAGGCAATGGCGCGCATGCTGACCGAGCTTGAGCAAAAGCCTGAGCTCGGCCTGCTGCATTATCGCAGCTACGTCGCGCTGCCCGGCCTCTTCGTCCTGCAATATTGGCGCAGCTTCGATCAGCTGCACGCTTACTCCATCAATCAGGACGCCGTGCACTTGCCCGCATGGCGCGCCTTCAACAAAGCCATCGCCGGCAATGCCGATGTCGGCATCTGGCACGAAACCTTCCTCGTGAAGGATGGCGCCCATGAGAGCGTCTATAACAACATGCCCGTCTGGGGCCTCGCCGCCGCCGGCCAAAGCGTGCCCGCAATTGGCCGCAGAAAATCCGCCAAGGGCCGTTTGAAACAAACCGACGGCGCCGATCAGCCCGTCGCTTGAAGCTTCGGCGCAACGCGATCGACGATCTCGGTGAACGCGTTGAGACGTGGCGCATAGCGCTCGTCCGCCGCGGTCTTGACGCTCGAAGGCGCACGCGCGGGCGAGCCCGAATCGAGCGGCGGCTTCGGATCGTATTCGACGGAGAGCTGCACGAACTGCGCCGTCTCGCGCCCCGCGATCTCTTCCAGGATCGTCAGCGCGAAATCGATCCCCGCCGTCACGCCCCCGCCGGTGAAGAGATTGCCGTCCCGCACCACGCGCTCTTGCACCGGGATCGCGCCGAAGCGCGGCAAGAGATGATGGTAGGCCCAATGCGTCGTCGCGCGCTTGCCTTGCAGCAGGCCCGCCGCGCCCAGAATGAACGCGCCCGTGCACACGCTTGTCACATAGCGCGCGTTCTTCGCTTGGTTGGCCACGAACGCGACCGTCTCCTCATCCTCCATCGCTTGATCGACGCCGAAGCCGCCGGGCACGCAGAGCAGATCGAGCTGCGGCGCCTCCGCGAAGGTCTTGGTCGGCAAAAGCGAGAGCCAGCAATCGGAAGGCACGGGCTCGCGCGTCTTGGCGAAAATTTCCGTGCGCGCGCCGGGCATCCGCGCCAGCACCTGCAGCGGCCCGGTGAAATCGAGCTGCGTGAGCATCGGAAAAATGACGAAGCCGGTGGTGAAACTCGTTGGCATGGCCCGCTTCTCGCGCCGATGCGCGAATTGAGCAAGGTGTCCGTTTCCGGCCAGACGCGCCGGACGGTCGCTTCTACTTCTCCGCCGATGACGCACTTTCAAATCCGCCCCATCGCGCAAGAAACCGTCGCCGCCGCCGAAGCGCGCTTGGCTGCGGGCGATCCTTCGGTGATCGAACGGATCATCGAGGAAGAGGGCGGCCAGCCCTGCCGCCTGACGCTCGCCGAAGCGCCGAAGGGTTCGCGCGTGCTGCTCTTTCGCCACCGCCCGTTCGCGGGCGACGGGCCTTATGCCGAAGAGGGGCCGATCTTTGCGCGCACCGATGCGGGCGCGGCGTCCCTCGCCGCGAACGAGGTGCCGGCCTTCATTGCCGCGCGGGAAATCGTGATGGTGCGCCGCTACGATCGCGCCGGGGCAATCGCGGGCGGTGAGCTGGTGGCGGGCGCCGATGTCGCCAAGACGATCGCCGCGCGGCTGAGCGATGATGCCATCGAGTTCGTGCACCTGAGGAGCGCGCATTACGGCTGCTTCCTCTGCGAAGCGCGCCTCGCGTAAGAGCGCGCATGCGCGTGCGGCCGCTGCGAAGGCCTCTTCGCGCGGTTGAGAGACGATGGAGAGACGCGTGCCGCGCTTCACGAGGTGTCGGCTGCCTGGGGCGCATCGAAAGTGAGGGCGACAGCGCGCCGCGGTCTTGGATCGTAGGAAAGGATCGATGCGCAGCGGACGGGCTCGCTGGCCAATCGCTTCATCAACCGCCGGATGGCGGCTTCGGGATTGAGTGCGATCGCGAGAATGGTCCGCGCCCGCTCGCGAGGCGAAAGCCCCGGCCTCAGCGCGAAATTGAGCGTCCGGAGGATGACGCGCATGGAGGCGATGCGCGAGGCGTCATGGCAATGGCGTTTGATCCGGTGTCCGCTCGGCCCCGCATCGCGATGCAGTCCTTGTCGATGCGCGCTTGTTTGCGCGCGCTTATCGAGCCCGAGCCGCGCAAAGGCGGTGACGAAGATGAGGGCCTTGAGGGCCCACGTATAGGTTGGGAGATCGCGCCGCGCTTTCGCGTGAAGCCGCAGCCGCCAGTCGGGCAGCGCGTAGGGCGCCGCCGAGAGCAGAAAGAAGATCGCCGCCAGACGCGCGCGAATCCAGACCCATCGGAGGGCCTGGCGGAGTTCGAGCGGTGAAGCGGCGTTTGAATTCATGCGCCGCCATTGTCGCCGCGCATGGGAGGTGTCGGATAGAGAATCGTCCGGACACTGATCGTATTGAAGTTTTGTACGAAAATTGCGGGGATAGGCGAAGGACTCGCCGCAATCCCCATATTATCCGGACGCGGATGAAACACGGGCCCCCTCCCTGGAGGGGAGGGGATAAAGGGGAAGGGTGAGAAGATGCAGGCCCAGTTGAAGAGGATGAACGCTCACCCCCTCCCCGACCCTCCCCCCTCCAGGGGGAGGGAGGATGTGTGCGTCAGCGCGGCGCGCGTTTCGCCAGAATGCGCTGCAGCGTGCGCCGGTGCATGTTGAGCCGCCGCGCCGTCTCCGAGACGTTGTGCCCGCAAAGCTCATAGACGCGCTGAATGTGCTCCCACCTGACGCGGTCGGCGCTCATCGGATTGTCGGGCGGCGCGGGCTTGTCGTTCGGCAACGCGAGGAGCGCCTTCACCACATCGTCCACGTCCGCTGGCTTCGGCAGGTAATCGACCGCGCCGGCTTTGACCGCCGCGACCGCGGTGGCGATGTTGCCGTAGCCCGTCAGCATAATGACGCGGCAATCGGGGCGCTTCTTGTGGATCGTCTCGACCACCGAGAGCCCTGAGCCGTCCTCCAGCCGCAAATCGAGCACGGCGTAAGCAGGCGTCTGGGTCACAAGCGCGTCGGCCGCTTCCGTCACCGACCCGACCGCCGTCACCTCGAATCCGCGCTGCTCGAGCGCACGCGCCATCCGCTGCCGGAAGGGGGCGTCGTCGTCGAGAAAAAGGAGCGTCTTGTCGCCCGTTGGGGCCGCGTCTGACATGGCCTTCATGTAGCACCGTTCGGACGGCGAACAACCCGAAG
>JBFWVZ010000008.1:116157-120750 GCA_050246475.1 Hyphomonadaceae bacterium | reverse complement strand
TCCCACATCCCCCACCCCCGTGGCGTTTTTTCCACAGGTTAGCCTTCCCGCGAGGGTTGTCCATCCGCCGCAATTGACGCCTCCCGCGACGCACATCATTTCAGCGCATGGCCCAGCACTCAGCCAAAACGGCTTCTCCCGCGCCGGCCGCGGGCTCTTCTGCTTCCCCCGATCCCAAGCGCGCCCATGAGCGCGTCCTCATCATCGATTTCGGCAGCCAGGTGACGCAGCTGATCGCGCGGCGGGTGCGCGAGAATGGCGTCTATTGCGAAATCCACCCGTTCAACAAAGCCGCCGAGGTTCTGGCGGCGGGGTTCGATCCGAAGGCCATCATCCTCTCCGGCGGGCCCGCGAGCGTCATCGAGGGCGAGAGCCCGCGCGCCCCGCAGGACGTGTTCAAGCTCGGCGTGCCGATCCTCGCCATCTGTTACGGCCAGCAGACGATGGCGGTGCAGCTCGGCGGCAAAGTGGAGGCAGGCCACGCGCGCGAGTTCGGCCGCGCCGACGTTGAGATCCTGGCGGACAGCCCGCTCTACGAAGGCGTCTGGGAAGTCGGCGGCAAATATCCCGTCTGGATGAGCCACGGCGACCGCGTGACGGAGCTGCCGCACGGCTTCTCCGTGGTCGGAACATCGGAGAATGCGCCCTTCGCCATCGCCGTCGATGAACAATACAAATTCTACTCGGTGATGTTTCACCCCGAAGTCGTTCACACGCCGGACGGCGCCAAGCTCCTCAAAAACTTCACACACAAGATCGCCAAGTGCAAAGGCGATTGGACGATGGCCGCTTTCAAGGAAGAGGCGATCGCGCGCATCCGCCAGCAAGTGGGCGATGGGCGCGTGATCTGCGGGCTCTCCGGCGGCGTCGATTCAAGCGTGGCCGCGGTGCTCATCCACGAAGCGATCGGAGACCAGCTGCATTGCGTTTTCGTCGATCACGGATTGATGCGCCTGGGCGAGGCCGAGCAGGTCGTCTCGCTTTTCCGCGATCACTACAACATCCCGCTCATCCACGCCGATGAGAGCGAACGCTTCTTGACGGCGCTCGAAGGCGTCGACGATCCGGAAGTGAAGCGCAAGACAATCGGGAAGCTCTTCATCGATGTGTTCGAAGAGAAGGCGAAGGCCGTCGGCGGCGCCGATTTCCTCGCGCAGGGCACGCTCTATCCGGATGTGATCGAAAGCGTCTCCGCCATTGGAGGCCCGAGCGTCACGATCAAATCGCACCACAATGTCGGCGGCTTGCCCGAGCGGATGAACATGAAGCTCGTCGAGCCGCTGCGCGAGCTCTTCAAGGATGAAGTGCGCGCTTTGGGACGAGAGCTTGGCCTGCCGGAAGCGTTCGTGGGCAGGCATCCTTTCCCTGGCCCCGGCCTCGCCATCCGCGTGCCGGGCGAGATCACGCGCGAGAAGCTCGACATTCTGCGCAAGGCCGACGCCGTCTATCTCGATGAGATCAGGAAGGCCGGGCTCTACGATGATATCTGGCAAGCGTTCGCCGTGCTCCTGCCCGTGCGCACCGTCGGCGTCATGGGCGATTACCGGACGTACGAATATGTCTGCGCGCTCCGCGCCGTGACGAGCACGGACGGTATGACGGCGGATTTCTTCCCGTACTCGATGGATTTCCTCGGCCGCGCCGCGACGCGGATCATCAACGAAGTGAAGGGCGTCAACCGCGTCGTCTATGACGTGACGTCGAAACCGCCCGGCACGATCGAGTGGGAATGAGCCTGACGTAGCGCGATGCGTTGCGCCGCCGCGTGTGCGGGGCGCAGTCTTTCTGTATGGTGCGCGGGAATGAGGAGACCCGCATGCCTGAAGCTTTGATCATCGACGCCTGCAGAACGCCGCGCGGCATCGGCAAGGTTGGCAAGGGCGCCCTTGCGGAAATTCACCCGCAGCAACTCGCGGCCTCTGTGTTGAAGGCGATCGCGGAGCGCAATGCGCTCAAGACCGCCGAGGTGGACGACATCATCTGGGGCACGTCCTCGCAGCGCGGCAAGCAGGGCGCCGATATGGGCCGCATGGCCGCGCTCGATGCTGGCTATGACACGAAGGCGAGCGGCGTGACGCTCGATCGCTTCTGCGGCTCCGGCATCACGACGGTCAATCTCGCGGCGGCGCAGATCATGTCCGGCATGGAGGATCTCGTCATCGCGGGCGGCACCGAGATGATGAGCTACACGGCCTCGACCGCCGATCCGAAAGCGCCGCCCTTCATGGATGCGGGCAATCTGCGGCTGCGCGCGAAGCATCCTCAATCGCACCAAGGCGTGTGCGGCGATGCGATCGCGACGCTCGAAGGCATCAGCCGTCAGGACGTGGACGATCTCGCGCTCGTTTCCCAACAGCGCGCGGACGCCGCGATCAAGGGCGGGCATTTCAAGAAGAGCCTCGTGCCGGTATATAAAGAAGACGGCTCGCTCGCGCTCGATCACGAAGAATTTCCGCGTCCGCAAACGACAGCGGAAGGGCTCGCCGCGCTCAAGCCAAGCTTCGAGGCGATGGCTGAGTTTCCGCTGGACGATAAGGGCACGACGTTCGGCGGCCTCATCCGCCAGAAATATCCCGATCTCAAAATCACGCACGTCCACCACGCCGGCAATTCCTCCGGCGTTGTCGACGGTGCGGCGGCGGTGCTGCTGGCTTCGCCGGATTACGCGAAGAAGAACGGCTTGAAGCCGCGCGCGCGCGTTGTGGCGACAGCCAATGTCGGCGATTGCCCGACACTCATGCTCAACGCGCCCGTTCCCGCCGCGAAGAAGGTGCTGGAGAAGGCTGGGCTCACGATTGACGACATCGATCTCTTCGAGATCAACGAAGCGTTTTCGGTCGTCGCTGAAAAGTTCATCCGCGATCTCAAGCTCGACCGGGACAAAGTGAACGTGAACGGGGGCGCGATGGCGCTTGGCCATCCGATCGGCGCGACGGGCTCCATCCTCATCGGGACGATCCTCGATGAACTCGAGCGGCGCGATCTCAAGCGCGGCCTCGTCACCATGTGCGCGGCGGGCGGCATGGCGCCGGCGATCATCATCGAGCGCGTGTGAGCAAGAAGGGCGATCTTCCGCGTTGCCGCTGGCCGGGCGCCGATCCGCTCTACATCGCTTATCACGACGAAGAATGGGGCGTGCCCGTTCGTGACGATCGCGCGCTTTTCGAGATGCTGATGCTCGAAGGCGCGCAGGCGGGGCTCTCCTGGATCACGATCCTGCGGAAGCGGGAGAATTATCGCCGCGCGTTCGACGGCTTCGATCCGAAGAAGATCGCGCGCTACAGCCCCGCGAAAATCGAGAAGCTGATGGGCGACGAGGGCATCGTCCGCAACCGGCTCAAGATCGAGGGCGTCGTGCTCTCGGCGAAGGCGTTTCTGGAATTCGAGAAGAACGGCGAGAGCTTTTCGGAATTCGTGTGGAGCTTCGTCGGCGGGGCGCCGCGCATCAATCGTTTGAAGCTCACCGATCCCGCGCCGGCGGAGACGGATGAATCGCGCGCGCTTTCGAAGGCGCTGAAGCAGCGCGGCTTCAAGTTCGTTGGGCCGACGATCGTCTACGCGTTCATGCAGGCGGTGGGGATGGTCAACGATCACGCCGTCACGTGCTTTCGTCATCCGGCGTTCAAGATGCGCGCGAAGGGTTGTTCGGCGCCATGGTTTGCTCCCCCGCGTGCGGGGGAGCTGCCGGCGAAGCCGGCTGTGGGGGGAGGCTGCGGCGCCCCCCCTCCGTCATGTCGCTTCGCGACACGACACCTCCCCCGCAAGCGGGGGAGGAAACCGGCGCGCGCATGCGCCGGCGCCCGCGCTGAAGGGCTCTTCAGGCGGCGCGCGTGACAAATTCGGAAGCGATGTCGCGTTATGAGGTGTCGCAGAGTGCGGGCGTTTGCGCCATCGCGCTTGTCCATCGCGCCGCGACGGGCGTTCGCGCCATCACAAGATGGCGGCGCATCAAGCCGCGTTCGAGGCGGGTGACGGTTCGTTCGATCCAGCGCTCTATATCGTCGATGAGTTCGCGCAGCGCGCGGATGCGGGCGACCGGATTGCGATGTCGTGTTCGCCGGATCGCATTGCCGGCGGCGAGATCGAAGAGCGATCGCTTATGCTTCGAAAAGCGCAGGCCGCTTGGCGCCGCCGCATGAAAACACCGTTCGCCGCCGCGCTGGCGTTTCGCTTTCTGGATGGCGCGGTGGACGATGACGTTGCGGAGCGTTTTCTCGATTGGCGTGAAATTCGGTTTGAAATTGAAGAGCGCGATCGCGGCCAACCAGCGCAACAGCCAGAGACGGGCCCAAATGAGGGCTCGTCTGAGGCGGTAGTCTGGTTGAGGTCCTGGCGTCGTTCGCATGGGCGCGAGTATCGCCGAGGTTTCGTGCTGTCGGATAAGTTTCGATCTATCCCCGCTTTTGGCGCGGCCAAGTTCAAGCGCGGCGCGGGTTTCATCCGGAGTCGGAGGAAATCTGTCCCCTGGATTGGCGCTGACCTACCCCTCCCCCTGCAAGGGGGAGGTTGGGTGGGGGTGAGCGCTGCGCCTGCTGCGGTCCGTGGTGCCCCACCGTACCACCCCCCGCCACGGGGGGGGGGGGCATCGCGGGC
>JBFWVZ010000008.1:0-116147 GCA_050246475.1 Hyphomonadaceae bacterium | reverse complement strand
TGGGTTGGGCGCTCCCCCCCCCCCCCCCCGCATGGGGGGTGGTGGGGGGGGGGGCCGCGCTTCGCCTGCTGCGTTCCGTTGACCCCCTCCTTACCTCCCCCTGCAAGGGGGAGGGGCTGCAAGCGGCGCAACGCAAAGCCTTTGCCGTATCGAAGCGGCGCCGGTTGAGGCCTTGGCGCAGCGCGGCCGATCGCTAGTCTGCCGCGATGGCGAAGAAGATCACGCTCTACGGCATCAAGAACTGCGACACGATGAAGAAGGCGCGCGCCTGGCTCGATGCGGCGGGCGTCGCTTACGCATTCCACGACTACAAGAGCGAAGGCGTCGAAAAGGCGAAAGTCGAGGCGTGGGTGAAGGAGGCGGGCTGGGAGATCGTGTTCAACCGCGCGGGCACGACGTTTCGCAATCTTCCGGAGGCGGAGAAGGCCGGCCTCAACGAAAAGAAGGCGGTCGCGCTCATGGTCGCGCAGCCGTCAATGATCAAACGCCCCGTGCTCGAAGGGGCGGGCCCGCTCCTGGTGGGATTTAAGCCGGACGTTTACGAAAAGGCGCTGGCGCGCTGAGGCCCGCCGCCCAGAACATAGTTAGAACGTTCCGGCGCGCGCGTTTGGTCGCGGGTTCGTGAGCCTGGGGCTAGAACCGGCCTCGCATCTGAATCGCCCCCTCCGCGCATCTTCAAATATGACAACAAAGGGGCCGGGGCGCCCCAGGCGATGGAGAGAATAGATGGAAGCCTTGGTCATTCTGATCATCTTCGGGAGCATCCTCGGGATGATCGTGATCCCGATGTGGCTGCGCGAGCGCACGAAACAATCGGCTCACCGCATCATCGCGGACGCCATTGCCCGCGGCGAGAAGCTGGACGCGGACATGCTGTCCCGGTTGACCGAGCCGCCGCGCCCGGCCCAGCCCGATCGGGCCCGCCGTTCACTCGGCAGCGCGGTGATCATGATCGCATTGGCGGGGGCGCTGGCCGCCTCGTCCTTCTTCACCGGCGATTTCGACCCCACCGGGCACGCCTGGGGCGGCCAGATGACCGCCGCGGTGATCCTCGGCGCCTTGGGGCTGGCTTTCCTGGTCCTCGCGCTCGTGGACTACAATTCGAAGCCGCGCAACGGCAGCGCCAATCCCCCGTCCAATCCTTAAAGCGAGGCTGAGACGCGAACGTGCGGCGGGGACTGGTAGACCCAGCATCGGCCACGGAGGCGGCCCTGATCCTGGCGGCGCAAGCCCGGGATCAGGCAGCCTTCTCCGAATTGGTCAAACGCCGCCAGGGCTGGGCCCGGTCCCTGCTGCGCCGCATGTGCCGCAACGACGCCGAAGCGGACGATCTTTCGCAGGAGGCATTCTTGAAAGCGTGGGAGCGCCTTTCCGATCTGGAGACCCCGGCGGCTTTCGCCGGCTGGTTCCGGCGGGTGGCGGTCACCACCTTCCTGATGGCCAAGCGCAAAGAGCGCGCGGTGTTCGAAACGATCGACGATTCAATGCCCGTTGAATCCGACGATCCTCTCCCGGACGCCGCGGCCGGCGCCAAGCTGGATCTCCAGCGCGCGCTGGCCAGATTGAGCGACGGAGAACGGCTCTGCGTCACGTTGAACCATGGCGAGGGCCTCTCTCACGCGGAGATCGTGGAGATGACTGGCCTACCGTTGGGAACGGTTAAATCCCACGTTCAGCGTGGAACTGAGAAACTGAGAAAATTGTTGACCCCGGTGGCCGCATAATGGGCTATGATCTTGGTTGGAGTGGTCGCATGGACGACTTTGATGCCGATCTGAAACGGGCTTTCGCGAGCCTGGAAGATCCCGCCGACAACGGCTTCACCGCCGCGGTGGCGCATCGCGTCGAGCGCGCGGAACGCGCTCAAACCGCCCGCGCCTGGCTTAACCAAGCCGCCTACGGCGTCGCCGGCGGCGCGCTGGCCTACGGGCTCGTCTCCATCGGCCAAGCCGTCGGGCCCTCGATGCTCGCGCAACTCGGGCTCGATTTCGCGCAATTCCACGCAGCGGTCGCCACCGGCTCGCAGCAGGCGCTGCTCGGCGCCGGCATTGTGCCGCTCGTGCTGGCCGCCATTGCCGGGATCGGCGGCGTCGCCGCCGCGCGCACCATCGCGGAATAACCCGCCGCTGGATTGCGCGATGGCGCGGGGGCCGCGCCTAAGCTAAGGCCCAACCATGTCCAAGCACGCAGAGACGCGCCGCATCACCGCGCCGGAAATCCGCGCCCGCAAGGGCGGCGAGCCGATTGTCTGCCTCACCGCCTACACCGCGCCGATGGCCGCGCTGCTCGATGAGCATTGCGATCTGCTGCTCGTGGGCGATTCCGTCGGGCAGGTGATCCACGGTCTGCCGAACACGGTCGGCGTCACGCTCGAAATGATGATCCTGCATGGCCAAGCCGTGATGCGCGGCGCGAACCGCGCGATGGTCGTCGTCGATATGCCGTTCGGCTCCTACGAGGCCGGCCCCGAGATCGCCTACGCCAACGCCGCGCGCATCATGAAGGAGACGCTCTGCCAGGCCGTGAAGGTCGAGAGCGGCCCGGCAGTGGCGGCGACCATCCGCTACCTCGTGGATCGCGGCATCCCGGTCGTGGGGCACGTGGGCCTGCGCCCGCAGGCGGTGAACGTGGACGGCGGCTTCAAGGCCAAGGGCCGTTCGGATGAGGAGCGCGCCCGCGTGCTGGCCGAGGCCCGCGCCGCCGACGAGGCCGGCGCCTTCGCCATCGTGGTCGAGGGCGTGGCCGAATCGCTGGCCGACGAAATCACGGCGGCGGTCTCCGCCCCCACGATCGGGATCGGCGCGTCCGCGGCCTGCGACGGGCAAATCCTCGTCACCGACGATATGCTCGGCCTCTTCGATTGGACGCCCAAATTCGTCCGCCGCTACGGGGATTTGAGGCGGGTCGTCTCCGAGGCGGTGGCTGGCTATGCAGCCGATGTCCGCTCCCGCCGTTTTCCTGCCTCAGCCGAAACCTACACGCTGGGGGCCGCGCGGCGTGCGCGCGTTGCCGGGGGCGACGAGCGCGGCTAGTAGCTTGCGCGCGCCGCACAAGCCGGCGGGGCGAGGGTAAGGGTTTTCGGTGTCGGACGTTTTCAGCGAAGTCGAGGAGGAGGTCCGTCGCGAGCGATGGACGCGCCTGGCCCGGCAATGGGGCCCGTGGATCGGCGGCGCGATCGCGGCGGTCCTGCTCGGCGTCGGCGGCTGGCAACTCTACCGCGCCCAAGGCGTGCGCGCCGCGCAGGACATCTCAAGCGAATTTGCGGCCGCGCAGCAAAAGCTCGAGGGCGGCGACGCCAAGGGCGCGGCCGAGGCGTTCGCCGCGCTGCAGAGCCGGGGCCCGGCCGCCTATCGCCAGCTATCCGGCATGGAGCGCGCCGCCGCGCTCGTCGGCAGCGGTGATCTGCAGGGCGCGCTCGCCGGGTTCGACGCCGTTGCGGCGGAAACGAACGACCCGATCCTGCGCGAGACCGCGCGTTTGCGCGCCGCCTATATCGTCGCCGACACGCAGGACTTCACCGCCGTCCAGACGCGCGTGCAGCCGATCATCGACGCGGGTGGGCCGATCTCCTATCTCGCGCGCGAATTGCTCGCGGTGGAGGCCTGGGAGGCCGGCCAGTTCGACTTGGCCCGCCAAACGTACGAAGAACTGAACCTGGCGTTCGATGCGCCGGAGGCAATGCGCCAGCGCGCGTCGCTCGCACTGCAAATCATCGGGCATGCGCCCCACGCCGATGCGGACGAAACGCCAGCGGCCGCGGGACAAACCAATGCGCCGGCGGCGCCGCAGGGAGAAAAAGAATGAGGCTTTCGGCGCCGATCGCGGTCATCGCGGCAGCTGCAATGCTTTCCTCGTGCGGCGCGGCCGGCCGCGTGGCGAGCGCGATCAATCCGTTCGATAATCCCCCGCCCGCGGCGACCGCGCCGCAGGAAGGGCGCGTTTCGATCTTGACGTTCGAACAGGCGCTCGCGCCCGATCCCGCGCTCGCGGCGCGCACGATCGTGGTGCCTGCGCCATCTCCGAACACCGATTGGACCCAGCCCGGCGGCGCGGTTGACAACGCGCCCGTCAATCTCGCCGGCAGCGGCGAACTCAACATCGCGCAGCGCTTCAACCTCGGCGCTGGATCGTCGGGGCGCGTCCGCATCGCCGCCCCGCCCGTGATCGCCAACGGGCGCATCTATTTCATCGACGGCGAACACGAAGTGCATGCGTTCGACGCCGCGAGCGGGCGCTCGATCTGGTCGCGCCGCCTGCGTCCCGAAGAGAGCCGCGATCGCGTCGCCCTTGGCGGCGGCCTCGCCTTTGGCGATGGGCGCATCTACGCAACGACGGGCTTCGGCTTCGCCGTCGCGCTCAACGCCGACACGGGCGAGGAAATCTGGCGCACGCAAGCGGGCGCGCCCTTCCACGCGGCGCCGACGACGGCGGGCGGACGCGTCTATGCGGTGACGAACGATTCCGAACTCGTGGCGTTCAACGGCGCGGACGGCGTGGTGGCCTGGACCCACCAGGCGATCGCCGAGCCTGCGCGCATTCTTGCGGCCTCGAGCCCCGGCGTCTCCGGCGACACGGTCGTGGCGCCGTTTGCCTCCGGCGAGGTCGTTTCGCTGCTGGCGGCCAATGGCCGGCGGCTCTGGGTCGATGCGCTGACGCGCGCGGGCCGGCTCACATCGCTTTCCTCGATCAACGACGTCGCGGGCCGCCCCGTGATCGTCAACGGCGTGATCTATGCCGCGAGCCATTCCGGCGTCCTGGCCGCGATCGATTTGCGCACGGGCCAGCGCGTCTGGTCGCGCAGCTTCGCTTCGACGCAAACGCCCTGGGTCGCGGGCGACGTGCTCTACGCCGTGACGATCGACGGCGAACTCGCCGCCTTCGACCGCGCGACCGGCGCGGCCTATTGGGTGCGCCAGCTCCGCCGCTTCGAGGATGAAGAAGATCGCCGCGGCCGCATCGCCTGGACCGGCCCCATCATGTGGGGCGGCCGGCTGATCCTCGCCAATTCGATCGGCGAAGTCGTCTCGGTCAATCCCGTGAACGGCGAACCTGTAGCGACGCGCGATGTCGATCAGGCGGTGTTCATTCCTCCGGTTGCCGCCAACGGCGCGCTCTACATCGTGACCGACAGCGCGCGCCTCATCGAGATGCGCTAATCTCGCGCGCGCTGGAGGCGCGCATGTCGTGTCCGTGAAGCTCGCTATCGTTGGCCGGCCCAATGTCGGCAAATCCACTTTGTTCAATCGTTTGGCGGGGCGCCGCTTGGCGATCGTGGACGATTTGCCCGGCGTCACGCGCGATCGCCGGGAAGCCGAAGGCCGCTTGGGCGATCTCGATCTCGAACTGATCGACACGGCCGGCTTCGAGGACGTCACGGATGAATCGCTTGAGGCGCGCATGCGCGCGCAGACGGAAGCGGCGATCCGCGACGCCGATGTCATCCTCTTTTTGATCGACGCGCGCGTCGGCGTGACGCCGGCGGACGAGCGCTTCGCCGATCTCGTGCGCCGCTCCGACAAGCCGGTGATCCTCGCGGCCAACAAGTGCGAGGGCAAAGCCGGCGATGTCGGGCTGATGGAGGCTTATTCGCTTGGGCTCGGTGAACCCATAGGGCTTTCCGCCGAACACGGCGAAGGGCTGGGCGATCTCTACGCCGCGATCGACGCGGCCGCGCCGCGCGCTCAAGAGGAGGAAAGCTCGGACGCGAAGCCCGCGAAGATCGCCATCATCGGGCGCCCGAACGCGGGGAAGTCGACTCTAGTCAATGCGCTTCTGGGCGACGACCGCCTGCTGACCGGGCCGGAGGCCGGCATCACCCGCGACGCGATCAGCGTCGATTGGGAATGGAACGGCAAGCCGGTTCGCTTGATCGATACGGCGGGCATGCGCCGCAAAGCGAAGGTGCAGCAACGCCTCGAACAGCTTTCGGTGGCGGATACGATCCATTCCATACGCTTCGCGGACATCTGCATTCTCGTGATGGATGCGGACGAAGCGTTCGAGAAGCAGGATCTCTCGATCGCCGATCTCGTCATCCGTGAGGGGCGCGGCCTCGTTTACGCAATCGCCAAGTGGGACAAGGTCACCGACAAGCAAGCGCGCTTGAAGGAGCTTCAGCTCACCGCCGACGAGAGCCTGCCGCAGGCGCGCGGCGCGCCGCTCGTGCCGATCTCGGCCATCGTCGGCGTGGGGCTCGACAAGCTCATGGAGGCCGCGTTCGACTCCTACGGCGATTGGAATGCGCGCGTGAAAACAGGCGATCTCAATCGCTGGCTGAAGCACATGATCGAGCGGCACCCGCCGCCCGCGGTGGAGGGAAGGCGCATCAAGCCGCGCTACATGGCGCAAATCAAAGCGCGCCCGCCGACCTTCGTGCTCATGTGCTCGCGCGCGGCGAAAATGCCGGAGAGCTACAAGCGTTATCTGGTGAACGGCTTGAAAGAGGCGTTCGATCTGCACGCCGCGCCGGTGCGCCTCCATGTGCGGGCGAACAGAAATCCGTATGCGGAAGAGGAATAGCTAGGAGGAAAGCGCGGGCGCTTTCGTTTCGTCATAATCGACGATCTCGCCGTTCGCGTCGTATCCGGATGACAGCATGGCGACGATGAGCTTCGCCACATCCTCCGGCGGCTTGAGCGTTTCGGGATCTTCGCCAGGAAAGGCTTTCGCGCGCATCGCGGTGCGCGTCGCGCCTGGATAGAGGATGTTGGCGCGGATGGGCGTGATCGCGCACTCTTTCGCATAAGCCTGCACCAATGCGTCGAGCGCGGATTTGCTGGCGGCGTAAGGCCCCCAATAGGCGCGGCGGCTGCGTGCGCTGCTGGAGCTCACGAAGACGGCGCGGGCAGCGGGCGCGGCGCGCAGCAGCGGGTGCATGGCGCGGATGAGGCGGTGGTTGGCGTGAAAATTGATCGCCATCACTTCGGCCATAACGCCGGGCGTCGCCTGATGCGCGGGCGTCAACGGCCCCAGAACGCCTGCGCACGCCGCGAGCCCGTCGAGACGTCCGTAGCGCTCATAGAGCGCGCCGCCTAAGCGATCGATGCCGTCGCCGTCCTTCAAGTCGAGCGGGACGAGCGTCGCGCTCTTGCCCGCCGCCTTGATCTCATCGTCGAGTTCTTCGAGCGCGCGTTGCGCGCGCGCGGTGGCGATCACATGCCAATCGGCCTTCGCAAGCGCGAGCGCCGCGGCGCGCCCGATGCCCCGCGAGGCGCCGGTGACCAGAACGATTTTTCGTTCGCTCATTTCGCGGGCGCGTCAGCCAACAGCGAGAGCTGGAAATCCTTCGACGCGCGATCGGCGTTGAAGTCGATCAAGGGCGTTGGGTATTCGCCGGTGAAGCAATGATCGGTGTATTGCGGCGCCGCATCGTTGCGCACCTCGCCCATCGCCCAATAGAGCCCCTCGACCGAGAGGAAGCCCAAGCTATCGACGCCAAGCTGCTTCTTCATCTCCAGCATCGTCAAATTCGCGGCCATCAGCTCCTCATGCACCGGCATGTCGATGCCGTAGAAATCCGGATGCTTGATGGGCGGGCTGGCGGAGCGGAAGTGAATCTCCGCCGCGCCCGCTTCGCGGATCATGGAGACGATCTTGCGGGACGTGGTGCCGCGCACGATCGAGTCATCCACCAGCACGACGCGCTTGCCTTGGATGACTTCGCGGTTGGCCGAATGCTTCAAGCGCACGCCCAGCTCGCGGATGCCTTGCTTGGGCTGGATGAAGGTGCGCCCGACATAATGGTTGCGGATGATGCCGAGCTCGTAGGGCACGCCGCTCGCCTGCGCGAAGCCGAGCGCGGCGGGCACGCCCGAATCCGGCACCGGCACGATGACGTCGGCTTCGACGCCCGTCTCCTCCGCGAGACGCATGCCCATGCGCTTGCGGATTTCATAGACGCTCTTGCCGTCCACGATTGAATCCGGCCGCGAGAAATAGACGTACTCGAAAATGCACGGGCGCGCGGGGCGCTTGCCGAACGGGAAATAGCTCTCGAGCTTCGCCTTGCCGTGCGGCCCTTGCGAGATGACGACGACCTCGCCGTTCTCGACAGCGCGGACGAGCTTGGCGCCGATAATGTCGAGCGCGCAGGTTTCCGAAGCCAGGATCAACGCGCCGTTCATTTCGCCGATCACGAGCGGACGAATGCCCAACGGATCGCGCGCGCCAATGATCTTCTTCTTGGTGAGGCAGACGAGCGCGTACGCGCCTTGGATCTGCGAGAGCGCATCGATGAAGCGGTCAACGATCTTGTTGCGGCGCGAACGCGCGATGAGCTGAAGGATGCACTCGGAATCGGAAGTCGATTGGAAGATTGCGCCGCTCTCGACCAGTTCTTCATGCAGCGCGCGGGAATTGGTGAGGTTGCCGTTGTGCGCGATGGCGATGCCGCCCCCGGCGAGATCCGCGAAGAGCGGCTGGACGTTGCGCAGGATCGTGCCGCCCTGCGTGGCGTAGCGCGTGTGGCCGATGGCGGCGCGCCCGGGCAGGCGCTTTGGCACTTCGTCGCCGGAGAAGTTGTCCCCCACGAGCCCGAGATGGCGTTCCGTGTGGAAGTGGCGCCCGTCGAAGGTGGCGATGCCGCAGCCTTCCTGGCCGCGATGCTGCAAGGCGTGAAGCCCGAGGGCGGTGAAGACCGAGGCGTCGTCGGCGCCCAAGACGCCGAACACCCCGCATTCCTCCCGCAGCCGATCGTCCGAAACGTCTTCAAGCTGCGGGGCGGACATCGTCTTACCCTTCCGTTTGGCCCTCCGCGGGCGCCGGAGCAGGCGCGGCGGCGGGGTCGGCTGGCGGAATCGGCGCCGACTCACGTTGGCGCCGCTGTTCAATATAGTCGCTCGCGCGCTGTCTTGCCTGCGGCAAGAGGCGCTCAAGGCCGATCGCGACATACTCAAACGCAGGGTAGGTCTGCGCCGAGGTGATGCCGCTCGGGCGCGGCGCCTGCGGCGCGACGGTGGCGTCGTCCGTCGTCTGGCGCATCAGCAGCACGAAGAGCGCCATCACCAGGATGCCGCGCAGCACCCCGAAAACCGCGCCGCCGATGCGGTCAAACCCGCCGATCTCGGCCGATTGGTGCGCCGTGCGCGCCACCAGCGAGGTGATGACGGTGATCGCGATGAAGACGACCAGGAAGATGAGCAGGCCCGCCGCCAGCGTCGCCAGGACGCCGGAAAGCGCCGTGAATTGAACGACGAAGGGCTGCACGTAATTGGCGAGATAATAGGCCGCGAGCGCCGCGCCGATGAACGCCACGATGGAGAAGACTTCGCGGATCAAGCCGCGCGCGAAGGCCATGATGCCGGAGAAGGCGATGATCACGATCGCCACGCCGTCGAACCAGGTGAGCCCTAAGCCTTCCATGCCGCCTTCTCCCCTCAGACGGCGGCGAGAGCATGGCCGCCGGAACGCTCTTCTGCGATCTTCCAAGGGGCGGCCTGGCGCCCCCGACGCGGGCCGAGAGGTACACGCGTAAGGCGGGGCTGAAAAGCCTTTGAGCGCCGCCTGCCGAGCCAGACCGGCGGCTCATCGACGGAGGCGAGAGGCCCCTGCGGGGCTGGCATAGAGCAGAGGCCCTACGACAGAGTGTGGACGCCCCCGATGAAACGATTCTTGCCGATCGCGGCCGCTCTCCTCCTTGGCGCCGCGCAAGCGCCGCCGCCGCCGGCCGCGGCCCCGCCGATCCAGATCGCGGAGGGTGTGACGTTGCTTCCGGGCGCGTTCGCGCCGGGGCGCGGGCCGGATGGGAACACGATCGTGTTCGATGCGCCGGAAGGGCTCATCGTTGTCGATACGGGTCGCCACACCCAACACAGCGACGGCATCCTCGCGTTCGCGCAGGCGCGCGCGCGGCCCATCGCGGCGATCTTCAACACGCACTGGCATCTCGATCATTCGAGCGGGAACGTCCGCCTGAAGGCCGCCTATCCGAATGCGCGCGTTTACACGTCTAACGCGATCGACCGCGCATTGACGGGCTTCATTGCGCGCAATCTCGAAGCGGCGCGCGCGTCCCTGGCGCAAGACATGCCCGATGTGCAGCGCGATGAGACGAACATCTTCATAGAGACCATGCAAACCCCGGACTCGCTGCGCCCGGACGCGCCAATCGAGCGCTCCGGCGTCATGGCCGTCGCGGGGCGCACGCTCGATGTGCGCGTTGCCGCGAACGCCGTCACTGAAGCGGATGTCTGGCTCTATGATCCGCAAACGCGCGTGGCCGTCGTCGGCGATCTCGTCACGTTCCCCGCGCCCTTCTTCGAAACTGCTTGCCCGAACGAATGGCGCATGGCGCTTTCGGCGGTGTCGGCCACGCCGTTCGAGACGGTGATCCCCGGTCATGGCGCCCCGATGAATCGCGAACAATTCGAGACTTACCGGCGCGCCTACGGCGCCTTCATCGATTGCGTTTCAAGTTCGATCGCCGCCGATGCGTGCGGAGCCGATTGGGCGCGCCGCATCGACATCTTCCTCGCGGACGATCAGGAGCGGCGCGGCGCCGCGCGGTTCGCGGAATATTACGTCGGTTTTCTGCGCCAGAACGGCGGACGCAGTCCGGATTGCCAGGCGACTCGCTAAGGACCGCCGGCTTCCAGCCGGCTTCGTTGGTTGCCTGCTGGAAACCGGCGCTCCGAAGGATCAGCGCCCTGGCGCGCCCGCGCCGATGGCTGCGGCGAGATCGCCGATGCGCGCGAGTTGCTTCAAGGCGACGCCGCTTTGCGAGGCTGTGTCGCTCGGCGGGCAGAAGGCGCGCTTGAAGCCGAGCTTCTTGGCTTCCTTCAAGCGCAGGTCGGTGCGCCCCGCCGGGCGGATTTCGCCGGAGAGCGCGATCTCTCCGAACGCGATGGAATCCTTCGGCAACGGTTCGTCGCTGAGCGCGGAGATGAGCGCGGCAGCGACCGCGAGATCGGCGGCCGGTTCCGTGATGCGCAAGCCGCCTGCAACGGAGAGATAAACGTCGCGGCCCGCGAATGAGAGTCCGCAGCGCGTCTCCAACACCGCAAGGATCATCGCGAGCCGCGCGCTATCCCAGCCGACCACGGCGCGTCGCGCCGTGCCGTACGCCGCCGGCGCCGCGAGCGCTTGGATTTCAACAAGCACAGGGCGCGAGCCTTCGACGCCCGCGAAGACGGCCGCGCCCGATGCGCGTTCGCCGGTGTGCCCGAGAAAAAGCGCGGAGGGATTGGGCGTCTCCTTCAAGCCCGCTTCGACCATTTCGAAAACGCCGATCTCGTCCGTCGGCCCGAAGCGGTTTTTCACGGCGCGCAGAATGCGGAACGGCATGCCGCGCTCACCCTCGAAATAAATCACTGCATCGACGAGGTGCTCGACGACGCGCGGCCCCGCGATCTGCCCGTCTTTCGTGACATGCCCGACGAGCAGCACGCATGAGCCGCGTGTCTTGGCGAAACGCACAAGCTCATGCGCGCAGGCGCGGACTTGCGTGACGGTGCCGGGCGCGGCGTCGATGGAATCCGACCAAAGCGTCTGAATGGAATCCACGACGACGAGATCGGGTTTGACGCTCTTCAGGCCTTCGAGAATCTTGCGCAGGTCCGTTTCCGCCGCGAGCTTCACCGGCGCATCGGCGACGCCCAAGCGGCGCGCGCGATCCTGAATCTGCGCTTCAGCTTCTTCGCCCGTCACGTAGGCGACGACGCCGCCCGCGCGTGCAACGCCGGCCGCTGCTTGCAGCAGCAAGGTCGATTTGCCGACGCCTGGATCGCCGCCGACGAGCACGGCGGAAGCGGGCACCAAGCCGCCGCCCGCGACGCGATCGAGTTCAGCGATGCCGGTTGCGATGCGCTTGGTGACTTCCTGCTCGCCCGCGAGTTCGACGAATTGAACGCCCTTCGCCTTCTTGCCGACGGGCGCCGCCATCGCGCCCGGCGCGGCGCGCACGGCTTCTTCCGCGAGCGTGTTCCAGCTGCCGCAGGCTTCGCACTTGCCCGCCCATTTCGGGTGGATCGCGCCGCAGCTTTGGCAGACGAAAATCGTGTCCTGTTTTGCCATCGAATCAAAGCCTAGCGGGCGCGGGCCCAAATGCTAGGATCGGGGAAATTCCGGAGGAAACTCATGCGTTCAGCTTTGGTCGCGCTCGCGCTTTTCGCCGCCGCTTGCGGGCAATCCGCCAACGCGCCGGCCGAAACGGCGGGCGAAGATGCGAGCGCGGGATCGACAGGCGTGGGGCGCGTGCCGGGCGAGGCGGCGCCGGCGTTCACGCTGGAATCGGAAGCGCTCGTCGGCCTCTGGTCCTTCGATCGATCGTGCGGTCTCTACGATCTCGCGCTCAACGCGGACGACACCGTGACATCCGACAACATCGCGGGCGAGAACACGTACAGCGAAGGCGCGTGGGCGATCGCGGACGCCAATCGCGTGGTGCTGACGATGCGCATCGCGAGCGCCGCCGATGAGAGCCGCGTCGGCGAGGCGCAAACCTATCACCTCGATGTGACGCAGCCCGTGACGGACGACCTCCACGCACGTCTCTCGCACGCCGACGGCAGCCAGCCGCAGGACATCATGGCGCTGCGCTGCCCCGAGGAAGACCGCGACTGATCATTCCCCGCCCGCGGCCTCGCGTCTTTGCGGCGCAACGCGCGGCGCAGCTTGCGGCGGTTCGAACACCTCGCGCCCGTCCTGCGCGCTTGCGAGGTAGAGCGTGCGGCTTGGGAAGGCGAAGGACGCGCCCTCGCTCTCGACGATTTCCTTGATGGCGAAGGCGAACTTTTCCTTGATGCCCAGCCATGCGCCCCAATTCGTCGTCTTCGTGAAGCAATAGATCATGAAGTCGATCGAGCTGTCGTTGAACTTGTCGATGTTGACGAAGAGCGAGACATCCGGCGGCTTCGCGAAATCGGCGCTTTCGAGAAGATAGGCCTCGATGCGGTCCCGGATGCGCTGGAGCTGCGGCACGCTCGTGTTGTATTCGACGCCGACGATCCAATAGATGCGCCGGTGCGTCATGCGCGAGAAATTGACGACGGCGTTGTCCGCGAATTTGGAATTGGGCACATAGACCGGCCCCTGATCGAAGCGCCGCACGACCGTCGAGCGGAAATTGATCTGCTCCACCGTGCCTTCGACGACGCCGTCCACCAGCACCCAATCGCCCTTTTGGAAGCGGCGCTCGGCCAAAACGGCGAGGCCGGCGATCAAGTTCTTGAAGAGATCCTGCGCGCCCAAAGCGACGGCGACGCCGAAAATGCCGAGCCCCGCGAGCAGCGGCGCGATGCGCACGCCCCAGAGTTCCAGCACCGCCGCCGCGCCGACGACGAGGAAGATCACTTGCAGCGATTTCACCAGCCATTCGACGGCTGAAACCGTAAGCAATTCGGCCAATGGCTTGAGCACGTGCCGGAGCGCGCCGGCCAAGCGATGCAACGCCCAGAAGATCGCGATGGCGATGAGCGATTGCACGATGCGGTTGGCGAACTCCTGCCCGTCCGGCGGCAATTCGAGAATGCGCAGCGCGACATCGATGCCGACAATGACGAAAACGAGCTTCATCGGTTCGCTCAGCGCCTCGACCAGCATATCGTCGATTTTGGTTTCGGTGTTGGCGGTGACGCTCCGAATGATGCGGATGACCCAGCGGGCGAAGAGCCCGCGCAGCAAGAGCGCGGCGAACAGCACGCCCGCCGCATAGAGCACTTCCTGATATCCGACGCCGAACACCCCGTCGCGCCACGCCTCGTTCATGAATGCCCAGCTCTCGTCGAGAATCTCGCGGAATTGGGTCATCGCCGCCTCGGCGGCGCTCATGCCGGAAGCCTTTCTGCCATGTCGCGCTCCAAAAATGCGTGCGGGCGCTTTCGCGCCTTTGCTCATGCCGGTCTCGTGGGATGGCGCGAATTCTAGACGATGCGGCCGGTGAGTTCAAATTGCGCCCAGCGCAAGGTGACGCGGGGGAACAGATTGCGAAAATCGCTGAAGATGCTTGAAGAAAGCCTGCATTCGCGCCGCGCGCGCCGCCGCGTATAGGGGCCGGCATGACCTCACTCTTCGATCCGCTCACCTTCGCGCACGGCCCGGCGATGAAGAACCGCTTCATGCTGGCGCCCCTCACCAATTCGCAAAGCCATGCCGACGGCGTGCTTTCGGATGAAGAATTCCGCTGGCTGACGATGCGGGCCCAAGGCGGCTTCGGGCTGACGATGACGTGCGCGGCGCATGTGGAGGCGCGCGGGCAAGGCTTTCCGGGGCAGTTGGGCGTTTGGGATGACAAGCACATTCCTGGCCTTTCGCGCCTCGCGGCGGAGATCAAGAAGAACGACAGCGTCGCCATCGTGCAGGTCCATCACGCCGGCATGCGCTCGCCGGCTGATCTGATCGGGGAGGCGCCGGTCGCGCCCAGCGAAGACGAGAAGACCGGCGCGCGTGCGTTGACGCTCGACGAGACGCATCGCCTGATTGAGAACTTCGTCGCCGCGGCGGTGCGGGCGGAGAAAGCGGGGTTCGACGGCGTCGAGATTCACGGCGCGCACGGCTACATCCTCGCGCAATTCCTGAGCGAGAAGAGCAATCGGCGCGAGGATGCGTTCGGCGGCGCTCCCGAGCGGCGCGCCAAGATCGTGTTCGACATCATCGACGGCATCCGCGCCGCGACGCGCGGCGATTTCCATGTCGGCATCCGGCTTTCGCCCGAGCGGTTTGGATTGAAACTTTCCGAGATCGTCGAGGTCGCGCGCCGCTTGCTTGCGGAAGAGAAGATCGATCAGCTCGATATGTCGCTTTGGGATGTGTTCAAGGAGCCGGCGGAGGAAGAGCATCAGGGCCGTTCGCTGATGAGCTTCTTCACGGAGCTGCCGCGCAATCGCGTGCGCCTGGGCGCGGCGGGCAAGGTGATGACGGGCGACGACGCGGCCCAGTGCATCGAACGTGGGCTCGATTTCGTCGTCGTCGGGCGCGGCGCGATCCTGCATCACGATTTTCCGGAGCGCGTGCGCGCCGATCCGCACTTCAAGCCGATCTCGCTGCCGGTGAGCGTCGATTATCTCGCCCGCGAGGGCCTCTCGCCGCGCTTCATCCAATATATGCGCCAATGGCCCGATTTCGTTGAGGCGGAAGCGGCGTGACGAGCGTCTATGATTTCACCGCGCAAACGATTGACGGCCAGCAAAGATCGTTGAGCGACTATCGCGGCAAGGTGCTGCTCATCGTCAACACGGCCTCGAAGTGCGGGTTCACGCCGCAATATGAGGGGCTCGAAGCGCTCAATCGCAAATACGCAGAGCAAGGCTTCGTCGTGCTCGGCTTTCCATCGAACCAGTTCGCGAACCAGGAGCCGGGGGACGCCAAGGAGATCGCGGATTTCTGCAAGCTCACCTACGACGTGACGTTTCCGATGTTCGCGAAGGTGGATGTGAAGGGGCCGAACGCGCACCCGCTCTATGAATATCTCACGCGCACGAAGCGCGGATTTCTCGGAACGAAGAATGTGAAGTGGAATTTCACGAAGTTTCTTGTCGCGCGCGATGGGCGCGTCCTCGCGCGCTTCGGGCCGCAGCAAACGCCGGCGCAGATCGAAGGCGCGGTGGTGCGGGCGCTCTAGTCGAGGAGCGACATTGCGAGATGCGGAACGCAACAAAGGGCTGCGCCTAGGATCAGGGGGATTTGCACGATCCTTGGTCGTGCGCCGTTTGCACGAAGGATCAGTGAGATTGTTCGTGCGATGACGCCCAACGCGAACGATGCGGATGCAAAGAAGAGTACGGCGACAACAATGATCCCAGGCCCTGGGTCAACGTCGTTCGGTATCGCCGCAATTTCGGCCCAGAACCACACCTGGGGAGCGCCAAGGACGATACACACTGCAAGCAGCCACCGCCAATTCGGCATGAACGCTGGAACGCTGTACGGAAGGAGCGTGTAAGCGGCGATCAATGGCAAGGTCAGAATTGTCCCGAGCATTCGGTGCTAGACGACCGCTTGAATCGGCCCATCCGCGCGGCCGTGGACGAATTGTTCGACGTAGGCGTTGCCGCTTGAATCGATCTCGCTCGGGCGCCCACGCCAAATGATCTTGCCGGCATAGAGCATGGCGATGTCGTCCGCGATTTTTCGCGCGCTTGCCATGTCGTGCGTGATGGAGACGGCGGAGCAGCCAAGCTCCTTCACCATCTCCACGATCAGATCGTTGATCGCGTCGGCGGTGATGGGATCGAGGCCGGTCGTCGGCTCATCGAAGAAGATGATCTCGGGATTGCCGATGATGGCGCGTGCAAGCCCCGCGCGCTTCTGCATGCCGCCGGAGAGTTCGACAGGGCGAAGCTCGGCGAACTCGGGCGCGAGGCGCACCTTTCGCATCGTCTCGATCGCGCGTTCGCGCGCCTGCGCGCGGGAGACGCGATCCGCGTAGAGCAGGCGGAAGGCGACATTCTCCCAGATCGTCAGCGAGTCGAAGAGCGCGGCGCCCTGGAAGAGCATGCCGAACTTGCGCATCTGCTGTGGGCGTTTCTTCACCGCGTGCCCGGCCGTCACGTCCACGCCGTCCACGAGCACGCTGCCTTCATCCGGGCGCATCAAGCCCAGCGCGCATTTGAGCGTCACCGATTTGCCGACGCCCGAACCGCCGATGACGACAACGCTTTGCCCCGGCGCCACGTCGAGATCGACGCCGTCGAGCACCTGGCGATCGTTGAGGCGCTTCTTGAGGCCGCGGAGGGAGAGCTTAGGCGCGCTCATCCCACGTATACCGCGGTGATGAGGTAGTTCGCCGCGAGGATGAGCACGGCTGCGCCGACGACCGCGTTTGTCGTTGCGCGCCCGACGCCCAAAGCGCCGCCGCGTGAATTGTAGCCTTGGTAAGCGCCCGTCGCGGCGATGATGAAGCCAAAGACGGCGGCTTTGATGAGGCCGAGGTTCACGTCGGCCGCTTCGAGGAAATCGAACGTGTTGCGCAGATAGATCGCGCCGTTGAACTCGAGCGATTGCGTCGCGACCAGGAAGCCGCCCATCACGCCGATAATGTCCGCAACCAGCACGAGCAGCGGCATGCACACGACCGCCGCAATGATGCGCGGCGCGATGAGGAAGCGGAACGGATCGGTCGAGAGCGTCGTCATCGCGTCGATCTGTTCGGTGACGCGCATGGTGCCGATTTCGGCGGCGATGCCGGCGGAGACGCGCCCCGCGAGCATAAGGCCCGCAAGCACCGGGCCAAGCTCACGCGTGATGCCGAGAACGACGATGTTGGGAACGAAGCTCTCCGCGTTGAAGCGCGAGCCGCCGACATAGATGTTGAGCGCGAGCGCCGCGCCGATGAAGACGGCCGTCAGCCCCACGACCGGCAGCGAATGAAAGCCGATCTGCAGCGCCTGGCGGATGAGCTGCGAGATATAGAGCGGCGGGGCAAAGCACGCCGCGATCGCGCGCACGGAGAATTGCGTGAAGCGCCCCGCTTCGCGCAGCACGCCGAACGTCGCGCGCCCCATCGCTTGGAGAGGATTGATCAAGACGCGCGCTCCTTCCGGCGCAATCCCTCTCCCTCTAGGGGAGGAGGGACAAAGGATGCGTTTGCCGTCATGCGCGGCGCACCGAGCCTGCAAGGGTGGTCAAAATCTCGTAGGGCGTCGTGCCGGCCGCGGCCGCGACGTCATCGAGGCGCGCATTGGCGCCGAGGAATTCGATGTCATCGCCCTCACGCGCATTCGGCGCTGCGGTGGCGTCGAGGATGAGAAGGTCCATGGAGACGCGCCCCAGCAGCGGCAATTTCGCGCCGCCGATCATGCCATAGCCGCGCCCGGCAAAGCTGCGCAAGAAGCCGTCCGCGTAGCCGACCGCCACGGTTGCGGCGCGCATCGCTTTTTCCGCGCGCGCTGTTGCGCCGTAGCCGAAGGTTTCGCCCGCCGCGACATCGCGCAGCTGGAGGATGGGGGCGGTGAGCCGCGCGACGGGGGCAAGGACGGGATTGTCCTCCTCCATATCGCCCGAACCGTAGAGCCCGATGCCGGGGCGGATCATGTCGAAATGATAATCGGCCCCGATGAGCGCGCCGCCAGTCGCGGAAAGCGAGAGCCGCGCGCCGGGGAAGGCGGATGCCGCTTCGATGAAGCGCGCGCGCTGCGCGGCGTTCATCGGATGCGCGCGATTGGGGGCGCAGGCGAGATGGCTCATCACGAAATCGGGTTTGAGCGCGCCCATAGTCCGCGCGGCTTCGCTTACGTCGGAGAGATTGAGGCCAAGGCGGTTCATCCCGGTGTCGACGTGAAGCGCGGCGGGCCCGCGCGCGTTCCAGCGGGCGATCTGTTCGAGGCTGTTGAGGATGGGACGAATGGTTTCGCCGAAGGCAGACAGATGATCTTCCGTACCCGGACCGTTGAGAACATAGACGCGCGCGCCGGCGATCTCCGCGCTGATCGCAAGCGCTTCGCCGAGCGTTGCGGTGAAAAACGTGCGCGCGCCGATAGATGCGAGCGCGCGTGCCGCTTCGCGTGCGCCAAGTCCGTACGCGTCCGCCTTGACGACGGCGGCGCACTCGGCGTTTCCGGAGAGACGATCGAAGAATCGCCAGTTCTCAACGATGGCGGACGTGGAGACCGCGAGCCGCGCGAGCCGCGTCTCGTTAGATGCCGTGGGATCCATCCGGTCTGCGGAGTGAGAGGTTCCCAAAGCGCACTTTTTCCGCGTTGAAGAAGAGCCGCGCCGTGCCGATGGGGCCGTGGCGCTGCTTGCCGATGATCACTTCGGCCTGATTGCGCACCGCGTCAACTTCCTGCTGCCACTTGGCGTGCTCTTCGCTGCCGGGCTTCGGTTCGCCGCGTTCGAGATAATAGGACTCGCGGAAGACGAACATGACGACGTCGGCGTCCTGCTCGATGGAGCCGGATTCGCGGAGATCGGAGAGCTGAGGGCGTTTGTCCTCCCGGCTTTCGACTTGGCGCGAAAGCTGAGAGAGCGCGATGACGGGTACTTTCAAATCCTTCGCGAGCGCTTTGAGGCCCTGCGTGATTTCGCTCACCTCCTGCACGCGCCCGTCGTTCTTTCGTGCGTTCGATGTGACGAGCTGAAGATAGTCGACCACGATGCAATCGAGGCCGCCCATGCGCTTCAAGCGGCGCGCGCGCGCCTGAAGCTGCGCGATGTTGATGGCGCCCGTCTCGTCAATGTGCAGCGGCATGTGCTGCAAATCTTGCGAGACTTGAACGAGGCGTTCGTACTCGGGCTTGGTGATGTTGCCGTGGCGGATCTTCTGCGCGGGAATATCAGCGGCGTCTGACAGCAAGCGCGACGCCAGCTGTTCGGCCGACATTTCGAGCGAGAAGAACGCAACGACGCCGCCCTTGTTCGTGCTCGTCTCCATCGCGTTGTCACGGATGGCGCGCATGCGCGCGTGCGCGATATTGTAGGCCATGTTGGTGGCGAGCGCGGTTTTGCCCATGGATGGCCGCCCCGCGAGGATGACGAGATCGCTGGGGTGAAGCCCGCCCAGCATGCGGTCGAGATCTTCGAAGCCCGTCGCAAGCCCGGTGACGTCGGATTTGTTTTCGTAGGCGACGGCGGCCATTTCGATCGATGTGGCCAACGCTGCGGAGAAAGGCGCGAAGCCGCGGTTGGCGCTGCCGCTTTCGGCGAGTGCGAAGAGTGTGCGTTCGCTCTCCTCGATGATATCGCTGGCGTCGGCGCCTTCGGGCGGGCTTTCCGCGAGCGCGGAGATTTCATGCCCGACGCGGATGAGTTCGCGGCGCAGCGCGAGATCGTAGATGAGCTCCGCATATTCCTGCGCCTGCACGGAGATGCGCGCGGCATGCTCCATGAGTTCGAGCAGATAAGCCGCGCCGCCGATCTCCTTGAGCCCGCCATCGTTCGCGAAATGCCCGCGCAGCGTGACGCCGTCCGCGAGCTTGCCCGCCGCGATGAAGAGGACGCAGGTGTCGAAGATGCGCCCATGCACCGGATCGTAGAAGTGATGCGACTTCAGCCGATCCGTGATGCGGTGGATCGTTTCGTTGTCGAATAGAATGGCGCCGAGAAGGGCCTGCTCCGCCTCCAGATTGTGCGGCGGGACCAAGGGCGCGGGCTGGGCGGGGGCGAGGGCGCCGTCTGCGGACATGGACGCAAGATCGTACGATTCGAGCCCGAAATGATGAACGATCCCCAGCCGAAGGGGCGTAATCCGCAGCGGCGGAATGACCCTCTCCCCTTGTGGGAGAGGGTGGCCGCGAAGCGGCCGGGTGAGGGGTGCTTCCGCCGCGCTTCAGAGATGGAGCAGGCGCGTGTTTGCATTGCGTTGGAGAGGAGTGGTTTTCACCCCTCATCCGTCATTGCGCTTCGCGCAATGCCACCTTCTCCCACAAGGGGAGAAGGAGAAAGAAAAACGCCCCGCCTCCGGGGAGACGGGGCGTTGGCGCCTTTGGCGTTTCGTTCCCCTTATTGCGGTTCGTTCGCGGCGCTGACGGCGGCGATCGATTGCGCCTGCGCGGCCGCTTCGGCGCGGTCCGCTTCGAGCGCGGAGGCGATGACGTTTTCGCCCTTGGCTTGGCGTTCCGCTTCGTCGGCCGAGCGCGCGACATTGATCGTGACGCCGACCGAGACTTCCGCGTGCAGCTTCACGCGCACCTGGTGCATGCCGATGGATTTGATCGGCTTGTCGAGCACGATCGCGCCGCGCTCCACCTTGCCGCCTTCGGCGTTGATCGCCTCGGCGATGTCGCGCGCGGCGACGGAGCCGTAGAGCTGGCCGCCTTCGCCGGCTTGACGGATGAGCACATAGGTCTTGCCGTCGAGCTTGCCGGTGGCCTTTTCGGCCGCGGCCCGCGCTTCGGCGTTGCGTGCTTCGATCTCGGCGCGGCGGCCTTCGAACACCTTGCGGTTTTCGTCGGTGGCGCGCAGCGCCTTCTTCTGCGGCAGCAGGAAATTGCGCGCGAAGCCGTCGCGCACTTTCACTTCATCGCCGATGGCGCCGAGATTTTCGACGCGCTCAAGGAGGATCACTTGCATGGCTTGCCTCCTTACTGAACGGCGTATGGAAGGAGCGAGAGATAGCGCGCGCGCTTGATGGCGATCGCGAGCAGACGCTGCTTCTTGGCTGAGACGGCCGTGATCCGCGAAGGAACGATCTTGCCCTTCTCGGAGATGTAGCGCTGCAGCAGCTTCACATCCTTGTAGTCGATCTTCGGCGCTGCGTTGCCGGAGAACGGGCACACCTTGCGCCGGCGCCCGAAGGGGCGGCGCGCGGGGATGTTCGCGATGTTGACCTTGTTGGGATTGTTCTTGCCGGACATCTTTTATTCCTCCCCGAAGCCAGCATCGCCGTCGCCGCCCTCGGCGCCGTCTTCACGCCCGCCTTCGCGGCGCGCGCGGCGCCGTTCATCGCGGTCGCGGCGCGCGAGAACCGGCGAGGGCTCTTCGTCATGCTCTTCGACGCGGATGGTGAGATAGCGGATGACGTCTTCGTTGAGCCGCTGGCGGCGCTCAAGCTCGTGCATGCCGTCAGTCGTCATTTCGAGATTGAGCAGGCAATAATGCCCCTTGCGGTTCTTGCGGACGCGATAGGAGAGATTGCGCAGCCCCCAATACTCGTTCTTCGCCACGCGCCCGCCCAGCTCCTGGACGTTGCGGGTGATGTCTTCGACGAGGGCGTCAACTTGTTGCGGCGAGATATCCTGCCGCGCGATCAGCACGTGTTCGTAGAGAGCCATATTCCTCTTCCTTGGGATCCGCGGCGCCCGAACTCTCTGGAGAGCCTCGCGAGGGAGCCGGGGAAGGGCCGGCCGGGCGGTGGATCCTGGGCATGAAAGCCACCCCAGGACCGCGGATCGCGAAGCGGGGGGTGGTATAGGAGGGCTGTGGAGAAGGCAAGGGGCCGGGGGCTAGCCCCGATCCGCCATGGCTCCCTGCTCCGCGCCGGAGACGGCGAACTTGGCGATCATGGTCGTCATCGCGCCAAAAAGGTTGGCTTCGTTGGCGAGGGTGACCTCGCTGGCCGCGGGGCGGATCGCTTGCATGAAGTGATGGATGAGCTGGCGATAGGCGGGGCGGCCCTCCGGCGCGTCGCCATAGAGCGCCCAAACCGCACGCCAGTCGCGTGCGAAGGGCACGGCGACTTGGCGGACAAACTGCGTCTGCGGATGGGCGCGGGCCTCGTTGAAGAGGAACGCCAAGTGCGTCTCGAGCTCCCACGGGGTCATCACGGCGGGCACGTTGACGCTTTCGAACGGGAGTTCTTCGGCCGGAGCGTTGGGATCGAACGGGACGGACCGCGGCGTCCAGTTTGCCGGCTGCGGGCCTGGGACGGGGCGCCCATGCGCGACATGCTGCCAGAAAACGCCGCCGCCGATTGAATCGACCACGAGGTGGATGCGCGTCTGGTCGTTCGCGTTGATGACACGGTGAAGCCGCCACGTGTCGAAGATCCAGCACTCGCCGGCGGCCATGTTCACGTCGGCGTCGCCGCACTGAAAGCGCACGCTGGGCTGCGTGGTGATGGGCACGTGGATGCGCACGCGCTCTGCCCAGTAATAGCCCTGGTCCGTGTGGCGGGTGACTTCGGCTTGCCCGGCGAGGCGCATAAGGCGCGAGCGGCCGAGCGTGGCGCCGAATGAGCCCATCACCTGCTGCAGGTATTGGCAGCGCTCGAGGTTCCGCGTGGGGCGCATGGGGCCTGCGAAGCGCTCGTTGGCGGGATCGCCGTTCACGGCGATGAGCGGCAGCATCGAATTGCCGGGCAGATTGTTCGGGTGCGGACGCCACTCGGATTCCGGGACGGCGCCCACCTCTTCGGCGAGGCGCGCGGCGTCGAAGCTGAGCGGCAGCTGGATGAAAGGGTGAGGGAGCTTCATTGGCCGCTAGTCTAGGCCCTGGGGGATGGCGCTGAAAGTGCGCCAGATCAATCGCCGGGCGCGCCGTCTTGCCGGGGCGGCGCCCATCCTCTACGCCGCGCGCCATGGCTTTTGCTTTCATTTTCCCCGGCCAAGGCAGCCAAGCGCCAGGCATGGGCCGCGCCCTCTTTGGCGCCTTCGCCGCCTCACGCGAGGTGTTCGAGGAGGTGGATGAGGCGCTGGGGGAGAAGCTCTCGCGGCTCATCTTCGAAGGCCCGGAGGATGAGCTCACGCTCACCGCCAACGCGCAGCCGGCGCTGATGGCTGTGAGCCTCGCGGCGATGGCGGCCTTGAGGCGCGATTTCGGAATCGAGGCGTCGCGCGCCGCGTTCGTGGCGGGTCATTCTCTCGGCGAATATTCCGCGCTCGCCGCGGCGGGCGCGCTCTCCGTGAGCGAGGCGGCGAAGCTCCTGCGCACGCGCGGCAAAGCGATGCAGAAGGCCGTGCCGGTCGGCGAAGGTGCGATGGCCGCGCTCATCGGCAAGGTCGATCTGCCGAAGGCGGAGGAAATCGCGGAAGCGGGCGCGAGCGCGGGCGTGGTCGTCGTCGCGAACGACAACAATGTCGGCAATGTCGTGATCTCGGGAACGAAGGCGGGCGTGGACGCGGCGATCGCGGCGGCGAAGGAGAAGGGCGTGCGCGCCATTCCCTTGTCTGTCTCCGCGCCCTTCCACTCGCCGCTGATGCAGCCGGCCGCCGATGCGATGGCGGAAGCGCTTGGGCGCGCGAATTTCGGCGTGCTCTCCGCGCCCTTGGTGGCGAACGTGACGGCGCGGCCGGTGAGCGCGCCGGTGGAAATTCGCGGACTTCTGGTGCAGCAGGTGACGGGCCGCGTGCGCTGGCGCGAAAGCGTCGAGTGGATGGCCGGCGAGGGTGAGGTCGGACGCTTCGTCGAAGTCGGCGCGGGCAAGCAGCTCGCAGGCATGGTGAAGCGCAATGCGCCCGACGCTGAGGCGATCGCGCTCAACGAGCCGGGGGAGCTGGAAGCGTTCGCGAAGAGCCTATGAAAACGCAGATCGCGCTGCTGCGCGGCGTCAATCTCGGCAAGCGGCAAGTGGTGATGAGCGAGCTGCGCGCCGTGTGCGAAGCGGCGGGCTTTGAAGAGGTGCGCACGCTGCTCGCCAGCGGCAATCTCGTGCTCAAAGCGAAAGAGACGAGCGCGAAGCTCGAAGCGAAATTGGAAAGCGTCATCGCGGAAGGGCTCGGCTTGAAGACGGACGTCTATGTTCGCACCGGCGCCGAGATGCAGGCGATCATCGCGGCCAATCCGTTCAAGGCGTTCGCGAAGACCAACTCGACCTTCCTCGTCGTCATCTTCATGCGTGCGAAGGCCAGCAAGGCGGAAATGGATGCGATGGAGGCATCCTCGCTGACGGGCGAGGAGATCGTGCAGGGCAAGAATTGCCTCTACATCAAGTTCCCGAAGGGCCAGGGGCCGTCGAAGCTCAAGACGCCGAAGCTCGGCACGTCGCGCAATTGGAACACCGTCTTGAAGCTCGCCGCTATGTTGAGCTAGCCGCGAGGCGCAACGCTCGCGCGCGCGAGGCCGACAACGCCAGCATGGGAACGCCGATTGCCCAGCTGATGGCGATGCCGATCAAATAAATGGGCGCACGATCGGAATCCGCGATCTCGCCCGGAATCGCCGCCAGCAGAATGTTCTCGCTCGCGTTGCACATCGCGTGAAAGACGACGGCGATGAGCACGCTGCCATTGGTGTGAAGCCAGATCGCTGTGTAGATGAGGGTGAGCCCAGTGATGTAGGCCCAATAGGCCGCGATCGAGAACGGCGTGACGCCGAGATATTCCGGGATGGACGCGCCGGGCAGCCAGAACAGCGGCAGGTGCCAGAACGTCCAGATCGTGCCGATCAGCAGGGCCGCGCGGACTGCCCCGCCCGACTCCAAGAAGCGCGGCGTGGCGAACCCGCGCCAACCGAATTCCTCGCCGAGCGGACCGAATGGCAAAGCCAACGCGATGAAGAGCGGCGCGCTGGCCGCGAGTTGCGCGATTGAGATCGTTCCCAACGGCGCGAGGCCCAAATTGGAAAGCGCCATGGCCGCGGCGAACGTCGCAGGCGGCGCCAGGACGACGAACGCCCACCAGAGAATGTTGTGGCGCCAATCGAGGAACGATTTCAGCAGCCGCCCGAGGCCCGCCCGCCCTGACGTGATGGTGGTGACCAGGAAGGCGGCGAGTGTCGGCCCCCAGGCGCCGGGAAGGAAAACGAGCATCCACGCCTGGAATTCGCCCCCGTGGCGCACCTGGAGCAGATAGACAAACGGGCCGAGCGTCAGCCAGGAAAGGCCGTAAGCAATGACCACGAACGCCGTAAGCGGATGACGACGGACAATATTCATGCGGCACACCCCCGGCTCAGGCGATTTATTCCTATGATGCAGATGCCCGCGCGCCCTGGTTCAGATGCACGGAAAGCGAAGACGAACGCGTCGAAGCCGAAGAAAGAGCGCGGCCTCGTCGCGCTAGGGCGCTGCCTTTGCGGGAAGGTGACGATCGAAATCGGCGTGCCCGCGCGCTGGGCGTGGCACGATCATTCGGCGGCGAGCCGGCGCGCGCACGGCGCCGCTTACGCGACCTATGTCGGGTCGTGGCGGTCGCGCTTTCGCGTCGTCGAAGGTGAGAAGCACATCGCGCGTTATATGGAGCCGGAGACGAAGAACACGCGCAGCTTCTGCAAGAGCTGCGGCGCGCCTGTTGCTTACGAGCGCGCGCGGGCGCCGCAGATGGTCAACGTGCCGCGCGCGCTCTTCGCGACGCGCACGGGGCGCGAGCCGCTCTATCATCTCGCGATCGAGGAAATGCAGGATTGGGCCTACACCGGCCAACGCCTCGTCCCGCTCAAAGGTTTTCCCGGCGTCGTGTGGGAGAGCGGTAAGCGCAAGCGCCCAGCGGGGGATGATCTGTTGGCGTGAGCTACGGCGACTCGTACCCCTCAAATCTATAATAGACCCTGGTCCAGAGACCCGCCCACTCGATCACCCGAATGCGAACGCGCGCATTCATTCGGGGCCTGACGGGCCCCCCTGACACAAGCACACGACGCCCGTCATCAAGCCGGACATGCAGGACCCGAGGAGGCGATGGCCACTTGGTCTCCGCAAGGCTGGAGCCAACGACGACTCCGCGCACGCTCTCGAGTTGGCTTGTGGATCCAACTGTGAACGCGAGAACTGCAGTCACAAGCATGAGGGCGACGAAGAGGATGACGCGAATGCGTCTGATTTCGTCCGCCAATAGATGGAATCTGGCGCTTCGAACTGCGTCTCGCATTCGGCGGTCGTCTGTTCGCACGGTGCGCTCCCCAGCCACCATACTCGATGGGTTGAGCCCCGGCAGCCCTTGGCCTAAGCGTCGGCCAAAGGAGCCTTCATGTTCAATCTCAGCGGCAAGACCGCGCTGGTCACCGGCGCATCGGGCGGGATCGGCGGCGCGATCGCCAAGGCGCTCGACGCGCAAGGCGCGCGCGTGGCGCTTTCGGGCACACGCGTCGAGGCGCTGCAGAAAGTGCAGCTTGAGTTGAAGAACGATCCGGCGGTGCTGCCTTGCTCGCTGAGCGACGGCGCGGCTGTGAATGAGCTCGTGCCGCAGGCCGAAGCCGTGCTCGGCAAGCTCGACATTCTCGTCTCCAATGCGGGCGTGACGAAGGACGGCCTCTTGCTGCGCATGAAGGACGAGGATTTCGAGAGCGTCTTGAAGATCAATCTTGAGGCCTACTTCCGGCTCTCGCGCGCCGCGCTGCGCGGCATGATGAAAAACCGCTGGGGCCGGATCATCGCCATCACCAGCGTCGTAGGCGTCACCGGCAATCCAGGGCAGACGAATTATTCCGCATCGAAGGCCGGGATGATCGGCTTCTCGAAGGCGCTGGCGCAGGAGGTCGCGAGCCGCAACGTGACGGTCAATTGCATCGCGCCCGGCTTCATCGCGAGCGCGATGACGGACGTGCTGCCCGATGCGCAGAAGCAGGCGCTGCTCGGGCGCATTCCGGCGGGTCGCCTGGGCGCGGGCGAGGACATCGCGGCGGCTGCGGTTTATCTCGCGAGCGAGGAAGCCGCCTACGTGACGGGCCAAACGCTCCACGTGAACGGCGGCATGGCGATGATTTGACCCCAGGGAGGGGTGCGCTGTGGCCTTCTAGCCACGCTTAACTAGATGTGTTAGCGAGCCGCTCCTGGGAATTAAGGCTCCTGGCCGTGGCCTGGAAGCACGGAAAAAAAGAACCTAATCAGAAACTTGCGAGGCATGCATGTCGGACGTGTTTGAGCGCGTGAAGGCGATCGTCGTCAAACATTTGGAAGCCGCTCCCGATAAGGTGACGGAGAAGGCCAGCTTCATCGACGATCTCGGCGCCGACAGCTTGGACAATGTCGAGCTCGTGATGGCGTTCGAGGAAGAGTTCGGCATCGAAATCCCCGATGACGCGGCCGAGCACATCCAAACCGTCGGCGACGCGGTGAAGTTCATCTCCGAGAAGACCGCCTAAGGCGCGCCCATGCGAAGGGTCGTCGTCACGGGCATCGGCCTTGTGACTCCGCTCGGCGCCGGGCGCGAGATTTCCTGGAAGCGCCTCATCGAAGGCAGATCTGGCGCGCGCCGGATCGAGCATTTCAAGGTCGACGATCTGCCATGCCAGATCGCGTGCTCCATCCCGCGGGCGGATGGGCGCGCGGGCGGCGTGGCGGGCGCGGAAGGCGTGTTCGATCCGCTGACGGCGATGAGTGCGAAAGAGCAGCGCCGCGTCGATGAATTCATCCTCTACGCAATGGCGGCGGCCGATGAAGCGGTGGCGGATTCCGGCTGGAAGCCCGAAGCGGATGAAGACAAGGAACGCACCGGCGTCCTGATCGGCTCCGGCATCGGCGGGCTCGATGCGATTGCGCAAACCGCGCTGCAGCTTGAGCGCGACGGCCCGCGCAAGGTGAGCCCGTTTTTTATTCCGAGCGCGCTCATCAATCTCGCGAGCGGGCAGGTCTCCATCCGCTATGGCTTCAAGGGCCCGAACCACGCGGTTGTCACGGCTTGCGCAACCGGCGCCCATGCGATTGGCGATGCGGCGCGGCTCATCAAATACGGCGATGCGGATGTGATGATCGCGGGCGGCGCGGAAGGCGCTATCTGCCGCATCGGCATGGCGGGCTTCTGCGCCTCGCGCGCGATGAGCACCGGCTTCAACGACACGCCGGAAAAAGCCTCGCGTCCCTACGACAAAGATCGTGACGGATTTGTCATGGGAGAAGGCGCCGGCGTCATCGTGCTTGAGGAGTACGAACACGCTAAAGCGCGCGGCGCGAAAATCTACGCCGAAGTCAAAGGCTATGGGCTTTCCGGCGATGCTTATCACATCACCGCGCCCTCGGAGGACGGCGACGGCGGCCATCGGGCGATGAAAGCTGCGCTGAAAGATTCCGGTCTTTCTCCAGCCGACATAGACTATGTGAACGCGCACGGCACTTCGACGCCGCTCGGCGACGAGATCGAGCTCAAGGCCGTTGAGCGTGTGTTTGGGAATGCGGCGGGGGCGCTCTCCATGTCGTCGACCAAGTCGGCGATCGGGCACCTCTTAGGGGCGGCGGGGGCCGTGGAGGCGATCTTTTGCATTCTCGCGATCCGAGATGGGATAATTCCGCCGACTCTGAATTTGGAGAACCCTTCGGTGGATACGGCGATCGATTTGACGCCGAATACGGCGAAGAAGAAGACGGTGCGGGCGGCGATGTCGAACTCGTTCGGCTTCGGGGGGACGAACGCGGCGGTGATCCTTCAAGCGGTGGCCTGATGGCGGCCGCGGAAGCCGCGCGGCGCCGCCACGAACGCAATTCGCCCACTGAGCGGCGCCATCATCCCGCGCCGAAGCGCCGGCGCCGCGACGATTGGTTCTCGCGCTTCAATCGCTTCCTGGGCGCTGTCATCGCGATCGCGGCGGTGGCGTTGCTGCTTGTGCTCGGCTTCATCGTGGAGACGGCCCGCCCCGGCCCCAATCCGGCGGAGGACGCCGTGGTCGTCATTCCGCGCGGCGCAAGCGTCACCTCGATCGGACGCATTCTCGAAACCGAGGGCTTCATCAGGAACGCGCTCGTGTTCCGCGCCGCCACGATGGTCTATGCGCGCGGGCGTTCGCTCCAGGCGGGAGAGTATGAAATCGCCGAACGCGCCTCGCAGCGCCAGATCATCGAGCAGATGGCCAATGGGCGTTCCGTGATGCACTCGATCACCATCGCGGAAGGGCTGACGAGCGCGATGGCGGTGGCGATCCTTGCGCAATCGGATGTGTTGACCGGCGATATTCCGCCCGTCCCGCCGGAGGGCGCGATCCTGCCGGAAACCTATCACGTCGAGCGCGGCATGGACCGCACGGCGCTGTTGCGCCGCATGATGGCGGATCGCGACCGCGTGCTGCGCGAAGTGTGGGCGGGCCGCGCCCGCGATCTGCCGATCCGCACGCCTCAGGAAGCAGTGATCCTCGCCTCCATCGTGGAGAAGGAGACGGGCGTGGCGGCTGAGCGCCCGCGCGTTGCGGCGGTCTTCACCAATCGCTTGCGCCGCGGCATGCAACTCGAGAGCGATCCGACGATCATCTACGGCGTCTGCCGCCAGCATCCGGAGCGGTGCGTGAACGGGCGCCTCGTCAATGAGCGCACCGGCCGCCAGCGCGGCATCCGCCAAAGCGAAATCGACATGCACACCGGCTACAACACCTACCGCATTCCGCGTTTGCCCCCGACGCCGATCGCCAATCCCGGCCGCGCCGCGCTTGAGGCGGTCGTCAACCCGCCGCACACGAACGATCTCTTCTTCGTCGCTGACGGCACAGGCGGCCACGTTTTCGCTGAGACGAACGCGCAGCACGAAGCCAACGTGCGCCGCTGGCGCCAGATCGAGGCTGCCGGGCAGCAATAGTTGAAGTACGCGGCAATCGCCGACCCTCCCCTTGAAAGGGGGAGGGGGTCGTCGCCAACGCTTGGTTCGAAGCGCTCACCCCCTCCCGGCCTCCCCCTTTCAGGGGGAGGGGTTCGCCGCAACGCCGCGCAGACGCTAAACAAGCGCCCAGAGGATTCGGCTGATGGCGCTTCAGGGCATGACGGGCTTCGCGCGCGCGGATGGAGAGCGCGACGCCGTGCGCTGGGCCTGGGAGGCCAGGAGCGTCAATGGGCGCGGCCTCGATGTGAAGCTCCGCCTGCCGCCGGGCTTTGAAGCCTTCGAACCGGTCGTGCGCGAAGCCGCGGGCAAGCGCTTCAAGCGCGGCTCGCTGCAGATCTCATTGTCGCTCCGCCAGGAGAACGGCGCGCAGGCGCAGCCGAGGATCAATCACGCTTATGTGGAGCAGCTGATCGCGGCCGGCCGGCCCTATGTCGAGGCGGGCAAGGCCGATGCGCCGGCGTGGGATCGCCTGCTCGTCGTGCGCGGCGCGCTGATGAGCGAAGCCGAGGCCGAGCCCGACGCGTTGGCGAAATCGCTCGCAGGCGAACTGACGCAAACGCTGAACACAGCGCTCGATGCGCTGGAGGCGGCGCGCACGCAGGAGGGGCGCTCGCTCTTCGAGATTTTCTCCGCGCTGCTGGCGCGAATCGAGAGCTTGACGCTCGAAGCCAAAGCGAGCGCGGCGGCCGCGCCGGGCGCGATCCAAGAGCGGATCAAGACACGCCTCGCTTCGCTTGCGCCCGAGATTCAAATCGATCCGCAGCGTCTGGCGCAGGAAGCCGCGATCGCGGCCATGCGCGCGGATGTCCAAGAAGAGCTGGAGCGCTTGACGGCGCATGCGGCGGAGGCGCGGGCGCTCATTGCGTCGGATGCCCCGGCAGGCCGGCGGCTCGATTTCCTCGCACAGGAGTTTGGGCGCGAAGCCAATACGCTCTGCTCCAAATCGCAGGATTTGGCGCTGACGCGCTTGGGCCTCGATTTGAAGACCGCGATCGACCAGCTCAAGGAGCAGGCCGCGAATGTCGAATGAGGAAAAGCGGCGCGGCCTGATGATGGCGCTCTCGAGCCCGTCGGGCGCGGGGAAATCGACGCTGGCGAAATTGCTGATCGAGCGCGATCCCGCGATGACGCTCTCCATCTCCGCGACGACACGGCCCGCGCGGCCCGGCGAAGCGGATGGGCGCGAATATCACTTCATGGATCGCGCGCGCTTCGAGCGCATGGCTGGAAACGGCGAGTTCCTCGAATGGGCGCTCGTGTTCGATCATTTCTACGGCACGCCGCGCGCGCCGGTGGAGGCAGCGCTCGCCAGCGGCAAGGACGTGCTCTTCGACGTCGATTGGCAAGGCGCGCGCGCGTTGCGCGCAGCCGCGCCGGACGATGTCGTCGGCGTCTTCATTCTTCCGCCGTCACACGATGAATTGGAGCGGCGGCTCAAAGCGCGCGCGCAGGACGATCCCGCCGTCATCGCACGGCGCATGGCGCGCAGCGCCGATGAGATTTCGCATTGGGTCGAGTACGATTACGTGCTCGTCAATCGCGATGTGGAGCGCGCGTTCGAACAGCTCGAAGCGATTTTGGGCGCGGAGCGCCTGAAGCGGCATCGCCAGATCGGCTTGCGCGAATTGGCGCAGGAATTGGCGGGCGGTTGATCCTTGCACCCTCTCCCCTTGTGGGAGAGGGTGGCGCGCAGCGCCGGGTGAGGGGTGCATTTGTAAGGTCTGCGGAGGTAGCGTCTCACCCCTCATCCGTCATCGCTTCGCGATGCCACCTTCTCCCACAAGGGGAGAAGGAGCTAAAGCCCGCTCGCGCGCACCAGTTCCGCAAGCGCGATGAAGCCTTCCCGGCCGATCTCCTCGGCGCGCGCGGTGGGCGTGACGCCCGCGCGCGTCAGCAGCATCGCGCTCGGCATGCCGACTTCCTCCGCGAGCGCGGAAAGCGATTGGCGCAGCATCTTGCGCCGTTGCCCGAACGCGGCGGCGGTGACACGCTCAAGCGCGTCGAGGTGTTCGTAGAAATCCGCGCGCGTCTCTAGGTGCACGATGGCGGAATCCACCTTGGGCGGGGGCGTGAAGGCGTGCGCATGCACCGTGAAGCCATAGCGCACGTTGCAGCGCGCCTGCGCGATGACGGCGAGGCGCCCATACGCGTCGTCTCCGGGCTTGGCGACGATGCGCTCCGCGACTTCCTTCTGCAGCATGAGCGTCATCGGCCCGCGCCACGCGGGATCGGCCTTGAGCCATTTGATGAGCAGCGGCGTGCCCACATTGTACGGCAGGTTCGAGATGATGTGCGCCTGCTTGCCCGCGAGCAATCCAGGTTCATCGGCTTCGAGTGCATCGCCTTCATACACCTCGAGCCGGTTCTCCGAGAATGGAATGAGCTCCGCAAGGATGGGCAAGAAACGCGCATCTTTCTCGATGGCGATGATGCGGGCCGCGTCGCTTTCAATGAGCGCGCGTGTGAGTCCGCCAGGCCCCGGCCCAACTTCGATGACGATCTGATCCTCAAGATCGCCCGCGCTCTTGGCGATGCGGCGCGTGAGATTGAGATCGAGCAGGAAGTGCTGCCCCAGGCTTTTCTTCGCCCAGAGACCTTCGCGTTCCAGCGCTTTGCGGATGGGCGTCGGCTCAGCCACGCGCAGCCATTTCATGCGCCATCTTGAGCGCGGCGACGAAGCTCTCGGTGCGTGCAATGCCTTTGCCGGCGATGTCGAAGCCGGTGCCGTGATCGGGCGAGGTGCGGATGATGGGCAAGCCAAGCGTCACGTTCACGCCGCCCCAGAAATCGAGCGTTTTGACCGGAATGAGCCCCTGATCGTGGTACATGGCGAGCGCGGCGTCATAGCGCGCGCGCGCCTCCGCGTGGAAGAGCGTGTCGGCGGAGAGCGCGTCCGTCGCGTCGATGCCCTCCGCGCGCAGCCGCGCGGCGGCTGGGTTGATGATGTCGATCTCCTCGCGCCCGAGCGCGCCGCCTTCGCCCGCATGAGGGTTCAATCCAGCAAGTGCGATTCGTGGATTGGCGATCCCGAAGCGCTGCCGCAGCGCCTGCGCGGTGACGCGCCCGACAGAGACGATCTTCTCGACGCTGAGCAACGCGGGCGCGCGCGCAAGCGCGGTGTGAATTGTCACCAGCGAAACGCGCAAGTCTTGCGCCGCGAGCATCATCACAGGCCCGCGCTCGCCCTCCATGGGCATGTCCTTGGTGAGATCGGCCAAATATTCCGTGTGCCCCGGAAACGGGAAATTGCTCTCGTAGAGCACGGCCTTGGCGATCGGCAGCGTAACGAGCGCACACGCGCGCCCGTTCGCACACGCCGAGACGCCGCGCTCGATCGCGCTGAGCACCGCGTGATTGTTGACCGGATCGGGCGCCCCCGGCGTCTCCACCATCGCGAGCGGCGTGTGCTCGACTTGCAGGCCTTGCGCGGAAACGCCCGCGCGCGAAGCCGCGCGCGCAACGGCTGCGCGGTCGCCAACAATAAAGAAATCAGGCGTGGCGCTGTCGCGCGCCGCGTACGCCTTGACCGCGATCTCGAGTCCAACGCCCGCCGGATCGCCCATGGAGACGGCGAGCGGCGCGGGATTGCTCATCGCGTGATGATCGTCGCCTCACGGCGCAGATTGCGCAGATAGCGCTGTGCGAGGAGCGCCATTTCTTGCTCGAACAAGCGGTTTTCGATGTCGGTCGTGGAGGGCAGGCCTTCAACGCTGACGTCGCGGCGGCACACGATGAGGCTCGTCGCGCGCTCCCCGTTGATTGCCGGCGTCGAGGCCTGGTTCGCCTCGAGCGTATCGACGACGGCGCGAATTTCGGGTGAAAGATCGCTCTCGCTGACAACGCCCAGATCGGTGACTTCGGCGCCGTCCACGCTGCGGAATTGGTTCGCAAGGTTCTCGCAATTCGTTATGCGCGCGCGGGCGCGGTCGAGCGCGTTGCGGCTGGCGGCGGGCGCGCTCACCTGCTGCAGCGCGACACGCTGCACGGCCGCTTCCGAACTGCCGTCCCGGCGCGCGCGCAGCGCGGCGATGACGATGCCGTCATTGACGCGGATGGGCGGACTCACCTGGCCCTGCTGCATGGTGTCGAGCACGGCTTGCACTTCGGGGCGCATTTCGCCGGCCGAGAGCCAGCCCAGATCGCCCCCGGCGGCCGCGGAGGGCGCCGCTGAAAATTGGCGCGCCACGAGCGGGAAGGGCGCTCCGGCCTGCATCTCGGCGATGAGGCGCGTCGCGGCGGCCTCCGCCTCGGCGAATTCGGCAGGGTTGGACGCGGGCAGGAAGATTTCCGACGATTGATATTGCGTGCGCGTGGCGCTTTCGATGATGCGGGCCTGCATGTCCCGCACGCGCGCGTCCGAGATGCGCACGCGCGAGCCGTAGAGGCCGTTCATCAGCCGCCGCCAAGCGGTGTCGGCTTCGATCTGGCGGCGCAGCGTCATCGGATTGATGCCGGACGCGTTCAGCTGCGAGACGAACTGATCGGCCGTCATGTTGTTCTGACGCGCGATGCCGGCCAGCGTGTTGTCGATCGCGTCGGCGGTGATGCGGATCTCGAACTGGCGGGCTTCTTGAATCTGCAGGCGCTCGTCCACCAGATCGCGCAGCGCCTGGGCCCGGGCGCGTTGCTGGTTCTCCTGCGTCGGCTGCACGCCGTTCGACGCGAGAATGAGGAGCGCGCGCTGGCGCACGTCGTAGGTGGAGATGATGTCGTCGTTGACGATGGCGGCGACGCCTTCCGACATCTGCGCGTACGCCGGAATTGCCATCGCGCCCGCGGAAAGAGCCGCCAGCGCCGCGGCGGCTGCCAATGCCTTCATCTTGCCCATCATTCCCTCCGAGGCGCGGCCTCCGCTTGCACGCGCCTCAATCGCCCCCGCCGAACACGCCGAGCGATGTGAGCCCGATCCTGATCTGGAAGCCCTCATTGGGCCCGAGGGTCCGGTCGAAGGTTTCCGACCGGGAATAGGAGAGCTCGAGGAACGTGCAATCGTCCCGATAAATCGCGCGCCAGTCCTGGCTCAGATTTATGTCCGAATCTAGATCGCGCCGCACCCCATACTGCACCTCCCAGCCGCGCGTAAGCTGGTAGCCGACATTTGCCGACAGCTCGGCGTTGGGCGCGTCGGGATAGAAGCTGTCGTCGATCGAGTAGTAGCGGGCCTGGGCCGAGAAGCGCCCGAGCGCGCCGCGCACGCCCACGTCGAGGCGGTTGACCTCGAAGCTGTCGTCCTCCAGCCGCACCCGGACCTGGGCGCCGAACTGGGGCCCGAGATCGACGGTGGCGGCGCCGACATAATCTGTGGCGTTGCCGTCGAGATTGGTCTCGGGGCCGAACTCGTCGGCGTCCTCGCTGCGCCACCGCCGCCCGAAGAGGAGGCTCGCGCTCTGCCCGCCCGCCATCCGGGCCGTCGCGCGCACGCCGAGGGAGAGGCGCTCGCCGGTTTCCCAGAGATCGAAATTGGGGGTCGCGTTGGGGCGGAAGAGGTTGGAATCGTCGAGTTCGAAGCCGATGGAATCCTCGTTGACGATGCGCGGGTCGTTCTCGCCCACAGAGATCGCGGCCACCGCGATCGGCTCGACCAGGAGATCGATATTCTCGCCCGGGCGCACGAACGGCCAGGAGACCTCCGCGCCCACCATGCCGACGCCGCGCGTGAAGGTCTCTTCCTCGAGGATCGGATCGTTGATGCGGTAAGCGTCGAGGCGCCCTTCCGCGAAGGGGCTCACCACCCAGCCGGGCCCGACGACGTAATCGCCCCGCCATGTCGCGCCCACCGAGGCGCGCGCGGTGTCCACGAATTCTTCCGAGCGATCGAGCACCGCAGTCGAGGCGCGCACGCGCAATTGCCCGTCGAGGATCGGCTCGTTGAAGACGCGCTCGTACTCGCCGAAGGGGAGGATGTTCGGGAGCAGCGCCGGGCTGTCGTCTTCCCGCAGGCCCTGGAAGGAGAGGAAATTGACCGTCGCGTAGGAGGACGCGTCCTGGCCTTGCACGTAGAGCTGGGAGAGCAGGCGGTGATGATCGCCCAGGAACGGCCCGCGCGATTCTCCGGCGCCGTCGATCCCGTAGCGCCGCAGATAAAGATCGTCGCTCGTGCGCTCGGCCCCAAAGCCCCAGCGCCAATAATCGTTGATGCGGAAGCGGCCCGACGCGAAAATGTGCGAGCGATAGGTTTCCGTTCCGAACGGCTCGCCCTCGCCGTCGAAATCCTGCTCGTACGTTGCGCTGCCTTGGATGACGAGATCGCCCGAGTAGAAGCGCTTGCGATACTCGATCGAGCCGAGCGGATTGACGTTCTCGTGCAGCTGCACGCCGAGCGTCATGTCCGAATACGGAGAAATCGCCCAATGGAACGGTTGATTGTAGAAGACGCCGAGACGGCGATTGCGCCCGACGTCGGGAGTCAAAAAGCCGGTCGCGCGGTCCGATGTTGGATCGGAGTGCGAGAAGTACGGCAGATAGAGAACCGGCACGCCCGCGATTTCGAGGACGGCGCCTTGGTACGAGATGGTGTGCCGGTTCGGATCCTGCACCGCGCGGCGCGCGCGCAACGACCAAGTCGGCGGGCGCGAGCCGTCCTCGCAGATCGGGCAGCTCGTGTAGATGATGTGCGAGAGTTCGCTGCGCCCGCGATCGCGCCGGACCGCGGTGCGGGCCGCGAAGCGGCCGTTCTCTCCAAGGCGCGCTTGCAACTCCGTGGCGACGCCGAGCTGCAAGTCTTCGTCGATCTCGAGCTGATCGGCGTAACGCACGCCGCCGTCGCGATCGATGAGCTGGACGTTGCCGCTCGCGTGCACGGTGCCGTTGGCCAGATTGTAGACGACGCGGTCGGCCCGGAGGCTGCGCCCGTCGAAACGGGCCTCGACATTGCCTTCAGCGGTCAGCGTCTGGGCGCGGTCGTCCGCGGTGACGACATCGGCCTCGAGCGCGACGGGTGCGCCGTATTCGGCGTCGGCCCCCGTCTGGGCGGCCGGGGCCTGCGCGAAGGCGGGGCCCGAGGCGAGCAGAAGCGCCGCGATCGCGGCGCCGCAATAAAGCGGCGCCCGATCGGCGTTCCGTTCGGCTCCCTCCGAGCGGATCATCTCGTCCGCGTCCCTCTCCGCGACTCCCCGTCCTACCTAGCCCCCTCTGAAGCCGGGCGTAAAGCGGCGTAGCCCGTCAGGTTCAGCCGTCTTCGAGGAAAGCCGTCATGGCGAGCGCGGTGAACACACCTGTGAGGGGCGCCGACCACGCCGCGATGAACGGCGGCACAGCTTGGGCGACCGCGAAGGCGCCCGCCATTTGGCTCAAAAAGAAGAGCCCAAGGCCCAAAGCGACGCCCGAAGCGCCCCATTCCGCAACCTGCCCGAGCCGCTGCAGCCGCAGCGAAAAAACCGCGCCCAGGCCAGCCATGGCTGCAAGCATCAGTGGATAAGCCAAGAGCGTCTGCCACTTGAGCTCGTAGCGGATGGGCGCAAGGCCCGCCTGCTGGGCCTGGCGGATGAAGAAGGGCAACTCCCAGAAGCCCAGCGTTTCGGGGCGGACGAAGCGGTCAAGCAGCTCGTTGGGGTGAAGCCGGGTGGGAATGGCGAGCGCGTTTTGCGGCGCGGGGCGCTGGCCCGGCTCGGCCTCGACAAGGTCGGAGAGCTGCCAGAAGCCGGGCCGCAGATCGGCGTGCGCGGCGCGGATGCGGCGGGTGAAGCGCAGCGTGCCGTTCTGCTCTTCAAAGAAAAGGAAGGTCGCCTCGTTGAGGCGTGTGCCGTTGGGCTCGATCGCTTCGGCGTGAATGACGACCTGGCCCGTTTCATCGCCCTGGCGGATCCAAAGGCCGTTGCGCAGCGAGACTTGCCGGTTCTCGGATTCCAGCCGCGCGCGGGCGCCCTCATAATTCGAATAGAGATAAGCCCCGAGCGGATTGACCGCGAAAATCACCAGAAGCCCGATGAGCGCGGCGCAGAGCGCCGGCGGCAAGAGGAAACGCCACGCCGATACGCCCGAAGCGCGCAGCGCGATGAGCTGACTCGTCTGGTTGAGCTGGATCATCGCGATCATCGCGCCCGCGAGCGCGATGAACGGCATCGTCTGCTCCAGCAGCATGGGCGTGCGCAGCAGCGTGAGTCGGATGGCCTCCAGCGCCGGCAAGGCTGTGCGCGAACCGATGGAGCGGAATTGCTCCACCAGATCGACGAAGAGGATGGTCGCGGCCGTGGCCGCGAAGGCGATGCCGATGCCCCAAAGCGTGCGCGCGATGAGATAGCGGCCGAGTTGGCTCGTCAGGAATTTCATGCGTGCGCCTCGCGCAGCGCTTGCGCGCGCCTGAGCGCGCGTTTGGGCGGCCGCCGTGGCGCGGCGCGCAGCAGCACGAGCCCGGCCGCCGCACACACGAGCAGCGGGAAGGCGTATTGCAGCGGGTTGAGCGAGGGATCGTCAGCCGCCGCTGTTTGGATGGCGAGCGCCGTCAGGCGCACGACGAGCGCGAGCACGCCCGCGATCACCAATCTTCGCCCATAGCCGCGCCGGCTGAAATCGCCGCCGAGCAGGCCCGCCAGCGCAATGAGCGCGAGCGCGGGATCGAGCAGCGGCGAAGCCAAGCGATAGTGCGCCTCCGCGAGCAGGCGATCGACGTTGCGTTGATCGTAAAAGTTCGTGAGATCGGGGCGGAAGAGTTCGAAGAGGAAGCGGTCGGACGGCTTGAGGAAGAAATCCTCGGACGCGACGAGGAAGTCTCCGAGCTGCAGCATGTATTGATCGAAATCGAGCACTTCGACGGTGCCGTCGTTCTGCTGACGCTGGATTTGTCCGTCGCGCATGATGACGCTGGGCGTGCCTTCCACCATGGCGATGATGCCGCGCCGCGCTGTGTATGTGATCGGGAGGCGTGGGCGCGCATCGTGGATCATCATGTCGCGCATCTCGCCGCCCGCGCCGCGTGAGCGCGCATAGAGCGTGAGATTGTCAGCCGGGAAGGTGAACGTGCCCTCGCGCACAAGCGAGGCGGCGACATCGGTGCGCACCTCGTGCAGCGTCTCGCGCATTTCGCGATAGGCCGCGGGCTGGATGAGCGTCGTCGTCGCCAAATGCACCACGGCCGCGGCGATCGCGAGACGCAGCACTGGCTTGGCGACGCGCCCATGCGAGACGCCGGCGGAATACGCCACCACCGTCTCGCTCTCCGAATGCATCCGGTTGATCGCGTAGGCGACGGCGAAAAAGATCGCGAGCGGCAGGATGAGGCTGATGAGCTGCGGCAGCGCCAGGATCGTCACCCAGGCGAAGGCGAAGCCCGAATTCCGGTTCGTCGCGATCATCGAAAGCTGGTCGAGCCCCTGGGTGAGGATCGCCACCGCTGCGAGCGCGGTCAGGATCGCCAGAAGCGGCCCGAGCGTCTGTCTGAAGATGTAGGTCTCGAGCGTGTTCATCGAACGTCCTGATTCGGCGGGGGAAAGCGGCGCCGGGCGTTCGTCGCGGCGGCGCTTTCCAAGCCGAGGGGGCATGAGCTACCACTGCCCGCTTGCAGTTTGAACCGGGCGCGATCATGGCGCGGCCCGCTCCTCCGAAAGGCGAAGATTGATGGACATCCGATTTGGGCCCGATGCGAAGGGCGACGCTGTCGCCGTGATGGCGGGCGAAGGGGCGGCGCTCCTGGAAGCCGGCAAGGCGCTCGACGAGAAAACGGGCGGCGCGCTCACCAAGGCGATGGCCGCCTCGCGCTTCACCGGCGGGCCCAACAGCGTCGTGGAAGTGCTGGCGCCGGCGGGCGTCGATTTCGCGCGCGTTCTCGTGATCGGGATCGGCAATCTGGAGCGCGCGGATGGGCTGAACGCCGAGCGCTGGGGCGGCCAGGCCGCGCGCCGCACGAACATCACCGGCGCCGAGACGCTCGTGCTCATGCCGGACGCCTTCAACAACGTGACGGCGGCGGAAGCCGGCGCCCGCGCCGCCATCGGCGCGCGGCTCGGCGCTTACCGCTTCGACCACTACCGCACCAAGATGAAGGCCGAGCAGAAGCCCTCGCTCAAAACGGTTGAAGTCGTGCTGCAAGGGCACGCGGCCGCGCAATCGCGTTACGAGAAGGATGCGGGCGTGGTGGACGGCGTCTTCCTCGCGCGCGACCTCGTGAGCGAGCCGCCGAACGTGCTCTATCCGGAGAGCTTCGCCGATCGCCTGAAGGAGATGGAGCAGCACGGCGTCGAGGTGACGGTTCTCGGCGTCAAGGAAATGAGCGAGCTCAAGATGTTTTCGCTCCTGGGCGTGGGCCAAGGCAGCGTGAAGGAATCCAAGCTCGTCGTCATGGTGTGGAACGGCGCGAAAAAGAAATCGCGCCCGATCGCGTTCGTCGGCAAGGGCGTGACGTTCGACACCGGCGGCATTTCGCTGAAGCCCGGGCCGGGCATGGACGAGATGAAGGGCGATATGGGCGGCGCCGCGGCTGTCTCGGGCGCGATGCTCTCGGTCGCGCTGCGCAAGGCGAAAGCGAATGTCGTCGGAATCGTCGGGCTCGTCGAGAACATGCCGGATGGCAACGCGCAGCGCCCGGGCGATATCGTTAAAGCCGCTGACGGCCAAACGATCGAAATTCTGAACACGGACGCGGAAGGCCGCTTGGTGCTCGCCGATGCGCTTTGGTACGCGCAGGAGAAGCACAACCCCGCGGCCATCGTGGACCTCGCGACGCTGACGGGCGCGATCATCGTCTCGCTCGGCCACGAATATGCGGGCATGTTCTCCAACGACGACGATTTCGCCGGCGCGGTGACCGCCGCAGGCGTCGCGGAGGGCGAACAGGTGTGGCGCCTGCCGCTCGCGCCCGGCTACGACAAGATGATCGATACGCCGAACGCGGACATGAAAAACATCGCGGGCAAGCCGGCCGCGGGCTCCATCGTCGCCGCGCAATTCTTGAAACGCTTCGTGCGCGACGGCGTCGCTTGGGCGCACTTGGATATCGCCGGCACGGCGTGGAAGCCCGCGCCCTTCGACGATCCGGTCTCACCGGCCTGGGCGACAGGCTGGGGTGTACGGATCTTGAACCGCCTCGTTGCGCAAAGGTTTGAGGAATAGGGATTGGGGATTTGGGATTTGGGATTAGGGATTAGGTGTGTTGCTCCGCTCTCGCGAAAGCGAGAGCCCAGATCGCTATGGCATGGACCCTCGCTTTCGCGAGGGTCGAGCCGATAGGATCACGCCAACCTAATCCCTAACCCCTATTCCCCAATCGCAATGGAACTTTGGTTCTATCACCTCGAAAAGTCGGAGCTTGAGAAGGCGCTCCCCCCGCTCTTGGAGAAATGCCTGCAGCGCGGCTGGCGCGCGCTGGTGCGCGGGGGCGAGGCGGAGCGGCTGGCGCAGCTCGACGACGCGCTCTGGACGTGGCGGGACGATTCCTTCCTCGCGCACGCGCGCGATGATCAGCATGCGGAGCGTCAACCAATCGTGCTGACGCAGAAGGGCGGCAATCCGAACGGCGCGAAGGCGCTTTTTCTCATCGACGGCGCCGAGCCCGGCGATCTGGATGGCTTCGAGCGCGCCTGCCTCATCTTCGACGGGCGCGACGAAGCCGCCTTGGCCTCGGCGCGGGAGCGCTGGAAAAAAGCCAAAGAGGCGGGCTACGAGGTTTCGTATTGGCGCGAGAGCGCGGGCGGAAAGTGGGAGAAGCAAGCATGATCCGGAAAGCTTCGATCGCGCTCCTGGCGCTTTTGGCCGCCTGCACGCAAACACTGGCCGAAACCAACGGGTCGGCCCCCGCACCGCCGCAGCAAGAGCAAACAGAAAACGCGTGCGGCGCGGAGCGCTACCAGAGCCTCGTCGGCCAACCGCGTGCAAGCATCGATGAAGGCGCGCTGCCCGATCCGCACCGCATCGTTTGCCACGGCTGCGCCATGACCATGGACTACCGGCCCGACCGGCTTACGATCCAGCTAGGACCGAACGAGATCGTCGAAAGCGTCCGCTGCGTTTGAGGAGAACCCCAATGCGCTCGTCTCTTGTCGCGCTCGCGCTCATAGCGGCGGCGTGCGCGCCGCAAGCCGCGCCGCCGCCTTCAGCGCCCGGCACGGCCGATAACGCCGACACCTGCGGCATGGCCAACTGGCGCCAACTGATCGGCGCCGAAGCCTCGACCATCGATCGCTCGACATTGCCGCTGCGCACGCGCGTCATCACGCCGGACATGATGGTGACGCAGGACTATTCCGCCGAGCGGCTCAATATCATCGTCGGCACGGACGGGCGCGTGGGGAGCCTGCGTTGCTTCTAAGATGCGCCGCGGCGCTGGCGTTCGCGTTGGCCCTTGCGGCGTGCGCGACGACGCCGTCCGAGGAAGAGACCGAGCAGCCCGATACCTGCGGGCGCGCCCAATTCGCGCATCTGGTCGGCGTCCTCGTGACGCCGGAAATTCAAGCCTCGCTGCCCGCCGGGTCGCGCGTGCTGGCGCTAGGGCAGCCCATAACGGCCGACTACCGCGCCGAACGCCTCAACCTTTGGCTCGATGACGATGGACGCGTGGAAGCGCTGCGGTGCTTCTGAACGACGCATCGCCTTGGCGGCCTGATCCGGCGCGGCTATAGAGCGCTCCCTTTTACTGAGACGCCTATTCAGCCGGAGCGACCTCGTGGCCGTCGAACGCACCTTTTCCATCATCAAGCCCGACGCCACGCGCCGCAATCTGACCGGCGCGATCAACAAGATGATCGAGGAGGCGGGCCTCAAGATCATCGCGCAAAAGCGCATCCGCATGTCGCGCGCGCAGGCGGAGGGCTTCTACGGCGTCCACAAGGAACGGCCCTTCTTCAACGATCTGGTGACGTTCATGACGTCCGGCCCAGTCGTCGTGCAGGCGCTCGAAGGCGAGAATGCGGTGGCGCGCTACCGCGAAGTGATGGGCGCGACGAACCCCGCGAACGCCGCGGACGGCACGATCCGCAAGGTGCACGCCGAAAGCATCGAAGCAAATTCGGTGCACGGCTCGGACAGCCTGGAGAACGCCGGCATCGAGATCGCGTTTTTCTTCGAGGACGATGAGATCGTCGGCTGAGCGCCTCAGCGCTTGAACCACGCATTGAAGAGCGCGCCGCCTGAGTTCGCTTCGAGATCGCCGCGGGCGAGGGCTGCGAGGCAGGCGGGATAGAGCGTGTGCTCGAGCTGAAGCACGCGCGCGTCGAGCGTTGCGATCGTGTCGCCGGGCAAGACCGGTGCAGCGGCTTGGCCGATGATCGGGCCGTCATCCACTGAATCGGTCACCAGATGCGCGGTGCAGCCGTGAAGCTTCACGCCCGCTTCGAGCGCGCGCGCATGCGTGTCGCGCCCGGGAAACGCAGGCAGCAGCGACGGGTGGATGTTGATGAGGCGCCCTTCCCACGCGCGCACGAAGAAGGGCGTGAGAACGCGCATGAAGCCAGCCAACGCCACGATCTCCACGTTCGCGGCGCGCAACGCCTTGTCGATCTCGCGCTCGAAGCTCTCGCGATCCTTGCCGAATGGCCTGTGATCGATCGCGGCTGTGGCGATGCCGGCCGCCTCCGCGCGTGCAAGGCCGCCCGCGCTTGGATTGTTGGAGATGACGAGCGTGATCGCGTAGGCGCCCAGCTCTTCCTGAGCGTCGATCAGCGCTTGCAGATTGGTTCCGCGCCCGGAGATGAGCACGCCGACGGGCGTTCTCATTTCTTCACGACGCTCCCGATGCGCCCGACGGTTTCGCCCGCGGCGATGAGCGAGCGCTCCACTTCGTCGGCGGCGTCCGGCGAAACGATGAGCGCAAGGCCGATGCCCAGATTGAAGGTGCGGCGCATATCCTCTTCCGGCACGCCGCCCGCTTCCTGCAGCCATGCGAAGAGCGCGGGGCGCTCCCACGCATCCCAATCGAAGTGCGCAGCGAGATGATCGGGCAACGCGCGCGGCGTGTTCTCGACCAAGCCGCCGCCGGTGATGTGCGCCAAGCCTTTGATCGCGTCGGTGAGCGGCAGGATGGATTTCACATAAATCCGCGTGGGCGTGAGCAGCGCGTCCGCGAGCGTCTGGCCTTTCGCGAACGGCGCGGGCGCATCCCATTTGAGCCCCGTGTGCTCCACGATCTTGCGGATGAGCGAATAGCCGTTCGAGTGCGCGCCGGAGGAGGCGACGCCGAGGATGACGTCGCCTGCATTCATCTCATCCACGCGCGGCAGCAGCGTGCCGCGTTCCGCCGCGCCCAATGCAAAGCCGGCGAGATCGTAATCGCCGTCGCGGTACATGCCGGGCATTTCTGCGGTCTCGCCGCCGGCGAGCGCGCAGCCGGCTTGGCGGCAGCCTTCCGCGATGCCTGAAACGATGCGCGCGCCTTCCTCGGCCTTGAGTTTGCCGACCGCGTAATAATCGAGAAAGAGCAGGGGTTCGGCGCCCTGCGCCAAGAGATCGTTGACGCACATCGCCACGAGATCGATGCCGATCGTATCGTGTTTGCCGGTCTCGATGGCGATCTTGAGCTTGGTGCCGACGCCGTCCGTGGTGGCGAGCAGGATGGGGTCGGTGAAGCCGGCGGCTCTCAAATCGAACGCGGCCGAAAAGCCGCCGAGCGCGGCCTCCGCGCCGGCGCGCCGTGTGGATTTCGCCGCGGGCTTAATCAGCTCGACGAGGCGTGCGCCTTCATCGATGTCCACGCCCGCTTCGGCATAGGTGAGCCCGTTTTTCCGGGCTTTAGCGTCCGTCATATGGCCACAATGGAGGGCGATCCCGGCTTTGACCGCGACGCCGCGATTGCTAGAACGCGCCCAAGACGCCGCCGGAGAGGGAATCCTTCATGAGAATGCCGTCCTTGGCCGGAATCGCCGCCTTGTTCGCGGTCGCGTTTTGCGCGATGGCGCCCGCCCCCGCAAGCGCGCAGTCCGAGAGCGTTTACACCGTCTCCGGCGTCCGCGTGGACGCGCCCTCGCGCGACGAAGCCTTCGCCGCGGGCCAGCGGCTCGGGTTCGAGCGCCTCGTGCGCCGCGTGACGCTGCCGGACGACCTGGAGCGCCTGGGCATGCCGCGCCCCGAGGGCGCCGCGCTCGACCGGCTGGTGCAGAGCATCGACGTCGAGGAGGAGCGCCGTTCCGGCTCGCGCTACACGGCCCGCCTCGGCGTGCGCTTCAACGCGAACAACGTGCGCAATCTGCTGCGCCAATCGGGTTTCTCCGTCGCCGATCAGCGCGGCTCGCCGATGTTGATCGTGCCGCTCTGGACCAACGTGACGCAGGAAGCCGCGGACGCCTGGCGCGCCGCATGGGAGCAGGGCGGCTATGACGACGAACTCGTGCCGCTGCTGGCAGCGCCGCGCACGCTGACGGGCGCGCCGAGCTGGCCGAACGCTTCTCCGCACGCGCAAGCGGCCGGCGCGGCGCGTGCGATCTATCTGGATTTGCGTGTTTCCGGGCAGAATGCGACGGCGACGGCCGTGGAGGTCGCCGCCAACGGCGTGCGGCGCGATCGCGGCTCCGCCACCGCGCGCATCGGTTCGGGGGACGGCGCGCTGGCGACGGCGATGGATTCCATCGCCGATCAGATCAGCACGCGCATTCAGAATGAGTGGCGCGCCTCGCTCGCAGCCAACACGGGCCAGCGGGCGCGTGTCTCCGCTTCCGCCCTCTATTCCAACCAGGCCGAGTGGCAGCGCATCAAGGCGGGCCTTGAACGGGCGGCTTCGACCGTGATTTCGGAAATCCGCATCGAGGCGGTGGCGCGCCAGGGCGCGCTGGTCTCGTTCTCCTATGTCGGCGCGCGGGACAATCTGGCCGCGGAGCTGCGCCGTCATGGCGTCGTCGTGGAAGAGACCGAAGCCGGCCCCGTTCTCAGGGCCGCGGGCCGCTGAGCGCCTCGCCGGGCAAGCCGGCGTCCGCGATGGCAGAGCAGCCGCGCCTGTTTGCATTCTCGATGGGCGAGCGCGCGCCGGAGACGCATGTCGTCACCCGCTCGAACCGTGAGGCGGCGGAGCTGCTGCAGGGCTGGAAAAGCTGGCCCGGCGGCGCCATGGCGCTGACCGGCCCGCAGGGCTCCGGCAAGACGCACCTGGCCAACGCCTGGGCCGCCGCGGCGCAGGCCGGGCGGCTGGACGCCCAGATCGGGGCCGAAGAGGCGGGCGCCGCGTTCCAGGCCGCCGGCGGGCGCATCGTCGTGGACGACGCCGACGGCGCGCGAAACGATATGGCGCTCATCCGCCTGCTCGATCTGGCGCGCTGGGAGGCTGGCGCGGTGTTGCTGGTGGGCAGCGCCGATCCCTCCCGCTGGCCCTGCGCCACCCCAGATCTGACATCCAGGCTCGGCGCGCTTCCCGCGGCGCGCTTGGAGGAGCCGGACGAGGCGTTGTTAGAACTTGTTTTACGACGTCTTTGCCGTGATCGGTTCATTCAATTGTCGGATAAAGCGGCCAGCTATCTGGCCCGGAACATGGAACGCACCTTCGCCGCCGCCCACGCGCTCGCCGACGAGCTGGACCGCACCATCGTGCGCGGCGCCCGGCCTGTGACCATTCCCCAGGCCAAGGCCGCGCTCGCGCGCCTTGAAGGCCGGGAGGCGCGCTCATGAGCGCCAAACAGCGCCGCCCCAAGCCCGCTCCAGCTGCGCCGATCGCGCCGGATGCGCCGGAGCGCTTCATCAATCGCGAACTCTCCTGGCTGGCGTTCAACACGCGAGTTCTGGAGGAGAGCGAGAACGCGGCGCACCCTCTCTTGGAGCAACTGCGCTTCCTCTCGATCTCGGCCAACAATCTCGACGAATTCTACATGGTGCGCGTCGCCGGCCTCCACGAACAGGTCAAGGCCGGCGTGACGGTGCGCAGCCAGGATGGGCTGACGCCCGCCGAACAGCTTGTGAAAGTGCACGCCGCGGCCGGCAGGCTCATCGCGGCCCAGCAGGTGCGCTGGCGCACGCTGCGCAAGGAGCTGCGCGCGGCGGGCCTGGCTGTCATCGATCCGAAGGAGCTGACCAAGGCTGAGCGCACATGGCTTCGCCCGCTCTTCATCGAGCGCGTGTTCCCGCTCATCACGCCGCTCGCGGTCGATCCCGCGCATCCGTTTCCGTTCATCCCCAATCTGGGCTTCGCCATCGCGCTCAAGCTGAAGCGCCGGGGCGACGGGCGTGTGCTGAACGCGCTCATCCCCGTGCCCTCGCAGGTGGAGCGTTTCATCGAGCTGCCGGGAGAGGCGGGCGCGGAGAAGCGCTTCCTGACGCTTGAGAACGTCATCACGCTCTTCCTCGACGAACTCTATCCCGATCACGATCTGGAGGCGCAGGGCGCCTTCCGCATCGTTCGTGACAGCGATGTCGAGGTGCAGGAAGAGGCCGAAGACCTCGTGCGCGAATTCAAGACGCTGCTTAGGCAGCGGCGCATGGGCGAGATTGTGCGCCTGAAGATCGAAAAGGCGATGCCGCAGGATCTGCGCGACTTCATCATTCGCGAGATCGAGGTCAATCCGCGCGATGTGATCCTGGTGGACGGCATGCTCGGCATGGCCGAGCTTTCTCAGCTCATCCGCGACGATCGCCCCGATCTTAAATACGAGCCCTACGAGCCGCGGTTTCCCGAGCGCATCCGCGATTTCGGCGGCGATTGTTTCGCCGCGATCCGCGCGAAGGATATTCTCGTTCACCACCCCTACGAGAGCTTCGAGGCGGTGGTGCAGTTTCTGCGGCAAGCGGCGGCCGATCCCGCCGTCGTCGCGATCAAGCAGACCCTCTACCGCACATCGAAGAATTCCCCGATCGTGGCCGCGCTCATCGAAGCGGCGGAAGCGGGCAAGAACGTCACCGCGCTTGTCGAGATCAAGGCGCGCTTCGATGAGGAATCCAACCTCGCCTGGGCGCGCGATCTGGAGCGCGTCGGCGTCAATGTCGTCTATGGCTTCATCGATTATAAGACGCACGCGAAAGTGAGCCTTGTCGTGCGCCGCGAGAGCGATGGCCTGCGCACCTACGCCCATTTCGGCACGGGCAATTACCACCAGATAACCGCGCGGATTTACACCGATCTCTCGCTCTTCACCGCCGATCCCGCGCTCGGGCGCGATGCGGGGCGTCTGTTCAATTTCGTGACCGGCTACGCGCGCCCGGCCGCGCTTGAGAAACTCGCGATCTCTCCGATCACCATGAAGCCGGCCCTCATCAAGATGATCGACGAAGAGATCGGCCACGTGAAGGCCGGCCGCGTCGGCATGATCTGGGCCAAACTCAACGCGCTCGTCGATCCCGAAATCATCGATGCGCTCTACCGCGCTTCAAGCGCGGGCGTGAAGATCGAACTGGTTGTGCGCGGCGTCTGCTGCCTGCGCCCGGGCGTGCCGGGGCTCTCCGAGAACATCGTCGTCAAATCGATCGTCGGGCGCTTTCTGGAGCATTCGCGCATCGTATGCTTCGGCGTCGGGCGCGCGCTGCCCAATCCGGATGCGAAGGTCTTCATCTCTTCGGCCGATTGGATGCCGCGCAACTTGAACCGGCGCGTCGAGGTTATGTGCCCGGTGGAGAACCCCACGGTGCATCAGCAGGCGCTCGATCAGATCATGGTGGCGAATCTCAACGACGAAGCGCAGAGCTGGTATATGGCGAGCGACGGCGCTTATACGCGCGTTGACGTGTCCAAACTCGAAGTGCCTTTCTCGGCGCACTTGTATTTCATGCGCAACCCGAGTCTCTCCGGCCGCGGGCGCGCAGGCAAGGGCGACGCGCCGCAAGCGTTCGATCATGTTGGCCCGCGCACGAATTGAGACGAAGACGGCGCTCTTGACGCAGAAGGACGCTCCTCAATCGAGCGAAGTCGCGGTGATCGACATCGGCTCGAACTCGGTTCGTCTGGTCGTGTACCGGCTGGACGGCCGCGCCGTCATTCCGATTCTCAACGAAAAGATGATGGCCGGCCTCGGGCGCGATATGCCGCGCACGGGCAAGCTCTCGCCCGAGGGCGTCGAGAACGCGCTCGATGTGCTCAAGCGCTTCGCGACGATCACCGAATGCATCGATCTCGATCGCATCGACGTCGTCGCCACCGCCGCGGTGCGCGAAGCGAAAGACGGCGCCGAGTTCGTCGCGCGTGTGAAGAAGGAGACAGGATTCTCCATCCGCGTTATTCCGGGTTCGGAGGAAGCGCGCCTCTCCGCGCTGGGCGTGCTCGCGGGCTTGCCGGAAGCGGATGGCATGGTCGGCGATCTCGGCGGATCGAGCCTGGAGTTGATCGCGATTTCGCCCAAGGGGCCGGGCGCGGGCGAGACCTTCAATCTCGGCCCCTTCGCGCTCATGCGCGAGGAGGGCTTCAACGACGCGCATGTGACTGCGGTGGTCGATGGCGCGCTGGCGCGCGCGACGACGCTCAACAAACAGGGCGGCACGTTCTACGCCGTCGGCGGCGCCTGGCGCGCGCTCGGGCGCATCCACATGGCGCTGCACGATCATCCCCTGCATGTGCTGCAACACTATGAGATGAGCCGCGCCGATGTGCTGGAGCTGGCCGATATCGTGCGCCGGCAAAGCAAACGCTCCCTGGAGCGCATGTTCGAGGCCGCGGCGCGCCGCGCGGACTTGCTGCCCTACGCCGCCATCGTGCTTGAGCGCGTGATGCAGCGCGGCGCATTCGAGAATGTCGTTCTGTCGAGCTACGGCCTGCGCGAAGGCGTGCTCTACGAACACATGAACGCGGGTGCGCGCGCACAGCATCCGTTGATCGCAAGCGCGGAGGCGTTTGGCGCGCAGGTCTCGCGCGCGCGGGAGTTTGGGCGCGCTTTGGGGCCGTGGGTGGAGCCCGTCTTCGCCAAGAGCGAGCCGGTGTTCGCCAAGCCGCGCGATAAGCTCTTGCGGGAGGCGGCGTGCAGGCTCGCCGATGTCGGCGGCCCGCTTCATCCCGATCAGCGCGCGGAGCTCATGTTCGATCTTGTCATCCGCGCGCCGCTCTCAGGGCTTTCGCATCCCGAGCGCGCCTTCATCGCGACGGCCGTGCATCACCGCTACACGAAAACCGCGCCCGCCAACGCGCCGGCGTTCGACCGTCTGCTCACGGAGGAGCAGCAGCAGGCCGCGTTCGTGCTGGGCAATGCGATGCGCTTGGGCGCGGACGTTTCAGGCCGCTCCGAAGCCGTGCTCGCACTCTTCCGGCTCGGGTGGGAGAAGGGCGCGCTCGTGCTCAAGACGCCGCAAGGCCAAGCGCATCTCGTGAACGAGCAATCGCTGCGCCGCTTGACCGCGCTCGGCGCTTCGATGGGCGTTGAGACGAAAGTGGCGGGGTAAGGCCCTCACCCTCTCCCCTTGTGGGAGAGGGTGGCGGCGAAGCCGCCGGGTGAGGGGTGCGCGCGCTTTCTCGATCAGTGCGCTCCCACCCCTCATCCGTCATCGCTGCGCGATGACACCTTCTCCCACAAGGGGAGAAGGAGGCTAAGTCTCTTCCACAGCCACCTGTCCACGCTTCAGCGTCAGCGCGAGTTTGCCGTGCTTGAGCTTCAAAGCTTGCTCGCCGAACACTTCGCGACGCCAGCCCTTGAGCGCGGCCACGTCGGCTTCGTCGGACGCGGCAATCAATTCGAGATCGGCGACGCTGGCGATGAGCCGGGGCGCGACCTCGTGCTTCTCCGCTTCGTAGCGCAGCAGCACTTTAAGCAGTTCGACGGTCGGGCCGATGCCGGGCGGCAAGGGCGGCGCGCGCTCGACGCGCACCGGCGCGCGATTGGCGCCTGAAAGCACGCGCTCGATCTCGCCGATCAATTCCTGCCCGTTGCGTGAATTGCCGAAGCCCTTGGGCACGGCGCGCAAACGATCGAATGCCTGCGAATTGCGCGGCCGCTGCTCGGCAATCTCATGCAGCGCATCGTCCTTGAGGATGCGCCCGCGCGGCACGTCCTTCGATTGCGCTTGGCGCTCGCGCCACGCCGCGGCGGTTTGCAGCACGGCGAGATAGTCCTGATTGCCTTTCCGGAGCTTCAAGCGCTTCCACGCATTCTCTGGCGTCATGTCGTAGATTTCCGGATCGACGAGCGCGGCGTGCTCATCGACGATCCACGCTTCGCGCCCGCCCTTGGAGAGCCGCTCGAGCATCAGCGGATAGATGTCCCTAAGATGCGTCACGTCCGCGAGCGCATAGGAGAGCTGCGCATCCGAGAGCGGCCGGCGGCTCCAATCCGTGAAGCGCGACGACTTGTCGATCCGCTGGCCCAGCATCGCCTGGACGAGCCCGTCATAAGCGATCGAGTCCCCGAGCCCCATCGCCATCGCCGCGATCTGCGCGTCGAAGATGGGCGCGGGCAGCTGGCCCATGAGCTTCAGGAAGATTTCGAGGTCCTGCCGCGCCGCGTGGAAGACCTTCACGGTCTTCGGGTTCGCCATGAAATCGAGGAAGGGCGAGAGATCGAGCCCCGGCGCGAGCGGATCGATGAGCGCCTCGACGCCCGGCGCCGCTGCCTGGACGAGGCAGAGCTTGGGCCAATACGTCGTCTCGCGGAGAAATTCGGTGTCGACCGCCGCGTAGGGGGCCGCCGCCAGCGCCTTGGAGGCCGCCGCGAGGTCGTCTGTCTTGGTGATGAGCTGCATTTTCGCCCCGCACATGGGGGGGCGAGGCGCTGCCGGTCAAGGCGGCGCTCGCCTTGACAGAACTCGAATCCGGAGGCGGTTTCTCGCCCCTTCCCAAAGGAGCCCCTTATGCATCGCTATCGAACCCATACGTGCGGCGCGCTGCGCCCCTCGCACGCGGGCGAAAGCGTCCGGCTCTCGGGCTGGGTGCACCGGAAGCGGGATCACGGCGGCCTCCTCTTCATCGACCTCCGGGACAATTACGGGCTGACGCAGATCGTCATCGCGCCGTCCTCGCCCGCGTTCGCGGCGGCCGAGAAGGTGCGCGCCGAAAGCGTCATCCAGATCGACGGCAAGGTCGTCGAGCGCACGGCCGAGACAGTGAACGCAAACCTGCCCACCGGCGGCATCGAGGTGCAGGCGAGCGCGCTTGAAGTGCACGGCGCGGCGGAGGAGCTGCCGCTGCCAGTGTTCGGCGAGCCGGACTACCCGGAAGACATCCGGCTCAAATACCGCTTCCTCGATCTCAGGCGCGAGAAGCTGCACAAATCGATCCTGCTGCGTTCGCAAGTGATCGCGAGCTTGCGCCGCCGCATGATCGAGCAGGGCTTCACGGAATTTCAGACGCCGATCCTCACGGCCTCTTCGCCCGAAGGCGCGCGGGACTTCTTGGTGCCGTCGCGGCTGCATCCGGGAAAATTCTACGCGCTCCCGCAAGCGCCGCAGCAATTCAAGCAGCTGCTCATGGTCGCGGGCTTCGACCGTTACTTCCAAATCGCGCCGTGCTTCCGCGATGAGGATGCGCGCGCGGATCGCTCGCCCGGCGAGTTCTATCAGCTCGATTTCGAGATGAGCTTCGTCACGCAGGAAGACGTGTTCAACGCCATCGAGCCGGTGCTCGCGGGCGTGTTCGAGGAGTTCGGCGAAGGCAAGCGCGTGACGAAGGCGGGCGCCTTTCCGCGCATCCCTTACGCGGAATCGATCGCCAAATACGGCTCCGATAAGCCGGACCTGCGCAACCCGCTCATCCTGCAGGATGTCAGCGAGCATTTCCGCGGCGGCGGCTTCGGGCTCTTCGCGCGCATCCTGGAGAAGGAAGGCAATGCCGTGTGGGCCGTGCCGGCGCCGAGCGGGGGGAACCGCGCGTTCGCGGATCGCATGAATGCGTGGGCGCAAAGCGAGGGCCAGCCGGGGCTTGGCTACATTTTCTGGCGCGAGGGCGAAGAGGGCGGCGCAGGCCCCATCGCGAAGAACATCGGGCCGGAGAAGACGACGGCGCTGCGCCAGCAGCTTGGCCTCGGCGTTGGCGATGCGGCGTTCTTCGTCGCGGGCGATCCGAAGGTTTTCTACAAGTTCGCGGGGCTGGCGCGCAACAAGGTCGCGGACGAACTGAACCTCGTGGACAAGGAGCAATTCGCGTTCTGCTGGATCGTCGATTTCCCGATGTACGAATGGAGCGAGGAAGAAAAGAAGATCGATTTCTCCCACAACCCGTTCTCGATGCCGAACTACGATCACGAGCAATTCCTGGCGCTCGATCCGAAGGATCGCGACACGATCGAAAAGATCACCGCCTTCCAGTACGACATCGTGTGCAACGGCGTTGAGCTAAGCTCAGGCGCGATCCGGAACCACAAGCCGGAGATCATGATCAAGGCGTTCGAGATCGCGGGTTATGGCCGCGAGGTGGTGGAGGAGAAGTTCGGCGGCATGCTGAACGCATTCCGGTATGGCGCGCCGCCGCATGGCGGCTCCGCGCCCGGCGTCGATCGCATCGTGATGCTGCTCGCGGGCGTCGACAACATCCGCGAAGTTATCGTCTTCCCGTTCAATCAGCAGGCGCAGGATCTGATGATGCAGGCGCCCAGCGAAGTGACGGCCAAGCAGCTGCGCGAACTCAACATCCGCATCGTCGAACAGGCGCCGGCGAAGGGGGCCTAGTTGCGGATCGCATTCCTCAGTGACAACCTGAAGAAAATGGGGGTTCCGATGCTTGCACGTCGCCAGATGCTCGTCTGTGGTGCGGCTGCGATGGCTCTCTCAGCGTGCGCCTCCCTCAATTACAGCAGCACTGAAAATCCGACACATGTCACGCTCGTCGGTTCGCAGGTGTACGTGTACTCCTTCCTAGACATTCGAAACTCAGAGTTTGGGACGCGCATGGTGCGCGCGGCCAACGAACAAATTGTCGAGGGCCTTGGGGCGCGAGGCGTGCAGTCGGAGTTTATCACCTATCATCAGACGGAAGCGGGAATGGCCACCACATCCGAGGGAGGGTCGATGGTCATTCCGATCGATCAGATTGTGGCGTCACGGCGGGCGTACGAGCAGCAAATTGGCGCTGACTTCCGACTCTTGGTCATCCCGTCCCAAATGCTGGTAAACAGTGCGGCGCATGATTTCGAAGTCAGATGGGTGTTAGTCGATACGAGCGATAACAGAACCGTCTGGCAAAGCACGCTGCGTGGTTCACGCACTGTCTGGGTTGGCGGCAACGATTCGGACCCCGAAAACCGGGCGCGCAGATTTGTTGAGGGTCTGTTCGTGCAGATGCAACAGCGCGGTTTGTTCGCTCCCGCTACACCGGTGCTATCGGCGACCTAGCGCCATGGGGTCATTCGCTGGGTGCGCCTACTAGCGCCCCTTCGCTTCCGCGCCGCTCCAATTGCACGTTTCGCACCGGAGGCCGTCGCCGCCGGCGATGAGCGTGAAGCTTGCGCAGGAGGGGCAGCTGTCGGTCGTGTAGCCGCTCGCGTCCGCTTCGCCCTTGCGGTCGCGCGATTTCGCGCGCGGCTTCAAGAGCACGAGGTTGTCGGGCGTCGCGCCGCGTGAGAAGCCGCGTGAGATGAGGCGCGCGGCCTCCTCGGCTTCGATGGCGCGGCGGTTCAATCCATCCGTGCGCGCTTCAAACGGATCGACGTGCGCGAGGTCGGTGCGGCTCAGATAGGAGACCGCGAGTTCGCGGAAGATGTAGTCGAGGATCGAGGTCGCGTGGCGGATGGAGTCATTGCCGCGCACTTCGCCGGAGGGCTCGAAACGCGTGAACACGAACGCATCGACATATTCTTCGAGAGGCACGCCGTATTGCAGGCCGATCGAGATGCCGACGGCGAAATTGTTCATCAGCGAGCGGAAGGCGGCGCCCTCCTTGTGCATGTCGATGAAGATTTCGCCCAAGGCGCCGTCATCATATTCGCCGGTGTGCAGATAGACTTTGTGCCCGCCCACGCTCGATTTCTGGATGTAGCCTTTGCGGCGATCGGGCAGACGCCGGCGATCGGCTTGGCGTTCGATCACTTTCTCGACGATGCGTTCGCGTGGGCCTTCCTCGTGCGCGGGCGCGGCGTCATCGAGCGGCGGCAGCACAAGTGCGACCGACGGCGCGGCCGAAAAGCGCGTGAGCGCGGCGCCGAGTGCGTGCGCACGCTCGCCGAGCGCGGACTGATCGGATTGCTCCGTCAGCGGCAAATCGAGCGAGAGCGGGCCGAGCGCGAAGGGCGCGAGCGCCTCGGCCATGGCGAGGCGCGCTTCGGCGCCGATTTCATCGCCGCGCGCGAAGATGGCCGCGATCTTGTCCGAGAGCCCAGGCGCGCCCTTGAGCGTGCCCGCGCCCATGCAATACGCTTCCGCCGCCGCGATCTCTTCGTCGGTGAAACCGAGCGTCTTCAACAGGTCGCCCCGTCGCCCTTCGGCGACGTCGCGCGGCAGCTTCAATTCACGCTCGCAAATCTCGGCGCCGATCACCATCGGATGGATCGCGGCGCGCAGCGTCATCGCATCGCCGGCCGCTTCCTCGATGGCTTCGAGCGCGGGATCGGTGAGGCCCTTTTGCCGGAGCGTTTCGAGATTGATCGCGGGCGCGCCCTTAAGTGTGCGCCGCCCTTCGACGTAGGACGTGATCTCGCCGATCTGCGCGGGGCCGAGGCCGAGCGCTTCAAGACCCAAACGCGCGTCGCGCGTGAGCAGGCGCCCGAACGTGCCGTCGCTGCGCGCGCCGAACGTGGCGGCTTCAAGCGCGGGTGAGAGCCCAGCGCTCGTCGCGTCGAGTCGGCGCGTGGCGCCAACGTCCGGCGCGAGCGCGATGAGCGCGAGATTGCGCATCGCGTTTGGTTTGAAATCTTTCCAGATCGCTTGCGCGCGTTTCGCGACCGGTGCGAACGCGCCGGATGCGCAAAGCGTGGCCGCCGACTCGCGTGCGCGCGCAAGGATCGTCTCGGCAGAGCGTTTGGCGCGCGCCCAGCCGCCGCACGGCTCGCTGGCTTCCGCGATCGCGGCGCTTTCGCGTGCGGCTGCGCCCGCAACGAGCGAGAGGATCGCTTGCGCCGCGTTGTGCCCCTCGTGTGAATCGTAGGCCAGCCCAGCGCGCATCAGGAGGTTCGCGAGGCCGGCGATGCGGATGGCGATGGGGCGGCGCGCGGCGACGCCGTCCGCGATCAGTGGATCGGGGGCCGCGGCGCTGTCGAGCGCGCCGTCGAGCGTGCGGACGAGCGCGCGCACCGCGCCTTCGAGCGCTTCGATGTCGAACGCGCCGTCGATCAGGAACGCTTGCACGGCGAGCGAAGCGCCCGTCGCGCCGCAATCGTCCCCGCCGAGGATCGCGCCGGATGGATCGGCGCCTTGCCCGCGGGCGACACGCAGAGCGCTGCTCGTTCCAGCAACGGCGAGACGGCGGCGATGCGGCGCGCTTTCAATCGCGGCTGCGTAAGCGCCGCGCGATGCGGTTCCGGCGAGCGCATTGCGGAGATCATCGTCCGGCGCGCCTGCGATGCGCGCGGCATGCGCTTTGCGCGCGGTGGCGGGCGCGGAAGGATCGAGCCCGCCGCGCACAGATTCAATCGCCAGATCGGTCAGCGCCGCATCGAGCGCGCGCGCGCCCGCGGCGAGCGCGTGGGATGCACGATCGCGCGCGGCTTCCGCTTCGAGAATTTCGTTCGCGCGTGGGCCTGTCGCGGAAACGAGGATGAGCTTGCCCGCATCGTGGGGGTGCGCCGCGAGGCGCGCGATGCTGTCGAGCGCTTCAAGCGCCGCATCGCTCGGCGCGCCGAGAATGGCGAGGCGCGAGCCAGCCGTCAGCGCGCGCTGCGCTGAGGCGATGGCGTCGAGCTCATCAGGGCCGGCTTCGGGCCAACGCATGATGCAGGCGGTGAAGCCGCCCCGCGCCGTCGCGGGATCGAACGCGATGCGCCGGTCACGGATAAGTTCGGCGATGAGCGGCGCATCCTCAGGGCCCGCCAAGCGCTTCGCCGCGGCCTCGATGCCTTCGCGCAGTGAGATCGCATGCGCCCCGGTCTGCTCGCCGAGGCCGTCCTCCAAAGCGCGCAACACGGCCGAATCGGGCCAATCCTCCGGCGCCTCGATCGCGAGGGGGTGGCCCTCCTCGTCGAGTTCGATCAGCCGCTCGCTCCAATCGCCGCCCAGCATCAGCCTCTCCGTCGGTTGATCCGGGGCTAGGCCCAGAATCGTTCCGGATCAACATCTAGTATGCATCAGGGCTGCGATATCCCAAGATATTGTTTCGGCCCCGCGCTGGACGGGGCAGGGCGGCTTAAGCCATAAGGAACGCGCAACGATCCGGACGAATCCGTGCTTTCACGCATCTTCACTTGGTGGAACGGCGCGACTTTGGGCGCGCTTTTCGACATCGGCCGCCGCGGCGCGTTCGTCGGCGAGGATGAGCAGGGCAACCGCTATTACGAGGAGCGTCGCCCGAGCCTCGACAACCGCAAGCGCCGCTACGTGATTTACAACGGCCTAGCAGAAGCGTCGCGCGTGCCGCCCGATTGGCACGGCTGGCTGCACTACACGATCGATCTGCCGCCGACGATCTCGCCGCTTCAGCGACGCCGCTGGGAAAAGCCGCATCGCCCCAACCTTACCGGCACGGCCTTCGCTTATCGCCCGCCAGGCAGCCTTGCGCGCAGCGGCGATCGCGCCCCCGCCACCGGCGATTACGAACCTTGGAAGCCTGACTAATGCGCGAAAGCACCGCTGAAACGATCCTGGGCGCCATTGTCGCCGCTGTCGCGGTCGGCTTCTTCATCTTCGCGTCCGCGCAGGCGCGCCAGGGCGAGAGCGGCGCGGCCGGCAGCTACAATCTGATCGCGCGCTTCCAGAACGTGTCGGGCATTTCGGTGGGATCGGACGTGCGGGTCTCGGGCGTGAAGGTCGGCGCCGTGCGCGACATCCGCATCGATCCGCAAACCTATCTCGCGCAGCTCACGTTCTCCATCGCGCCGGACATCGAGCTTTCGGAAGATTCCACGGCGCGCATTCAATCGGACGGATTGCTGGGCGGCGCTTACGTGTCGATCGAGCCGGGCGGGGGCGAGCCGCTCACGGCAGGCGGCGAGATCATCAATACGCAGGGCGCTGTCGATCTTTTGACGCTTTTGGCCTCAGCCGCGTCATCAATGGGGGGCAATAACCGGAGCGAGGATCCGGCCACGCCCGCGCCGCAGGAGGCGGCTCCATGATGAAAATGCTGTTCGGCGCGCTCGCCGCGCTGATGTTGATGGCGGCGCCCGCCAGCGCGCAGACCGCGATTCTGCGCGGGCTCGATAAAGTGACAGGCCAAGCCGAGGATTTCCGCGCGCCGATCGGACGCGCCGTGCGCTTCGGCACGCTTGAGATCGTCGCGCGCTCCTGCACCCGCGCCCCGCCCGAAGAGCCGCCGGAAGTGACGATCTATCTGCAGGTTTACGATCATCCCGTCGCGCGCCGCGGCGAAGAGCGGCCGCGCCGCGAAGTCTTCTCCGGTTGGATCTTCGGCTCATCGCCCGGCATCTCGGCCATTGAGCATCCCGTCTATGACGTGTGGGCGATCGACTGCAGGGCTTGAGTTCTTTCCCCTCCCCCTGAAAGGGGGAGGCCGGGAGGGGGTAAGCGCCTCCGGCTTCAAGCGCAGCGCCTACCCCACCTTACCTCCCCCTTTCAGGGGGAGGGACTGATCACACGCAACGCCTCTGCCCCGCGCGCATTTGCGGGCAGCGCGTAAAAATCCGCATCAACTGAAAGCGCTTGTTCCAGGCGCGCGTGGAATTCGTCGCGCGGAATCGACTCGGCGCCGAATTGCGCGAGGTGATCGGTCATGAATTGCGCGTCGAGCAGCGTGAAGCCGCCCACGATCAGACGCGCGACGAGGTGAACGAGCGCGACCTTGCTCGCGTCGCGCGCGGCGGAGAACATGCTCTCCCCAAAGAACACGCCGCCGAGCGAGACGCCATAGAGCCCGCCAGCGAGTTCGTTCTCGCGCCACGCCTCGACGCTGTGCGCGTGACCGCGTTTGTGCAGCGTCGTGTAGAGCGAGAGGATCGCAGGATTGATCCAGGTTTCGTACGCGTAAGCGCGCGGCGCCGCGCATGCCTCCATGACGCGCGTGAAGCTCGTGTCGACGCGGATTTCAAACCGATCCGCCCGCACGGTGCGCGCGAGCCGGCGTGGAACATGGAAACGATCCAGCGGAAAAATCCCGCGCCAATCGGGATCGACGAGAAAGAGCGAGTCGTCATGCCGCGACTCCGCCATCGGAAACACGCCGCGCCGATAGCAGGCGAGCAATTCATCTGGGCCGAATGCTTTCACGGTCCTATTCTATGCGCGCTTTGTCTATCCGTCATTGGAAGGCTGCAATCGCTCGGCTCTCGCGAAAGCGAGAGCCCAGATTCCGCTGGACCCTCGCTTTCGCGAGGGTCGAGCGGTTATGCTGGAAGCAAAGCCGAGGGTTAGAGACGGTATGTCGCCACAAATGGTTCGAGTTGTCGCGCTGGTTGCCGCGCTCTCATTATCCGTTACGGCCACCGCCTGCACTGGCGTCGTAAGACAAGTCGAACGCTTCGAGCAGTCAGACTTGCCTCCCGACATGGCGCTGCCGGATTTGACAGGCGAGACGTTGAGTGAGGCGGTCGATCAGCTTTGTTCGTGGATAGATGCACAAGAGGTGTCGTATGCTGACGGCGACATCGATGCATTGCGGATGCGCACGATCCGGCAGACCGGCGGGCTCGAAGCAGAGTTGCGTCTCATCGATGCGTTCCTGCGCTCACCTGGCAACCCGCAAACATTGACTCTTCAGCTAGACCCAGCTCGTTTGGCATCTCACACATTCAGTTCAGATCAACGCGCGCTGCTCGCCCTTGTTGCGGAAGCTGGTTGGTGGTCGCTGCGACGGACGACACGTGAGGACTGTGTCGCTCCAATGTTTGATGGGCCGATTAGGATCACGGACGCCAACCATTGCATTGAGGTGCGGCCAGGCGAACTCGATGCGGATGTTGAGGGCGATTTCCGACATCTCTTCTTTGTTGCGCGAACATCTAGCGGATACCGACAACATCTGAACGCTACGATTCTGAGCGTGTATCGGGACCAAAGACTGATCGGTCGAAGGATCTCCGGCGGCGCATTCAGTTTGCCGAACGACGCGTTTGGCGAGAGCCGCCGGTGCGGCGCCGATCCAGAGGTCCAGTTCTTGTACCGTTAGCTCGCTCAGCCCTTCTTCAAATGCTCTTCGAGCCAGTGGATATGGTAGTCGCCGTCGAGCACGTCGGCTTCCTGCACCAGTTTGCGGAAGAGCGGCAGCGTGGTGTCGATGCCGGTGACGACCATTTCATCGAGCGTGCGCTTGAGGCGCATCATGCACTCGTTGCGGTCGCGCCCATGTACGATGAGCTTGCCGATGAGCGAGTCGTAATAAGGCGGGATCGCGTAGCCGGAATAGATGCCGCTGTCGAAGCGCACGCCGAGGCCCCCGGGCGCGTGATAATTGGTGATCTTGCCGGGCGAGGGCGCGAAGGTTTCCGGGTTCTCCGCGTTGATGCGGCACTCGATGGCGTGGCCGTTGAACTTCACTTCGCTCTGCTTGAACGAAAGCGATGAGCCGTTGGCGATGCGGATTTGCTCGCGCACGAGATCGACGCCGGTGATCATCTCCGTGACGGGATGCTCCACCTGCAGGCGCGTGTTCATCTCGATGAAATAGAATTCTCCGTCCTCGTAGAGATATTCGACGGTGCCGACGCCCAGATAGCCGAGCTTCTTGATCGCCTTCGCCGTGATCTCGCCGATCTCGGCACGCTGATCGGCGTTGAGCGCGGGCGAGGGCGCCTCTTCGAGGATCTTCTGGTGGCGGCGCTGCAGCGAGCAATCGCGCTCGCCCAGATGCACGACATGGCCTTTGGAATCCGCGACGACTTGGATTTCGATGTGGCGCGGGCGCTCGAGATATTTTTCGAGATAGACCGCGTCGTCGCCGAAGGCGGCTTTCGCTTCCGCGCGCGCGGTGGAGAGCGCCTCCGACAGCGCATCGGCGTTGCGCGCGACCTTCATCCCGCGACCGCCGCCGCCCGCGGCGGCTTTGACGAGCACGGGATAGCCGATGCTTTTCGCGACTTTCTTGGCTTCCGCGTCGGAGGTCACGCCGCCGTCCGATCCCGGCACGACGGGAATGCCCGCATCCTTCACGGCTTGCTTTGCGGCGATCTTATCGCCCATCAGCCGGATGTGTTCGGCCTTGGGGCCGATGAACGTCATCTGATGCTGTTCGACGATCTCGGCGAACTTCGCGTTCTCCGAGAGGAAGCCGTAGCCGGGATGGATGGCGTCCGCGTTGGTGATCTCGGCGGCGGTGATGATCGCGGGAATGTGCAGATAGGATTTCGCGGCCTGCGGCGGGCCGATGCAGACGCTCTCATCCGCGAGGCGCACATGCATGGCGTTGGCGTCCGCCGTTGAGTGCACGGCGACCGTGGAGATGCCCATCTCCTTGCACGCGCGATGGATGCGCAGTGCGATCTCGCCCCGGTTCGCGATGAGGACTTTTTCGAACATGCGCTATTCGACGATGACGAGCGCCGTCCCGAACTCGACGGGCTGACCGTTGGTGACGCAGATTTTGGAAACCTTGCCGGCGCGCGGCGCGGTGATCGGATTGAAGGTCTTCATCGCCTCGACGATCATCAGCGTTTGCCCTTCGCTGACGTTGTCCCCGACCTTAACGTAAGCCGGCGCATCGGGCTCCGGCGAGAGATAGGCTGTGCCGACCATCGGCGAGGTGACGGCGCCGGGATGGCTGCGATCGTCGCCCGGCGCTTCAGGCGCGGCGGGCGCAGGCGCGGCCGAAGGCGGCGGCAGCGCCGCGACCGGCGCGTGATGCACGATCTGCGCGGGCGCCGCGGCGGCGGGCGCGTGCGCGCGCACGAGCTTCAGCTTCAACTCGCCGTGCTGCAGCTCGATTTCGGTCAAGCCGCTGTCGGAAAGGATGTTCGCCAGCTCCTGCACGAGGGCGGGATCAATCCCGCTGGCTGGCTTCTTGTCGCTCATCTTCGGAGTCTCTCCAGAATTATCGCGCGGCCGAAGCGGCCTTCATCGCCGCGTCGATCGCATAGAGGTAGCTATCGGCCCCGAAGCCCGCGATCACGCCCTTCGCGACGGGCGACACATAAGAGATGTGCCGGAAGGGCTCGCGCGATGCGGGGTTGCTCAGGTGGACTTCGATGACGGGCACGCCGATCGCCTTCACGGCGTCGTGGAGCGCCACGGACGTGTGCGTGTAGGCGCCGGGGTTCAAGATGACGGCGGCCGCTTTGTCACGCGCTTCATGCAGCCAATCGATGAGCTCGCCTTCATGGTTGCTCTGCCGAAAGACAAGGCTCGCCCCGTTCGCGCGCGCTTTGCAGGCGGCTTCGATGTCGGAGAGCGTTTGGCGCCCATAGACCTCCGGCTCACGCGTGCCGAGCAGGTTCAGATTGGGGCCGTTGAGCACATAGAAGGGCTTGTCGGGCTGACCTGTCATCACCACTAGGGGGCTGGGGGCTGCGTTGCGCAGGGGCGCGGGCGGCGTTAAGTCGGCGGGATAGGAAGGCCGATGCAGCTTTGGGTCAATGGCGAAGTTCAAGAGGCCGCGCCGGGCGCGAACCTCGCGGGATTCCTCGCCTCTCTGGGGATAGATTCTCGCAAGGTCGCCGTTGAGCGCAACCGCGAAATCGTGCCGCGCTCCACCTATGAGCGGGTTTCTCTGTCCGATGGGGACAAGCTGGAGATCGTGCAATTCGTGGGGGGCGGGTGATGGACGGCGTTTCACCCGCAGCCGACGCGCCGCTTGTGATCGCCGGGCGCACGTTCAATTCGCGCCTCATCATCGGCACAGGCAAATACAAGACCTATGCTGAGAACGCCGCCGCGCTTGAGGCGAGCGGCGCCGAGATCGTGACGGTGGCGCTCCGGCGCGTGAATCTCTCCGATCCGAACCAGCCGCGCCTCGTCGATTTCATCGACCCCAAGAAGTTCACCTATCTGCCCAACACGGCGGGCTGCTACACGGCCGATGAAGCGGTGCGCACGCTGCGGCTCGCGCGCGAGGCTGGCGGCTGGACGCTGGTGAAGCTCGAAGTGCTCGCCGATCAGAAGACGCTCTATCCCGATATGGAAGAGACGCTCAAAGCCGCGAAGCTGCTCATCTCAGAGGGCTTCGAAGTGATGGTCTATTGCAGCGACGATCCGGTCTTCGCGAAGAAGCTGGAGGATGCCGGCTGCGTCGCGATCATGCCGCTGGGATCGCTGATCGGCTCGGGCCTCGGCGTGCAGAATCCGGTCAACATCAGGCTGATCGTTGAGCAGTCGCGCGTGCCCGTCATCGTGGACGCAGGCGTGGGCGCGGCCAGCGACGCCGCGATCGCGATGGAGCTCGGCTGCGACGGCGTGCTGATGAACACCGCGATCGCGGAGGCGAAAGATCCGGTGCGCATGGCGCGCGCGATGAAGCACGCCGTGATGGCCGGGCGCGATTGCTATCTCGCGGGGCGGATGGCGAAGAAGAAATACGCCGATCCGAGCAGTCCGTTGGGCGGATTGATTTAGGATTCAAGCGCTCCCCGGACGCCGCAGTGCGGCGATCCGGGGCCCACGTTTAGATGCGCTCGATCAAAGCAACGAGAAGCGGCTCGGTGGACCCCGGCTCTCGCGCCATTGCGCTCGGCCGGGGAGCGGTTCAAGCCGCCTGCTGCGCGGCCATCGCATCGATGCGCGCGTAGATGGGCTCCATGCTCGCGTTGACGCCGCTTGAGAGCGCGGCGTCCCTGCCGGTCTTGGACTTGAAGAGCATGTGATGCGAGAGGTGCGTGCGGTTATCGTGCTCTGTGAGCGAGATCGTGTTGATCGTCTCGCCGCCCGTCCAATCCTCATCGAACATTTCGTCGTGGACGATGCGTTCGGGCGAGACGATATCGTGATACGTGCCGCCGGCGCCCATCGAACGCCCATCCTCGTGGCGCCAGACATAACGGTAGCGCCCGCCGGGCCGTGCATCGGCGCTGCATTCGCTCATCGTCCAGCCGTCGGGCCCGCCCATCCAGCGCGGGATGAGATCGGCGCGGGTGTGGCAGTCGAACACGAATTGCCGGGGCGCCGCGAAGCTGCGCGTCACGACGATCTCGGTGTCGCTCGGCGTGGTGATCTTGAGATCCATGACGCGCAGCCTCCGGCCTAGATTTGCTTGGTGAGGAGATCGTCGAGCTTCTGGTAGCTGTATTCCATGCCGTCCGTCATGCCGGTGGAGAGGGCGGCTTCGCGCTCTTCCTTGGTCTTGTATCGGATCGTCGTGGTCATCGTGGTGACGCCGTCGCGCTCGGCGAATTCGGTTGTGATGCGCGCGCCGGAGCCCATGTCGCCGCCGACATCGCCGGGATCGAAGAATTCGGAATGCTCAAAGCGCGCGGGGGCGGAGATTTCGTGGAACTCGCCATAGAACCCGAATTCTTGGCCGTTCTCATCGTTTCTCCAGCGCCAGCGATATTTGCCGCCGGGGCGCACATCCATTTCGCACACGGGGAAGGACCAGCCGTCGTGCCCCGTCATCCAGCGCTTCAATAGTTCAGGCTCGGTGTGCGCGCGCCAGACGAGCGCGCGCGGCGCATTGAACGCGCGTGTGACGACGACGTCGGTGTCGTTCGGCAGGGCGACTTGCGCCTTCTCAATCGTTGCAGCCATCTCTCTTCTCCTTGCTTCTCTCAAAGCCCACTCAACCCGCCGCCGCCGCATCGAGCTCCGCGACAATGATCTTCTTCATCTTCAGCATCGCTTGCTGCGCGCGGGATGCCTTCGCGCGATCGGGATCGCTGAAGAGTTCGTTCAGGCGCTTCGGGATGACTTGCCAGGAAAGCCCGTAGCGATCCTTGAGCCAGCCGCATTGGCTTTCCGCGCCGCCATCGGCCGTGAGCTTCTCCCAATAGAAATCGACCTCCGCCTGATCGGCGCATTCGATGAAGAACGACACCGCCTCGTTGAACTTGAAGTGCGGCCCGCCGTTCAGCGCGTTGAAGCGTTGGCCCAGCAGCTCGAAGCTCGCGCTCATCGGGTTGGCGGAGAGGACGCGCGTGTCGGGAAAGATGGACGCGTAGTAAGCGACGACATCTTCGATGTTGGCGTCGAACCAGAGGAAGGGCGTGATCTTAGTCATCGGACTTTGCTTTCCTCGCTTTGCGGCGCTTCGCAGCCGGTGCGCGCTGCATCTCCTCCAGCAACGCATCGAGGCGCTGATAGTTGGCCTCCCAAATGTCACGGTAACGTTCGAGCCACTCGTTGGCGGCCTCCAAGGGCTTGGCTTCGATGCGGCAGGGGCGGCGCTTGCCATCCCGCCCGCGGGTGATGAGGCCCGCGCCTTCCAGCACCTTGAGATGCTTGGAGACGGCCGGCTGGCTCATCTCGAACGGCGCGGCCAATTCCATGACGGAGAGCTCACCCGTGGCGAGACGCGCCAGGATCGCGCGCCGCGTGGGATCGGCGAGGGCGGCGAAGGTGGCGTCGAGGCGAGCGGCAGTCGATGGCATAGGATAACCAAATGGTGATATAACTAGATAGATATGAGTAAGAACGCGGGGAGTCAAGGCCCGGCGAATGCCGCTCTTTTGGGAGGGCGGCGGACGGCTCTAGTTGCTGGTTTGTTGCGTGCGTGCGGCTTCGGTCGCTTCGCGGAGCACGCGGTCCAATTCTTCCGGCCCCGGATATCCATTCACGACGCGCCCATTGATGACGAAGGCGGGCGTGCCGGTCATGCCGGATTCGGACGCCAGCTCCATGGTGCGGCGGAACTGCTCCTCGATCTCGGGATTGCCCATGTCGCGGCGCATGCGCGCGACATCGACGCCCGCGTTGCGCGCGAGCGTATCGATCTGCGCGCTAGTGAGATCGCCGCGGAACGCCATCAGCGCGCGGTGGAACGGCAGGAAGCGCTGGCGGTTCTGCTGCAGCACGGCCATCGCCGCGAGTGCGGCCTCATGCGATTGCTGCGTGAGGATGGGATGCTCGCGGAAGACGACGCGCACGTCGCGCCGCGTGGCGATGACGCGGTTCACCCACTCAAGCGCGGCATGGCAATAGGGGCAGCGATAATCGTAGAGTTCGACGATGGTGACGGCCGCGTTCGCGGGGCCGTGCGAATAGGAGCGTGTGTCGTTCTCGAACTCGCGGCGCCGTTCGTCGGCCTTTTGCGCCGCGAGTGCTTCGAGAGCGGCCTCGAGCACGGCTGGATCGCGCACGAGATAGTCGCGTACGATGGCGCGGATATCGGCCTGCTGAGCTTCGTTGAATTGCGAGACGTCTATCGACTGGGTGATCGGGGGCGCCGGCGCGGCCGCCGGCGCTTGCGCTTGCTCGCTTTGCCGGCTGCATGAGGCGCCCGCCAACGAAAGCGCGACCGCCGCGCAGGCGACGAGCGTCGCGACCAAATTCCGCGTCATTGTCGAAAGCTCCTGATGGCTTAGCCGCGCCTGCCCGGCTGGCCGCGCTGCTCTTCTTCCTCCGGCGCTTCGTTCTGCGCGGAGGCGACGATGTCGGAGGCGCGTTGGTAGGAGGCGGTGCCTTGCTCCAGCGAGCGGCGCGCGCGTTCCGCGAAGTTCCGGGCGCGGCCGAAATCGCCGATGGCGTAGGCCTGCTCGGCGGAGGCGAGGCGCGCCAGCCCGTCCTCGCCGCGCAGATCGTGCGCTGTGGCAAGCTCGCGCCAGGCAAAGCCGTTGTCCGGCTCGAAGCGCAGCGCGCGTTGCAGCAGCTCCACCGCTTCGTCGGCGCCGGCGCGGCCGTTCGCGGCGATGAGCGAGCGCGCAAGATTGATCATCAGCAGCGCTTCGTTGGGCGCGAGCTCCACGGAGCGGCGGTGGAACGGGATGGATTCCGCGGAGCGGCCGTTCTCGAAGAGGATCTGCCCGGCGAGTTCCTGATAGTAGGGGTTGTTCGGATCGGCCGCGATGAGCGCGTCGATCTCGGCGCGCGCGCGGGTGAGATCGGGAATGCGGGATTCGACGCCGCAGCCGCAATAGGCGATGGCGCGCGCGTAGCGCGCAGGCTGCGACGTGTCGGTCACCGGGTAGAGCTGCAGCGTGCGCGCGAGCGGCTCGATGAAGCCGACGAGCTTGGCCTGCATGAATTCGAAGCGGCGCACGTAATCGGGATTGTCAGGCGTCTGATAGTGCTCGGCATGCTCGACGCGCTGCCGGAGCGACTCGATGCGGTCTGACGTGAACGGGTGTGTGACCATGTAAGCTGGCACGCGCCGCACCGCGAACTCCATCGGGCGGAGCTCGCGATTGAAGAATGAGATGAGGCCCGCGCCGGATTGCCCGCTTGCTTCGAGGAATTGCGCGCCCGCCTGGTCGGCCGCGGATTCTTGAACCTGCGTGTGGCGCACGAAGCTGCCCTGCGCGAACTGCCCCGCGCCCGAGATGAGCGCCGCGCCCGCATCCGGCGCGCCGGCCGCGATCGCCAGAATGCCGAGGCCGATCGCGATGAGCGCGGGGCGCAGCGCGTAATTCATCGCCTCGCGCGAGCGCGCCAAGTGCCCGCCGGAGATGTGGCCGGTTTCGTGCGCGATGACGCCGATCAGTTCGTTGACGTTCTCGGCCTCCATGATGAGGCCGGTATGCACGAAGATGCGCTGCCCATTGGTGACGAAGGCGTTGATCGAACGATCGCCGACGAGGAGGATCTGAATATCGTCGGCCTCAAGCCCCGCCGCATCGAACAGCGGGCGCGCCATGATGTTGAGCGATTGCTCGATCTCCGCGTCGCGGATGATCGAAGGCTGTCGCTGCTGCTGCTGCGCGAGCGCCGGCTGGGCGCTCGCGAAGATCATGATCGCGGCGGCTGCGATCGCTTTCAGCTTGGACACAGCGTTCTTCGCGCGCATGGCCGCTCCTTCTTTCGCGTCCCGCATTTTCTCGCGATCAAACCGCATTTTGCGGCATGAACATGGCCCGATCCTACTTCTTTCCCCAACGGCTGAAGCGCGAAAGGAAACGCTCACGCCGCTCGGTGTCAGGTTCGTAAGAAACCGCCTCGGCCCCGACCAGGGCCGGTTCTTCGCGCGCAGGCGCGGGCTCGGCCTCGCCGCCATCGTCGGCCGCTTCCTCAGGCGGATCGTCGGTCGAGGGGCCTGCTTCGGCGCGCTCGAATGCGGCCTCGCCTGCCTGTTCGATCGCCTCGATCACCGGCTCACGGCTCTGAGCGGCGACGATGACAGGCTCGGACGCGACAGCCTCGACATCTTCATCGTCGTCGCCGCCTTCCTCGACGTCGCGGTTCATGGCCTCGGCGAGTTCGCCCGGCGTGAGATCGCTGCCTTCGGCGGGCGTTCCTTCGCCCTCTCGGCGATTGCGCCCGCCGCGTCCCCGCCGGCGACGGCGGCGGCGCCCGCGGCGTTCGCCGTCGCCGTTTGCCTCGCCCTCGGAAGGCGCGGCCGCGCCATCGGCTTCGGCCTCGGCTTCATCGGCGTCGGTTTCGTCGGTGAGCGTTTCGCCCTCGGCGGTCTGCGCAAGCGCGGGCGCGCCGTCGCCGCCTTCGCGCCGGCGCCGTCCGCCCCTGCGGCCGCGGCGGCGCCGGCGCTGCGCGTCGCCGTTCGCCTCGCCTTCGGCTTCTCCGTCGCGAGCCTCCACCGTTTCGGCTTCTTCCTCTTCAGCCTCGGCGTGTTGCTCTTCGTCGCGCGGTGCGCGGCGCGGCGCTTCTTCTTCGTGATGATCGTCGCTCGCAGGCGCCCGCATTCCCATCGAGACGATCTCGTAATCCGGCGGCAGGAGCGCTGCCGACGCGGCCACGCGAATGCGCACATCCCGCGCCGCTTCGATCCCCGCGAGCGTTTCGCGCTTCTCGTTCAGGAGATAGAGCGCGACTTCGGCGGGGGCACGCGCCTCCAGCATTTCGCCGCGGCGCTTGGTGCTTGCGTCATCGAGCGCGCGCAAGAGCGTGAGCGAAGACGATTCGACCGAGCGCACCCGCCCGGTGCCAGAACATTGCGGGCAGATGTGCGACGAGCCCTCAAGCACGCCCGTGCGCCGCCGCTGGCGCGAAAGCTCCAGAAGGCCGAAGCCGGAAATCTTGCCCATCTGCACGCGCGCGCGGTCGAAGCGGAGCGCATCCTTCATGCGCTTCTCGACCGTTCGGTCGTTCTTGTTTTCCTCCATGTCGATGAAATCGATCACGATGAGGCCGGCGAGATCCCTGAGACGCATCTGGCGCGCGGCCTCGTCGGCCGCTTCCTGGTTCGTCTTGAGCGCGGTCTGTTCGATGTTGCGTTCGCGCGTCGCACGTCCTGAGTTCACGTCGATCGCGACGAGCGCTTCGGTCTGGTTGATGACGATGTAGCCCCCGCTTTTGAGCTGCACGACTGGCGAATAGATGCTCTCGAGCTGCCGCTCCACGCCGTGCTTGGTGAAGATCGGCGTCGGTTCGCGCCAGATATGCACGCGCTTCGCATGGCTGGGCATCAGCATGCGGACGAAATCCTTCGCCTCTTTGTAGGCGCCTTCGCCCTCGACGTGAATCTCGTCCACGTCCTTGTCGTAAAGATCGCGGATCGCGCGCTTCACCAGGGAGGATTCTTCGTAGATGAGCGCGGGCGCGATGCTCTTGAGCGTCTCGTCCCGGATCGTCTCCCAGGCGCGGGTTAGATATTCGTAGTCCCGCTTGATTTCGGTCTTGGTGCGCTTGGCCCCGGCGGTGCGGATGATGAGCCCCATGCCTTGCGCCACATCGAGCTCCGCGGCGACCTTTTTCAGCCGCTTGCGGTCCGCGCTGTTGGTGATCTTGCGCGAGATGCCGCCGCCGCGCCCGGTGTTGGGCATGAGCACGCAATAGCGCCCCGCGAGCGAGAGATAGGTGGTGAGCGCCGCGCCCTTGTTGCCGCGCTCTTCCTTGACGACCTGCACCAGCATGATCTGCCGGCGCTGGATCACTTCCTGGATGCGATAGCGGCGCGTGAGAATTTGGCGGCGGCGCTCATCGACGACCTCGTCATCGACTTCTTCGTGATTGCCTTCCGCGTCGCTCTCGCCGCGCGCGGCGGCTTCGAACTCGGCCTTCAGCGCCTCGCGGTCCGCGCTGGGGATGCGGTAATAGTCCGGGTGGATCTCGCTGAACGCGAGGAAGCCGTGGCGGTTGCCGCCATACTCGACGAACGCCGCCTGCAGCGACGGCTCAACGCGCGTCACCTTGGCGAGATAGATGTTTCCCCGAAGCTGTTTCTTGGATTGAGTTTCGAAGTCGAAATCGTCAACGCGGCTTCCGTCCAGCACCACGACCCGGGTCTCTTCCGGGTGCGCGGCGTCGATCAGCATTTTCTTGGCCATCTTTGGCTCCGTGGGCGCGTCGGCGGCTGGCCTGATGCGGGCATGGAGCGCGCGGGCCGGCCTCGTCGCGGCGAGGTGTGAGGAGAAAAGCGGCGGGCGCACCCTTCCTCGCGCGGGCCGGATGGGCCGGGATCGCGAGGGGGAGGGATTGGCGCATCGCAGCTCCGGTTCGCCGCGCTTTGAGGGCGGCGGGCGTAGGTTTTCGTTCTTGCGCGTGGAAAGGGCTGGCGGCGGTTGGACGCCCTCAAGCCATTTCGGGAGGCCGTCCAGCGGCCCGGCGAATTTGCATCCCGCAATGCAAGAACAAACGGCGCCGCGCCCTGGCTCTTTGGGGGCCTCGGCGGGCGGCCGGATGCGATCACCATGCAACAAGTCGAATGGGAAAGGAAGCGCCGCCGCACGCGCTTCGAGGCGGCGCCTGAATTGCCGGCGCCGGGGCGAGGGGCCAATGTGGCGCCCATGAAAACCCTCGCCCTCGCAGCGGCGCTGCTCGCCCTCTCCGCATGTGCGACCACGCATGAAAGTCCCCACGACGCCTTCTTCGCCCGCATCGCCGCCCTCTGCGGCCAGGCGTTCGAGGGGGAGGTGACGGCCAATACGCCCGCCCCGGCGGACGATCCGTTCGTGGGCGCACGGCTCGTCATGCACGTGCGCGAGTGCGGGGCGGAGGAAATCCGCATCCCATTCCATGTCGGGGAGGACCGCTCCCGGACGTGGGTGCTCACCCGGACGGGCGCCGGGTTGCGGCTCAAGCACGATCACCGCCACGAGAACGGCAGCCCCGATGTGCTGACGATGTATGGCGGGGACACCGCGGGCGTGGGCTCTCCGGCGCGTCAGGAATTTCCCGTGGACGCCTATTCCATAGCACTTTTCAACGCCAATGCGGCCGCCGCCTCCACCGCCAATACGTGGGCCATGGAGATCGAGCCGGGCGAGAGCTTCACATATGAATTGAGCCGCCCCAGCGGACGGCTCTTCCGAGTGCGCTTCGATCTGACCAGGGCGGCGGCTGCTCCACCGCCGCCCTGGGGCTCAGAGTGAGCGGCTAAGCCCGTTTCACCAGCCTGACGATGAAGAGGACGATCACGGCGCCCACCGTGGCGGCGATGATCGTGTCCACGATGCCGGGGACGAGCGAAATGCCGAGCTGGCCGAACAGCCAGCCGCCGACGACCGCGCCGATGATCCCGATGACGATGTTGCCGATCAGGCCGAAGCCGAAACCGCGCATGATGAGTCCGGCGAGCCAGCCGGCGATCGCGCCGATCAGGCACCAGATGAGGATAGTTTGCAGGTCCATGCGTTCCCTCCAGGCATACGCGCTTGTTATCGTGTCCCGCGCGATTTGGAGACTACTGAGGATTCCGTGATTCCACTACGAAAACCCCAAGTAGGGGCATGTTGCGTCGCAGCATTCGCCAAGATTTCGGCTGCGAAATCTACTTAAGACGAAAGTAAAATTACGGAAACTGAGATTGCTGCAGGGATAACGGAAATAAACCAATTCTATCAACGTGATCTCAAATCGCGGCGCGTAGTTTCCGCGCCTTCGCCATGGCTGTCTCCCGCCTTCAGTCGCACGTCCGCGCCGCCATCCTCGCGGCCGCCTTCGTCGCCGTCCCTGCGACGGCGGACGATCCCATCGCGGTGCGCGCCGTTTCGGTCGCGCCGGTGGAGGGCGGCGTGCGCCTTGTCGTCGAAACGGACCGCGCCGTGCGCCGGCCGAGCGACTTCTTCTTGAGCGGGCCGGATCGCTTCGTGCTCGATATGCCCGGCGCACGCTGGACCCATGCTGGCCAGGCCGAGGGGGCCGGCGTCGCGCTGCGCCGCCGCTTCGCCAACCAGCCCAACGGCGCTGCGCGCCTCGTGCTCGACCTCGCCGCGCCCGCGCGCCTCACCCAGCGCAGCGTCGAACGCAATGGGCGTAGGCTCATCTTCACCTTTGCGGGCGAGGCGCCCGAGGAACTCGTGCCGCTCGCCGCGGAGCGCAGCCGCGATCTTTCGCGTTTGCCCCCGGCCGCGCCGCTCCGCCGGACGATTGTGATCGACGCCGGCCATGGCGGGCGCGATCCAGGCGCCACAGGCGTTTCGGGCATGCGCGAGCGCGACATCGTGCTGGCGGCGGCCCGTGGGCTCAGGGATCAATTGGTGGCGCGCGGCTACGAGGTCGCCATGACGCGCGACGCCGACCGCTTCATCGAGCTCGAGGATCGCGTCGCTTTCGCGCGCGAACACGGCGCGCATCTGTTTATCTCGCTGCACGCCGATTCTGCGCCGGGGTCGGCGGCGCGCGGCGCTGCGGTCTATACATTGTCCGAGCGTGGACAGACGCGCGCGCGCGGCCTCATGAACACGCAGAATTGGCACATCGACATGGGCGCGGCCCCGCAAAATACGGAAGTGCACAATATTCTGCTCGATCTCACACAGCGCGAGACGACAAACCGCTCCGGCGTCTTCGCCCGCACCGTGCTGGCCGAGCTGGGAGAGGCCGGGGTGCCGATCATGCACCGCACGCCGCGCGCGGCAGGCTTCTTCGTCCTTCTCGCGCCCGATGTCCCGGCTGTGCTCGTCGAGATGGGCTTTCTCTCGAATGCCGAGGATGAGCGCCGCCTCGCCGATCCGCGCCAACAGGCGCGCATGGCCTTGGCCCTGGCCGATGCGGTGGACGCCCATTTCGCCGCGCCCCGGCAAATGGCCGCGCGGTAATGCGTTTTGGGTGTGGGGCCCTGGCGCCCGTACCCCTAGAAGCCATAATCAGGCCGCAAAACCCCGCGACGCGGTCTGCGGGAAAAGGCTAGAGCGGCATGCTTCGTAGAATTCTGATCGGCGGGGCCATCGCCTTGGCGGTGCTGGTCGTGGGCGTGGGGGGCCTCCTCTTCTTCGCCCTGCAGACGCTGCCGGACTACCGGGCGCTGCGCGAATACCAGCCGCCGATCACGACGCGCGTACACGCCGGCGACGGCGCGCTGGTCGCGGAGTTCGCCAACGAGCATCGCGTGTTCGTGCCGATCGAGGCGATCCCGTTGCGGCTGCAGCAGGCGTTCATCGCGGCCGAGGATCAGAACTATTATCGCCACACCGGCGTCGATGCGCGCGGTGTTGCGCGCGCGATGGCCGCCAACGTGATGCACGTGCTGCGCGGCCGGCGTCTTGAAGGCGCATCGACGATCACGCAGCAGGTTGCGGGCAATATGCTCACGGGCCGCGAGCGGAGCCTCTACCGCAAAATCCGCGAAGCGTTTCTCGCGGTGCGGATCGAGCAGGCCCTCGATAAGGACCGCATCCTCGAACTCTACCTCAACGAGATTTATCTCGGCCGGCGCGCGTACGGCGTCGCGGCCGCGGCCCTCAATTACTTCAACACGTCGCTCAACGACCTGACGATCGGCCAGATCGCGTTTCTCGCCGGGTTGCCGCGCGGGCCCAATCTCTACAACCCGAACACCAATTACGAGCGCGCGATCCAGCGCCGCAATTACGTGATCGGGCGCATGCTCGAAGAGGGCTACATCACGGCCGAAGAGGCCGAAGCCGCGCGCGCGGAGCGCCTTGAAACGCGTGACCGCCTGTCGGGCGATCAATTCATCGCCGCGACGCATTTCGTGGAGGAGGTGCGCCGCCAAGGCGTCGAGCAATTCGGCGAACGCGATCTTTTGGGCCAGGGCCTCTCGATCCGCACCACGCTCGATACGCGCTTGCAAACGATCGCCGCGCGCGCGCTGCGGCGCGGCCTCGAACAATACGACCGCCGCCACGCCTATCGCGGGCCGATCGCGCAGGGCAACGCGCAGGGCGACATCCGCACGCAGCTGCGCGATGCGGCCGCTCCGCCCGCCATGACGGGCTGGCATCGCGCCATGGTGACGGGAACTTCGGGCGGCGTGCGCTTCACCACCGAAACAGGCGCGGAAGGCCGTTTGAGCGCGGACGACGCGACGTGGGCGGCCAATGGCGCGCGGCGCGATCGCGAACGCGCGCTGCGCGCGGGCTCGATCATCTACGTGCTGCCGGGAACGAACAGCCGCTTCACGCTGCGCCAGGTGCCCGAGGTGCAGGGCGCGCTCGTCGCGATGGATCCGCATACGGGCCGCGTGCTCGCGATGATCGGCGGCTACGATCTCGCACGCCTCGGCTATAACCGCGCCACGCAGGCGCAGCGCCAACCGGGCTCGGCGTTCAAGCCGATCGTCTATGCGGCCGCGCTCGATTTCGGCGTGACGCCCTCGACGCTCATCGAGGACGGCCCGCTCAACATCGCTGCCGGCGACGGCTCGAACTGGTCGCCCGAAAACTACACGCGCGAATATTACGGCCCGACGACTCTGCGCCGCGGCCTCGAGCAATCGCGGAACGCGATGACGGCGCGCGTCGCCTACGAGATGGGCATCGACCGCGTCGTGCAATACGGCCAGCGCCTCGGCGTCTATGGAGAGCGCGTGCCGCGCGTCTTCTCGCTGGCGCTGGGCGCGGGCGAAACCACCGTGCTGCGCATGACGACGGCTTATTCGATGTTCGTGAATGGCGGGCGCCGCGTGCGGCCCATCTTCATCGACCGCGTGCAGGATCGCCAGGGCCTCACGGTGTTCCGCGCCGATCAGCGCAACTGCCCCAACTGCACCGCGCCATGGCGCAGGCAGCGCGCGCCGGAATTGCCCGATACGCGCGCGCAAGTGCTCGATCCGGTGACGGCGTATCAGATCGTCTCAATGTCGGAAGGCGTCGTGCAGCGCGGCACGGCCGCGAGCGTCGGAACGCTCAACCGCCCGCTCGCCGGCAAGACCGGCACGACGAACGACTATCGCGATGCCTGGTTCGTCGGCTTTTCGCCCGACCTCGCGGTCGGCGTCTGGGTAGGCTTCGATACGCCGCGCAACATGGGCGAGGGCGAAACCGGCGGGCGCCTCGCGGCGCCGATCTTCCGCGAATTCATGTCCGAAGCGCTGCGCGGGCAACCTTCGCCGCCGTTCCGCATTCCGGCTGGCGTGCGGCTGGTGCGCGTTGACGCGATGACCGGCCTGCTGCCTGGCCCATCGACCACGGTCACCATCACCGAAGCCTTCCGGCCCGGCACCGAGCCGACGGTCGAGGTCGCGTCCTCGCCCTTCATCTTCGGCGGCACCGAGCCGATCGACCCGCGCCTCTTCGAGGGCGCCGCGATCGCGCCCGGCGATGGCGGCCCGCGCGCCACGCCCGGCCAGGCGCAGCAACAGCAGCAGCAAAGTCAGGACGACCTCACCGGCCTCTATTGAGCCTGGAGGGGATGGCAAGCGCGCGCGGAGGCGCCATATCTCCGCGCGACTGATTCAACGGGATTTCCATGCGCGCAGACATCGCCAACCTCGCCGAGCAGATCGAAGAGAGCGTCTCCCTGCTGCGGAGGCGTCTTTGACTGGGATCGCGCTCTCCAACGCCTCGATGAGCTGAACGCGCTCGTCGAAGATCCGAATTTCTGGAACGATCCCGAGAAGGCGCAGCGCCTCATGCGCGAGCGCAACAAGCTCTCGGGTTCGATCGACGCGATCAAATCGATCACGCAGGAGCTCACGGATTCGGTCGAGCTCGCCGAGATGGCGGAGGCCGAAGGCGAAGAGAGCTTGATCGAGGATGCGATCAAATCGCTCAAGGCGCTGCGGGAGCGCTCGGCCAAGGCCGAGCTTGAAGCGCTGCTTTCGGGCGAAGCGGACGCCAACGACGCCTATATGGAGATCAACTCCGGCGCCGGCGGCACCGAGAGCCAGGATTGGGCGCAGATGCTGGCGCGCATGTATGCGCGCTGGGCGCAAGCGCACGGCTATCAGGTGGAGGAGCTTGAGCGTCAGGACGGCGAGGCCGCCGGCATCAAATCCTCGACGCTGCTCATTAAGGGCGACAACGCCTATGGCTGGCTCAAGACCGAGGCGGGCGTGCACCGCCTCGTGCGCATCTCGCCCTATGATTCAAACGCGCGCCGCCACACCAGCTTCGCCAGCGCCTGGGTCTATCCGAAGATCGACGATTCCATCGAGATCGAGATTCTCGACAAGGACGTCCGCACCGACACCTATCGCGCCTCCGGCGCGGGCGGCCAGCACATCAACAAGACCGATTCCGCGGTGCGCCTGACGCACATGCCGACGGGCATCGTCGTCGCGTGTCAGAGCGAACGCTCTCAGCACAAGAACCGCGCCACCGCGTGGGAGATGCTGCGCGCGCGCCTCTACGAGCAGGAATTGCAGAAGCGCGAAGCGGAGGCCAACGCGCTCGCCGCCAGCAAGACAGAGATCGGCTGGGGCCGCCAGATCCGCTCTTACGTTTTGCAGCCCTATCAGATGGTCAAGGATCTGCGCACCGGCGTTGAAACGAGCGATACACAAGGCGTGCTCGACGGCGATCTCGATCAATTCATGGCCGCCTCGCTCGCCGCGCGCGTGAGCGGGCAAGGGCACAAGGAAGTCGCCGATATCGACTAGCGCTGCAGCCGTTAGCGACAATTTGGTGAAGACGCCGTGGTTCGCGCCTCGGGTGCTTTCGTTTGACGAAACGCGCGCCTAAGCGCGTTTTCGGCGGCGAGGCATTCGGAACGGGCGGCCATGCAGGCGGGTCGGGCGCTCTTCGGCGCATTGGAATCGTGGCGCGGCATTCTCGCGCTCAGCGTGGCGCTCTATCACCTGAGCGCGGCGGGCCATTTCTATAATTGGGACATCGTCCGCCACAGCAACATCAGCGTGCTCTTTTTCTTCGTGCTCTCCGGCTTTGTGATGATGCACGCTTATGGCGCGCGGCTCGATACGGTGCGTCAGGCGCGCGTTTTCACGATCAAACGCTTCGGGCGGCTCTATCCGCTGCACTTCGCGATGCTGATGGCGTTCCTCGCGTTTGAGCTGGTGAAGCTCGCGCTTGTCGCGGAAGGCGCGGAAAGCGGACAGGCGCCGTTCACCGGCGTCAACAGCCTGGAATATCTGGGCTACGCGCTTGTGCTCCTGAACGGCATTCCGCAGATGGAGCTGTCGGGCTGGAATTTCCCGAGCTGGTCGATCAGCACGGAATTCTACACCTATCTCATCTTCGCGGTGTGGTGCGTGTTCTTCCGCCGTTGGCGCTGGCCGATCGCGATCATGCTCTGCGTGGTCACCGCATCGATGATCTTGTGGCGGCGCTTCCATCCGGGGTTCGAGTTCGCGGTGGAAGCGGGCTTTCTGCGCTGCGTGTACGGCTTCTTTCTTGGCGCGATGGCCTACACGCTCCACCAGCGCTTCGCGGCGGTGAAACTCAAGGCCGCGACGCTTTGGGAATTGGGCGCCGTCGCGGCGCTTCTCAGCATGTACCTGGTGCGCTTTCCGGGGATCAACGTGCTCGCCGGCATTCTCTTCTCCGGCGCCATCATCGTTTTCGCGCGCGGCGAGGGCGCGATCTCACGACTGCTCACGACGAATGCGCCGTCCTTCCTCGGGCGCATCTCCTACTCCATCTATATGACCCACGCTTTCGTGCTGGCGCTGATGACGGGCTTCGCGCGCTACGCTGAGGATCGCTGGCATTTGCAGCTGCAAATGCCGAACTCCGAGATGTTCTTCTTCGGCAATGCCTGGACGATGGACGCGCTGGCGCTCGGCTATCTCGGCGCGGTCGTGACGGTTTCCGTGCTCACCTATCGCTGGATCGAAGCGCCCGGGCGCGATTTCTTCGCGCGCCTCGCCGAAGGCGGCTCGCTCAAAGCTGCATGGAGCGCAGCGCTCGCTGCCGCGCGTTTGCGTGGGCCGGACGGACGGTTTGCGCTGGTGCGCTAGCGCTTAGCCCGGCGGAGCAGCAGGCGGCGGGCCCGCATGCGTGAGATAATCCGTATACGGCTCGGGCGGCGGCGGGCCGGGCGGCAGCGCGGTGGGAACGGGCTGGCCGACATCGCCGAGCGAGCGGATGTATTGGTGGAGCGCGCGCATATCCTCGGCGCTGTAGTGATGGATGATCTCCCACGGCATCGGCGGCAGGCCGTTGCGTGTTCGCATCATCTCCACCCACTCGTCCTCGCTCATGCTGGCCGCGACGATGCGCAGGTTTGAGGCATAGCTTGTGCCCCAGGGGCCGTAATGGCCCATGTTTGAACCCAGCAGGCGCTCGCTCTCAGGGATCGCCAGGCCGCGGATATTAAAGTCCTGCGTGTGGCAATCGTTGCAGCCGCCGACGATGGAGATGTGCCGGCCGATCCCGAGCGCATCGGCGCCGGTATAATGGATGCCTTCGCCGGCAGCTTGCGCCGCGCCCGGCGCGCGCTCCTGCGGCGTGCAGGCGGACGCAAACAGAATCGCCGCGGCAGCGGCGAGCCAAGCCGATTTCATCCGTGATCTCCCCCGTCTCTCGGTTCTTAAGCGCGTCTTAATCCCGCGCGCGGGGGAGGGGAACGTCAAAAACAAAAGGGCCGGCTAAAGAGCCGGCCCAAGTTCAAATTCCCAACCCAGAAACCAGTGAAACTAGCTGGAGTGTCCAGTGACGATCACGCCGGCGACCATGCGGTCTTGGCTGCTGCTCGTGGTGGGCTCCCCAAAGACGGAACCAGATCCTCCTCCGAATGACTGTGCGGAGGATTGTGAAGCGGAACGGTCAACGCCAGGTGAAGAAAGCTGAGGGGCACCGTCCTGACGGAGCGGATCCTGCAAATAACGGCACTGGCCCTCGAACACCGCGCCCATCTCCACTGAGAGGCTCTGGTGGACGATATCGCCCAGCACATGGGCGTTGCGGGCGAGTTGAACCTTGCGCGCCCGGACCGACCCTTCGACGCGGCCGTTCACCAGCACGCTTTCGGAGACGATGTCGCCCTTGACCATGCCGGTGTCGCCGATCGTCAGGCTGCCGCCGCGGACATTGCCCTCGATCTCGCCGTCAACCTGCACCTCTGCGCCGTCCGCCTCGACCGAGCCGACGATTTTCACGCCGTTGGCGATGATGGATGTCATGACGCGTGAAGGTGGTGTGCGACGAGGGGCGCCGGTTTCAGGCGCGGCAGGCAATCCGTCCGGACGATTACCCTTGTTCGTAAACATGTCGACCAGCCCTCAGGAAATTGACCGGGTCGACCGCACGACCCCGGAACCATACCTCGTAATGCAGATGGGTCCCGGTGCTGCGACCGGTTGAGCCCATAGATCCAACGCGCTGGCCGATCGCGACGCGCTCGCCGCGGCTGACCTGGATGTCGCGCAAGTGGCCATAGCGTGTGCGGAAGCCATGGCCGTGATCGATCTCGACCACATAGCCATATCCTGAGCGAACGCCAGCGAAAGTCACAGTCCCGGGCGAGGTGGCGACGACGGGCGCGCGCTCGAACGCGGCCATGTCCAGCCCGGCATGGAAGGCCGGGCGGCCCGTGAAGGGATCGACGCGCGGGCCATAGCCCGAGGTTTCGCGATAATCGACCGCGACCGGCTGCGCGAGCGGCGTCGCATCCGCGATCGCTTGCAGGCGGCGCGATTCCGCGACGCGCGCGGCCACTTGGCTGACGCGATGCGCGAAATCGGATTCAAGGCCGCTTTGGCGCAGATAATCGATGAGTTCGCGCGAAACGAGCGGCCCGCCCATCTCGGCGTCGCCGTCCGTGCCGACGAGACGCGAGACCGAAACGCCGGTCAGGCGCAGCACGCCGCGCATCTGCTCGCTGCGCTCCGCGACGGTGTCTTCAAGCTCGGCGAGCGCGCTCGCCTGATCGGCTTCCATCGCGCTGACTTGCTGGCGGAAGCCGACGGTGCGCACCAATGCGGGCGCATCGTTCATCTGCGCAAGCGCGCGCGAAACGCGCGGCTCCGCCTCGTCGATCGAGGCGCGCATGAGCAGGCGCGCGCCGTCGCGCTCGATCGTGCGGGCGCCGGCGGTGAGGTTGGAGCCGCCGGCCATTTCGAGCAGCCCGCGGAGAACTTCGTGGCGGCGCTCGAACTCGGCGGTCGTGCGCTGGAAGGTCTCGGTGCGTTCGGCGAGCTGAGCCTGGGCGGCGGCCGATTGAGCGCGCGCTTCGTTCAGCCAGCGCTGGTAACGGGCTTCCAGTCGCTCGACTTCGCTGGCGGAGGAATTGGCCTGGAGATTGTCGAGAATTGTGTCGGCGGTGGCGTAAACACACCAGCCTGCAAGGCCGGCGGCGCCGAGCGCCAGAAGGGCTTGCCGGGAAGGCGAGAGGGAGACGTATCGGACCATGCCGCCGGAGCGGTGGTAGATCTGACGTTCCGGGAACACGCGGTCAAAAAACGCCCGTGCCCGCGATCCGAACTGGCTCATGTCCGTCACCGCCCGCCTGACAGATATTCTACTTGCCCCACCCGTCGCCCATACCAAACCATAAAGTAGCGATTTGCAACAGGGCGTTACCGCCATTTACAAGAATTTCAGCATAACGCTGTGGAAGCATGCATAGGAAAGGCCACAGCGTTGCGCTGCGAGAATATTAATAGAGACGATGCCGTCACAAGTCTTTCACGCTTTCCAGCACCTGTTCGACATGCCCGTTTACCTTAACCTTTCGCCATATTCGGGCGAGCTTTCCATCCGGCGCCACCAGAAACGTTGATCGCTCGACGCCCATATACTTGCGTCCATACATGTTCTTCTCGACCCAAACGCCGTAATCGTCGGCGGTCTTGTGGCCGTCGTCCGCAGCCAAAAGCACCTGCAGCCCATATTTGGCCGTGAATTTGTCGTGGGAGGAGACGCTGTCCGGCGAGATGCCTATGATGGCGGCGCCGGCCGCGGCAAAATCGGCCGCCCTTTCAGTGAAGTTTAGCGCTTCTTGGGTACAACCCGGCGTGTCGTCCTTCGGATAGAAGTAGACGACGACCGGCTTCTTCCTGAGGCTTTGAAGGCTGATGCGTCCGCCCCCGGCCGTCGGCAGATCGAAATCGGGGGCGGGATCGCCGGCTTTGAGCGTTGCGCCCATCGAACAGGATCCTCCGCGAGGCCCGCGTCGCCGGTTTCCGGGGATGCGCGCCGATGAGGCCGTGGATGACACGCTCGACGCCCCGGCGGAAGACGCCGGGAGCCAAGCGCGCCCATCCTTCTGGGATCAGCTGAGAGCGCTCGTTCGGCGCCGGCGCGAGGAAGAACGGGGTGAGGACGATCCCGATCTGCCGGATCCGGACGAAGAGGGAGAAGCCCAGCTTTCCCGCTGGCAGCGGATCAAGGCGCTCCGGCATCACAAGGCGGTCAAGCACTCGAGCTTCTTCGCCCTCGAAGCGGTCGCGACGATCCTCGCGCTCGTGCTGTGCGTGTGCGCGATGACCTGGTGGTGGCTCTCACAGGGCCCCGCCGAGATTCCAATCCTGGCGCAGCATGTGGAGACCGAACTCGCGGAAGCGCGTGGGGGACGCCCCGTCGATGTCGAGCGCGTCGAGCTTGCATGGACGGCCGATCGCGGCCTCCAACTCGTGGCCTCGAACGTCGCGTTGCAGGACGCGCGCGGAGAAACGGTTTCGGTCAGCCGTGAGGCCTCGATCGGCATTTCGCCGTGGCATCTGCTCATCGGACAATTCCGCCTCACGCGCGCCGATTTCGTCGGCGGCGACGTGACGGTCGTTCGCATGGAGGACGGCGCCGTCAACATTGCGTTCGGCCCCGAAGGCGCCCAGCCTGACATAACGTTGCCCGCGCCGCCGCCGAACGAAACGCTCGAAGAGCGCGTCAACCGCGTGCTCGATGGATTTTCCCAGGCGTTGCGCCCCGTCGGCCCCGGCGGGCGCATGCGCGCGATCTCGATCACCGACGCGCATCTGCTCATCATCGACGATGGCGGCAGCGGGCGCTGGCGCGCGGACGCCGCCGAGCTTCACATGCGCCGCGAGCGCAACAACCTCTCCTTCTTCGCGCGTGCGCGCCTCGAGGGCCCGCGCGGTCCGGCGCCGGCGGCGTTTCGCATCACGACAGACACACGCTTCAGCAGCGCGATGATCGAGTTTTCGGCCAACAACGCGCGCCCGCGCGCGCTGCTGCCGCCCGGCATGTTGGGCATGTTCGCCAATCTCGACGCGCCGATGACATCCACCGTCCGCATCGGGCTCGACCGCGAAGACGGCCTCACGCAACTCGACGGCGATCTCGTGCTCGGCCGCGGCAGCGTGCAGACAAGCGACGGCCGCTACGCGGTTGAAGGCGGGCGCCTGCACGCGGCGTACGACCTTCAGCGCGACGTGCTGACGGTCGATCAGATATCGCTTGCGGGCGATCGCACCGCCATCAATGGCGCCATTCGCGTCGTCAACGCGGCGTCCATTCTGCGCGACGACCGCCCGAACGACGCGACGTTCAGCGCGAACCTTCCCTCTATCGCGCTGCAGGTTCCGGGCGTCTTCCCCGAACGTGTCGCGATCACCGGCGTCAATATCGCAGGGCGGTACAATCGCGCGGCGGACGCAATCGAGTTCGAACGCTTCCAGGCCCAGATCGGGCAAGGGCGCCTGAACCTGACGGGCCGCGTCTTCTGGGCGAACGCGTCGAACGGCCAAGTGCATCCCGGCGCGCAATTCGAAGGCGGCGTCACCGGATCGATCGCGGCGCTCGATGTCGTGCACCTCTGGCCGCTGCAGCTGGCGGAAGGCGCGCGCGACTATGTAGGCGACGCCGTCATCGGCGGGCGGCTGACCGACATCACGATCCGCGGCGACATCACGCCGGACGATATCGCGCAAGGCCATCTGCGCGACGAGGCGCTCAACATCGCGTTCAATTTCGACGGCGCCAATTTCCGCTTCATCGACACGATGAGCCCCGTCTCGGCCGGGCGCGGGCGCGCCGTGCTTCAAGGCAATCGCTTCGATCTCTGGATGGATGACGCGCGCCTTGAAGGCCTCGTCGTCAGCCAGGGCCAGGTCGAGCTGCCGCGGCTTTCGCCGCGCGGGGCGATGAGCGTGATCCGCGCGCGCGCGCAAGGCGATGCGCGCGGCGTCGTCACGCTGCTGCGTCAGGAGCCGATCGGCCTTGAAGGGCGCCTGCCGGTTCAGCCCGAAACAGTCGTCGGCACAGGCGCGATCGCACTCGAATTGCAGCGCCCGATGCTCTCCGATGTCCCGTTCGAGGATTTGCGCTTCACTGTGACGGGCGATTTCACTGGCGTCGGCGGCATGGAGCGGGACGGGCGGCTTCGCTTCGCGGACGGGCGGTTGACGGTGCGCGGCGATCATCGCGCGGTCACGATTTCCGGGCCGGTGCGCGCGGGCGATTCCAACACCCAGATCCAATGGGTCGAGACGATGACGCGCGGGACGGCGACTCCCTCGCGCTATCAAATCTCCGGCGATTTCGACGCAAACGATCTGCAACGCCTCGGCTATCCCGTGGCGGAAGTGGCGCAAGGCCGCATCGGCGTGACGCTCGCGGGCGCGGGGCGCGGCTATGAAGTCGATAACGCGACCGTGACGCTTGACATGCGCAACGCATCGGTGGCGCTGCCGCGCAATCTGTGGACGAAGCGGGCGGGCCAGGCCGGCAGCGCGCGCTTCAACGTCGCGCGCAACGACGACGGCGGGCTCACGCTCTCCGCGATCGAGCTGCGCGGCCCGGGCATGAACGCCGCGCAGGGCGAGGTGCGCATTTCGCGCGCCGATCAATTCCAGCGCGCGACGTTCCCGCGCGTGCAGATCGACGGCCGCTCCGACGCCCGCATCAATATCGAGCGCGCGACCGACGGCGCCTACGTCTATGACGTTTCCGGCGCCTTCTTCGACGCCACGCTGTGGATGGATGAGGATCCGCAAGCCGCCGCGCGCGCGCAGCAGGCGGCGAATGCAGCAGCGCGGCCGGCGCCTGCGCCCATTCGAGGGCGCGTCCGCGTCGATCGGCTTGGCATGCGGCAGAACACAAATCTCGCCAATGCGCGCGTCGAGTTCTCCGTCGTCAACGATGCGCTCATCATGCTGACGGCGCAGGGGAACGATCCGCAAGGCGGCTCGCTGACGTTCGGCCTGGGCCCGCGGCCGGACAATCCGCAGGGGCGCATCACGCTGCGTGGCGATGACGCCGGCTTTGCGGCGCGCGCGCTCGCGGGATCGGAGAACGTCAACGGCGGCACGGTGACCGCGGACGGAACCTGGCAGCCTTCGCCGATGCGCGCGCAATTCACCGTGCGGATGCGCGATTTTACCGCCGTGCGCGTGCCGGCGATGACGCGCTTGCTGGGTTCAGTCGCGTCATTGCGCGGCCTTGCGGACATGCTCGGCGGGGATGGCATCACCTTCACGCAGATGGAGGCGCCGGTGGTTATGACGCCGGGGCGGATTCAAATCGGCGAGTCGCGCGCGTCCGGCCCCTCGCTCGGCATCACCGCGACAGGCTCGTACGATACGCGGCGCGACAATCTCGATATCGACGGCGTCGTCGTGCCTTCGTACGGCCTGAACTCGATGCTCGGCAACGTGCCGGTGATCGGCGATCTCTTCCGCTCACGCGAAGGCGAAGGCCTCTTCGGCATGACCTATTCGATGAACGGGCCTATCGCGAACGCGCGCGTTACGGTCAATCCGCTCTCGGCGCTGACGCCCGGCATCTTCCGGCGCATCTTCGAGCCGGTGCAGCGCAATAGGCCAGCGCAGCCGGCTCAGCCGGCGCAGAATCGGTAGCGCCTAGCCCACGCGCAGCAGCGCGTGCTTCTTCTTCCCGAGCGAGAGTTTGATCGCGCCATCGACGAGATCGGCGCGGGTGAGAGTCGCGGCTTCATCGCCGACGGCTGCATCGTTGACGCGCAGCGCGCCCGCCGCGATGTGGCGCTTGGCTTCGCCGCGCGAGGCGACAAGCCCGGCGCGCTCGAACGCCGCCGCGACGCGCAAGCCTTCGTTGAGTTCGGTGTCGCTCACCGCAAACGTCGGCAGGCCCTCAGCGCTTCCCTCTCCGCTGAACGCGGCGCGTGCCGCTTCTGACGCGGCGCGTGCAGCGTCGGCGCCGTGCAGCATCGCGGTCGCTGAATCCGCCAGCGCTTTCTTCGCGTCATTGATCTCGGCGCCCGCGAGCGCCTCGAGGCGCGCGACCTCTTCAAGCGGCATATCGGTGAAGAGGCGCAGGAAGCGCCCAACGTCCGCATCCTCGGTGTTGCGCCAGAATTGCCAGTAGTCGAAGGGCGCCAACATATCCGGATTGAGCCACACGGCGCCTTGCGCTGTCTTGCCCATCTTCGCGCCTGAAGCAGTGGTGACGAGCGGCGTGGTGAGCCCAAATAGCTCCGCGCCGTGCATGCGGCGGCCAAGCTCGACGCCGTTGACGATGTTGCCCCACTGATCGGAGCCGCCCATCTGCAATCGGCAGCCGTGACGTTTGTTGAGCTCAACAAAGTCGTACGCTTGCAGAACCATGTAATTGAATTCGATGAACGTGAGCGGCTGCTCGCGATCGAGCCGGAGCTTCACCGAATCCATCGAGAGCATGCGGTTGACTGAGAAATGCGGGCCGACATCGCGCAGAAAGTCGATGTAATTGAGCGGCAGAAGCCAATCCGAATTATCGACGAGGATCGCATCCGTCGGCCCATCGCCGAACTTGAGGAAGTGTGAGAACGCGACGCGCTGGGATTCCTTGTTTGCTGCAATGGTCTCGACGCTCAGAATCTTCCGCGTCTCATCCTTGCCGGAAGGATCGCCGACGCGCGTTGTGCCGCCGCCCATGAGCACGATGGGTTTGCCGCCCGCATCCTGCAGGCGCTTCAGCATCATGATGGTCGCGAGATTGCCGACATGGAGCGACGGCGCGGTCAGATCGTAGCCGATGTAAGCCGTCACGCCCTTCGCGGCGGCGGCGTCGAGCGCTTCGAGATCGGTCGCTTGATGCACATGCCCGCGCGCGATCATCGTGCGCAGAAAATCGGACTTTGCGTTGAAACCGGCTGGATCGGACGTCACTGGGAGGGCTCCTGATGGGTGTGCCGGAGACCGTCTCCTGATCGAACGAACGCCGGCGGATCGCGGGCGAACGGTCTCGCGCCGCGTTATGTGGTGCGCGGGCGATAATAAAGGCGGGCGGTGGGCGCGCTCTGCATGGGGCGCGTTGCTAGCGGGCGCGCGGGCGGGGCGTCAAGGGTGAGGAACAATACGCGTGGGGTTTCACGTTCGCGCAGCAAGAGAAACCCAGTGAAGACGCCACTCACAATGACACGCTTCGAAAATGTCTCAGCCCTTCATCGAAACCTACGGGTTCTCGTTTCTAGTGATCTCTGACCTCGAGTACGAGGCTGAACGGGGTCCACAGAACGACGAGGATGCCGAACGCGTTGCTCAAGAATTCGCTCGGAGACTTACCAAGGCGATTGCGCGTCGAACGGGCGCGACCCCACTCGTTACGATTGCTTACGCTTATCACGGCTCGGAGCACTCCGCGCACTTCGTCAACCTCAGCCTTCCTACCTACGACAGTTGGGTTCACTGGCATCGGTTGTTCTTCAACTTTCGGGATTCCCAGGAGCGCTGGATTGTTCGCGAATGGGAGTTTCAGGAGGGAGAGAACGGGCTTGCTGACGTGAGCGTCGCAATTGACTTCGGCTCCGAGTACGACCGCGTCGACCCTGCGGCGAGCAGTCGTCGGAAACAGGCGCGTGAAGTTGACGCGGAGCGACGCAGAGGCAAATCGGAATATCGGGAACACCGGCGCGAGCTAACCAGGATGCTGTGGATTGCATTCGGTGCAGGACTGTTCCTGATGCTCCTCGCCTCGTCAGCCTGGTGGACCTTTGCGAGCGTGCAAAGTGAAGTCGAACACCTGCGTGAACAACTTAGTGCGCGAACAAGCGCGGATCAGCAAACTCAACCGCTCGTAAACGTCGACGCTCGCTCCCAGCGCGATGACGCCCAACCGACGCCACCCCAAAGACCCGACGAACCGAGACGACGCCGCAGCGAGGAGAACCTCTACCGCCTTGAGGAACTACCGTTGAAATAGAAGAGCGTTTCCTACTTCCGCCCGCGCGGACGCTCTTTCGGCGGTGCGTCGGGCTGCGGCGCGAGGCGCTTCTCGAGATAAGCGCGGGCGCGCTTCTCGAGTTCTTCGAGATAGTCGTTGCGGCCGCCCGGATCGCGGAAGAAATGGTCGGCGCCTTCGATGGCGGTTGAATCGACCTTGATGTTCTTCTGCGTGCGGATGCGCGAAACCGCGCGCTCCATATCCTGCGTGGAGGTGACGGTGTCGCGCGTGCCGTAAAGCACGAGGCCGGAGGCCGGGCAGGGCGCGAGGAAGGAGAGATCGTAATGGTTGGCCGGCGGCGCGACCGCGAGAAAGCCGTCAATCTCGGGGCGGCGCATCAGAAGCTGCAAGCCGATCCAGGCGCCGAAGGAAAACCCGCCGACCCAGCATTGCTCCGCATTCGGATTGAGCGATTGCAGATAGTCGAGCGCCTGGGCCGCGTCGGAGAGTTCGCCCATGCCGTTGTCAAAGACGCCCTGGCTGCGGCCGATGCCGCGAAAATTGAAGCGCAGAACCGCGAAACCGAAATCGGTGTAGAGCCGGTAGAGCATGACGCTCACGCGGTCCTGCATGGAGCCGCCGGCGCGCGGGTGCCCGTGAAGAATGAGCGCGATGGGCGCGCCCTCGCGCTTCGGCTCCTGATACCGCCCTTCGACCCGGCCCGCCGGGCCCGGGAAAATCACTTCCGCCATCGCTGCTCCGTCCGCGCTGAACGCACGGCTAATTCTTGACTAAAATACTAGGACATCTTAGCTGAGGAGAAGGCCCCGGCCCCCGAAGGGCGCGGCTTCTAGCACGAAATTGGCGCCACGCGAGCGGGAAGCAAGGCGATGAGACTGACTTCGAAAGGCCGTTACGCGGTGATGGCCATGGCCGACCTGGCCGTGAATGGGGGCGCGGGCAAGGCCGTGCCGCTCCAGGATATTGCCGAACGGCAGCAAATTTCCCTGTCTTATCTGGAGCAACTCTTCGCGCGGCTGCGTCGCGCGGGGCTGGTGACCGGGATGCGCGGCCCTGGCGGGGGCTATCGCCTGGCGCGCACGGCTGCCGATCTGGCGGTTGCGGAGATCATCCTGGCCGTCAACGAGCCGATCAAGGCCACGCGCTGCAAGGAAGGCTCGCCGAAAGGATGCATGGGCCAGCAGGGCCGCTGCATCGCGCACGATCTTTGGGATGAGCTCGGGCGACACATCCATGGGTTCTTGGCCGCCGTCTCGCTTGAGGACGTGATTGAGCGGCGCGTCGGCGGCCGGGCGATGGCCGCGGAGTGAGTGCGTGAGCGTCTATTGCGATCACAATGCCGGCAGCCCGATCCGCCCCGAGGCGGCGGAGGCGGTCGTGCGTGCGTTTGCGATCGGCGGCAATCCGTCGAGCGTGCATGCGCGCGGGCGCGCGGCGCGCAAGCTGATGGAGGATGCGCGCGAGCAAGTCGCGACCTCTGTCGGCGCGAGCGCGGAGAATGTGATTTTCACTTCTGGCGCGACTGAGGCGCTGCATCTCGCATTGCGAGCGGTACGCGGCGTTGCGCAAAGCCTCGTGCTTTCCGCGATCGAGCATGACGCGCTCTGGGAGGAAGCGCCGAACGTGGATCTGCCGCGCTTCGTCGCGCCGATGAATGGCGACGGCGCGGTCGATCTCGCGGCGCTTGAACAAATTCTGGCGGAAGCGCCGAGGCCGGCGCTCGTCGCGGTGATGCTTGCGAACAATGAGACGGGCGCCGTGCAGCCAATTGCGCGCGCGGCCACGCTGGTGCGCGAAGCGGGCGGGATGCTGCTCGTCGATGCCGCACAAGGCTTGGGCCGCATTCCGGTTTCGCTCGCCGATCTCGACGCGAGCTATCTTGTGCTCTCCAGCCACAAGATCGGCGGCCCGCAAGGCGCGGGCGCGCTCATCCTCGCGTCCGGCGCGCCCTTCGCCATCACACAAGGCGGCGGCGGGCAGGAGCGCGGGCGCAGGCCCGGCACGGAGAACGTTCCCGCGATCGTTGGCTTTGGCGTCGCGGCCGAGCTTGCCGCGCGCGATGATGCAGCGCGTGTGAGGGCGCTGCGCGATCGCTTTGAAGCGGCCCTGCTGAAGATCGAACCGAACGCGGCGATCTTCGCGCGCGACGCGGTGCGGCTGCCTAACACGTCGCTCTTCGCGATCCCCGGCTGGCGCGCGGAGACGGCGCTCATCGCGCTCGATCTCGAAGGCGTGTGCGCGAGTTCCGGCGCGGCCTGCTCCTCCGGCAAAGTGCGCGCGAGCCGCGTGCTGACGGCGATGGGCGTTTCGCCCGATCTCGCGCGCTGCGCTTTGCGCGTGAGCTTCGGCTGGAGCTCGATGGAAGCGGATGTCGATGCCGCGCTCAACGCCCTGACGAAGCTGCGCGCACGCGAGGCGGCGTGATGGCGGCTGTCCGCGAAACTGTCGAAGCCGCCAAGAAGCTTGAGGCGGACAAGTATGACGCCGGCTTCATCACCGACATCGAACAAGAGTTCGCGCCCAAGGGGTTGAACGAAGACATCGTCCGCTTCATCAGCGCCAAGAAGGATGAGCCGGCCTGGATGCTCGAATGGCGCCTGGGGGCATTCCAGCGCTGGCTGACGATGAGCGAGCCCAATTGGGCGAACGTGCATCACCCGCCGATCGATTATCAGGACGCCTATTATTACGCGGCCCCGAAGAGCGGCGCGAAATACAAGAGCCTCGACGAAGTCGATCCCGAAATTCTGGAGACCTACAAGAAGCTCGGCATTCCGCTCAAAGAGCAGGAAGTGCTGCTGGGCGTCGAAGGCGCGCCGCGTGTGGCGGTCGATGCGGTGTTCGATAGCGTCTCCGTCGTCACCACGTTCAAGGAGGAGCTGGCGAAGGCCGGCGTCATCTTCTGCTCGATGAGCGAAGCGCTGCGCGAGCACGGCGAGCTGGTGCGCCAATACCTCGGCTCCGTCGTGCCGGTGACGGACAATTTCTTCGCCACGCTGAACAGCGCGGTCTTCTCCGACGGGTCCTTCGTTTACGTGCCGCCCGGCGTGCGGTGCCCGATGGAGCTTTCGACTTATTTTCGCATGAACGCGGAGGGCACGGGCCAATTCGAACGCACGCTGATCATCGCGGACAAGGGCGCCTACGTCTCTTACCTCGAAGGCTGCACCGCGCCGATGCGCGACGAGAACCAGCTGCATGCGGCAGTGGTGGAGCTCGTCGCGCTCGACGACGCCGAGATCAAATATTCCACCGTGCAGAATTGGTGGCCCGGCGACGCGGAAGGCAAAGGCGGCGTCTATAATTTCGTGACGAAGCGGGGCGATTGCCGCGGGCCGCGCTCGAAAATTTCCTGGACGCAGGTGGAGACGGGCTCCGCGATCACCTGGAAGTACCCCAGCTGCATTCTGCGCGGCGACGAGTCCAGCGGCGAGTTCTATTCGATCGCGGTGACGAACGGGCGTCAGCAGGCCGACACCGGCACGAAGATGATCCACCTGGGCAAGAACACACGCTCACGGATCATCTCGAAGGGCATTTCGGCGGGCAGAAGCTCAAACACCTATCGCGGCCTTGTCTCCGCGCACGCGAAGGCGAAAGGCGCGCGCAATTTCACGCAATGCGACTCGCTGCTGATCGGATCGGATTGCGCCGCGCACACGGTGCCTTACGTCGAGACGAAGACGCCCCACGCCCAATTCGAACATGAGGCGACGACGACGCGGCTCAGCGAAGATCAAGTCTTCTATCTCCGCGCGCGCGGCATCCCGGAGGAGCAGGCGGTGGCCCTGCTCGTCAACGGCTTCGCGCGCGAAGTGCTGCAGAAACTGCCGATGGAGTTTGCGGTCGAGGCGCAAAAGCTCCTCGAAGTGAGCCTGGAAGGGAGCGTGGGATGAGCGCGCAGCAATCAGAGATCTGGTTCGCGCGCCGCTTTCCAGTCGGTCATCCGCGCAATGGGATGGCGCCGGTGCATTGGAAGGGCTGGATGATGTTTGGGGTCTTCCTCGCATCGATGTTGATCGGCGCGTTCGGCTTCGCGCTTTCCGCCATGAGCGGGCAGCTTCTTTGGGGCGTCGTGGTTTTCGCGGCGCTAACGGCGATGGGCGCAGGCATGCTGCTGATGAGCGTCGCCCAGCACGGCGACAATACGAAAACGGTTGAGGAGCATCGGCGGAATGCTTGAGGTGAAGAACCTCCATGTGCGCGTGGGTGAGGCGGAGATCATCAAGGGCCTCTCCCTTTCCGTGCCCGCGGGCGAGGTGCACGCGATCATGGGGCCGAACGGCTCCGGCAAATCGACGCTCGCGTACGCGCTGATGGGGCGTGACGGCTATGAGGTGACGGATGGCGAAGCCCGCTTGAGCGGCGCCGATCTCCTCGCGCTCGCGCCGGAGGAGCGCGCGGCCAAGGGGCTCTTCCAATCCTTCCAGTATCCGGTCGAGATTCCCGGTCTCTCCGCGACTGTGTTCTTGAAGGCGGCGCTCAACGCGCAGCGCGCCGCGCGCGGCGAAAAAGAGATGAGCGCGCCGGAAATCCTCAAGCTGGTGCGCGAGAAGGCGGGGGCGCTCAAGATCGGCGATGAGATGCTACGCCGGCCGCTCAATGTCGGCTTTTCGGGCGGCGAGAAGAAAAGGATGGAGGCGCTGCAACTCGCGGTGCTGCAGCCGCGGTTCGCGATCTTGGATGAAACGGATTCCGGACTCGATATCGATGCGCTGCGCGTGGTCGCGGATTCGGTGAACGCGCTGCGCGCGCCCGAGCGCGGCATGCTCGTCATCACGCACTATCAGCGCCTGCTGGATTATATCAAACCGGATCGCGTGCACGTGCTCGCGAAGGGCCGGATCGTGCGTTCGGGCGGGCCCGAACTCGCGCTCGAATTGGAGCGCGACGGCTACGACAAATATCTGGAGGCGGCGTGATCCAGGCCGAACTCCCCAATAGGCGCGTCGAAGCGTGGAAGTATTCGGATCTGCGCGCCGCGCTTGGCGATCGCGCGCCGCGTCTGCGGCCGGGGCGCGATGTCATCGAGCGGCTGGCGGAGAGGACCGCGCGGATCGCCGTGCCGGCCGGCGCGCCGGTCACGATTGTGGAGCGGTTGGATCAAGACGGCCTCGCTGCGACCGCGACGGACTTTGATGTGCAGCCGGGCGCCGAGCTGACGCGCGTCGTGGTGCAGACCGCGAACGACGCGCCTCTTTCCGTGGCGCGTGTATCCTTGGGCGCCGGCGCGAAGTTCAAGCAATTCGTGTTGGCCGAGGGCGGCAAGCTCGCGCGCATCGAAACGCACGTCTCCATCGAAGGCGAGGGCGCTGAGGTGGAGCTGAACGGGATCTACATGACGGCGGATGGGCGTCATGCGGATTTGACCAGCATCGTGGAGCACAACGTTCCTGGCGCAAGCACGCGTCAGCTCATCAAAGGCGTTGCGAAAAAAGGCGGGCGCGGCGTCTTCCAGGGCAAAATTTATGTCGCGCACGGCGCGCAGAAGACGGACGCGCGCCAGCATCACCAGGCGCTGATGCTGGAAGAAGGCGGCGAGATCGACGCCAAGCCCGAACTCGAAATCTACGCCGACGATGTGCAATGCGCGCACGGCAACGCCATCGGCGCGCTGGACGATGCGCAGCTTTTCTACGCCCGCTCGCGCGGCATTCCCGAAGAAGAGGCGCGCGCGCTTTTGGTTGAGGCGTTTCTGACCGAAGCCGTGCCGGACTATTTGGCGGAAGAAGTGCGCGCCGAGGTGATTGAACGGATTGCGCGGTGGCTCCGATGAACGCGCCGATCCGCCGCCCGTTCGATGTCGCCGCGCTCCGCGAGGAGTTTCCAATCCTTGCACGCGACGTGAATGCGCGCCCGCTCGTTTATCTCGACAACGCGGCTTCGGCGCAGAAGCCGAACGCGGTGATCGAAGCGATGGCCGGCGCGATGCGCGGCTCTTACGCCAACGTGCATCGCGGCATCCACGCGCTCGCGAACGAGACGACGCAGGCATACGAGGGCGCACGCGCGAAGGCCGCCCGGCTCATCAATGCGGCGCCGGAGGAGATCGTCTTCACCAAGGGCGGCACGCACGCGATCAACATCGTAGCGAACAGCCTCGACGTGAAGCCGGGCGATGAGATCGTGCTCTCGGTTATGGAGCACCACTCCAACATCGTGCCTTGGCATTTCCTGCGCGAACGACATGGCGCCGTTCTCAAGTGGATCGATATTGACGATGACGGGCGCATCGATCCTTCAGCGCTCGACGCCGCGATTGGCCCGCGCACGAAGATCGTCGCGCTGACCCATTGCTCGAACGTGCTGGGCGTCGGCGCAACGAAAACACATGTCGATGTCGCGCATGCCAGGGGAGTGCCCTTGCTGCTCGACGGCTGCCAAGCCGTGGTGCACGGCCAAGTCGATGTGCAAGCGATCGGCGCCGATTTCTATGCGTTCACCGGCCACAAGCTCTACGGCCCGACCGGCATCGGCGTGCTCTACGGCAAGAGCGAACGGCTCGCGGCGATGCGCCCGTTCGAAGGCGGCGGCGAGATGATTGACGTCGTGGAGAAGGAGCGCGTGACCTATAACGAGCCGCCGCATCGTTTCGAAGCGGGCACGCCGCCGATTCTGGAGGCGATCGGGTTGGGCGCCGCGATCGATTGGCTGACGGCGCAGGACCGCGCCGCGATCCATGCGCATGAAAGCGCGCTTCGCGACGCTGCGATGGAGCGCCTGCGCGGCTTGAACTGGGTGAAGCTGCACGGGCGCCATCCGGAGAAGGCTGCGATCGTCTCTTTCAGCGTCGAGGGCGCGCACCCACATGATGTGGCGCAGCTCCTCGATCAGCAGGGCGTCGCGGTGCGCGCTGGGCATCATTGCGCGCAGCCGCTGATGCAGCGGCTTGGCGTGACGGCGACAGCGCGGGCGAGCTTCGCGGCTTACAATACGTTGGACGAGGTGGACGCGTTCATCGACTCTTTGGAGAAGGCGCGGAAATTGTTGGCTTGAGATGGACAGCGCAACGAACACCCCCTCTGCGATCCCGCAGGACGAGCTCGACCGGATCACCGACGATCTGATCGCGGAGCTGAAGGGCGTCTACGATCCCGAGATCCCGGTGGACATCTACGAACTCGGCCTCATCTATAAGGTCGATATCAACGACGATTACCACGTCGATATTGAGATGACGCTGACGGCGCCCGGCTGCCCGGTCGCGGGCGAAATGCCCGGCTGGGTGGAGGAGGCGGCGCTCCGCGTCAAAGGCGTGAAGAGCGCCAAGGTGAACCTCGTGTTCGATCCGCCTTGGACGCCGGCACGGATGAGCGACGAGGCCAAGCTCGAATTGAACATGCTGTGATGACTGAAGCGCGCACGAAGAGACCGAGACCGAAAGTCGTCACGCTGACGGACGCTGCCGCCGCGCGCGTGAAGGCGATCATGGAAGCGGGCGAGAAGCCTTATCTGCGCGTCGGCGTGAAGAACGGCGGCTGCGCGGGCATGGAATATGTGCTCGCCTATGCCGAGGCGCCTGATGCGCTCGATGAGGTCGTTGAAGATCAAGGCGTCAAGATACTGATCGCCGCGGATTCCATTCTCTTCCTCCTGGGCTCCGAAATCGATCACGAGACGACGCGTCTCTCGTCCAAGTTCGTGTTCCGCAATCCCAACCAGACCGACGCGTGCGGCTGCGGCGAGAGTGTCACGATCGCACCGGCGAAAGCGGAATCCTAACCGTTCCCCGGACGCATGCGGAGCATGCGATCCGGGGTCCATCGAGAAGCGGCGCAATGGGCCCCGGCTCTCGCGCTGCGCGCTTCGGCCGGGGAGCGACTGACGTGTCAGATCCTTTTCACGATTTCGTCTCCGAACTGCCCGAAGGCATGGGGCCGGTCACGATCAAGCGCATGTTCGGCGGCGCGGGCGTCTATGCGGACGGCGTGATGTTCGGGCTCATCGCCGGGGACACGTTGCATCTCAAAGTCGATGACGCGCTGAAGGCGGAGCTTACACAGGAAGGCTCCGGCCCCTTCGTGTGGGAGCCGCAGAACGGGCCGCGCAAGGGCGAGCGCGTGGACATGGGCTATTGGCGCCTGCCCGAAAGCGCGCTCGATGAGCCAGGCGAAGTCGTCGAATGGGCGAAGAAGGCGCTCTCTGTCGCGCGCGCTAAAGCGGCGGCAAAGCCTAAGCGAAAGAAGAAGACATGAGCGACAAGTGGAATGCGGTGGATGCGTACTTCGAGGAAGCGCTGCACGAAGACGATGCGGTTCTGACAGAAGCGTTGAAGGCGAGCGAACGCGCCGGGCTGCCCGCGATCGCCGTCTCACCCACGCAAGGCAAACTGCTCTATCTGCTCGCCAAGTCGATCGGCGCGAAGCGCATCTTGGAAGTCGGCACGCTCGGGGGGTATTCGGCAATCTGGCTTGCGCGCGCCTTGCCGGAAGGCGGCGCGCTGACGACCCTGGAGATCGATCCGAAGCACGCGGAGGTCGCGCGGGAAAATCTCAAACGCGCGGGGCTTGGCGCATACGCTGAGGTGATCGTCGGGCCGGCGATAGAGAGCTTGCCAAAGCTCACCGGCCCGTACGATCTCGCCTTCATCGATGCGGACAAGCAAAGCAACGCGGATTATTTCGCGTGGGCGCTTAAGCTGGCGCGGCCCGGCTCGCTCATCATCATCGACAATGTCGTGCGCGGCGGCGCTGTTGCGGACGCGAAGAGCGAGAACGAGATGGTCAAGGGCACGCGCCGCGCGATTGCGGCGATGGCGGCGGAGAAGCGCGTCGAGGCGACCGCGATCCAAACCGTCGGCGTCAAAGGCTATGACGGCCTTGCCATCGCCCGCGTGATCTAAGCGTCGAGGCGCCCGTCGCCATCGATGTCCACGCTCATCGGCGGGGGCCAGCCTTCGTCGGGCGGCGCCACGCCGAACCAGCGCCCAAGCGGAGTCTCGTGAAAATCGTCGCCCGTCACGGCCATGAAGATGATCGTGGACGGAACAAGGAGCGCGGCGCCGATCAGCAGGATCCAGAAGCCGGGCTCTTGGCGCACAGCCGCCATGCCGCCTTCGAAGAAGGCGCGCACGCTGTCGATGAACCAGAAAATCTCCTGCATGACGCCAAGAGTATCAGAGGGAAGTTAGAAACGCGTTTGCGTTGCGGCGTTCGGCCCTCGCGAATGCGAGGGCCCAGTTTGTTCAATGGACCCTCGCTTTCGCGAGGGTCGAGCCCTTCCCGGATACGGACGATTATGCTTAAGCGCCGGTGAATTTCGCGGGGCGCTTTTGCAGGAAGGCCGCGACGCCTTCCATGAAGTCCGCGGTTTGCCCCGCTTCGCGCTGCGTGTCGCGTTCCAGCGCAAGTTGGTCCTTCCAATGCGCGTCGAGCGAGGACCACGCGATCTTGCGGATCATCGCGAGAGACTTCGGGCCGTTCGCGAGTTGCAGCGCGAGTTCCCGCGCCGCCGCTTGCAGTTCGCCGTCCGGCACGCAGCGATTGATGAGGCCCCACTCAAGCGCGGTCTTGGCCGGCACTTTCTCACCGAGCAGCATCATCTCCATCGCGCGCGCGCGGCCGATGGCGCGTGGGAGCAGGTAGGTCGAGCCGCCGTCCGGCACCAAGCCGATGCGGCGGAACGCTTGCAGGAAATAGGCGCTCTCGCCCGCGACGATGATGTCCCCGAGAAGCGCCAGCGAGCACCCGACGCCGGCCGCCGCGCCGTTGACCGCCGTGACGATCGGGATCGGCAGATCGCGGATGAAGGTGACGAGCGGGTTGTAGATTGTCTCCAGCGCCGCGCCTGCGTCGCGCGGGTCGGGCCCGCCCTTGGTCGCTTCAGGCGAGCGCGGCGCGGAGAGATTGGCGCCGGAGGAAAATCCGCGGCCTTCACCCGTGATGATGACCGCGCGCGCTTCTTTCGCCGCGCGCTCCAGCCCCGCGCGCAGCTCCTGCGCGGTATCGACGCCCAACGCGTTCATCGTCGCAGGATCGGAAAGCGTCAGTGTCGCGATGCCGTCGGCGAGCGAATATTGAACTTTTGAAGGGGCGGCTTGCGGTGCGGCGGACATGGGCGTGCTCCGGATTGGGAGCCCGGACCTTATCGCGAAGAGCAGGCGGGCGACACCCGTCACCCCGCGTCAGCTGATCACGCCACGTAAAGCGCTGCCTGCCCGTCGGTGCTGGTTTGATTGCGGCCGTTGCGCTTGGACGCGTAGAGGCAGGAATCGGCGCGCTCCAGCAGCGCTTCGGAGGTTTCGCCGGGCTGCAGCCGCGCGATGCCGATCGAGATCGTGACTTGGCCCAAGTCCTCGTTGGTGGAGCGGCGGCGCAAGCGCTTCGATTGGATCGCGACGCGCAGCGATTCCGCGATGGAGCGCGCGGCGTTCAATCCCGTGCGCGGCATGACGACGGCGAATTCCTCGCCGCCATAGCGCGCCACGAGATGATCCGGCAGCGCGTGTTGCGTCAGCGCGCTCGAAAGGAAGCGCAAAATCTGATCGCCGGTCTGGTGGCCCCAGGTGTCGTTGAAGCGCTTGAAGAAGTCGATATCGACCATCATCAGGCAAAGCTCTGTGCGGTGGGCGCGCGCTTCGCCCATGCGCATCTTAAGCGTTTCGTCGAACATGCGGCGGTTGGCGAGGCCGGTGAGCCCGTCGGTCAACGATTCCGCGCGCACGGAAGCGAGGCTGGCGCGCAGGCCCTCGATTTCGCGCGTCGATTTCTGCAATTGATCGGAAAGCCCGCGATTGTGCGCGGCCATATCGAGCGTGGCGGCCGCGAGCGAGGAGATGATCTCTTTCAAGCGATCGCCCTCGATCCCGCGCTCCAGCTTGATGGCCGCGGTTTCGAGCGTCTTGCCGTAGGCGTCGCTCTTGGCGGCGACCGATTGCATGGCGCCGACGACGGCGTTCAAGTCGCGCGCGATCTTCTCGCTCGTCTCCACCATCTGATTGGCGAGGCGGGGGTTCGAGAAGAAGCGTTCGTGTAGTTCGCCGTTCACCTCCGGCGTAAAGGGAAGGCCGGCAAGCAGACGCGCGTCGATCGCTTCCTTGAGATCGCTGTTGAGCGAAAGACGGTAGGCGATCCAGACTTCGTAATTCTCCCCCGTGACTGGAACGCCGTTGGCGCCCATGAGCTCGATGGTTTCGTGGGCGAGCGCGAGACCGGCCGGGCCGATCAGTGAAGTTTCGATCGCAGTCAATTGAGCCCCGCCATGATGAATCGTCAGTTCGACGCTAGGGCTGCTGCGGTGGATCAGAAGTTAACAAGGTTTCGCCAACGCGATTTGCCCACGCGGCGCGGTTGCACTATGGGGGGATGACGCAGGCGTCATCGTAACGGCGCCGCAACGATACCGGAGGATGCGCGATGAGTGCGATGCCCAGCCCCAGCGTTCCGAGCCCCGCGCAGCGGATGAAGGAAATTCTGGCCGCTCAGAAGGCGGCGCACTTGCGGGAAGGCCCGCCGAGCGTCGCGGTGCGCAGGGACCGTCTGCAACGCTGCATCAACGTGATCGTCGATCATCAGGACGCAATCGTGGACGCGCTCAATCAGGATTTTGGCGCCCGCTCCAAGGAGATGAGCGCGCTGACCGACGTCGCGGGCTCGATCGGGCCGCTCAAATACGCGCGCGATAATTTCGAAAAGTGGATGAAGAGCGAGAAGCGCAAGGTCGATCCCGCGGCGCTCGGCATGTTCGGCGCCAAGGCCGAGGTGCGGCTTCAGCCCAAGGGCGTCATCGGCATCATCAGCCCCTGGAACTTCCCGATCAATCTGACGTTCGCGCCGCTCGCGGGCGTGCTCGCGGCCGGCAACCGGGCGATGATCAAGCCTTCCGAGTTCACGCCGGCGTGCAGCGATCTTCTCGCGCGGCTGATGGATCTCGTTTTCGATGAAGAAGAAGTGGCCGTCATCACCGGGGGGCCCGACGTCGGCGGCGCGTTCGCATCGCTGCCGTTCGATCACCTCGTGTTCACCGGCGGAACGTCCATCGCCTATCACGTGATGCGGGCCGCGGCCGAAAATCTGACGCCGCTCACGCTTGAGCTCGGCGGGAAGAGCCCGGTGATCGTCGGCCGCTCCGCCGACATGACGAAGACGGCCGCGCGCGTGATGACCGGCAAGACCATGAACGCCGGGCAGATCTGCTTGGCGCCGGACTACGCCATCGTGCCCAAGGAAAACCGCCAGGCCTTCGTCAGTGCGGCGCAGGCGGCGGCGACGAAGATGTACCCGACCATCAAGGACAATCCCGACTACACGTCCATCATCAATCAGCGCCACTACGACCGCGTGCGTGCGCTCGTTGAGGATGCACGTGCGAAGGGCGCCGATGTCGTCGAGATCAATCCTGCGAACGAGGATTTCACGCAGCAGGAGCACCGCCGCATCCCGCCGACGCTCGTGCTCGATCCGACCGACGATATGAAGATCATGCAGGAAGAGATTTTCGGCCCCGTGCTTCCGGTGAAGACGTACACGGATGTGTCCGAAGCCGTTGATTACGTGAACGCTAATCCGCGCCCGCTCGGGCTTTACTATTTCGGCGAAGACGAAGGCGAACGCGAGCGCGTGCTCACGCAAACGACCTCAGGCGGCGTGACGGTGAACGACGTCATCTTCCACGTCTCCATGGAAGACCTGCCGTTCGGCGGCATCGGGCCCGCCGGCATGGGCGCCTATCACGGCCGCGACGGCTTCATGGAATTTTCGCACAAGAAGGCGGTCTATTCGCAAGTGAAGGGCGATCTCCTCGCCATGATGCGCCCGCCTTACGGCGATGCATTCCGCAAGCAGATCGCGGGCCGGATCAAGCAATAGTGCACGTTCGCACTTTCGCGACGGCGATTCTGTTCGCGGCGATGCTCGGCGCTTGCGCGACTGCGCAGGAGCCGGCGCCGCCGCCAGCGCCGCCGATGGGCCTCTTTGAAACGGAGCACGGTTCTCGCTTCAGCTATGGCGTCATCTATGAGGACATGACGCCCGCGGAGCTGCGCGCAATCCTCGAAACAATGGGTTGGCGCGAGATTGGTCCTGCGGAAGACGGGTTTATCTTTTCGGGCTCGAACGGCCAGCCGATCGGCGCATTCCTAGAGGAGTGCTACTCCGCGCGCGGCGGGTGCTTGGCGCTGGAGCTCACGTCGTTCTGGCCATTCGATCCTTCGCGCGCGCCCGGCGTTCGCGAAACAGCAGAGCGTTTCGAAGATGAATATGAGGGAATTCCCTACACCGTCGTCGTGAGCGAGGACCGTGTCACGCTGCGTACGTTTATTCAGATCAACTACGGCGCAACGCGCAATCTGGTTGATAATTATGTCCGCAGGTTCGCGAGTGCGTCAGTGCATCTCGAGGATCGATTAGCCGAAACGCCGGGCTTCGTTCGCCCGCGCTGACTATTTCTTGTCGCGAAGGAACGCCGGGAGTTCATCTCCAAAGCCGGTCACTTCGCCGCGCTGCGGCGCGCGCTGCTCGTCACGGCGTCGCGTCGGTTCGTTCCGGCGTGGTTCGCGGTTTTCTCCGCGCGGCTGATCGCGGCGCGGCTCGTCGCGCCGCGGTTCACGCGGGGGGCGGTCGCGGCGCGGTTCGTCGTTGCGTTGCGATTGCTGCTGGGCCTGGAACGGTTCTTCCGCGGCGTTGGGGCGATTGGGATCGCGCACTTTGTATCGGGATTTGTCGCGCCCGCGGCGGCGCTGATCCTTGAGTTCGTCGGCGCGCCTCCCGCGCCCGCCGCTGTCGCGCGCATCGCCGAGCGCTTCAGCGGGAAGATCGGCGACCTCGGCTTTGGCGATCGGTTTGCCGGTGAGCTTCTCGATGGCGTCGAGGCTCTTGCGGTCTTGCGGGGAAACGAGCGTGAACGCTTGGCCCGAAAGCCCCGCGCGGCCGGTGCGCCCGATGCGGTGGACGTAATCTTCGGCGTGGCGCGGCGGCTCGTAATTGAAGACGTGGCTGACGGCGGGAATGTCGAGCCCGCGCGCGGCGACATCGGAGGCGATGAGGAACTGCACGTCGCCCGTCTTGAAGCGGTCGAGCGTCGCCATGCGCACGCGTTGCTCGAGGTCGCCGTGGATCGGCGCGGCGTTGAAGCCATGGCGCTTCAAGGAGAGCGCGACGACATCGACGTCCGTCTTGCGATTGCAGAAGATGATGCCGTTCTTGATCTCGCCGGACTTGAGCACCGCTCGCAGCGCCGCGCGGCGCGTGCGCGGATCGCCCGATGGGATATCCACGACGCGTTGATCGATCGTTTCGGCCGTGGTGGCCGGGCGCGCGGCTTCGATACGGACGGGTGAGGAGAGGAATTGCTCGGTGAGCCGCGTGATCTCCGGCGGCATGGTCGCGGAGAAGAAGAGCGTCTGCCGCGTGAAGGGCGTCAGTTTGAAGATGCGCTCGATATCGGGGATGAAGCCCATGTCGAGCATGCGGTCCGCCTCATCGACCACCATGACTTGCACGCCGGATAGAAGCAGCTTGCCGCGCTCAAAGTGATCGAGCAGGCGCCCTGGCGTGGCGATGAGCACGTCGACGCCCTGGCTGAGCAGCGCATCCTGATCGCCGAAGGAGACGCCGCCGATCAGCAGCGCCTTCGTCAGTTTGTGATACTTGCCGTACTTGTCGAAGCTTTCGGCGACCTGCGCGGCGAGCTCGCGCGTCGGCTCCAGAATGAGCGTGCGGGGCATGCGCGCCTTGGCGCGGCCGGCCGCCAATATCTCGATCATCGGCAGCGTGAAGGAGGCGGTCTTGCCCGTGCCGGTTTGCGCGATGCCCAGCACGTCGCGCCCTTGCAGCACGACGGGGATCGCCTTCGCCTGGATGGGCGTGGGCTTGGTGTAGCCCGTCTCGTCGATGGCGCGGAGGATTTCCGCGCTCAGTTCGAGATCCTTGAAGGTGATTTGGGGTTCGGCGGTTTGTGCGCCTTCGGGCGCGGATGGTTCGGTGGTCATTCAGTCTTTCTGTGCGCGAAGGCGATGCGCGTTCGCGGCTTGAGTTGGCGCTTCGAGCCTCAGCGTCTCCGTTGAGACGAGGGCGAAAAGCGAAAGGGCGCACGCCCTTTCGGCGCGCAACGGACGCGCCGGAGGTGGGGGAATTTGCCCGGAAAGTCAATGTTTGCGGGGCGGGCGCGGCGATTGGCGCGGGCGAATTCGCCTATTCGGCAATGACTTCGCCCGTGCCGCCCGCTTCGGACGGAAGGTCTTTGAGTTTTGGCAGGCCGTCTTTCATCGGCAGCTGCGTGCACGCGTAATTGATGTGCATCTCGGGGCGGAAAACGAGTGTCGGCAGCGAGGATGCGTGCACGTCGGTGAAGCCGGCGGTTGGGTGATAGCTCAGCACGTGCCCGCCGCATTGGCGGCAGAAGCGCCGATCCGAGAAGCCCGTCTTGTTGAAGCCGGAGAGATAGTCCGCGCCCTGCGTGACGCGCACCTGCTCGTTTTGCCAAAGCGTGAAGGTGGAGACGGGCGAGCCCGAGTAGGAGCGGCAATCGTTGCAATGGCAATAGCCCATGCCGAACGGCTCGCCCTCCGCCTCGATGGCGATCGCGCCGCAGAAGCAGGTTCCTTTGTGCGTGGGCATCGAGCTTGCCTGTTGATCGGTCACCGGACCCGTTGAGGGGTCTACTATTCTAGGCTCATCCGTTGTGACAATCTATGTGGCCAGAGCTTGGGGGCAGCAGCATTGATTCAAATCGTGGAACGCGCACTGGCCATCGTGCTGCTTGCCGCGCTTGCAGCGTGCGCAACACCAGTATCTCGAAATCTTCAATTCGGCCCGGGCTCTTCAACAGCGATACTGATTGTTGCCGCGCCGCCCTCGGTGATGCCGACGGTCACTGAATTTAGGCGGGTAGACTTGAGGACAAGTCAGTTTGGGGACCCCGTCGTCGGCTTCTGGACGGGAAGTCTCGGCACCAGTCACTTGATCAACCACGCAGTAAACTCGCACGTGACGCTCGCGCTGAGAGAGGTGGTGCCTGGTGAGTATGCCCTCGTTTCGCTGTCGACAAACACTTTGGAAGGATACGCTGGAGGTTTTCGATGGCGGTGCATGAATGGCGCGAGCCCAGTTTACTCGCTCGCAGCCGGCGAGATCACGATCGTTTGGACAGGGCAGGCCTGGTATGGCGGCGCCTTACCCGTACCGACCGAGGAAGTGCTCCTTAGTGAGTTTGAGGCGGCTAGACTAAGGTACCCGGGTTTGACCGGGTCTCCATCCGTGCAAGTTCCGCGAGCGCTCATCAATTGGCCTCGTACAGCGCCGCCCTTTCTGCTTGGCGGAAACAGAAACTGCGCAGAACCAGAAAGTTTTTCGATCCTGCAAGCGGCTCAATGACCTAAACGTCCACCTCATCCACGAAGCGCGCGTTCGCTTGGATGTAGTTGAAGCGAAGCTCCGGCTTTCTGCCCATCAACGTTTCGACGAGGCCGTCGAATTCCGGCAGCTCTTCTTCCTCCAACACGACGCGCGCGAGCGTGCGCGTGTCCGGGTTCATCGTCGTGTCCTTCAAATCCGCCGGCATCATTTCGCCGAGGCCTTTGAAACGTGAGACTTCGACTTTCTTGTTTTTGAACTTCGTCTCCAGCAGCTCCGCCTTGTGCGCATCGTCGCGCGCATAGACGCTCTCTTTGCCCGCCGTGATCCGGTAAAGCGGCGGCATCGCGAGATAGAGCCGCCCCGCGCGGATGAGGCCCGGCGTCTGGCGGTGGAAGAACGTGATGAGGAGCGAGGCGATGTGGGCGCCGTCAACGTCCGCGTCCGTCATGATGATCACGCGCTCGTAGCGGAGATCGTCGGTGCGGAATTTCGATCCCGTGCCGCAGCCCAGCGCGAGCGTCAGATCGGAGAGTTCCGCGTTGTTGGCGGTTTTCTCACCCGCCGCCGACGCAACGTTGAGAATTTTCCCGCGCAGCGGCAGGATCGCTTGCGTTTCGCGGTTGCGCGCTTGCTTGGCGGAGCCGCCGGCGCTGTCGCCTTCGACGATGAAGATTTCCGTTCCGTTCGCGCTCTGGCGCGCGCAATCGGCGAGCTTGCCGGGGAGCCGCAGCTTGCGCGTCGCGCTCGCGCGGGAGACTTCCTTCTCCTTGCGCTTGCGGATGCGGTCTTCCGCTTGGCCGATCACCCATTCGAGCAACCGGCCCGCTTCGCTCGGGCGCGCGGCGAGCCAGTGATCGAACGGATCGCGGACGGCCTGCTCAACGATCTTCGCCGCTTCGGTGGAGACGAGGCGGCCTTTCGTTTGCCCCTCGAATTGCGGATCGCGAATGAAGACGGAGACCATCGCGGCCGACGTGCCCATCACATCGTCCGGCGTGATGAGCGCGGCTTTCTTCTCGCCCTTGATGTCGGCGTAGGCGCGCAGGCCTTTGGAGATTGCGGCGCGGAGGCCTTGCTCGTGGAAGCCGCCGTCCGGCGTGGGGATGGTGTTGCAATAGGAGCGGAGGAAGCCGTCGGCCTCGCCGAAGCCGTCGGAAATCCATGCGACGGCCCACTCGACGCGGCCATGGCCTTTGTCGCGATCGACTTTGCCGTGGAAGCTCTCCGCGACGATCGCTTTCTTCTCTTTGATGAGATCGGCGAGGAAGTCCTTCAAGCCGTTCGGGAAGTGGAAGCTCGCTTCAGTAGGCGTCGGGTCGCCGTCCTTGATGCGCTCCGCCGCGCAGCGCCAGCGGATTTCAACGCCGCGGTGGAGATAGGCCTTCGAGCGCGCGAGCTGGAAGAGACGCTGCGGCTTGAACGCTACACTAGCGCCGAAGATTTCCGGATCGGGATGGAAGCGGACGGTCGTGCCGCGCTTGTTGTGCGTCGAGCCGATCTTCTTGAGCGGGCCAAGCGGCGCGCCGCGCGCAAAGTGCTGCGCATAGAGCGTGCGATCCCGCGCGACTTCGACTTCGAGCTTGTTGGAGAGTGCGTTGACGACAGAGACGCCGACGCCGTGAAGCCCGCCGGACGTGTGATAGACTTTGTCCGAGAATTTGCCGCCGGCGTGCAGCGTCGTAAGGATCACCTCAAGCGCGCTCTTCTTCGGGAACTTCGGGTGCGGATCGATCGGGATGCCGCGCCCGTTGTCCGTCACCGAGAGCGTGCCGTCCGCGAAATATTCGACCTCGATGCGGTCCGCGAAGCCCGCGACCGCTTCGTCCATCGAGTTATCGAGCACTTCCGCGAAGAGGTGATGGAGCGCGCGCTCGTCCGTGCCGCCGATATACATGCCAGGGCGCCGGCGCACCGGCTCCAGCCCCTCAAGGACTTCGATGTCCTTGGCGGTATAGTCGCCGGATCCGAAGAGATCGGATTCCCACGGTGGTTCGTCATTTGCCACGGATGATTTCCGCTGCTTCTGCTGCGCGCCCGACATGCGATCCGTCCATAAGGGGAGTCTCAGGGCCTAGCGCAACAGGGTTCGGGTTGAGGGTGTGTTAAAGGACGGCGGAGGAGCCAGGCTCATGAGCATCAAACAGATCAATCCCGAAACGATCCACGCGCCCGCTGGGCTTTATAGCCACGGCGTCGCCGTGCCCGCGGGCTCAAATCTCCTCTACATTTCCGGGCAGGTGGGCATGCGCCCGGACGGAACGACGCCGGAAACGATCGGCGAACAGGCCGAACAAGTGTTCGCCAACATCGGCGCGATCCTCGTGGCGAACGGGATGGCGTTCAGGGACATCGTGAAGCTCCAGACCTTCATGGTCGCTGGCGCGGACGGTGACGCGGTGCGCGCCGCGCGCCGGAAATATCTGGGCGAGCACCGTCCCGCCTCGACCGCGATTTATATCGCTGCCTTGGTGTCGCCAGAATGGAAGGTCGAAATCGAGGCGATTGCAGCAAAGGCTTAGAGGGACCAGCCATGCGCGGCGTGCTTCTTTTCATTGCGGCCTTTGCGATGGCGGCGCCGGCTGCGGCGACGCAGACCGAGGATCGAACCCGCGCCGCGCTCGCGGCCGGCAATGAGGACGCGGCTGCGGCTGCTCTCACGGAGGCGCTCACGCGCGCGCTGGCGCAATCGGGCGCGCGCTTCCAAGCGGCAAGCGCCGATACGCTGCGCGCGGATCTGGCGCGCGATCTGGCGGATATGCCGCGCGATGCGCGCGCGAACCTCGACATTGCGTGGCGCGCGAGCCTCACTGGCGGACGTGGACCGTGCGCAGGCTTGATTGACGTCGGCAATGCACGCGTCACGGCCTCGTCAACGCAACGCACGAGCCGCGGCGGCGTCTCGCGTTTCGCCTGCACATTGGCGACACAAGGCGAGGATGGCTTCGGTTGGGCAAGTGTCGCCGTGCTGCAATCGGGTGAGGGCGGAGTCGTCGCGCGTTTCCGCGTGGAGGCGGACGATCCAATGGATCGCGAACAAAGCGCACGCAGCCTCTCGCGCGCATTGGAGCGCATTCTTGCTTCGGTGTCCCAGCAAGGCGCCGAGAGAGCCGCCCCACCGCGCGCACGCCCCGCGCCAGTCCAGCCTCGCCGCCCCGCGCCTGCGCCGCGCCAGCCTCAGCCGAGGCCCACACAGCCGCCCGTCGATGTCGAGGATACGATCTAGGCGCGCGTCGTTTCGCTCGTTAGCTTCGCTTCCAGCGCCGCGCGATCCTCAAGAAACCACACGTTCGTTCCGCGATTGCTCTCGCGCACGAAATCGCGGAGCGCATCGCTTTGAGCGACGCGATCGGACATGTCGCCCAGGATCGCGAGCCGATAGCGATAGTTGACGATCTTCTGCACGAACTCGCCCAGCAAACGCGTGCGCAGCGTGAAGAAGTTGTCCGTGAATCGAGACGCCGGAATCGCGATGACGCGAACGTCGTGGCTGAACGCATCACCGATCAAGTCCGTCGCGTCGCGCGTGCTTTCGAGCAGCGGGCCATCGGGCGAGACCTCGTACACCCGCACGCCGGCAATATCAGAAACGCTCACGCACGCCGGCCGTTCTTCGCTTTCGCACGCGCCGGTTTGGCTTGAAGCGAAAGGAACGGCTTGAAGCCGCCGAAGATCATGCGCTGGCCATCGAACGGCATGGTCTTGGGCGCGGAAGCGGCGAGGCGCGGGTCGGCCATGACGGCTTTGTTGATGCGGTCCCGCTGCGAGCGGCTCTTGTACGTGATCCATGAGAAGACGACGACTTCGCCGGGCTTCACCTTCACGCTCATGGGGAAGGACGTGACCTTGCCGTCCGGCACGTCATCAGCGACGCACTCATGATACTCAAGCGCGCCGTTCTCCATCCAGATCTTGCCGGCCTTCATGGACATCTTGCGGTAGGCGGCCAGATTCTTCTTAGGCACCGGCACAACAAAACCATCGACGTACATGCGCGCTCTCCGTGTCGTTCGCTCGGCAGGAAATTGCGCCGTGCGGCCCGCAGGGCAAGGGCTTATTCAGCGCGCACGCGCGTCCACGTGTAGGTTCCGTTCGGCGTCCAGGCGCCGTCCTCCTGGATGTCGAAGCTCGCGGTGACGTAGGTGTCCCCATTCTCTTGGTTGCGGTGGCCTTCGCGCCAGGAGCGCCCGTCCGGCAGCCAGAAGGTCTGCTCGACGCGCTCGGCGCTAAACGTCTCGCCCACGCCGTAAGCGCCCGGCCCGCCCCATTGCTCGATGATCACGCGCCGTTCGCCCGGATGCCAGAACTCGCGGAACGTCCAATACTCGGCAATCTCCTGGCCGTTTTCGATGCCGTAGAGCCGGCCGATGAGAACGTGGCCCCCGTAGGCGGCGCGCCACTCCATGCCGAAGGCGTCGGGCTGGTTCGGGTCGTTCTCGCCGGCCGGGTTCGGCGCGCGCCAGGTTCCGCCGTCGCGTGAAATGAATTCGACGTGCGCGACGAACCAGGCCGGCATCGTATGCGCCGGCGTCTGCGCCGTCGCGGCGGAGGCGAAGCAGAGGGCGAGTAAGGCGAGGAACATACGCATGGGCGCCTCCATGCACTGGCGCTGCACAGCCCTGAACCGGCGCGCAAGTCCTGTTCGTCCGGCGGCGTGCTTCACTCGACCAATCGCCGCATGAGCCCCAGCGCCTTCTCGACGCTTGCGAGGCGCACCTCGCGGCGGCCGATATTGCCGAAGCGGCAGGCCTCATGAAGGATCGAGCGGTTTTCGCGCGCGGCGGCGACGTGAACGAGGCCTACAGGTTTCATGGCCGTGCCGCCGTCCGGCCCCGCGACGCCCGTGATCGCGACCGATATATGCGCGCGGCTCTCGCGCAGCGCGCCCTCGGCCATGGCGCGCGCCACGGGTTCGGAGACGGCGCCCATGTCGGCGATGAGATCGCCGGGCACGCCGAGCATCTCCTCCTTGGCGCGGTTCGAGTAGGTCACGAAACCGCGCTCCACGACTTTGGAAGAGCCGGGGATTTCGGTGAGGAGGGCCGCGACCAGCCCGCCCGTGCAACTCTCGGCGGTGACGATGCGCAGCTTCCGCTCCTCGCAATCGCCGAGGAGGAGCCGCGCCGACATGACCAATTCATCCGGAAACATGAGACGAGTCCTTTGCGGCCATTAAACGCGGGGAGGGCGCCACAAGTCCATTTCCCCGACTCTGGCGCCATGGCAGAAGCCGCTCCCGAGTCCTCCGGGGGGAATAGGGAAAATGCAGGCGAATGCGAGACGGGCGGCGCCGGCGGCGTTTGCCATAGCCATGTTCCTCTCCGCGGCGCTCATCTTCGCGCTGCAGCCGATGTTCTCGCGCATGACGACGCCGCTTCTGGGCGGCTCGCCCAGCGTTTGGAACACCTCGATGGTGTTCTTCCAGGCGGCGCTCCTTGCGGGATACCTCTACGCGCACCTGTTGCAGCGCGTGCACGACATCCGGATTCAGGCAGGCGTCCACGCGGCAGTGCTGATCGCAGCCTTCTTCGTGTTGCCTGTGCAGGTCTCGACGCTGCTCGGCGCGCCCGATCCCGAGCGCCCGATCTGGTGGCTCCTTGGCACATTGACTGTCTCCATCGGGGCGCCCTTTGCCGCGGCCTCCGCCACCTCGCCCTTGTTGCAAGCGTGGTACGCGCGCACTGGCCGCGCCGACGCGCACGATCCCTATTATCTCTATGCGGCGAGCAATCTCGGCTCGCTGCTTGGCCTCTTGCTCTATCCCGTTCTGGTCGAGCCGCTGCTCGGCACGCACGATCAAAGCGTCGCGTGGACGAATTCGTATCTCGTCGCGATCGGCGTGATCATTCTGTGCGGGATCGTGGCGGTGATCGCCAATGGCGGCGCCGAAGCCGATGCGGCGCCCGCGCACGCGACGCAGAGCGCCGGCCCGCACGCGGAGGAAGGGTGGTTCTTCGGTCTTCACGGCGTGTGGCGCGAGCGCATTTATTGGCTCTTTGCCGCCGCGCTGCCCTCGGCCGCGCTGCTTGGCGTCACGCAACACATCTCAACAGACGTGGCGTCTGCGCCATTCCTGTGGGTCGTGCCGCTGGCGCTCTATCTTGTCGCGTTCATCGTCGCGTTCCTGCGCGGCGCCGAGCGGATGACGCCGCTCGTGCTGCTGCTGCATCCCCTGGCGCTCGTGCTGCTGGCGATGACGTTCTATTCGAACACAAATTGGGCGCTGGGCCTCTTTGTCCATCTGCTCGTTTTCTTTCTCTCCGCTCTCATTTGCATCCTCGCGCTTGCGCGCACCCGCCCAGGGCCGGAGCGGCTGACCGAATTCTATCTCTGGATCTCGATCGGCGGCGTCGTAGGCGGCGCGCTGACGGCGCTTGTCGCGCCTGTCGTGTTCAACGGCATCTACGAATATCCTTTGGCGCTCGCGGCGATCGCGCTCTTCCGCCCGCGCGGTCAGACGTTGCTGCCGAAATTCTCCAGCATGTTGGCTGTTGCGGCGTTCGCGACGGTGCTCATCATGGCCGTGCTCATCTTCCGCCGCGCGACGGAGACCGTGCTCTTCGGCGGCGGCCTGGGCGCGGCTGCGGCGCTCATGGCCGCGGCGTTGCCGCAGGATGACGGCCGCCCCGTCGCACAGCGCATCGGCTTCATGGTGACCGCGCTCATCTTCGCTGGCCTGATGACCTACATCACGATCAGCCTCGACAGTTTCCGCGTGCTGACCGAGGGCGCCCCGCGCATCATGCTCGGCTGGTGGCGCTACCCTGTCGGCGCCGCGGCCTTCCTGACGTTCGCGTTCGCCTTCCATCAGGCGCTGACGCCCGATCCCAAGCCGCAGCCCTACGCGACCATCGCCCTCGGGGTTGCAATCCCGTTGTCGCTTCTCGTGCTCGTTCTGTGCGTCTTCGATGTGCGGCCCCGCACCGACATTGCCTTCGGCGGCGTGCTCTTCGTGATCTCGATGGCGTTCACCGCGCTCGCCATCTTCACCAATCGCAATCGCCCGCAGATTCTCGCCGGCATCGTGCTCGCCATGTTCGCGATCGTCTTCCTGAACGACGCCCGCGGCGCCCAGTTGGTGGAGCAGCGGCGCAGCTTCTTCGGCGTGCTGAAGGTCGAGGAATATAGCGACGGCAATCCCGAGCATCCGGCGCTGCGCGTGCTGATGCACGGCACCACGATCCACGGCGCGCAATTGGTCGGCCTGCCGGGCGCCTCGCGCCGCCCGCTCACCTATTACAATCCCCAATCGTCGCTCGGGCAGGCGACTGTCGTGGGCCTTGCCAGTGCCGGCGAAGGCGGCGCGCACGCGGCGCTCATCGGTTTGGGCACCGGCACGACCGCTTGTCTGCTGCGCCCATCCGACACGCTGACCATTTTTGAGATCGATCCGACCGTGGTTGAGATGTCAGGCCCGCAAGGCACAACCTTCTCCTACGTCCGCGAATGCCAGCCCAACGCGGAGATCGAGCTTGGCGATGCGCGCTTGCGCATGGCGGCGCAGCCCGCGGATTCCTTCGATGTGATCGTGGTGGACGCGTTCTCATCCGATGCGATCCCGGCGCACCTGCTGACGCGCGAGGCAGTTGCTATGTACATGCAGCGGCTGCGCCCGCGCGGGCTCTTGGTGCTTCACCTGTCTAACCGCAATCTGGCGCTCGTGTCTGAAGCGGCGCGCGTCGCGGGATCGCTCAATCTGCCATTTGCCTGGCGTGTCAGCGATCGTGTGAACGACGATCTCGCGGGCCCGTTTGGCGGTTTGCCCGCGAGCACGATGGTGATCGCGCATTCGCAAGAGGCGCTCAATCCGCTTCGTCAGCTTTCCGCCGATTGGGGCGAAGTGCCGGTGCGGTCCGGCCGTCCGTGGACGGACGATTACATCAACCTGCCGCGCGCGCTCTACGACAGTTGGAGCGGCATAAACTAGCGCGGCAATTCGACCGTCGCGGTCGCCTGCGCGGCGAGGCCTTCCTCGCGGCCCATGAAGCCCATCTTTTCCGTCGTCGTGGCTTTGACGCTGACGCGGGGCAGAGGAAGCGCGAGAGCCTCAGCCGTGCGCGCGCGCATCGCGTCGCGATGCAGGCCGATCTTCGGGCGCTCGCAAATGAGCGTCACATCGACATGAACGATGCGTCCGCCTGCTTCTTCGACGAGCGAAGCAGCGTGGCGCAGGAAGATTTCTGAATCCGCGCCCTTCCACTTCGGATCGCTCGGCGGGAAATGGAGGCCGATATCGCCCGCGCCGATTGCGCCGAGCAAGGCATCCGTCAGCGCATGCCAGCCGACGTCGGCGTCCGAATGGCCGATGATGCCGCGCTCGTGCTTGATCTTCACGCCGCAGAGCGTGACGTGATCGCCTTCGCCGAAGCGGTGCGCATCAAAGCCTGAGCCGACGCAGGAAAGGTAATACGCGCCCAAGAGCCGCTCCAACAAAGCAAAGTCTTCTGAATGCGTGAGCTTCATCAGCTTGGCGTCGCCGGGGATAAGCGTCGCATCAAATCCAGCCGCGCGCGCGATGGCGAGATCGTCTTCATACGACGCGCCGGCCGGCGCCGCATCATAGGCGCGCACGAGCGCTTCAAAGCGGAAGGCTTGCGGCGTTTGCACGCGCATTAGGCCGTCGCGCTGCGCCTCACCGAGCACGCGCGCGCCTTCGACGCGCTTCAACGCATCCGCAATCGGCAGCGCAGGCGCGGCGGCGGACGCGGTGTCGAGCGCGCGGATGAGATTGTCGATCGTCGCATCATCGAGGCCTGGGCGCGCGGCATCGTGCACGAGCACGAGATCGGGCTCGGCGCCGCAATGAAGCGCGGCGATCCCCGCGCGCACGGAATCCGTCCGCGCCGCGCCGCCCGGGACGATCTGGATTCGGTCCGCCAGATCGCCAGCGGCGGCGTCCATCAGGGGGCGATGATCTGGATCGATCACCACGATGGTCCGGTCCACTTTCCGCATCAGCGCATCGAGGGACCAGCGCAACACCGGCCGCCCGGCCAGCGCCCGGTACTGCTTCGGGACGCCGCCTCCCGCGCGTTCGCCCTTTCCGGCGGCGACGAGGATGGCGGCTGTGCTCAACATGGCCCCTCCCTAGCCGCAGCCTGTTGCAATGCAACGGAAAGTCCTGGCGCCCAATAATTGGGCGCCATAGCCTTCCGGCGGTCCAATCCCTCTGCCCGCCTTTTCGGCAAGCTGGGGGAGAGGTGCAGAAAAGGACTGCATGAATCCCGCTCCGGTGCGCCTCCTGCCGCCTGACGCCGACCGCTGGCTCGAAAGCCTCCCGGCGCCGGTTCTTGGCGTCGATGCCGGGGAGCGCATCCGCTTTGTGAACGCCGCGGCGGCCGATCTGCTTGCCGCGGCGGGGCGCGGGCTTCTGGGGCGAAGGCTCGAAGACGTGTTTGGGCACGATGCGCCGCTCGCGGCTTTGGCGCGGCGCGCTATCGGATCTGGAGAGCAGGTGCAGGAAAGCGACGTGGCGCTCTCCGGGCCGGGCTTCGCGCTGGGGCGTGCGGCCGTGGCGGCCGCGCCCGTCGGCGAGAACGGCTATCTCGCGCTCGTCATCCATGTGCAGGGCAAGGCGCGCGCCGGCGGCGCCGCGCTCGCCAACGTGTCCGCGGCGCGCACGCTGGCGCACGAGGTGCGCAACCCGCTCGCCGGCATTCGCGCGGCCGCGCAACTCATCTCGCGCGGGAGCGATCCGGATTCTATCGCGCTCGGCACGCTCATCTGCGAAGAGGTCGATCGCATCACGCGCCTGACGGATCGGATCGATCCGTTGGATTCGATGACGCCGCCAAAGCTGGAGCGCGTCAACGTGCACCTGGCTTTGGAGCGTGTGCGCCAGGTGATCTCGGCGGGCTTTCCGTTGGTGACGCTCAAAGAGCGCTACGATCCAAGCTTGCCCGGCGTGCGCGGCGATCTCGATCAACTCATCCAGGCGCTTCTCAACATCGCCAAGAACGCCGCCGAGATCGTCTCCACGCAGGAGGACGGCGAGATCACGTTTCAGACGCGCTTCCGATCCGGCATGAAAATACGCTCAGCCGCCTCGGGCGCGGCGCGCGCGCAACTGGAAATTCTCATCACCGACAACGGACCCGGCATACGCGGCGACATCGCCGATCGTCTGTTCGAGCCGTTTGCGACCACGAAAAGCGGCGGCATGGGCCTTGGGCTCACTGTCGCCGCCGACATTATCGGGCGTCATGACGGGCGCATCGAGATCGACAGCGTGCCCGGAAGCACAACCTTCCGCGTGCTGCTGCCGATCGATACGGAGGACGATTGACGCATGAGCGCCAACATTCTGCTCGCGGATGACGATGCGTCCCTGCGCTTCGTCCTTTCGCAAGCGCTGTCGAAGGAAGGCTATTCAGTGCGCGCGACGAGCAATGTCGCGACGTTGACGAAGTGGGTGAAGGACGGCGAGGGCGATCTCGTCGTCTCCGACGTCTATATGGGCGACGATTGCGTGTTCGATGCGCTGCCGAGCTTGCGCGCGGCGAGGCCCGCTCTTCCCGTCATCGTGATGAGTGCGCAGAGCACGGTTTCGACCGCGCTCTCCGCCGCGGGCGCGGGCGCTTACGATTACTTGCCCAAGCCGTTCGATCTCGACGATCTCGTTGCGGCCGTGCGGCGCGCGCTGGCGAAAGGGCCGGACGCGAAATCGCGCGCGCAAGCGACGAAAGCAGAGCGGGAAGAGAAGTTGCCGCTTATCGGGCGTTCGCCCGCGATGCAGGACGTCTATCGCATCATGGCGCGCGTCGCCGCGACCGATCTCACGGTGTTGATCGAGGGCGAAAGCGGCACCGGCAAGGAGCGCGTGGCGCGCGCAATCCACGAACACTCTCGCCGCGCGCAAGCGCCCTTCATTGTGGTGAGCCTTGCCGGCATGAGCGCGGCGCGCGTGGAGGAAGAACTCTTCGGGGCGGGCGGCAAGCTCGCGGAGGCGGCGGGCGGCGCAATCTTCCTCGAGGACGTCGATGAGATGCCGGCTGAATCGCAGACCCGCCTGATCGGTCTCCTGCAAGCGAGCGATCAGGACGGACGCCCGAACGTGCGCGTCATCGCCGCGGCGCAGCACAATCTGGGCGCTCTCGCGCGCGAAGGCGCCTTCCGCCAGGACCTTTTCTACAGGCTCAACGTCGTCACCATCCGCCTGCCGCCACTTAGCGAAAGGCTCGACGATATCGGCGATCTCGCCCGCGCTTTCCTCGTCCGCGCGCGCCGCGATGGCTTGCCGGAAAAGACGCTGGACGCCGCCGCGATCGAATTGCTCAAGACGCACGAATGGCCTGGGAACGTGCGGGAACTGGAGAATTTCCTGAAGCGTGTCGCCGCGCTCTCGACCGTGTCGCTCATCACCGCGCGCGAGGTGGAGAGCGAACTGCGCGCCACGCGCCGTCAAGGCGCCAAGGAAGATGCGCCGCAGGCCGAGACGTTCGAGGATACGGTGCAGCGGCGCTTGGCGTCCGTCTTCGCCGCCTCCGCGCCCGATCTGCCGGAGGCGGGGCTTTATGATCGCGTGCTTGCCGAGGTGGAGCGCCCGCTTATCCAACTCGCGCTGCAGGCTACAAAGGGCAACCAAATCCGCGCCGCCGCGATGCTCGGCATCAACCGCAACACGTTGCGCAAGAAGATACAGGTCCTCGGCGTCAAGACGCCGAAATAACCTTAGGCCCGGCGCGCCTTGCGCGCGGCGTAGCGGAGGTCGCGGCGGGCCTTGGCTTCTGCCTCCGCGATCTCGCGCGCTTCCTGGTCGGCGATGCGCTGACGCTCGGCTTCCTCGGCCGCGCGTTGGATGGCGAGCTTGCGTTCGTTCTCTTGTTCTTCGAGGCGTAGGCGCCGGAGTTCGGCGGCCTCGGCGCGCTTGGCTTCGCGCTGGGCGGCGCTCTGGGCCGCGGCCTCGCGCTTGGCGACGAGCGCCGGATCGTTGGGATCGCGCGCCTTGAACTTCTCCAGCATGGCTTGCTTGGCCTTGGCGGCGGCTTCGGCGCGATCGTTGAAGGCTTTGGTCTTGAAGTTCGACATGCGTTTCCTTGTCAGCGCGGCCGGGCGGCCGTGTGGCGGATTGGTGCGCGAATGAGCGGAAGGGCCCAGATAGCGCAGCCCGCGGCGGGATCAAACCCCCATGAGCGCATGGCTTGGTCAAACATTTGCGACGCTTCAGCGCGAGCGGCGCGGGGCCATGGCCTCGAACTGGTTGGCCGGTGAGAAGTCGTCGGTGAGAATCCGGGTGTTCGCGGGGGGATTGTAATTCATCCGAGCGCCCAGGAGCGGCGCGAGCGGATAGCGGAAGCGATAGACGGCCTGCCGGTTCGCGGCGCGCGCGCCGAGTGCGCCGGGCGAGAGAGCCGCCTCCTGCGCGATGGCGATGACGTTGCCGCCCGACCGGTAAAGCGTCACGGAGGGAAAGGCGCGCCGCATGGTCGCGACCGTGCTTTCAAAGAGCCGCGTGCCGTGGTGCAGATTGGCGACGAGCGCCCCGCCAGGCGCCAGGCGCGATCGCGCCAATCGGAAAAACTCCAGCGTCAGCAAATGCTCGGGAATGTAGCCGCCAAGAAAGGCGTCGAGCTGGATGATGTCATAACGCGCTTCGCTGCGTTGCAGAAAGCGGCGCCCGTCCGCGGCGGCGAGAGTCAGGTTTGCGCTCTCGAAACGGCGCAAGCGGAAATAATCGCGCGCGAGTTCGATGATGACCGGATCGATATCGACGGCGGTGACGCGCGCGCGCGGCAGATAGCGTGCGGTGTAGCCAATCGTCGTGCCTGCGCCCACGCCGATGGCGAGTACGCTCTCCGCCCGCGCCGCGTGTGCGAAGCCGAGGGTCATCGCGCGCGTGTAGGGCAGCGGCAGTTCGGTCGGGTCGGTGATGTTGGAATAGGATTCCAGATAGTCCGCGCCCGCCCGGCGAAACGAGAGCGTCGCGCATGGCCCATGCCGGCGGATGAAAATGACGCTGTACTGGCTTTCTCGCGTCAGCGTCGGGCGTTCGCCTGGCACGGCGCGGGGGCATTGCGCGTTCGCGGCGCCGCTGAAGAAGAGCGCCGCGAACGCGGCAAGCCAGGCAAACCTCATCTGAAAAATTCAACTCTTCGGCCCACGCGGCCCGCATCGTCTTGAGAATTGCCCGACATGCGGTCCCCTTGGCGCGTCACAATGAAGTTATCCGC
>JBFWVZ010000007.1:0-122677 GCA_050246475.1 Hyphomonadaceae bacterium | reverse complement strand
ATTGCGCCTATGATGGACTGGACGGACCGGCATTGCCGGGCCTTTCACCGCACGCTGACGGCGCGCGCGCTGCTCTACACCGAGATGGTCACGGCCGACGCGATCGTTCACGGCGATCGCGAGCGGCTGATCGGCTTTTCGGAAATCGAACATCCGGTTGCATTGCAGCTGGGCGGTTCGGACGCCGCGAAGCTCGCCGAAGCCGCGCGCATCGGCGCCGCGCGCGGCTATGATGAGATCAATCTCAATGTCGGCTGCCCGTCCGATCGCGTGCAATCGGGGCGCTTCGGCGCGTGCCTGATGCGCGAGCCGGAACTTGTCGCGGGCCTCTGGTCCGCGATGCAGGAGGCGGCGCCCGATCTGGCGGTGACGATCAAATGCCGCATCGGCGTCGACGATCAGGATCCGGAGCAATCGCTCTCGGCTTTCGTCGATCGCGTCGCGCGCGCCGGCTGCACGACATTCATCGTGCACGCGCGCAAGGCGATCCTCGCCGGGCTCTCGCCGAAAGAAAACCGCGACGTGCCGCCGCTCAATTATCCGCTCGTGCGTAAACTCAAAGCCGCGCGGCCTGATCTGACGATCATCTTGAACGGCGGCTTGCGCGATGTGCGCCACGCGCTCGATGAAAGCGAAACGCTGGACGGCGCAATGCTCGGCCGCGCGGCTTACCAAACGCCGGCATGCCTGCTGGACGTCGATCCGCTCGTGTTCGGGGCGTCAGCGCCCAGCGCGTCACGCGAAGAGGCGGTCGAGCGCTTCATCCCGTACCTTGAATCGAACCTAGCGCGCGGCGTTCCGTTGCACGCGATGACGCGCCACATGCTCGGCCTCTTTCACGCCCAGCCTAACGGCAAGATTTGGCGCCGCATCCTTGCGGAAGAGGGCGGCCGGCGCGGCGCGGGGATCGACGTGGTGCGGCGCGCGCTGGCCGTCGTCGCGCGCGAACGCGCGGAAGCGGCGTGAGCGGCGAGTTTGCGCTGTTTGCGGCCGCGCTCGCGGTCGCGGGCTTGTTTGCGGGCTTCATCGGCGGATTGTTCGGCGTCGGAGGCGGCATCGTCCTTGTGCCCGCGCTCTATCACGTGTTCGGTTTGCTTGGCGTGCCGGACGAAGTGCGCATGCACGCCGCCGTCGCGACCTCGCTCTCCACCATCCTCGCAACAAGCTGGCGCTCGCTTTCGACACACGCGAAATCCGGCGCCGTGGATTTCGCGTTGCTGCGCGTGTGGACGCCGTGGATCGCGCTGGGCGCGGCGGGCGGCGCGCTCGTCGCGGGCCTATCGAGCGACGAGACTCTGCTCATCGTGTTCGGCGTGGGCATGCTGCTCATCGCGCTGCAGATGGGCTTCGGGCGCGACGAGTGGCGCCTCGCGCGCGACGTGCCCACGGGTTGGCCCCGCAACATCATCGCCGCGATCATCGGCGCGCTTTCCGCGATGATGGGGATAGGCGGAGGCACGTGGGGCGTGCTGATGATGACGCTCTCGGGGCGCACGATCCACCAGGCCGTCGCCACCGCCTCGGGCTTCGGCGCCGCGATCGCGATCCCCGCCGCGCTCGTCAACGTGTTCACCGGCTGGCGCGCGCCCGGCCTGCCGCCATTTTCCGCCGGCTACGTGAACCTCATCGGCTTCGTGCTGCTGGCGCTGCTCACGATGCTGACCGCGCCCTATGGCGCGCGCCTTGCTCACCGGCTCGACCGGGCGATCCTCAAGCGCGCTTTTGCGATCTTCCTGGCGCTCAACGCACTCAATCTGCTGCGCGAGGCCTTCACTTAGCAGCGTTTGCCCGCGGCATCCGTTGGGGCAGTTCGGCCATGATCGCCCGGCGCTCTTCTTCGGTGAAGCCGGTCCAGCCGCCGATTTCCTTGAGCGTGCGCCCGCAGCCGACGCAAAGGCCGGTGAGCGCGCTGACCGCGCAGACCCGTACACAGGGGCTGGAAATCGGGCCCTGGCTCATGAGGAAGGTGAGCTAACCCGCCCAGGCCCCAGCGCAAAGCGCTCTGGACTGGACGCATCGTTTTTCGATATGAACAAACATGCGTCAGCGTGCATCCAAGGGCGTCGGCGGCTGCATCTCCCTCGCAAGAGGGAAGGACGCTTGGCCGGGCCGGGCGCGAGGCATGCCCTGCCTGCTTGACCCGGTTGGCGTCACGGCCGATCCTAAACCACTGGTTCGGCGCGCAATCCCGATCCGTTCGCGGTGAGGAGAAGGGGCGGAACGATGCGCAGACTTTACCTGGCGATTGCGGCTTCCGCCGCGCTTTGGATTATCCCCGCTGCCCCGGCATCCGCGCGGTGCGACCTGCCGGACGCGGCCGAAGCCGCGCAGGCCATGCAACTCTCACAGGTTCGCGCTGGCGAGCGGGAGCGCGTGCGCCCGCTCATGCGCCGCGACGCCACCGAAGAGCGCCGCGAGCCGCGCCTGGCTGTGCCTCGCGCCGCCTCGCCCGCGTGCGCCGAGGACGACGCGGCCTGCCGCGCGCGCCGCACGGTTCAGCCTCCCGCGCAATCGCCGCCGGCCCGCACCGGCGCCGGCACCACCATCCCCGATTCAATTCTCCTGCGGCACCGCCAGTTTCTCTGAAGCCGGCTGCCGCTAAGGCGCCAATCGCTTTTGCGGGCGGATCGTATTACGGTCCGCCCGTTTCAATTCGCGAGTACGCCTGATGAATCTCGAATTCACGCCCGAGGAAGTCGCTTTCCGCGACGAGGTCCGCAAATTCATCGATGAGAATTACCCGAAGCATCTGAAAGGTCAGCTGCGTGAGGATCTCTCGAAGGAGGATTTCCTCGCCTGGCACAAAATCCTCGGGAAGAAGGGCTGGGCGGCGCCCTCCTGGCCGGTTGAGTACGGCGGCACGGGCTGGTCGCCCACGCAGAAATACATCTGGAACGAAGAGAACGCGCGCGCGGAGACGATCCCGCCGCTGCCGTTCGGCGTCTCGATGGTCGGGCCCGTCATCTACACGTTCGGCACGCCCGAGCAGAAAGCGCACTATCTGCCGCGCATCCTTTCGGGTGAGGATTGGTGGTGCCAGGGCTATTCGGAGCCCGGCGCCGGCTCCGATCTCGCCGGCCTGCGCACCACGGCTGTGCGCCAAGGCGACAAATATATCCTCAACGGCCAGAAGACCTGGACGACGCTCGCGCAGCACGCGGACTGGGGCTTCTTCCTCTGCCGCACCGATCCCGCTGCGAAGAAGCAGGAGGGCATCTCCTTCATCCTCGTCAACATGAAGACGCCCGGCGTTTCGGTGCGCCCCATCATTATGCTCGACGGCGGCCATGAGGTGAACGACGTCTTCCTCGACAACGTGGAAGTGCCGGTCGCCAATCTCGTCGGCGAAGAGAACAAGGGCTGGACGTGCGCGAAATTCCTGCTCGCGCACGAGCGCTCCGGCATCGCGGGCGTCGCGCGTTCGAAGAACGCTGTCGGCCGCTTGAAGAGCATCGCGAAGACGGAATTGGGCGATGACGGCAAGCCGCTCATCGAAGACAAGGAATTCCGCCGCAAGGTCGCCGAGCTCGAGGTCGATCTGACGGCGCTTGAGTTCACGGAGCTGCGCACGCTCGCCAACGAGCAGCAGGGCCGGGGGCCGGGCGTTGAAAGCTCGCTGCTCAAAGTGAAGGGCACGGAAATTCAGCAGCGCCTGACGGAGCTCACGCTCGAAGCGGTCAATCACTACGCCGCGCCCTACTTCCGCGGTTTCCCGCAAGTGGGCGGCAACGAGTTTCCGATCGGGCCCGACTACGCGCACTACGCTGCGCCCAATTATTTCAACATGCGCAAGACGTCGATCTACGGCGGCTCGAACGAGATCCAGCGCAACATCATCGCGAAGATGGTGCTGGGCCTTTAAGTGAACGCGCGGCGGGAGGCTGAGGCTCTCGCCGCACAACTCGCCGCCGCGCGCCCGCTCAATGCGGCGGCCATTCATCGAGTCGCGCGCGACTACGCGCGAGACAGGCGCGATGCGTCAGGCGCCGAGATTCTCTCCGTCGCGATCGCCCTCTCGGCGCACGAGCGGCTAGGCTTTCGCATCACGGCGTTCCTGATTGTTGTGAACCACAAGGCCGCGCTCGCCGCTGTGCGGGCGCGCGATCTCGATGCGCTGGCGGCGCACCTCGATGACTGGAGCGATGTCGATACGCTGATGCTCGTCTCCGGGCGCGCGTGGCGCGCAGGGCAGGTGAGCGACGCTTATTTCGCGAAGCTCGCGCGCTCCTCCACACATGGCTTCGCCGGCTCGCGCTCGTCTCCACTGTGCCGCTCAACGTCAGATCGCATGGCGGCGGCGGCGATGCGGCGCGGACGCTGGCGATGTGCGATCGCTTCGTCGCTGATCGGGACGACATGATCATTAAAGCTATGTCATGGGCGCTGCGCGCATTGGCCGTGCGCGATCCGAACGCGGTGGAGCGCTACATCCAGGCGAACGAAACGCGCTTGCCCGCCCGCGTGCTGCGCGAAGTGCGCAACAAATTGCGCACCGGCGTGAAGAATCCCAAGCCCCACGCTGTTGCGCGAACGCCTCGCGCTGCGCGGCCGCGCGCGCGAAAGAGCGCAAGAGATTGACACGCCCGAGCGCGCCGCGCTGAACTTAAGGCAGAGGCATCCTGTCCTTCTACGTCCGCTGTCGATCCTGCGGCGGAACAACAAACGTCGATCTTTAGGAGTGGGCCTAAAGGCCCACTCCAGCTAAGGTGCGAGGGACGGGATGCTTCCTCCTTCAGGCAGTGCGGGCGGCGACGAACCCGTGAAGCCCGATCGGCCTCAAACGCTCGAAGAGCGCCCGCCAGCCCTGCTGCTCGACGGGCGCCCGCTCCACAATTCGTACGATGTATCGCGCTTTCTTGATGTCGATCACGGCGCGATGACCTACGCGCTCTACAAGGCGCCCGACGCGCAGCGTTATCGCACGTTCGAGATCCCGAAGCGCGGCGGCGGCATGCGCCGCATCGATGCGCCGAGCGGCCTTGTGCGGCAGATGCAGCGTTATCTCTGCCCATACATCCAGGCGGCATACGACGCCCACCCCAGCGCGCACGGCTTCATCCGTGAACGGAGCGTGCTCTCGAACGCCAAGAGCCACGCCGCCCAGCGCCTCGTCTTGAACGTCGATCTCGAAGACTTTTTCCCGAGCATCAATTTCGGGCGCATCCGCGGGCTCTTCATGGCGGCGCCTTTTCGCTGCGGGCCGGGCGCCGCGACCGTGCTTGCGCAAATCTGCACGCTGCGGAACGGCTTGCCCCAAGGCGCGCCCACTTCGCCCGCGCTCTCGAACTTTATCGCGGCCGCGCTCGATCGCCGCCTCACGCGCCTCGCGAAGGATCACAATCTCCGCTACTCGCGCTACGCGGACGACATCACCTTCTCGACGAACGCCGCTCTCTTTCCGCCCGCCGTCGCCATCCGGGAGCAGGCGGAGGGGCCGAGCCTGCGCGTGCGCCCCGGCGAGGCGCTAGAACGCGCGATCGAGAGCGCGGGCTTCACCATCAATCTGCGCAAAGTGCGCCTCCAATCGAAGAGCGTCCGCCAGAACGTGACGGGTCTTACCGTCAATCAGCACGTAAACGTGGAGCGCAAGCGCATCCGCCGCGTGCGCGCCATGCTGCATGCATGGCGGAAGCATGGGCTCGACGCCGCGGGCATCGATCATTTCGCGCAACATCGCGGCATGAAGCTCAGGGGGAGGCCCGGCGCGGCGCCGCCCGTGCCGGGCGCGGCCTACCGCAACATCGTCTATGGCGAGCTCGCCTACATAAAAATGGTGCGCGGCCCTGGCGATCCGGTCTTCCTGAAACTCTGCGCGCGGCTGCTCGATCTCGATCCGAACCCATCGAAGTTCGTGCGCGCGATGGTGTTCGGCGCCGATGACTTTGAAATCTTCATCTCACACGCGAGTGAGGATAAGGAAGCGATCGCGCGGCCGATCTATGAAGCGCTGCAGCGTATGGGGCTGAAGGCCTTCCTCGACGAGCCCCACATCGCCTGGGGCGAGAACTTCACCAAGAAGATCAACACGGCCTTGGGCGCCGCGCGCACGGTGATCGCCATCGTCTCCTCGAACTCCACCACGAAGGATTGGCCGGTCGCGGAGATCAACACCGCGCTCGGGTTCGAGGTGAACGGCTCCAAGCGCGTCGTGCCCGTGATGGTGGGCCAGCCCGATCTGTCGAAACTGCCGCTCATCCGCGGCAAGAACCACATCGTCTGGAACGGCAATGCCGAGGCGGTGGCCGCGCGCGTGCGCGATATCCTGCGCCCGCCCCCGCAGCGCCCGCAACAGCCCCCGCCGCGGAGACCGCCGCCGCGCACATCTCCCGCCGCGCCCTCGCTGGCGTTGCCGCCCGTCATGGCGCCTATCCGGGCAAAGCCTCCATCCCCAAGGCGCGGCTTCAACCTTCTCGACCTCATCTTCGGGCGGCGCGACTAAATCGGCGTTGACCTTGGCGTCATCTTGCGCCGGGCGCGCCTGTCTCTAAGAGAGGCCCTGAACAGAGGAAGCGCCCGATGGATTTCAACTTCACCGACGAACAAAACATGCTCCGCGACTCGATCGCGAAGTTCGTCGCCGCCGAATATGACTTCGACAAGCGCCGCGCGATGCTCAAATCCGACGACGCCTGGAAAAGGAATTGGGCGACGTTCGCCGAGATGGGCCTCCTCGCCGCGCCGCTGCCGGAAGCGCATGGCGGCTTGGGCGGCGGGCCGATCGACGTGCTCGTCGTCATGGAGGAGTTCGGCAAGGCGCTCGTCACCGAGCCTTATCTGCAGACGGTCGTCCTTGGCGGCGGGTTCTTGAAGCACGGCGGGACGGACGCGCAGCAGAGCGAGCACATCGCCGCCATCGCGGACGGCAGCCGCGTCTTCGCCTTCGCCTATGCCGAGCCCAAGGGCCGCTTCAATCTCGCCGACCTCACCACGACGGCGAAGAAAGAAGGCGCCGGCTATTCGCTGAACGGGCACAAGGCCGTCGTCATCGGCGCGCCGCAGGCCGATCATCTCATCGTCACGGCGCGCACGGCCGGCGGCCAGCGCGACGAGAAGGGCGTCAGCCTCTTCATCGTGCCGAAGAACGCCAAGGGCGTGACGACCCGCGATTATCCAACGGTGGACGGCTTCCGCGCTTCGGAAGTCTATTTTGAGAACGTCTCCGTGGGCGCAGACGCCGTGATCGGCAAGGTGGACGGCGCCTTGCCGCTCGTCGAGCAGGTGACGGATGAAGCCATCGCCGCGCTCGCCGCCGAAGGCGTCGGCTGCATGCGCATGATGCATTCGCTCACGCTCGAATACGCCAAGCAGCGCAAGCAATTCGGCGTGCCGATCGCGAGCTTCCAAGTGCTGCAGCACCGCATGGTCGATATGTTCATGGCCACCGAGCAATCCGTCTCGATGGCGTACATGGCGGCGCTCAAAATGGGCGAAAGCGCCGATGAGCGCGGCAAGGCCGCCGCCGCCGCGAAAGTCCAAGTCGGCCGCGCCGGGCGCTTCTGCGGCCAAGCAGCCGTGCAGATTCACGGCGGCATGGGCGTGACGGACGAAATGCGCGTTGGGCACTATTTCAAGCGCGTGACGATCATCGACAGCCAATTCGGCAACGTCGATCACCACCTCAAGCGCTACGGCGACATCTCGATGGCGGCGTAACCGCCAACGCAACCATAAGACATGAGGGCCGGCCGGGTTGGGCTTGAAGGCCGGCTCTGGCCTTCGGCGCGGCTCCGCTTCTAAGCTGGGCTTTGCGCCTGAAGCCGCGCCATGACGAGGTCCGATTCCGGCGAGACGGGCGGGCCGAAAGCGGCCATATTGGGCTCATGTTCGTTGATCCCGCCACCGCCCACGCCGCCTGCGACGCCAAGGACCGGCGCTATGACGGCCTCTTCTTCATTGGGGTCACATCCACCGGGATTTACTGCCGCTGTGTCTGCCCCGCGCGCACGCCAAAGCGCGAGAACCGCACCTTCCACGCTTCCGCCGCCGCCGCGGAGAAGGCGGGCTTCCGCCCATGTCTCCTCTGCCGTCCCGAATGCGCGCCGGGAGCTGCGCCCATCGACGCGGCCGAGCGCCTCGCGCACGACGCGGTCAAACGCATCGAAGCGGGCGCGCTCGAAGAGCAGGGACTTGAAGAGCTCGCCGCCGATCTCGGCGTCACCGGGCGCCATTTGCGGCGCGTGATGCTCAAGACGTTCGGGGCCGCGCCGGTCGAAATCGCGCAGACGCACCGTTTGCTCACTGCGAAGCGCCTGCTCAAAGAAACCGACCTCTCCATGACACAGATTGCGTTTGCGTCGGGTTTCCAAAGCGTGCGGCGCTTCAATGCGCTTTTCCTGGAACGTTATTCGATGGCGCCTTCGCGCGTGCGCGGGCGCGGCAAGGCGAAAGATTCGGGCCTCACGTTTACGCTCGCGCCGCGCGGCGCATTCGACGGCAAGGCCCCCTTCGCGCACCTCGCGCTGCGCGGCGTCGCGGGCATGGAGCTTTCGCCCAAGCCCGGCGTGTGGACGCGCACCTACCAGTCGGGCGCGCACAAGGGCTGGCTCACGCTCGATCTCACTGGCGACGCGCCGAAGCTCACATTGTCAGACGGTCTGGTGCCTGCCTTCCGCGCGATCATCGCGGCTGTGCGCGGGATGCTCGATCTCGACGCCGATATCGAAGCGATCAACGCTTTCTTAGCGCGAGGCGACTTCGCGGCGGACGTCAAAAAAGACCCGATTGTGCGGCTTCCCGGCGCGCTCGATCCGTTCGAGCTCGCAGTGCGCGCCGTTATTGGCCAGCAAGTGACGGTGAAGGCCGCCACGACGATTGTCGCGCGGCTCGTCCAGCAATTCGGCGCGCCGATCGAGACGGAGATCGAAGGCCTCAATCGTCTCTTCCCCACGCCGCAACGCCTTGCCGAAGCCAGCGTCGATCAGCTGGCCTCGCTCGGCCAGCCCGCCGCGCGCGCCGCGACGCTCAAACGCGTCGCGGAAGCGGTGGCGGAGGGAAGACTGAAGCTCGCACGCGGCGCCGTTTCGGTTGGCCGTGCGGGCTTGAGCGAGATTGCCGGCATCGGTCCGTGGACGATCGAATACGTGGCGCTGCGCGCGCTCGGCGATCCAGACGCATTTCCGCTTGGCGATAGCGCGCTCCGCGCGGCGTTCGACGGCGAATTAAAACACACCAACGAAATCTGGCGCCCCTGGCGCGCCTACGCCGCCGCGCGCCTCTGGCGCCGGCCGGTCAAACCCAAATCCGAAAGGCAAGCCGCATGAACACCGCCATCGTCAAAAGCCCTGTCGGCGATCTCTACATCGCCAGCGAAGACGGCGCGCTCATCGCCTGCGAGTTCGAGGATTACGAACGCGGGATGGCGCACAACGCGCACAAGGAAAAGAAGGGCGGCAAGGATGCCGTGCTCGATCAGGCGCGCCGCGAGCTCGATCAATTCTTCGCCGGAACGCTCAAGAGATTCACGATCCCCGTCGCCCCGCGCGGCACCGAGTTTCAACGCAAGGTGTGGCGCGCGCTCCAGGCCATCCCCTACGGGCGCACCACCAGCTACGGCCAGATCGCCGCCAAGGTCGGGTTGCCCCAGGCGATGCGCGCCGTGGGCGCGGCCAACGGGCGCAACCCGATCTGCATCATCATTCCTTGCCATCGTGTCATTGGAGCGGACGGCTCGCTCACTGGTTTCGGGGGCGGATTGGATCGAAAGCGGTTTTTGTTGGGCTTGGAGCGCGGCGAGGCGCCCTTGCTGTAGAGCCGAAGCGGGCTACAAACGCGCCCGATGAGTCAGTTCCTGAAGCTGGAGCGCGCGGGCGCAATCGCCACGCTCACGATCAATCGTCCCGACGCTATGAATGCGCTCGGCGAGCAAGGCGACGGCGATGCGTTCGTCGCCAAATGCAGCGAGATCAACGCCGATCGCGCGATCCGCTGCGTGATCCTGACGGGCGAAGGGCGCGCGTTCTCCGCGGGCGGCAACGTCAAGGCGATGAAGGAGCGCACGGGCGCGTTCGGCGGTTCGCCCGCCGAGGTGCGCGAAGCCTACCGCACCAACATCCACCGCATCGTGCGCTCGCTCTATAATCTGGAAGTGCCGTGCATCGCGGCGGTCAACGGCCCGGCGATCGGGCTTGGCTGCGACGTCGCCTGCATGGCCGACATGCGCATCGCCGCCGACAACGCGAAGTTCGGCGTCACGTTTCTGAAGCTCGGCCTCATCCCCGGCGACGGCGGCGCGTGGTTGCTCCCGCGCACCATCGGCATGAGCCGCGCGGCGGAGCTGCTCTTCACCGGCGAGGTGATCGATGCACACACCGCGGAGCGCTGGGGCCTTGTCTCGCGCGTCGTCTCCGCGGAATCCTTGAAGGCCGAAGCGCAAGCGATGGCGGAGAAGATCGCGCAGCAACCGCCGCATGCATTGCGTCTGGCAAAGACGCTGCTGCGCACGGGGCAGACCACCACGTACGACACGGTGCTTGAACTCTCGGCCGCGGGCCAGGCGCTCATGCACCACACCAGCGATCACCACGAAGGCGTCGCGGCGCTGCTGGAAAAACGTCCAGCGAATTTCACCGGAGGATAGAATGATCCGAAGCGCATTCGTTGCCGTGCTGCTCTTGAGCGTCGCGGCGTGCGGGCAATCCTCGCAGGCGCCCGGCGCGCCGTCGCCCACGCCGCAAGCGCCGGTCGCGTGCAATGATGTCGCGATCAATCCGGCCGTTTCGGTCGCGCCCGCCGTCGGCGTCGCGACGGCGCCGCCGCAAACGGCGCTGCTCGGCGGGCCCATCGCACCGGGCACATACGATCTCACGCGCGTCGAGCAACGTGGCGGCGCGCCGGAATGGACCGATCAACGCTGGCAGAGCGTCCGCATCGGCGAGAGCGAAGCCGGCCAGACATTCGATTTCGCGTCGGCGCGCGGCGCCGCGGACGCAAGCGCGGATCGCTTCAGCGCGCGCCTCGATGAGGGCCCGCCTGTCGCGCTGGTTTACACGTGCGGGCGCACCGGCACGGCGGCGATGAGCTACGCCGCCGTCGGCCCTGAACTGCAGCTTCTGCTTCCCGCCGAAGGCGGCGCGGGGCAGACGTTGCTTGTCTTCGTCCGCCGCGCGGGCTGATCGGATCGCAGAGGAGGGATGCTCATGCGTGGGATTTTGATTGCACTTTTCGGCGCGATTGCCTTGGCCGCGTGCGCGAGCGCGCCGCCTTCGACGACGCGCGCGGCCGGCGGCTGGGCCTGGCAATACGATCCCGCCACCGGCCTCGCCACGGCGCAGCAAACGAGCGCCGAGGGACGCGTCACGGTGCGCGTCTCGTGCCAGGCGCCGTCAGGCGATCTTACGATCTCCGACTACGTGTTGGGCGCCGGCGGGCGCGGATCGGAGCAAGTGCAATTCCGCATTGGCAACGAAAGCATCACCGTCGATGGGCGCAACGAGGGCGGCGCGACAGTGATCCGCATGCCGCGGCGTCCGCCCAACCTGCAGGCCTACGCGCACCTTTCGCGCGATGCGGTGACGCTCACCGCCGGCAGCCGGTCCCACACCTATGCCGCCGACGCCATCGAGAAGATCGCGCTCGTCGCCAATTCCTGCTGGCCAGTCGGCAGCTAGGCGCTTCTGCCGCTAGGGCGCCGTTGCATGGCTCTCCCGCGTGCGTAGGATCGCGCGCGGGAGATCGCCATGGATTTGCAGTTCACCGCCGAAGAGCTCGCCTTTCGCGACGAAGTCCGCGATTGGATCGCGAAGAATTACGACGCCGCGCTCAAAGAGCAGATGGCGCAATCGAAGAACGGCTATCTCGATAAGGAAGGCCAGGTCGCCTGGCAGAAGAAGCTCTACGAGCGCGGGTGGATCGCGCCCGATTGGCCCGCCGATCGCGGCGGCTGCGATTGGACGCCGGCGCAACGCTACATCTTCAACATGGAGATGAGCGCGGCGGGCACGCCTGTGGTTTCGCCGATGGGCGTGAAGATGGTCGCGCCCGTCATTCTTGCGTTCGGCACGGAGGAGCAGAAGCAACAACACCTGCCGTCGATCCTCCGCAGCGACATCTGGTGGTGCCAGGGCTACAGCGAACCAGGCTCGGGCTCCGATCTCGCTTCGCTGCAAATGAAGGCCGAGAAGGACGGCGATCATTACGTCCTCAACGGCTCGAAAATCTGGACGACGCACGCGCAATGGGCGGATTGGATCTTCTGCCTCGTGCGCACGAGCCAAGAGAAGAACCGGCAGGACGGCATCTCCTTCGTGCTTGTCGATATGAAGACGCCGGGCATTACGGTCAAAGCGCTGCCGACGCTCGATGGCCCGATGGAGGGCCAGCAGGAAATCAATCAGGTATTCTTCGATAACGTCCGTGTGCCGATGGCCAATCGCATCGGCGAGGAAGGCAAGGGCTGGACCTACGCGAAATATCTCTTGGAGTTCGAACGCGGCAACGCCTACGCGCCGGGTTTGAAGCGCGCGCTCGACAAAACGAAGCGGATCGCTGCGCTCGAAACGTGGAACGGCGAACGCGTGATCGACGATCCGGATTTCCGCCGCAAGATCGCGGAGCTGGAGATCCAGATCGAGGCGCTCAACTATACCGAGCTGCGCCTCTTTGCCGGGCGCGCGGGCGGTGAGCGCGTCGGGCCTGCTTCCTCGATGCTTAAGTGCGCGGGCACCGATACGCAGCAGGCGATCACGGAGCTCGCGCTCGAAGCCGTGGGCACGTACTCCGCCCCATTCGTGCAGGATACGTGGGCCGAGGTGAAAGGCCGCTCGAACGAGCCGCGCCCCGGCCCGGACTACGCCGCCCCGATTGCGCCCAGCTATTTCAACTATCGCAAAGCTTCGATCTACGCTGGCTCGAACGAGATTCAGCGCAACATCATGGCGAAGCTGGTGCTGGGGCTTTAATCCTCGCGCGGCGCCGCGAGCGCGGCAAATGCGAACGCCATCGTTGCAAAGCTCGCCGCGCGCCAGGCATCCGCGGCGATATGAAGGTCGATGAAGCCGATCTTTACCAGGAGCGCGCCCGCCAATAGAAACGCCAGCGCCGGTTCGATCGGATCGCGCCGCACGCGATAGAAATAAAGCGCAATCGCGCCGGTGAGCGCGGCGAGCGAGAACGCAAAAGCCTCGGCGCCGCTCACTTCTCCTGAGCTCGCGTGCAGGTCCGCGCCGTGAAACGCACGGCGGATTTCGAGCGCGATCCATGCTGCGCCCATGATCGACGCGGCGAGCGTTGCGAACACCCGCGTGCGCCGCCACACGCGTCGGTGCGCGATCCACGCAAGTCCCGCGAACGCCGCGAGCGGCGCGCCATAGCCGATCGCCAGCAGGTTGAGGATCGGCAGGCCAAGCGCCGGGGTCGGGCGCGAGCCCCACCATGGATTGAACATCGCGAGCGGGCCGAGCGTGAGCGCCGCACACGCGAGCGTGACGAGCACAATCGCCGTTCCCCGGCGCACGAAGAAAGCGCCGCGCGCCTCGCGCAACAACAACGGAATGGAAAGAACGAGCCAGATTGTCGCCAGAACACCCGCCTCGACGAACGTGATGAAGAGCTGCCCCGGCAATCCGCCGCTCGCGATCCAGCGCACGAACGCAAGGATCGCCGCGAACGCCAGCACGATGGCTGCCGCTTCGAGCGCGGCGGACGTCCATGAGGAGGTTGATCCCTTTACGCGCGCGGCGATCGCGACAAGGAGCGCCGGCGCCGCGATGCCGGCGAAGATGACGGTCAGCGCTTCCTCGCCGCCGAGCCCCACGAGCAGCAGGAAGCCCGCGCGCGCGACTTGAACCATCGCGGCAAGCGTGAATCCGAGCGCCAGCACGTTCCACATCGGGTTCGATGCGCGCCGCTCGACATAGGCCGCGCCCACTGCGAACGCCGCCAGCGGCGCGGCCGACCACAGCGGCCCAAGCGCGACGATAGGCGCCGCAATCAAGCACACGCCGATCGCTAATGCCGGCGGCGCCAGTGCAAATCCCAGTTCACGCAACCCGCCCTGGCGGTGCGCCGCTGTCCGGATGATGAAACCCTGCACGCTTGCGATCACGAAGAACATGAGGCCCTGCATCAGCGCCGCGCTCGCTGGCGAGCCAGGCTCGCTGAGCGGCAAGCCAGGCCCGAAGCCGCCGCCATAAAGCACGCCTATGGCGAAGGGCGCGGCGATCGCGCCGGTCGCGGCGTGCAGCATCGCGTCGCGCCCGTGCTCCGGCAGCGTCACGCTCTCGACGCCCAGAAAAAGCGCCGCGCACATCACGCACGCCGGCGTCAGCCACGCATCGGCGCTGTCCTGCCCGGAAAGCACGAAGAGCGCGCCGCACGCGATGAACCACGCCGCCGCGAGCGCGGGCTCATGCGTGCGCCACGTCGCGCCCGCGATCGCCGCGGCGATGATGATGCCGGTGAGCGCCGCACCATAAGGGGTGGCCGCGCCGAAGATGATCGCGCCTGTCGCGGCCGCCGCCGCCATACCTGTCATCAGCGCAAAGCCCGCCCACAGATTGCGGCGCATATGAACGAGACCCGCAAGCGCGAGCAGCGCGAAGAAGAGCGGCGGCCAGATCGCGCTTGGCACTGGCTGCATGAAGAAGAGCGCCGCGAACGCCCACGCTGTTGCGCCAAGCGCGGCGAACCACGACGCGGGCCGCCACGCGAACCGCTCCGCCACGAAGAGCCCGCCGAGCGCGGCGAACGTCGCCAGCCACATGAGCGCGGAGGCGGTCGGCCCCTGCAGCAGGAACACCGCGCCCGGCGCTAAGAGCGCGCCAATGGCGCCGACATAGCGGAGATCGTTCTGCGGCGCGGGCTCGCTCAGCACATCGGTGAGCAGAAGCGTGTCATCATCCGTATCCGGCGCATCGCGCGGCTCGGCAAACGCGTCAGCCGCGCGCATGTCCTCACCAAGGCGCGTCGCCTCGCTCGCGTGCGCGAGCGAGCGCCGCCACAAGAGGTAGGCGGCGCCCGCCAAGCCGAGCGCGGCGAAAAGCAGAATGATGGTCGGCACTGTCCCTCGAAAGCCCCCGCCCAATCATAGCGCCGGGCGGCGGGGGGACAAATTTCCGCCTACGGATGAGGGCTCAGGCGCCGCTCATCCGGCGAAAAAGCTTCGCGCCTTGCTCGTTTCCGGCGAGATACGCCTGCTGACCTGTCGTGTCGGCAATCTTGTCCCAGCTGTCGCGCACCTCTTCGGCCGAGAGGCCGCCTTCGCCCAGATAGACGCCCTCGGTCTCGTAGATGCGCGCCAGCGAGAAAACGCCCGCGCCCGCGGTCAGGATCGCGCCCGTCGGCGCATCGTCGCTCGCGAGATAGACGACGCCGGGCGTCACGTATTCCGGCTTCAGCTTTTCGAGCATCGCGGGCGGCATGAGGTTCTCCGTCATGCGCGTCGCGGCGACTGGGCTGATCGCGTTGACCTTGATGTTGTTCTTGCCGCCTTCGATCTTCATCGTGTTCATGAAGCCGACGAGCGCGAGTTTCGCCGCGCCGTAATTGGCTTGGCCGAAATTGCCGTAGAGCCCGGTGGAGGAAGTGGTCACGACGATGCGGCCGTAATTCTGCTCCTTCATGATTTCCCACGCGGCTTTGACGGGCTTCACCGTGCCCATCACGTGCACGGCCATCACTGCTTCGAAATCCGCGATCTCCATCTTGGAGAAGCTCTTGTCCCGCAGGATGCCGGCGTTGGCGATAATGATGTCGATGCGGCCCCATTGATCCATCGTCTGCTTGATGAGATGGGCGACGCCCGCATCGTCCGTCACCGAGGCGCCGTTGGCGATGGCTTCCCCGCCCGCAGCCTTGATCTCGGAGACGACGCGCTCGGCGGCTGCGGAATTGCCGCCCGTTCCATCCACCGAGCCGCCCAGATCGTTGACGACGACCTTGGCGCCGCGCTTGGCCAGCTCCTTGGCGTGCTGCTCGCCCAGGCCGCCGCCCGCGCCGGTGACGATGGCCACTTTGCCGTCGAAGCGAATGTCGGACATGAAGCTTTCCTCGCAGGCTAGATCAGAAATTTCGCGGGCGTTGATGGCGGGCGGGGGGCAGCGCCGTCAAGCGATTGCGCGCGTGCGCGACGCTTCGTAGCGTCATCCCGCAGCCGGGGGCTCTCGATGAACTACACGCTGGAGAATGCGCGCAGCCTCCTGGCCGTCGGCGCGATTATTCTGGTCGCCTGGCTGCTCTCGGAAAATAAGCGGCGGTTCCCGGTTTGGCTGATGGCCGGCGCGCTGGCGTTGCAGGCCGGCCTCGTGCTTGCGCTTTTCGCCATTCCCAATTCGCAGGCAGCGCTGAACGGCGTGAACGCCGCGTTCAACGGGCTTGCGGAAGCGACCGACCGCGGCACGCAATTCGTGTTCGGCTATCTCGCGGGCGGCGCCCAGCCCTACGCGACCCAACCGCAAGGCGCGGACGCGCCCTTCCTCTTTGCGTTCCGCGTGCTGCCGCTCATCCTCGTCATCTCCGCGCTCTCGGCGCTCCTCTGGCATTGGCGCATCCTCAAATGGATCACGCGCGGCTTCGGCATTCTGTTCGAGCGGACCATGGGGCTCGGCGGCGCTTCCGCGCTTGCGGTGGCCGCGAACATTTTCATGGGCATGGTGGAGAGCCCCATCGTCATCCGCGCTTATCTCGATAGGCTGACGCGCAGCGAACTTTTTCTGATGATGGTGGTCGGCCTCGCCACCGTCGCGGGCTCGACGATGGTTGCTTACGCGCTCATCCTGCGCGAGACGCTGCCGAATGCGGCGGGCCACATCCTCGTCGCTTCGATCATCTCGGCGCCCGCCGGCATCTTGCTTGCGCGCATCATGATCCCAGAAGCCGAAGAGGGGGTCGACTACAGCTATGGCGCCGACCTCGAATACGAGAGCACGATGGACGCGATCACGCGCGGCGTCGCGGACGGCATCATGGTCGCGGTCAATGTCGCGGCCTATCTCATAGTGTTCGTCGCGTTCGTGTGGATCGCGAACAATCTGCTCGCGCTCTTGCCCACACTCTACGGCGAACCCGTCACGCTGCAGCTTCTCTTCGGCTACATCTTCGCGCCGGTGGCGTGGCTCATCGGCGTGCCGTGGAGCGAGGCGCGCGAAGTCGGCACGCTGCTCGGCGCCAAGCTCTTCCTCACCGAGTTCATCGCTTTCATCGATCTTGGCGCCATTCCGTCGGATGCGCTCTCTGAGCGCTCGCGCATGATCGCGGCCTATGCGCTGTGCGGGTTCGCCAATGTCGCCTCCATCGGCATCATGACGGGCGGGATGACCGTTCTCATGCCGCAGCGGCGCCCGGAAATTCTTTCACTCGCGTGGAAGGCGCTCCTTCCCGGCTTCATGGCGACTTTGATGACGGCCGCCATCGTCGCGGCGTTGCCCGCGTCGCTCTTCGCGCGTTAGAACGGGCTTCATGAAGCTCTATATCGCGCCCTACGCGCCCAATCCCCGCCGCGCCACGATGTTCATCGCCGAGAAGGGCATCACCGGCATCGAGACGGTCACGCTCAATCTGCAAGAGGGCGAACACCGCACGCCGGAGTTCCGCAAGAAGTCTCCGCTCTCGCAGATCCCGACGCTGGAGCTGGATGACGGGCGCTGCCTCACCGAGAGCCGCGCGATCTGCCAATATCTCGAAGCGCTCCATCCCGAGCCCAACCTCATGGGCAATGACGCGTTCGAGCGCGCTTTCATCGAAATGTGGGATCGCCGCATGGAGCTGCTCTTCACGATGCCGCTGATGATGTGGGTGCGCCACGGCAATCCGGTGCTCGCCGCCGTCGAGAAGAACCAGAACGCCGAGATCGCCGCGGTCAATCAGGGCCAGGCGATGCGGATGGCGAAGTGGCTGAACGACGAACTCGCCACGCGCCAGTGGATCGCGGGGGATCGCTTCACCATTGCGGACATCACCGCCGTTTGCGGGATGGATTTCGCCAAGATGATGAAATGGCGCCCGGGTGAGGAATTGCCGAACCTCGCGCGCTGGCGCGAGCGCATCAACGAACGGCCCGCGGGAAAAGTGGCGGCCTAGTTCTCCATTGCGTGCGCCTTGCGCTTGCGGCGCGCGCGGTGAAGCTCGATCGCGTATTGCTCCACCTCGTCGAGGATCACATCCAATTCCTCGTCCGTCAGATGTTCGATGCCGATATATTTGTTGTCGGCTTCACCGCAGCGGATCAGTTCGTCGAGCTTCGCATGAATAGCGGAATCGTGCCGGTTCTGCGAATTCTGGATCAGGAACACCATCAGGAAGGTGATGATCGTCGTCGAGGTGTTGATGACGAGCTGCCAAGTGTCCGAATAGCGGAACGCGGGGCCGAGCATCGCCCAGATCGCCACCACGGCGAACGCGGCGATGAAGACGTAGGGCTTGCCGACGAACTTGGCCGTCGAATTGGCGAAGGCGGTGAAGGCGCGGTTCATGCTCGGCTCCCAGCGAAGCCGGGCGGCCTGAGACTCACGCCCGGTGCAGCCTCTTACCTAGCGCGTCGGCGCGCTTGCGCAATTTGGCGTGCGCCTTCATCAGCGCGGCGAGCGCGCGGTCCGCGTCGTCCGGCGCGCCGGCGAGCATCGGCTCGCCCGAGAGGCGCTCGATCAGCATCAGCACCTCGCGCTCTTGGCCGAGCGTTTCGCCGAGCGCCTGTCCGAGCCGGCGCTTGCGCGGCAGCTTCTTGGGCCAATTGTCCCCCAAGAGCAGCACGCAATAGAGCCGCTCTTTCTCGCGCTTGCGCCATTGATGGCGCGCTTCGCGTGAGCGTGCATCCATCGCGTCTTCGTAGGCGCGGTCCGCGCGGCGCTTGAGCCGGCGCGCGCCGGCCTCCAGCGCGCGCGCGCGAAGCGGCGGCCATGCGTCCATCAATTGGATGAGCGCGCGCACTTCTTTAGCGGTTTCCGCGATGGGCGGGGGATCCATGCCCTTGCGCTGCGTGCCGATCTTGCGCGCGACCGTGCGCAACGTGCCGCGCACGTCGCCAGTCAGCGACTCGCTCATGCGCCGCGCGCACGCTTCGAGCGCATCGAGATCGCGGATGTCGCCGAAGCCCTGCATGATCGGGCGGATGCGCGCGATCATCTGGCCCGCCAAACCGGGCTCGGCAATTTGTGCAAGACGCGCCAGCGCGCGCACCCGCTTGAGCGCGGTGCGGCAGCGGTGCACCGCATCCGCCGGCTTCGGCCACTCCAACGCCACGGAAGCGGCCTCCAGCTGCGCGCGCATCAGCGTTCGCAGGTCGAACTTGTCTCGGGCGGCATTCTGCACACCCAAGTCCTAGACGAGAATTTTCGCGCCGATCAATCGCGGTGAAGGATTTATGTCCGCTTGCGGATTTTTTTGAGCGTGCCGGAGAAAGAGAGCAACGCCCGCTCCCCCTGCGTGATGAGCCCGCGCACAAAGACGAGGCTGCCGGTTTCGCGGATGACCTCGCCGCGTGCCTCGAGCCGCCCCTCCCGCGCGCCCGCGGAGACAAATTCGGAATTGAGCGTCAGCGTCACGGCGTTCGATCCATCGCTCAGCGCGTTGTGCGCAATGGAGAAAAGCGCAAAATCGGCAAAGCTCATGAGCGCCCCGCCATGGAGCGCGCCCGAGCCGTTGACGTGATAGTCCTGCGGATCGAGCACGGAGACGATCGATCCGTCCTCGTTCACCTTGTAGTAGAACGGGCCGACATGGGTCTCGTAGGGGTCCTGACCCGCGCTCCAGGTCACCCAGCCCTTGAACGGCCCCTCCGCGACAACATGCGCGCGTCCATAGGCGGAATTGGCTGTCCCGTCATGCATTGGGCGGTTCGGCTCCCTGGTGCTATTGAGGGGCTGAAGAACCACGCATCCCGCCAGGAAGGAAGGCCCCATGGCCTATGACGCCGAAACCCGCGCGCAACTCATCGAAGGCGTCCGCCGCTTCGTGACAGAGCGGCTGCGCCCCATCGAGGCGGAAGTCTCCGAGAACGATTTCGTGCCCGATTGGGCGCTCAAGGAAATGGCGGAGCTTGGGCTCTACGGCCTCTCCATTCCGCAGGAATACGGCGGCCTGGGCCTCACGATGGAGGAGGAATGCCTCGTCGGGTTTGAGCTTGGGCGATGCTCCCCCGCGTTCCGCTCCGCGTTCGGCACCAATGTCGGCATCGGCAGCCAAGGGCTCGTGATGTTCGGCACCGACGAGCAGAAGAAGAAATATCTCCCCGGCATCGCCTCGGGCGAGATCGTGACGAGCTTCGCTTTGACGGAGCCGGAGGCGGGCTCCGATTCCGGCGCCGTGCGCACGCAAGCGATCCTCGCGGGCGATCATTATGTGCTGAACGGCGCCAAGCGTTACATCACCAACGCCAACCGCGCGGGCCTCTTCACTGTGATGGCGCGCACCAATCCGGACGTAAAGGGCGGCGGCGGCGTCTCCGCCTTCCTCGTGCCGCGCGATTTGAAAGGCGTCTCCGTCGGCAAGCCTGAAAAGAAGATGGGCCAGCAGGGCGCGCACATTTGCGACGTCCATTTCGACGACGTGAAAGTGCCTGTCGAAAACCGGCTCGGCGAAGAGGGCGAGGGCTTCAAGGTCGCCATGCGCGTCTTGGATCGCGGGCGTTTGCACATCGCGAGCGTCTGTTGCGGCGTCGCGGAGCGCTTGATCGAGGACAGCGTCAAATACGCCGCCGAGCGCAAGCAATTCGGCCAGCCGATCGCGAGCTTCCAGCTCATCCAAGCCATGCTCGCCGATAGCCGCACCGAAGCCTATGCGGCGCGCACCATGGTGCTCGACGCGGCGAAGAAGCGCGACGCGGGCGATAACGTCACCATGGAAGCCTCCTGCGCGAAGCTCTTCGCGTCGGAAATGGTCGGGCGCGTGGCCGATCGCGCGGTGCAGATCTTCGGCGGCGCGGGCTACACTGCGGACCACGGCATCGAGCGGCTCTATCGCGACGTGCGCATCTTCCGCATCTACGAAGGCACGAGCGAAATCCAACGCGTGGTGATCGCGCGGGAGATGATGAAGGGGGCTTGATAAGCATGATCCAAGCGGCACGCATGAGAAGTGCAGCGATCGCGCTGGTCGCTGCTGCACTTTGCTCTGCGCAAACACCGCTTACGCCGCCCGCCAACGAGATCGTCGCCAACTTTCGGGCGTATCGCGCGGCGCTCGAGGCCGGTGATCTCGCGGCGGCTGATGTTTCAGGCGCGGCCGCGCTGGCCGCGTCAGCGGCGCGCGATGGGGATGGAGGGCGCACGGGCATTCTAGCGCTGAACTTAGCGAATGTCCGGCTCGAACGCGGGATGTGGCGAGAGGCGGAAGCGCCTGCGCGCCAAGCACTGCGCATAGCCGAACAAAGCGCTTCCGCAGGCGTGGATCCGCTGATTGCGCGCCTTGCTATAGGCCGGATCGAAATCAATGCGGACGCGGAGGGCGCGGGCGAACGGCTCGCCGCGGCGCTTCAAAATAGCGAAGGCCGTGATGATCTCGCCGAGTATGCGTATCCAGCGGCGCTGACACTCGGTGACTGGGCTTCGCGAGAGCGACGCCGGTTAGACTTCGCCGTTGCTGGCTGGCGCGCTGCGGTTGAACATGCTGTCGGCGCGCGCGGAGACTCGCAAGTTGCTCGTGCCAGTGCGCTTTCGACACTGGGCGCCACACTGGTGGTCCGCGTCCTTTTTGCGGCCCCGGGACGCGATGGGAATCGCGATGACATCCGACTTGCTATCGCGTCGTTGGCCGACGCGCGAGAAATCATCAGGCCGATAATGGAGCGCGAGGCTAACACCGATGCCGCGCTGACTCCTGCGCAACGCGTGCATGCAAATACGCTTGCGTGGCTAGGGTTCATCCGGGCTTACGGCCAATCCGACATGCGAGCTGATTGGCGAGGACTCGATCTACCTGGCCTTACGAGCGTCACGTGTGGATACCAACTCAATATGCTTACGCGCCCGCGCTATCCCTATCCTGCATACAGCGACTTGCCCGTCGGCACCGCCGTTGTCCGCCTGCGATTGGATGAACGTGGGCAAGTCCTGGGACGCTCGGTTGTTGCGGGGGTGCCCGACGAGCACTTTACTGACGCTGTCAGCCGTGTAGTTGATAGTTGGAGCATCACCCGAGACGTTGCGCTCTCTAACCAACCTTGCCGCGATCGAAATGTGTTTGTTACTGTCGTGTTCGCATTGCGCGATTGATGCTTGTCAGATTGGCGCGCGCCGCATCGCCGCTGGCGTCACACTCATCATATGCGCGTCAGACGCATCGAAGAGCGCCGGGTCCGCGAGATAATCGATGAACATGTCGGTCACGTCGTCGCCCCAGAAGATGGGGGACTTGGCGCCGTGCAGATAAAACGTCGGCACGCCGAACACGCCGCGTGCGATGGCTTCGTCCGTGTTGGCCTTGAGCGCGTCCTTCACGTCGGCGCTGTAGATGAGCGCATCGACATCCGCGACGCCGAGCTTGGCGCCCAACGCGGCGAGGCTCTCCGCTGATTGCGCATCGTTCCCTTCGCCCCACACATGCGCGTAGATCGCGCGCACGACATCCACCGTCGCGCCCAACGCGATCGTCAGCCGCAGGAGCGGCAGCGGATTGAACGGATGGCGCGGCGGGCCGACGAAGGAAAGCCCGCGTTTCCGCGCAAGCCAGTGCGTGTAGTAATAAGTCTGGCGCGCCTTGAACGGAATTTCCGCGGGGCCTTTGTGTCCCCAATGATTGAGCAGCGCCGCAAACAGCACAGGGCGCGGCTGGATCGTGAGTGAGGCCGGCAAATCCTTGAAGCGTGAGAGCTGCAAGTAGGGATAGGGCGAGAGATAATCCAAATACCAATCGGCCGTCCCGCTCATGGCCCCCTCCCGTGCTTGCGTCCTGCCTTATCCTGTCGCGCGCGCACGCCTGCAAGCGCGATCAAGTGAAACGCCGCCGGGTGCGCCATGCTCGCGCCGCTTCGTAGGAGCCCCATGAACGATCCCGTCGATAAAGCGCTCTGGCACATCGAAAGCCGCCTGGTCGAGGAGATGAACCTTGATAAGATCGCGGCTGGCGCGGGCGTCACGCGCTTTGTGCTCTGCCGCCAGTTCGCGATGGCGACGGGTTTATCCGTCATGCGCTATGTGCGCGCGCGGCGCTTGTCGCTCGCGGCGTGTGCGTTGGCTGAGGGCGCACGCGACATTCTCTCCGTCGCGCTCGATGCGGGATACGGCTCCCACGAAGCGTTCAGCCGCGCCTTTCGCGATCATTTCGGCATGACGCCGGAAGAGGTGCGCGAAGCGGGCGCTCACTCCTTGACGCTCACGGAGCCAAAACGCATGCGCACGCAAACCGCCGATCTTTCCGAACCGCGCTTCGAAACGAGCAAGCCGCTGCTGCTGGCGGGCCTCAGCGCGCGCTACAAGCAGGGCGGGGACGCCGCGATCCCTTTGCAATGGCAGCGCTTCGTTCAACACCTCGGCGCGATCCCCAACGAAAAGCCGGGCGCGACGTACGGCGTGGGGGCCAATTTCGATGACGAAGACAGCTTCGATTACATGACGTGCGTCGAAGTCTCCCGTTTCAATGATATGCCCGAAGGCTTCGCGACGATCCGTTTGCCGGAGCGCAAATACGCTGTCTTCACCCATCGCGGCCACGTCGCGGCGCTGCCGCAAGCGATGCGCGCGATCTGGACGCAGTGGTTGCCCAAATCGGGCCACCAGATCGCGGATGCGCCGTTCTTCGAGCGCTACGATCAACGCTTCAATCCGCAGACGGGCGAAGGCGAGATCGAGCTCTGGCTGCCGATCGCGTGATCAAGAATAGGCGAAGCGCTCGCCCACCCATTCCTCGCTCTTGGCCCAGAGCGCGTCGGCGCGCGCGGGATCGATCGCATAAGGCTGCACGCCGCCGCGCACCGCGCGATCGGAATTGGATTCCGCGACGTGACAATCCTCGCAATAGAGCCCGCCGACTTCATCGGCGCCGGCGCGGAAGCCCGCCCACACCGTCGTCGCCGCGCCCTGCGGGATCGTCTTGAAGCGCATGGATTCGATCGGCTGCCCGCCGGTCATCTGACTGATGAGCTCCGGCGTGAGGTGGCGGCCGAGTTCCGTCCGGATGCCGCCCGGATGCACGGCGGCGGCGCGCACGCCGCGCCCTTTCAGGCGCTTGTCGAGCCCGACGGCGAAGAGCGAATTAGCTGTCTTGGATCGTCCGTACGCGGCCCAAGGCGAATAAGGCGTGCGCTCGAAATTCGGATCGTCGAGATCGACGTCGGAAAAGCGGTGCCCGGCGGAAGAAAGCGACACGATTCGCGCGCCCGGCGCCAAGGCAGGCGCGGCATGGTTCACGAACACGAAGTGCCCGAGATGATTGGTGCCGAATTGCGTCTCGAAGCCGTCGGCGGTCTTGCCTTGCGGGCACGCCATCACGCCCGCATTGGCGATGAGCGCATCGATCTTCGGCCCCGCGGCGATCGCATCGCCCGCTTTGCGCGCGCTCGCAAGAGAAGCGAGATCGAGTTCGATCAGCTCGACACCCTCAACACCCGCTTCGGAAAGCGCCTTGCGCGCCTTGCCGAGATCGCGCGCAAGCCCGACCACATGCGCGCCGCGCGCGCGCAGCGCACGCGCCGTCTCAACGCCCAAACCGGCGGAAACGCCCGTCACCGCCACGCGCTTGCCGGAAAGATCGATCCCATCCAGCACGTCGTCCGTCGTGCTTTCGAAGCCAAACGCCATCATCTTCTCCCTGATCGGGAGCATACTAGCGGCGCGAACGCGCGAAGGGAAAGGGACGTGCTAGACGCGCACGCCCGCGATCCGCCAAGCGATCGGCTCGCCGGTCGCCTTGCGCAGAACCGAAACGGGCGCGAGATCGGCGCAAGTTCGCAACGGCGCAAGCCACGCTTCGATCGCATCCGGCGCCACGCGCGCGGCCTGCATTGAATCGAGCAGACAAAGCTCCGGCGCGAGCGCTTCCTCGATTGCCGCCCAGATCGCGGCGCGTTCGCGGGCGGGCCTTCCCATGCGGAACGGCAGGGAGCGCTGCAGCTCAAGCAGCAGGTCGTCCGGATGGACGCGCGTCAGCGCCGCGAGCCGCCGGTTGAACGTCTCCGCGTCGCCTCCGCAGAAGGCCGCGCGCATATCCGCGTGCAGAAAGGCCGTCAGCACGTTGAGCCGCGCGCGATTGAACGAGACGATCGAACTCGCGGCGTGATGCGTGATGAAAGAGAAGCGCCCGCCAGGCGCCAGCACGCGCGCCATTTCCCGCGCGGCGCGCTCCGTGTGCCCGTACTCAAACCCGAACTGGCTGACGATGGCGGGAAAGCTTGCGTCCGCGAACGGCAGATCCTCCATCGCGGTGTCGGCCAGGAGCTCCACATTGCGCTGAATGAAGAAGGGGATGCGCGCGAAATCGATGCCGGTGACATGCAGGTCCGCGCGCGCATCGAGCAACGCCCGCGCCACAGCCCCCGCGCCGCATCCGAGATCGAGCACGCGTGCTTCGCCCGGCAGCGGCGCCGCAAACGCGCTCCAATGCGTGCTGAGCGCGCGCCAAACATCCGGCGATCCGTCCACGCAGCGCGATTGGCCGGGCTCCTGCCAGAAGGAGCTCCACGCATCGCGCGCGCGCTCGTCTTCGCGCGCGCCAGGCGCGGCCACACAGGGCGATCTCATGTTCGCTGCATCCCCGTCTTTGGCTCCGGCGAATCCGCGCCGGATCGCATTTCCACGACCTGCAATCATCGAGGCCGCTCGGGGCCGGTTTCCTCGCACGCTAGCGGCCAATCGCGCGCGCGCTCCTCACGTTCGCGCGACATCACGAAAACGTCGATGAAGGGCGCGCGCTTGACGACGAGCTGCAATCACGCGCGCGTTATCTGGCGCAAGAAGCCCGTGAACCGCTAACCTCGCGCGATGGCTGTCGCCGGTGATTTGAATGCGCTCGTCGCGGAAATCCGCGCCTGCACTGTGTGCGCCGCGCAACTGCCGCACGCGCCGCGCCCCATTGTGCGCGTGCATCCCAGAGCGCGCATCCTGATCGCGGGCCAAGCGCCGGGGCGCCTCGTGCATGAAACAGGGCTGCCGTTCAACGATCCATCGGGGGATCGTCTACGCGCCTGGATGGGGATCGACCGCGAGACGTTTTACGATCAAACCAAGATCGCGGTCGCCGCGATGGGCTTCTGCTTTCCGGGAACGGTGAAGGGCGCCGATCTCCCGCCGCGCAAGGAGTGCGCGCCGCTCTGGCGTCCGCGTCTCCTGCCGCTCCTCAAGAACGTGCGGCTCACTTTGCTCGTCGGCGGGTACGCGCAACGCTGGCATCTGGGCGCGAAGGGTTCGCTCACGGAAACGGTCGCCGCGTGGCGGGACCATCCCGAAACCGTCATGCCGCTGCCGCACCCCTCCTGGCGCAACACCGGCTGGCTCAAGCGAAACCCATGGTTCGAGGCCGAGACGCTGCCTGAATTGCGCGCGCGTGTAGCGAAGGTGCTGGGCTCTTAAACAGAAGTGTGCGCCGCGCCTGCGCTCGTAACTTGAAGCCTGGCCCTGGAATCGCCAGGAATCCTGACAAAGATGTCATGGGGCTCTAGGGCGCAACCGTATGGATAGACGGCGGTTTCTCACTGGCGCGGTCAGCATGGGCGCTTTCGCGGCCGCCTGCGCGCCGACGGTTCAGGAAGCCTTTTCGATCGGCCCCGATTTCGCCGGCGCCGCCTTCGCCGAGGATGCGTTCGTCTCGTTCGACGGCGCACGCCTCGGGCTCACCAAGTGGCTGCCTACTGAAGGCGAACCCTGGGCGGTCGTGGTCGGCCTTCACGGCATGAACGACTACGCAAACACGTACGCGATGGCGGGCCCTTATTGGGCTGAGCGCGGCATCGCGACCTACGCCTATGACGCGCGCGGCTTCGGGCGCTCTCCCAATCGCGGTCATTGGGGCGGCGAGGAATTGATGACGGAGGATTTGCGCACCGCGTGCCGCGTGGCGCGCGCCGCGCATCCGGATGCCGTCCTCGCCGTCGTCGGCGAAAGCATGGGCGGCGCGACCGCCATCGCCACCTTCGGCGCGCCGGGCGCGCCCACAATCGATCGCCTGGTGCTGGCTGCTCCGGCCGTCTGGGGCTGGTCCGAGCTGCCGGATATGTATGCGCTGACGCTCTGGCTCGGCGCGCACACCTTGCCCGGCCGCGCCGTCACCCCGCCCCGCAACGTCACGCGGCGCATCCAGGCGTCGGACAATATCGAGATGCTCCGCGCCCTGGGGCGGGACAGGAACATGATTTTCGAAACCCGCGTCGATGCGCTCTACGGCCTCGTCAATCTGATGGAGACGGCGGCCGAGCGGGTGAGCGCCATCCAGACGCCCACGGCCTATCTCTATGGCGCCCACGATCAGATCATCCCGCGCCGCGCCGCCGAGCGCGCGGCGCGCGCGCTGCCGGCCGGGGCGCGCACCGCGCTTTACCCGAACGGCTGGCACATGCTGCTGCGCGATCTGCAGGCTCAGGTGGTGTTCGAGGACATCGAGGCGTTCCTGCGGGATGCGCGCGCGCCTTTCCCATCGGAATCGCCGCCTTTCGTCCAGTATCAAGCAAACAATTAACGCCGATCCGCTAGCCTCGGCTCGAGTTTGGGCAGAAGAGGCTGGCTTCGCATGGCGGCGCCGCTCGCTTTACTGTTTGATAAGCGTAAGCGCGCCATGGCGCGCGCGCGTTTCCGCGCCTGGTGGGAAGGCGAGGAGTTCGACGAGGCGGCTGCCGCCGCTGCGTTTGAGCAGGCCGCAAACGATGTCGAGCCGGAGCCTACGCCGCCTGAGGGCGAGCCCGATATTTTCGCTGAGGAGCCGCTCGAATTGCCGCCGCGCCTTGCTGCGCTTGCGAAGCTTTGGGGCGAGGGGCGTGTCGCGCCCGGCGACGAAACCGCCGAAGCTTTGGAGCCCGCGCGTTTGGGCCTCGAAGCCAACGGCGTGCTCGCCGTGCTCGGCCCCGGCCTCGTCGCGCCTTTAAAGGCGCTGGCGGGCGCGCACCAAGGCGAAATCGCCGCGTTCGAATGGCGCGATGAAACGCGCGGGACGCTCCACGAAATGCTCAAGCGCGCGAACCTCTCGCGCATTGTGCCCGCGCCGCTCGATCTAGATACCTGGGCGCCCGCGGCGGAGACGTATGACGGCATCCTGTCGCTCGATGAATTCACCTACGCGGCCAATGCGCCGCGCTTGGCGGTGCAGATCGCCAAGGCGCTGAAACCCGGCGCATGCGCCGTCATCGAAACCTATTGCGCCGTGCCGACGCCGGCGCTGCCGCCCGCCTTCGCCGCGTCCTTCGCCGAGCCGCAGCTCCGCCCCGCGGGCGATATCGCCGAAGTGCTCACGGACGCGGGCCTCACGGTCGAAGCCAACGAAGATCTCTCCGCCGAGCATGGCGAACTTGCGCGCAATGGGTTCAAGCGCCTCGAGGCCGCGCTCGCCGAAGCGGTCGGCGAGGGGCTCGATCCCAACGTGATGCGTGAAATCGCGTGGGAGGCGGAAGCCTGGCGTGAGCGCCTGAAGCTCCTCGCGCAGAAGCGCCTGGAGCGGCGTCGCCTCATCGTGCGCAAAGCGGCGGCTTCGTAAAGCTAAGCGCGACGCTGCTCGCATCTCCCCCTGAAAGGGGGAGTAAGAGGGGGTAAGCGCTCTGGATTGCTCGCGTGGCGCTCACCCCCACCCATCCTCCCCCTTTCAGGGGAGGGGCCTAACGCGCAAACACGAACGCGCCGGAATTATCGATCGCCACATCGACGCGCGCGCCGATCGCAGGCGCCGTGCGCGCGGACGCAATCGTGCGCCAAACCACGCCGTCCGCCTCGATGCGCAGCAATTCGTTGCCGCCTTGCGGGTGCTTGTCGCTCACCCGCGCGCGGATGCCTGAGGAAAGCGTGATCGCCTCCGCGCGCACGACGGCAAGTGCGGAGGTGCCTTCCGGCAGATCGGTGGAGATCGCGCCGAATGGCGTCACCACCTTCGCGCCCGTCACCACGCCGCCAAATATGTTGACTGGCCCCAGCGCCGCGGCCGCGTCGGCGGAGATGGGGCGGTCGTAGAGCGTGCGCGGATCGGCCGATTGCAAGAGCTTGCCGGCTTTCAGGATCGCGATTTCATCGGCCACGTAGAGCGCTTCCTCCGCATCGTGCGTGACGAAGATCGCGGTCGCGCCCGCTTCGCGCAGCGCCGCGAGCGTCATCTCCCGCAGATCGGCGCGCAGCACGGGGTCGAGGCCGGAGAAGGGTTCATCCAGCAGCACTGCGAAGGGCCTGGGCGCCAGCGCACGCGCGAGCGCGACGCGCTGCTGTTCGCCGCCGGACAATTCATGCGGATAGGCGTTCGCGCGCCGCTCCAGCCCGACACGCGCGAGCCACGCGCGCGCTTCGCGCTCGCGATTGTCGCGCGAGAGCTTGTCGAGCCCGAACATGATGTTCGCCGCCGCCGTTAGATGCGGGAAGAGCGCGTAGTCCTGAAAGACGATGCCGATGCGGCGCGCTTCGGGCGGCGCGGAATGGCGCTGCGTCGCCACGATCTGATCGCCGAAGCGGATCGAGCCGCCGTCGAGCGGCTCAAGCCCCGCGATCAAACGCAGGATCGTGCTCTTGCCCGAGCCGGAGGCGCCCAGCAGCGCCAGCACCTTGCCTTCCGGCGCCGTCAGCGAGACGTCATTGACCGCCGCGACGCCGTCATAGACGCGCCGCGCGCTGGTGAGCGTGATCTCATAGGCGCTCATGGCGGCGCCTCATCGCGCCGGAGCATCGCCAGCCGCTTCGCGAAAAGATAGATCGGCACGAGCCCCGCAAGCGTCACCATCAGCGCCGGCGCCGCCGATTGGGCGAGGCGTTCATCGGAAGCATAGGCGTAAGCCCGCACGGCCAAAGTGTCGAAATCGAAAGGCCGGAGCAGCAGCGTCGCGGGCAGCTCTTTCAGGATCTCCACGAACACGATGAGCGCCGCGGCAATGACGCTCGGCCCCGCCATCGGCAGTTCGATCTCGAAGAAGCGCCGCGCGGGCTTTGCCCCCAGCGTTCGCGCCGCGCCCGAGATGTTCTTGGTGATGCGCGCGAGGCCCGCTTCGATCGGTTGGGACGCCGAAGCCGCGAAGCGCGCCGCGTAGGTCCACGCCAGCAGTGTCAGCGCCGCGACTGTCCCCAGCCCGCCGACAAAGCCCGCCTCACGCGCCAAGCCAAACAAGGTGAGCGCCCCGAGCGCGATGACAGCGCCCGGCGCCGCGTAGCCCGCGCCGGCCGCGTAAAGCGCGAAGCGCCCCGCGCCGCCGCCGCTCCGCGCCGCCGCCGCTACGAGCGCGCCAAGCGCCAATGTCGCGATCCCGCCCGCGCCCGCGAGCGAAAGTGAATTGATGAGCGGTCCGCCAAGCTCGGCGAAATCGGCGAGCGGCCTAAGCAGCATCAGCCGCGTCAGCCATGCGAGCGGCAAGAGCGCGCCCAGGATCAGCAGCATCGCGCAGAAAATAGAAGCCAGCCCCGCGCCCCACCAGGGCATGTCGTAGCGCGCGGGCGCGCGCCAGCGCGAGGGCGTCGCATAGCCTCTGCGCCCGCGTGCGCCGCGCTCGACCCAAAGAAACGCCACAGCGCCGATGAGCAAGAGCGCAGCGAGTTGCAGCGCGAGCTGCGGCGCGCCGTGGGAGAACCAGGCGCGGAAAATTCCTGTCGTGATGGTGGCGGCGCCGAAATGCTGCGCGGCGCCGTAATCGGCCGCGACTTCCATCGCCGCCAACGCCGCGCCCGCCACGATGCCAGGCCGCGCAAGCGGCAGCGCCACGCGCCACATGGCGGTCAGAGGCCGCGCGCCCAAGCTCCGCGCCGCCTCGAGCGCGCTCACCGATTGGCTCGCGAGCGCGGCGCGCGCGGCAAGAAACACGTATGGAAAAAAGCCGAACGCATAGACGAACGCCGCGCCCCAAACGCCCGTCAAAGGAAAGGGGATCGGTCCGCCCGCCCATGTCAGCCCCGAGTAGGCGTAAGCGAGCACATAGACAGGCGCAGCGAGCGGCAGCGCCAACAGCCACGCGAACACCCCTCTGCCCGGAAAATTGCAGAGCGTCACCAGAAGCGCGGCGACGCTGCCGAGGATCGTCGCCGCGCCCGCGCCCAGCGCAATGAGCGTCAACGTGCCCAACACGCTCTCGCGCAGCAGCCGGAGCGAAACGTCATCGGAAGCGATCGGCGGCCCGCCGATCGCCAAGGCGATCACGGACGCGGCCGGCGCCGCGCAGATGAGGATCGCGAGGAGCGCCGCGATGCGGGGCGAAATGTCGGCGCCGCGCCGGACAAGGGGGATCCGCGCGGCGCGTTCGCTCACCGCCAGCCTGCTTCTTCGTAGACGCGCGCCGCTTCGCTCTGCCTGCGCCCCAAGGCGTCGAACGGAATCTGCTCTTCATGGAAGCGCCCGAGCGCGGAGAGTTGCGGTAGAAGCGCCGCATCCGGACGAATAGGAAATTCCCAGTTCAGTTCCTGGATCGTGCGCTGCGCGTCGTCATGGACGAGATAATCGAGCAATCGCTGCGCCGCTTCCGGCCGGCGCGCATAGGCGCACACGCCCGCGCCGGAAATGTTCACGTGCACGCCCGGCCCCTGCTGATCGGGCAGGAACACGCCCACTTGCTCCGCGACCGCGCGATCGGCGGGATCCTCGGAATTCTGGAGCCTTAGATAATAATAATGGTTGGAGATGGTGAGCTCCGCTTGCCCGGCCGCCACGGCGCGGATTTGTTCGATGTCGCCGCCCTGCGGGTCGCGGGCGAAGTTTTCCCGCACCCCGCGCGCCCACGCCAGCGCATTCTCGCGTCCCGCGCGTTCGATGCGCGCCGCCAGCATGGAGAGATTGTAAGTGTTGGTGGAGGAGCGTGCGACGACCTCGTCGCGGAAACGCGCCGCCGCCAGATCGTCCATCGAGGAAAGCGTCGCCGGATCGACGATCTCGCGCCGGTACATCATCACGCGAATACGCTTGGAAAACGCCCACCAGCGCTGCTGTGGATCGCTGAAGCGCTCGGGCACGGCCGCTTCGAGCGTGGGCGACGTTGAGGGCTGCAAGAGCCCCGCTTCGGTGAGGCGCCAGAGATTGCCCCCGTCCACGGTGACGATGAGGTCTGCCTCGGTCTGATCGCCTTCCTGGCGGAGGCGCTCGATCAGCTGATCGCCGTTGGCGGGCAGCACGCGCACCTCGATGCCCGTGAGCTCGGTGAAGCGATTGTAGATCGCGCGGTCCGCATCGTAGTGGCGCGCGGAATAGACGTTCACATGCCCGCCCGCGCCGGCCTCGCGTTGTTGCGTGCAGGCGGCGAGGGCGGCGGCGGATGCGCCGGCCATGAAGACACGGCGGGAAAAGCTGGACATGGCGCCTTCTTGCGAATAATTCTCAACTAAGCGATAGATCGCAAGCGCGCGCTTTCCCGTCAAGCATGCGCGCGCAATGTGCGCAGCGGCGCGCCCGCGCCTTCTTGACGCGCCAGCGCGCACGCATCAAAAACCCGCTCCCTTCGTGGAAGGGGCGCGTAGCTCAGCGGGAGAGCACCTCGTTCACACCGAGGGGGTCACAGGTTCAATCCCTGTCGCGCCCACCATCTTTTCAAGCACTTAGCTTGTAAAACTTTCGGCGAAACGCCGTGAACGCACGAAGAACCTGTAAAACTCGCGCGGGCGTCATGAGGCCGCGACCAATCGATCTCGACTGCCGTGCTTCGTCGTCTGTGCCGTGCCCCTGCGCGCAATCGGCTGGCGACGCGCGCTGCGCCATTTGACGATCGCATTAGAGGAGGCGCAGACGCCCGATTGAACCTGCAAGGGCGTCAGTTTGAACCCGCCAAAATGCGAGGTCGCCGTGTTGTTCGCCCTCATGCACGCAATCCGGCACGCTATCTGTTTGAATCTGCGGAGCTGTTCGATCGTCGTGTCCGGACGAACGCACGCGTTTCGAACCGCAACCAGTCCACCCTTATTGCTGCGTCCCGCCGCAGCGGCGCTCGCAAAAGGGACTCGCATTCTGTTCTCGCCGGCGCGCTTTGCCTTCGCATGTTTGCGCCGGGTGCACGGGCCTCTCAACGCCACTCACTGAAGGCTGCCGCACCATTCCACCATATGCGAGCGCCGCGGAGTTCAACATCGGCGTCGCGGCGCGCCCAGGAATGATCCAATGAAATCGAAATCACGAACCGCACCGAAACGCTTCGCCGACGATTCAACGGCGATGACGAATGCGCTCGACATGCTGGACCTCATGCGGGTTCTCTATCTGCGTCCGTCCAAACACCATCTCAAAATCGGAGTCGTGAATTACTGGCCGGCGACAGGTTCGATCCATGTCGACGGAGAAGGCCGCAAGCGCCGCGAGCGTGGCTTGCGCGCATTGGAGGACCTCATCCGCGCATTGCGGCTCGATCGCACCGACGTTGACGGCGAGGAAACCGCTCTCTCCGGAGTGGGGGTGGAGTTCTAGCGGAATGCGGGGCGGCTGGGCTCCAGCCGCCCCGCTATCGGCTGTCGCGACCGCTGACCACTGGCAGCAAATTGAACTGAGGATTCGCTCGCTCGATCGCCATTATTCGCAAACCCCCTTGAACTGCGATGCAACAAAAATCCGACGGCGATCAATCTCTGAACCAACATCTCTCTTAACTGCATGCCCTTGGCTAATGCCGATCTGCGAAGGATCCGATCCGGTTTTCGTCGATCGGTTTTTCGGGGGGAGGTGGATTTTTTGAAGTCGTCGCGGTCGTGAAGTTATTCTCACCAGCCGTGAAGAACGGCCATGGCGCCGCCAACACCTCCACACGCGTCTCCTTACTCCGGCGCACTCGCCGCGCGCGTGACGGCGCAAATCCGCGCCGCGCTCGCGCAAGGCGTGCGCCCCTGGGTCCAACCCTGGACCGACACGGGCGCGCCCGGCCCGCTGGCGCTTCCGCAACGCGCCAACGGCCAAGCCTATCGTGGCATCAATATCCCCATCCTGTGGGCGGCGGCGCAGGCGCACGGCTACAAAGCCAATTCCTGGTACAGCTACAAACAAGCGCAGGCCGCCGGCGCATTCGTGCGCAAAGGCGAGCGCGGCACCGCCATCATCTTCTACTCCGGCGCACGCGCACGCGCCGACGACCGCGCCGAGCCAACACCAGAACAAGCCGCCAGCGTCGCGCCGCGTCGCGCGGTGTTGCGCGGCTACACCGTGTTCAACGCCGACCAAATCGAAGGACTTCCTCCAACACCGGCGCAAGCGCCAACGCCGCCTGACGCACCACTCACGTTGGCGCGCGCGGCCCTCGCGCGCGTGCCCGCCGACATCCGCCACGGCGGCGACCACGCCTTCTACGCGCCCGGTCCCGACTTCATCCAAATGCCGCCGCACCACGCCTTCAGCGACGACGCCAAGTACTGCGCCACGCTCGCGCACGAGCTCGCGCACTGGACCCGCCACCCCACGCGCCTCAACCGCAGCTTCGGGGCGGGCCGGTTCGGCTCCGCCGCCTATGCGCTCGAAGAACTCACCGCCGAGCTCGCGGCCGCGTTCATTGGAGCCGCACTCAACCTCGCCCCCGATCACATCGACGACCACGCCAGCTACATCGCAATCTGGCTTCGAGTTCTCGAAGACCAACCTGCAGCGTTCCTCGTGGCGGCCGCGAAGGCGCAAGTCGCCGCCGACTACATCGCCGCTTGCTGGCGCAATGACGCGTCCTGAGAAGTGTCTGCTATTCGCCGGGAGCGGACATTCCAAGCCGGGCCAATCAGGCTAGGATCGTTGCGTGAGCCCATACGTCACCACTTGGCTGATCCAGGGAGCCGCGCTTCTGGCGGTGCTTGCGAGTTTCTTCGCACGCGCGCCGTGGATGTTCCTCGTCGCTGTGGCGTTGATCATTCTCGCAATGGTTTGGCCGCGTTGCCGGAGATGCGGCTTGCCCACGTTTTGGCAAAAGGCACCATCTGCGCCTGACCACTTCGTCTATTATCTCGGCAAGCGCCTGAACCCATTGCCTCCGCAGACATGCTCTCGATGCGGCGAGGACTTAACGATCTGACTGTCCGCTTCGGGCCAAAAGGGGGCATCAGTCGCTAGGCCTTCCACACCCGCGCTGAATAGCGCCGTGTCGCGGGCACATTGACGACAGGCACGTTGCGCGCCGCCGCATAGATCTCGCTATTGAGCCACGCGATCTCAGAGGCGGGATCCTCCGTCAGCACCCACCAAGCCTTGTCGCGCCCGGGCGCGCCGGCATCCCAACGATAGCCCCGTTGCTTGAGCGCCGCGCGCTGCGCAAAGGCAGTTTCTTCCGCTCGCACGGCGCGCAAGGGACGACGCGCATTCTCCAAGAGCGCGCTCATGGCGACCGTCTTCGAATCCGGCAAAGGCAGCGTAAGCAGGAACGCCCCCGCCGCCGCATCGGTCAATGCGCGATGGCCTTCATAGAACCAGCCCTGACGCATCAAGAGGTAGTCGAGTTTGCCCGTCGCCAGCCTCTCCGCCTTCCAATCGATGTCATTGAACGAGCAGGCCCAGGATATGCCTTCAAAGACCGGCCAGTGCTTCTCAACCATCGGGCGGTCGAAGGCGGCGTTGTGCGCGATGATGAGGTGCGCGCCCTCCAAGGCGTTCGCGATGTCGCTCTCACCGATTGTTGCACCGGCGACGTCTGTGTCGCTGATGCCGTGAATGCGCGTCGATTCCGGCGGGATCGGATGGGAAGGCTGGCGAAAGGCGTTGAAGGCTTTGTCTTCGTCAATGCGCACGATCGCGCCCGACGCACGATCATAGTCGAATGGCAGCAGCGCTAACTCGATCACTTCGTCTGCCTCAAGATCGAGCCCCGTGGTTTCGGTGTCGATGAATACAGCCCGGCGCAAGTCCGCATCGTTGAAAGAGGGTAGGGTCCACGAGCTGGCAGGCGGAATGCGCCGAAGCAATCGATAGTCTGTGCTTGCCGCCAACACGCGCTCTGCTTCGCCCAAGTTCATTTGCAATCCTTGTTGTCGAGTTCTGTGCCATTCGCGGCGGCCTTCGATGAATTCTCCGCACACAGGAGTTCATCGCATGAAATCGCGCACCCACACGCCGGAGCGGCTGCCGCTCCTCTCAGAGAGCTTGCGACGCCGCCACGCCGTCTATGAGCCGGCCGACACGCGCTTTCGCGCCGCCGCGCGGCTTCTGCAAGCGCTCTGGCGCGAGAAGAACGATTTGCCGATCGGCGCACATGTCGACGCCGCCGGCGGGCGGCGCAAACTGGGCTCGCGCCTGGCGCGCCACGCGGCACGCGCCGGGGCCAATCTGCTCGGCCCCGAAATCCACCGTCAAACGCGGCGCGAGCTCGCCTACCGCGAACCCGGCGCGCTCATCGACGAGGCCCGGCTCTGGTCGAACCTGCTTTCGTCCATGCCGCTCGCCTTCAATCTCTTCGCGCCGGTCAAGCTGGAGCCGGTGCTGGCGCGCCGGCTGGTCAACGCGCTCTGCCCGGACTTCATGAGCCAGGTCATCCAAGTCGTCTTCGAGCACTCGCCCGGGCGCGGCGACAACCTCTTCACCGATGACGGCACCGCCTTCGACGTCTGCATCATCGGACGCGACAAGGAAGGCGGGCGCGTCTTCCTCGCCATCGAGATCAAATACGCCGAAGGCATGAGCGAAGCAGAGCCCCGCCATCGCTCGCGCTACGACACGCTCGCCGCCAGCTGCGGGCTCTTCACCGACGCCGACGACCCGTGGCTGCGGCGCAATCCCTACCAACAGCTTTGGCGGCAGCACATGCTCGCCCAGTCAATGGTCGATTGCGGGCTCTACGACGCCGGCAGGTACCTGCTCATCGCGCCCCGCCAGAACAACGACGTGCAACGCGCGGCGCGCCGTTACGCCAAGCGCGTCATCGAAGACCCGAGCAAAGTTGAGTTCTCGAGCGTCACACTCGAGGACGTCGTGGAGGCGCTGCGCGGTGCGGGGGCTCAGGGGCACGCGCGCGCTCTCCACGAACGCTATTGCGACTTCACACCCGTCCACGACTTGGTGGAGGCCGAATGCGCCCGCATCGCGCACGGAGGGGACATCGAGCCCGCAGCCGCGACAGAGACGAATGGTGAGGCAGTCGCGCAATCGCCGCGCCGCCGGCGTAGGACAAACGCGGCCGTCAACTCAGCGGGACGGTGAGCCATGCCGCGCCAGCGCTCCATCGGCGCGCTCTCGCGGCGCAAGCTGCTTGGGGTGGCTGTCGCGGCTCCGGCAGCGGCGGCCGCAACGCGGAACATGCGCGATGCCGTAGATTCGATCGTGGACGCGGTCGCTGCGTGGATGCGAGGCCGCGACGCGCTCGAAGCGCTCTACGCCGAATGGCGCGGCGCAGAGAATGCCTTGGTCGCCAAGGTCCGTTCGCGGGGATTGACGTTGGCGAACGCCCGAGCGGGCGGCGCGCCCGAAGCGCGTCGCATGCGTGCCCTCGATCGCCGGATCACCAAGGCGCTCAGAGTGCTCGACCGGCAGGCGGCGCTGATCGCGCGACGGCCCGCGCGCACCCCCGCGGGCGCAATCGCCAAGATCGCGATGGGATTACGCATCCAAGGACCGGCCGATTGGGCGGACTCGTTTGTCTATCCCCTGATCGCCGACGGCGTCGCGCATCTCACACGCGCCGAACGCGCCCGCGCATCATGAAGGCGATGCTCACCCTGCGCCGCGTGACTTGCGCACCGGACGCAGCAATTCCCAGGCCTCGATCTCCAACGCCTCGGCGATGCGGGCCAGCACATCGATGCTTGCAGCGTACTTGCTGCGCTCCAATGCGCTCACATAGGTGCGGTCCACTTGCGCGGCGGCGGCCACATCCTCTTGCGACACCCCCAGCTCTTGCCGGCGGCGGCGCAAATTGCGCGCAAGAATCTCCCGCAGCTCCATCCAAGACGGAAGGTCGCCGTCTTGTCGAGTTTTTGACCACGGAGTATCCTCTACAAATGGAGGGGCCGATGAATTGGGGACGCACGGGCCGCCGGAACGGCGCAGCATGGATGGCGGCGGCGGCCATGCTGTTCGCCGCAGGCGCGCCCGCGGGCGCACAGACCTACGAACAATACCGCGCACAGCTGGAACGCGACCAGCAGGCCGCGGAAGACGCCTACAACGAAGACGCGCGCCAACTCCAAGAGGAGTATCGCGCCTACCAAGCCGAACAAGATGCGCGCGAGCCCGCGCCGAACGAGAACGAAGCGCTCTCCTCGGCCGCGCCGGCGGCCGACCCCTACGAAGCGCCTCTCACACAGCTTGATGTCGTCGCCGAAGAGATACGCGCGGCAACGCCGGAGCCATCGCCTGCAGCGGAACCGGACACGGCGGCTCCCGCCAATGCGCCCCCAGCGGCCTTCGACACGGGGCTAGCCGCGCTCGTGCTCGCGGCCATCCTCATCGCACTCTGCGCCTTCTTCGTTCCGAGTTGGATCGCGTTCCAGCGCCGTCACGAATACCGCTGGATCATTCTGGCGCTCAATATCGGCGCGGGCTGGTCCGGCGTCGGTTGGCTGGGTGCGCTCGTCTGGGCGCTTTGGCCGCGCAACCGCGCGCTCGCGGAACCCATCTTCGGCGATGCGACGGGCATTCCGCCGCGCGCTTAGCCATCCGCCGCAAGCAATCCGAGTTGGCGCTGCCTAGATCGGCTTCAGCGCCGCGAGAAACACCGTTTCATGTTGCACGCACGCGCTGCGAATGATGTGTGGCGTCGCCGCTTTGCTCCGCATCAGTCCTCGCACAACAGAACGCTTGGTCGTCTTGCCCCGCCTTGAAGTCCGACCTCCATGTTGAATGAGGAGGGCAGACATGCCGCGCGAGCGGCTTTCAATCAAAGCACATAGGACATCGTCGTAAGCTTGAAACATCAGTTCGTCGCGAGGCGTCCAGCCGCCGTGGTCGTGCAAATCTAACTCTTGGATGCCCGCACCTCGAAGCGTGGTCCAATCCCCAACAAACACCTTGAACATCGGCGGACGCCTTCAGCTCGGGTGGGCGACGTCATCCCCCACGTGTTGCTTGAGGTGACCGATCACTCAGCAATCGCCACAGCAATGCGGCAACTACTAGCGGGTTTCCGCGTTACGGACGCTGCCACCGCTTGCAACCACCGCCGTCACGATCCCGATCAAGATGCTCGCATAACGCGGTTCGCTGTGTTGAACGAGCGTTGCGTCGGCGGCGGGGGCGGCATCGCAATTGGGAACGGCGCGGGGGCGACATGGCCTCGCTCCGCACGGTCTGTTTCGGGGCAGAAGGAGGCATTCCAGTCTCAGCAATCGGCCAAGGAAGCAGACCTTTTGAAAGAGGGCTGGGGCGCCCACTTGCGAGCATCTTGGCACACGCAGTTTGATAGGCGCATGTGATTGATGGAGGCGCAAGCGAGCGTCGTGCAGCCGGCGTTTGCATTGAGCGTTTGCCGTGTCCCGGTAATCGAGCCTTGGCTACTTTTTCCATTTGGTTGGAACGTACTCAGAGGACACGTATTCGCGCCCCAGATTGGTCGGGCACCAATTTATCTTCTGAACTGCTTCGAGCCGATCCATCGGCTCAGGAAATACATCGAGCAGCTTGGTGCCCGTGCGATCGGGGTGTCGCCACATCACGCTCAGGCCCACGACGTCCACTCCTGGAAATGCCGCGCTGTAATCGTCAATCGCTTTGCCCACTATAGCCTTCCACGTATCCACCGTGGGCTTGAGGGCCTTTCGAACGGACTTGTGAATACGCGCCACGGCCGCCACGTACTCGCGGGTGAGGAGTGGAATGTCGGGCTGGTGGGGGCACCCCCTGAGGTCCTCGATCACGCCCAATTCCTTCTTTGAAAGGTCGCCGCCGATAGACAGGTGGTCAAGGTCGAGGAATGCGGTGGTTCTATTGCGCAGCTTCTTTTTCTCCTCGTCCTCAATATCGATCCAACTGCCATCGACCGTCATGATGTGCACGCCCAAGTCCCGGTGCTGCACATAGTTTCGCAAGAGCTCCATTGTTCGGTAAGCGAGCGAGCCGTCGTATTCGTCGTTCGTCCGCTTCTTGAAGGACACTTCGGTGCCGCCGAGGAGCGGCTCAATGTGCTTGTGATTCTGGTCGAGATACTGGCGCGTCGTCGATAAGAGGTTCGTCAGGTGACGGTTGAGATCACGCTTCTGACCGAAGAAGTCGCCATGCGTCTGAAATGGTCGCACCGAATGAATAGCGCTGACGCGCAGCAAACCGAATTCAAACTCGACGAGATTATCGATGATCATCGCGAATTTGTCTTCAAAGCTGAGGATCGTGCGGATGCCATGCATCGCATCTCGTAACGATTGATGCCGTTCCTCTGAGATCGGCAGATTCTCAGGGGCACCCAGCACCCATCGCCCAAGCGCTAAGAGGCTCGGCCCAGCGACATCGGTATCTCGGTTGCTGAGGCTCATGATCTAATCGTTGCCGCCCAATGTGCACTCCAGACCCTCGGAGGCATCGCATGTGAAACTGAAGGCCCGAAACAACTTGAAAGCGGTTGGCGACGTGGGAACGACTTCACTACAGGTTGCGACAGTTCTCCGTATGTTCCACTATCTAGGGCATGTCTGATTCGCCAGCCCCATTTTGCAATGTGCTAAGCCTCGATGGTGGGGGTGCGAAGGGATTCTACACCCTGGGCATACTGAGTGAGGTCGAGGCGCTCCTCGGTGGGCGACTGCACGAGCATTTCCATCTGATTTTCGGAACGAGCACGGGCGCAATTATCGCGGCACTCCTCGCCACGGGACGCCGCGTTGCCGAAGTTCAGGCGCTCTACGCTGAGCATGTTGTGAAGATCATGCGCCCGCGATCGGCGGCACGTAAGACCGCTGCTCTTGAAGAGGCAGCGAAAGCCGTCTTTGGCGGTCTTACGTTTCGAGATGTCAAAACGGGTGTCGGCATTATTGCCACGCGCTGGACTACAGAGAGGCCCATGATCTTCAAGGGCAGCGTCGCGCAAGCGCATGGTCGCGTGGCGACGTTTGAACCTGGTTTCGGCTGTACGATTGCCGACGCCGTTGTCGCGTCGTGCTCAGCGTTTCCTTTCTTCAAGCGAAAGACGGTTACTACAACCGCCGGCGACCATGTTGAACTGATCGACGGTGGCTACTGCGCCAACAACCCCACGCTTTACGCGATTGCCGACGCGACAGTTGCGCTGGAGCACGCGCACGAAGACGTCCGCGTGCTGAGTCTTGGAGTGGGTAGTTATCCAACGCCCACCAAGGCCGTGCTCAGCGGCGATTGGTTCACTCAGCGACTCCTTAGTGTCCAGCTCCTGCAAAAGACGCTCGAAATCAATACGACGTCGATGGAGCAATTGCGCACAGTCTTATTCAAGCACGTACCAACGGAACGCATCAGCGACGGCTTCACACAGCCAGAGATGGCGACCGACTTCTTTGAGCATGATCTCTCAAAGCTGAACGTCTTGCAGCAGCGCGGTCGTGAATCGTTTGCGGCACGCGAGCAAGCGATCCGCAATCTATTCGGATTGTAGGTGCATCGTGGCGATTTCGGAAACGCAACTCGATACATGGTCTCACCAGGGCTCAATCACCCAGTCGGCCGCAACCTATCAAACAATCAAAAAAGCACTCGAAGACCCCAAGGCGCCTTATGCGTCGCGGAGCTTCGAAATCTACCTGCAAGGATCGTACGGAAACGATACCAACATCTATGCCGACAGCGATGTTGACATCGTAATGTGCCTCACATCGGTCTTTTACCCGGACCTCGATCATTTGAATGACGCGGACAAGGCGCGCTATGAGGCGCAGCGATCCGCGGCAAGCTATGATTTCAAGACTTTCAAGCGCGAGGTCACCGCATGGCTGGCGCACAACTTTGGTAGCGGTGTTGTTGCGGGCAATAAAGCAATTGTAGTGCCCGGCAACGGTAACCGCCGTGACGCGGACGTACTCGCGTGTGCGCAACACAAGCGCTACTATTCGTTTCCGGCCTCAGGCGCGCCGGATGTGCGGAATGGCATCTGTTTTTGGACTAATGGTGGCGATTACATCGTCAATTTTCCTCGGCAACACTCGGCGAATTGCACGACTAAACACCAAGCAACGAGTCAATGGTTCAAGCCGTCGGTCCGCATCTTCAAAAATGTGCGTAACGCGATGGTTGATCGAGGCTATCTCGGTAAGGGCCGGGCGCCATCCTACTTCCTAGAGGGCATGCTTTCGAATGTGCCGGATGCGCAGTACGGATCGACCTATCAGGCCTGCGTTACCAATGCGATCAATTGGCTACACAAGTGCGACCCTGTTAATCTCACCTGTGCGAATGGTCTGCACTGGCTCGTCCGGGACAATACCCACGTCTCCTGGAGGCGAGCAGATTTTGATGCGCACCTCAAGGCGGTTACAGATTTCTGGAATAACAGTGGTGCAAGGCGTCCATGACGGCGACTTCTGTCCCGACAACGGTCGGCCGATGGAGGTTATCAGTCAGATTGGGAGTTTTCGGCGCAGCGCAATGAGCATACAGCAGCGCTATCGCCGCGGCGGCGCATATCTCCTTGCGGCGCGAGAGCGGGAAGGCCGTTCTTTGGACAGACTGAGCCTCAATGACTTCGCGTGTGATAAGCTAATCCTTTCCGCATTCCGCCACAAATCGTCATCGCGGAGCAATGTTCGATTCCCTCGATGCTGAACGACACCGAGCTTAGGCTTTCATTTTGGCGTGATGGCTCAACAAAAGCCGAGCGGCTTGCAGCCGCGTTGTTGCGCCTGTCGGGGTACGAAGAGATTGATCCCCAGAGTCCCCTCGGCGGACCGGATCAAAAGAGGGACATCCTGTGCTCCAAAGGGGGTGTGTCCTGGGTCGTCGCAGTTTACTTCCCAGTCGGGCCAGTTCGATTTGCGCAAACAAAGAAGAAGTTCATTTCAGATTTCGCGGGGGTTTCGCGTGAGGTCGGAGGGTTCGTGTTCGTAACGAACCAAACTCTGTCTCCGGGCCAGCGGCAGTCCCTCGCAGATTTGGCGTCCGCAGCTCGTAGGGAGATCGACATCGTACATCTGCAGCAGATGCAGATCCTCCTCGATTCCCCGCCGGGCTACGGAGTGCGCATTCAGTATTTGGGGATCCCGATGAGCATCGAGGACCAGCTCTCTTGGGCCACAGATGCCGATAGCCAAACCGCCAAGGCCATCTCCGCAAACACACGTGAACTGCTGGCCCTGCGTGGAGCAGTTGAGCGCTTGAACATGGGACAGTCGCACATACTGAAAACCCTTAGTGTGGACGCCATCGGTGCCGCGCCAACTCCCGACCTGATCGCTGTCTCATCGTTCACAAGGCACGACAGGTTGACACCCGTATCAGCCGCGCTGACGCCGTCGATCGTTCTGCTTTTCCATCGTCTGACTTGTTTTGACCTGCCGACGCGCGTTGTTGGCGTTTTGCGAAGCGACGTCGTTTGGCTGTCCGATCGCAACGGGCGGCAGACGAGCCATCTTCAGCCGCCGCCGGCCGATGAAGTCGAGTCTCGGTTGCACCAGATATGCGAAGATTGGCGAGACCAATTTCCAAACCTGAAGAAAAGTGAGCGAAGTCTCTTCGCGATTGCGGATTTCCACCAACGCTTGCTCGCGTTGCATCCATTTCTTGACGGGAACGGCAGAGTCGCGCGCGCCATCCTTATGCAACAATGCCTGGACCTGTTCGGAAAGGCGGACATGACCCTTATGAACAAAGGAGCGGATTATTATTCCGCGCTGAAGGAGGCAGATGAGGGCGATACGCGCAAGTTGGCATCTCTCATCGAGCCTATAGTCGCTTCCTAACTCGCAAATACCGACTGGCGGTGGCATGTCCGTTTTACGGCGCGCCTATTCGGATTTTCGTTTCTGGGATTTGCACGGCGTTTGTGCGCACTTTGCCCGGCAGTCTCCTTATGGCAGCATGCCTTCTCTTTGTGAGGGCAAAGACACTCGATCAGGAAGGATAGGCACGTGCCGATCAATATTCTGACGGGAGATGTTCTGGACGTCCCGGCTGACATTTTAGTGTTGAAGTACGCGAACGGGCCCCATGGCGCTGACGGAGCAGTCTCGACTAGGATTGGTGCAAACTTTGATCTGGCACCTGGCGCTCATGCGTTCGCCCAATCGAGGGGAAGGATTAGAGCGCAAGAGGTATTGTCAGTAGGCGTGGGCCGTCTGCGCGAGTTCGAGTATCCGCAGATTGAAGCGTTCGCGGCACATGCGCTCGAAATCATCAAGCGTGAGCGGCCCGATGCCCGCAGCCTCGCGTTCACCCTGCACGGACCCGGTTACGGACTTGATGAACTCGCTTCAGTAGATGCGCTTGTTCGTGGAATTGTCGCTGGCCTCGGACATACAATGGGCTTGAGCGTAACAATTGTTGAACGCGACGTATCGCGAGCCCAGCGCCTCCGAGAATTCGTCAAACAGGCCGGCGGTAGTGCATTGAGCGCATCAACCGCGTCGGATCGATTCAACGGTGCTGTCGCCGCCGAGATTTCCCAGGGACGCACTTACACTAAGCGCTTGTTCGCCGCGCTTCCGTTTAAGGATGACTTCCGCGACCATTGGGATCTGGCGATCCAACCCGCTTCCCATGAATGCGGTTACATCTGCGAACGATTGGATCACGAGGTCTTTACGGGAGATATTGTAGCCGAGATCAAGAATCGTATCGAAAAATCGAGGGCGATCCTCGCTCTGCTAGACGAGTTCAATGCCAACGTTTTTCTTGAGGTGGGCTATGCTTGGGGCGTCGGGAAGCCCACGATTTTGATGCTCAAGGATGGCGTTGAGGCTCCATTCGATGTCCGAAGTCAGAGCATCATTCGATATCGGCGCTTGGGGGAGCTGAAAGACCGTGTCCGGGATGTCGTTAGCGCGCTAGACAGGCAAGGAACAGTCTAGCGACTGGCCCAGAGGCGCAATCGCAACACCGCTCAACCGTTGCCCGATAATTTTCTTGACCATAGCGCACGCCGCGTGGCCACTTCCTGTTGTGGTTATGGGAGGTGGTGATGCCCAAGAACGCACCGGACCCACAGTTCGCGTATTGGGAGCCGGGTTCTGAAGAGCGCTACATACGTATCTTCATGAGCCATCGTTGGGGGCAGGATCGCGAGCTATACGAGCAGGTTCTGAGTAAGCTTCGCAGTCAGGGCCATTGCATTGATGATGTCTCGCTGAACGAGAGTCAGCAGATTGCCGGTCCTCGTGGCGGGGATGTTCCCGATCTCAATGTCCAGGCTGAGGTCGCGGCGCGAATCTTTACGGCGGACATCGTGATCGTCGCGAGCCGACCCGGCATCGCGCGGTCTGACTGGGTTATGTGGGAACTGCGAATTGCGGCAATAGGATACGGTGTTCCGATCTTGTTTCTGGATTTTGATGGTCAACAGCGACGGGCGGCTATCGTCGCAGAAATCGCATCGCTCAAACTGCAACACGACGTATGTCAGCCGTTGGTAACAGAGATCGTCCCGTGCGTGATCCAGCTGGTCGGCGGACGCCCTATATGGGGGATGCGGCTTAAGGAGCCTGATCCAAACTTGCGCTTTCGAGGGCCGCCTCTGCTCGATGGAGTTAGCAAGAAGCTTCCGTACCGAGCGGCTCTGCCAGACGTCTCCACCGGCTGACCGTCCCAAACGCAGCTCTGAGGCCTCGTCGATCAATTCGGTGCGCTGCTCAGTTTCGGAACTGTAGCGATCGCGGTGCGACGCCGAGGTAAGCGGTAGTCTGTGTTCAGCCGTGTCTGTCTGCTCATCGCGAAAAACGGACCTCCAATGTCTGTTTCGCGGTGGAGCAGGGCGAACGGCCGCTTCTGGGATGAAGCTGACTTCGATCCGAGCGCTGTCATGCCTTCATGAAGACCTCGAACTTCTCTTTCCAGTCAGCGTGCCAGCGAGATAGGGCGGGGCGGTTTTCAATCAGATCGCCCATGGCCCACGCCATTCGTTTTTCGTCGACGGCGCGCGAGACGTCATTGTCTGGGCAGAGGATGTAGAAATCGTTCTTGGCGAGGCTTTCTAGCATGAACTCCACCACTTCCTCCGGCGTCCAAGCGCCAGGCGGTTTTGTCGGAATGCGCGCGGTCATCATGCCCGTGTAAGTGAAACCCGGCACCAGCAAGTGAGCACTTGTCTGACAGCCTGGCGTATTGCGCAATTCGTGCTGCAAGCCTTCGGTGAAGCTCTTCAGCGCCGCCTTCGACACATTGTAGGCGGTGTTGCCCGGCGGCGTCGTGATCCCTTGCTTCGAGCCCGTGATGATGACGTACGACGGCCTTTGCGCTTCGACCATCGCGGGGAGAAACGCATGCGCGCCATGGATCACACCCCACATGTTCGCATCGATCAATGTCTTCCATGCGTCGAGGTTCTTCCACGCCCCGCCCGGATTGAGCGCGATGCCTGCATTGAGCATCAGCACGCTCACGCGGCCGAAGGCGTTTAGCGCGGCGTCGCGCAATCGCTCCAAGTCGGCGAACTTGCTCACATTGGTTGGAAGCGCTGTCACGCGCGCGCCCTGAGCGCGCAGCGAAGCTTCGGCGGCGTCCAAACGTTCTCCGGGAAGATCGCCAATCAGCACCGGAAGGTTCATCGCGGCAAAACGGTGCGCCGCGGCGAGGCCGATGCCGCTTGCGCCGCCCGTGATCACCACAGCGCCGCCGTCCGCGAGCGGGGGAAGATGAGCATAGGATTTCGTCATACGATGTCCTTCGCCATTAGATGGGGTCGCCGCGTGCGCCTCCTGCAGCTCTAGCGGCAAATTGCGTCCTCCCACCAGACCGACGCGAAGCGCGCATGAGCGAGGCGGCGGCGAGCGGGGCTCTAAGCGGCCGGCGCGTAGTAGTGACGGACACGTCGCAAGGGATGGAGTTCGAAATCGCGCGCCCCTTCACCCGGGAAGGCGCACACGCGGGGAAAGCACCGAAGATTTGCGCACCAGCGCCAGCCGCTCTTTGCAGTTGTCGCTGCCGGAGCCATTGAACGGGCAAAGTCCGTTGTCCGTATTGCGGAAAAGTCCCATCGAACGTCAGCCTCTGGGATAGCTCAGCACATCGTGATGCCCCGCTGTCGCGCCCAGCAATTCGAAACGCAAAGCAGCTTGCAGGCCGATTTCAAATATTATAATAAATAACTGTATTCGAGCGCGCCGGGTCCGCCGGGCGCTCAGGATCGCGCGCAAAGGTCGACGGCGCCGCGCCGCCACGTGCTGCGGCGTCCTCACCTGAGGAACCAGGCAAGGAGACGGATATGCAGACCGAGCCCGTTCGCTTTCCCAACAAGGCGATGCCAATTTTCGACGTCGATACGCACTGGGCCGAGCCGCCGACGCTTTGGTCGGAAAAGGCGCCCAGCAAGTACAAGGGCAAGGTCTTCGAAGTGAAGGACAAGCCGGACAATTCGCAGGGCTGGTTCGTGGGCGATCATCAGGTCGCGATGATCGGCCCAGCAGTCGTCAAGAAGGACATGACCAAAATGCTCGGCACCTTCACAGTGCCGCGCTACGACGAGATGGCGCCAGCGGTCTCGATCCCCGAACACACGCTAGACTACATGAACAACGCCGGCATCGGCGCGCAGATCGTCTATCCAAACGTGATCGGCTTTGGCGGGCAGGCTCTGATGCGCGTGTTTCCGGACGATCACGAGCTGCGTTTGTGGCACGTGCAGACGTACAATGATGCGCTCGCCGAGCTTCAAAGTCGAAGCCGCAACCGCCTTCTGCCGCAAGGCGCGCTGCCGTTGTGGGACATCGATGCGTCAGTCAAGGAATTGCACCGGATCAAGAAGCTAGGCCTCACCGGCATCGCCATGTCGGACAAACCCAGTGATTTCGGCCAGCCGACTCTCGTAAACGCCGCTTGGGCGCCATTCTGGGAGGCTGTGCAAGATCTCGAAATTCCCGTGAACTTTCACATCGGCTCAGGCAGCTTCGAAGGCGAGCTTCAGAAGGCGTGGTGCGAAGACAAAACCGTCCTTTATCCAGACGGCAGCTTGAACGGGCCTATGGCGATATATGCAGCCCTGAACAACTTCCTCAACAATCAGCTCGACGTGCTAAACCTCATTCTCTCCGGCCACCTCGAGAAATATCCGAAGATCAAATACGTTTCGGTGGAAAGCGGCTGCGGTTGGGCGCCGTTTCTCGTCCAGGTGATGATGTTCCAATGGCACGAAATGATGCCCGCCGAACAACGCAAGCGCCAATTCAAGCGCACGCCGCTCGAAATGTTCAACGACCAAATCTACATGACGATCTATTGCGAAGAGCACATGAACGTGGACCAGTTCGTCGCGTATTTTGGTCCCGATAAGCTGCTTTTCGAAACGGATTTTCCGCACCCAACCTCGATCTATCCGCACGCGGAATCGCGTTTCAAGAACGCTTGGGAGTATGCGGATTCCGTGTGCAAGAACTTGAGCGCGGAAAACAAGGCGAAGATCATCTACCGCAATGCCGAAAAGCTTTACGGCGTGAAAATTCAAACCACGGACGCCTGACTGTATGTGCCGAGCGGCGCTGCGCGGCGGCTCGCGCAGCGCCGCATCGTCGTCACTGCATCCATAGCGGGTTGAAGGGGGGCGAACTGCGGCGACTTCGCGCTTCAAGCAATGAAAACACAAGTGCGTTCCGGGCGCGCCAACTCTTCACATCAGCTAAAGACAAAGTCTGTTTCCGCCAGCGTGGCCTGGAGTTCCGCCTCCTCACGCTTTGGCCACCGATTTTCAATCGGAAACGCCTGTCTCGCGATAGCGCGCAAGCTCTGCAATCTCCAGGGCTGATCGGTCTCGGGCTGCCGCCACAGAATGCGCTCCTCGCGCGGCGCCGCATGAAGGCCAATGCGCCGCCCTTCGACTGCGAATACGCGCCCGTTGATGTAGGACGCTTCCTCGAGGCACAGATACCCAATCCATGGCGCTACGCCCTCTGGCCCGGGAAAGCCCTTGCAGTACTGATACTCCGCCTCGTCGCAGAAGCCGCGCCGCCATCGCGCTCTCAGCATCGACTCAAATCCCTCCGGGGAAGCATCGCTCAAGCGCGAACGCGCCTGCGGAGCATAGCAATTGACCGTGACGCCAAACATCCCGAGGTCGGCGGCCATTGCGTATGTGAGCGACACAAGTCCGCCTTTTGATGCTGCGTAACACGACCCTCCAATGCTGCCGAAAGCGGCCCCCGACACACAATGAATGATGCGCCCCCAGCGCTGCTTGCGCATGTGCGGGGCTGCGAACCGCGACGTGTAGAAACTCCCATTCAGATTTACGTCGAGCACATCGCGCCAACGCTCGAGCGGCACTGTGTCAACCGCAGAGAATTGCGAACCGCCCGTGATGCCCGCATTGTTCACCAGAATGTCTATGCCGCCAAACGTCTCCACGCAGGCGTTGATCAGCTCCTCGGCGAAGCCCACATCGTTCACTGGTCCACGCCGTGCGATCGCCCGTCCAATCCCTTCCGCGTCGATCGCACGGGCAGCCGCTTCGACATCATCGGCGCCGGCGCTTCCACGGGCATTGAGCACAACATTGGCCCCTTCGCTGGCAAGGAGCCTGGCGATCTCCAGGCCCATGCCCTGCGAAGACCCCGTCACGACCGCCCGCTTGCCCGACAACGCCCGCCCGGACTCGCTCATGTCGACTTCCTTCAAGCCATTTTGCGCACTTGGGCCCAAAGGGGTATCTCTTTACGGGGCATTCGTCTAACCGTTTTCAAGGTCAGAAGAAGCGGGCGTTGCTTTCAGTTGCCGCAACAAAAGCAGAAGCTCGGCGCTTGCGTATGCAGGCGTGTGTTCAGTTGATGGATGGCAATGACGACAACGCTGCGGATAGAGACGCCCCAACAGCATGTGCGTCTCATCGAACTCAATCGGCCCGAGGCGCACAACGCATTCAATGTCGAGATGGCGCAGGCTTTTGCGGAAGAAGTCGCGAACGCGGAAGCCGATCCTGACGCCCGCGTGATTTTGCTAAGCGCCGCGGGAGACACGTCGTTCTCCGCCGGCGCTGATCTCAAAGTCCTCGCGCGCGGCGAGGCCGCCAAGCTCTCGACCAAGACAGGCGGTTTTGCGGGCTTCATACGCGCGCCGCGCACAAAACCCTGGATCGCCGTCGTCGAGGGGAGGGCGCTGGGCGGCGGCTTAGAGCTCTGCTTGGCGTGCGACATGATTGTGGCGGGGCAAAATGCGAGCTTCGGGTTGCCCGAGGTGCGCCGCGGCGTCTTTGCCGGCGCGGGCGGCGTCTTTCGGCTGCCGCGTGTCATCCCGCGCGCGCTCGCCTTCGAGATGATCGCAACGGGCGAGCCAATTTCAGCGCAGCGCGCCTACGACGCAGGTCTCGTCAACCGCCTCTCCGCCGCCGGCGACGCCAAAACCGAGGCTCTGCGCCTCGCAGAGCGCATCGTGCTCAGCGCGCCCATTGCGGTGCAGCGAAGCCTCGCCATCGCGCGTTCGGCGGCGGACGAGACCGAAGAGGAATTGTGGGCGCGCTCGCGCACGCTCGGCAAAGACATCGCCGAGACCGAGGACTTTCAGGAGGGATTGCGCGCATTCGCTGAGAAGCGCACGCCGACCTGGACCGGCAGACTCCGCAAGTCCTAAGCCGTCTCGCCTTGCCGCATTGGCGCAGACTGTCTCACGAAAGAGAATCTGATGACGCACGAGATCCGCGTTGAAGCGTTTGGCGGCCCAGAGGTGCTGCGATGGACCAAAACAAAAGACGCCGCACCTGGACGCGGCGAGGCCCTTGTCCGCAACCAAGCCATCGGCCTCAATTTTCTCGACGTCTATTTGCGGTCGGGCCGCTATCAGAACCGTCTTCCTTTTGTGCCGGGCCATGAAGGCGCGGGCGTCGTCGAAGAAGTCGGCGAGGGCGTCGCGGATTGCGCGCCCGGCGACCTTGTCGCCTACATTGACCCTGCAGGCGCATACGCGGAACGCGTGATCCGACCCGCAAACCGCCTCATCAAGCTTCCGCTTGCAATTGATGCGCGCGCCGCCGCCAGCATGATGCTGAAGGGCATGACCGCTGAATATCTGCTCAAGCGCACCTTTAAGGTGAAAAGCGGCGATTTCATCCTTGCGCACGCCGCCGCCGGCGGCGTCGGTCAAATCCTGTGCCAATGGGCTAAGCACCTCGGCGCAACCGTCATCGGCACGGTCGGCAGCGCGCCAAAGAAGGCGATCGCCGAACGCGCCGGGTGCGACCATGTCATTGTTCTCGACCGAGAAGATTTCGTTGCGCGCGTGCGCGAGATCACAAGTGGGCGAGGGGTTTCGGTCGTCTATGATGGCGTCGGGCTCGCCACATTTGCTCGGTCGCTCGACTGTCTCGCGCCGCGCGGGCTCTTGGCCGCGTACGGCGCTGCGTCAGGGCCTATTCCGCCGCTCGACGTGCAGAGCTTGGCCACGAAAGGCTCGCTCTATGTCACTCGGCCAGGCATTCGCACCTACACAGAGAGCAGCGAGGAGTTGCGCGCCAGCGCGCAGGCGCTCTTTGACGTCGTCGCGTCGGGCGGCGTGAAGATTGATCCGCCGCGCACGTTTCCGCTGCGCGACGCGGCTGTCGCACACACCGCGCTTGAGGCGCGCCAGCTTACGGGTTCGACTGTCCTGCTGCCTTAGGCGCCCGATGCGCACCGCTCTCGATGAATGCAATCAACTCATCAACAGGGCGGACGTCCGCAAACCAGAGCATCAAGTTCAAAAGAGCGGCGTTGTGTTCCGCATCTGTCAATGCAGACGTGCCGTCGGCTGCGAAAAGGACGCGGAGCCCATGCTGGGCCGCATCGCGAGCGGTCGTCTCGCAACATCCGTTGGTCACCACGCCTGCGACAATCACCGTGTCGATGCCCTTGGCCCTCAAGGCGTCAAGAAGGTCGCTGCCTGACCTGGGGTGGAAGACGCTTGCGGTGGTTTTCACGGTCTGACGATCCGTGTCCCAAACGCCAAGGTCCGGATGCAACTCAAAGGCGGGCCGCCCTGGAAGAAGTTCGGCATGCAAGGATGCGCCGACATCGCCGGCGCGACGCTGCTCGGGCGGCCTTTGCGCTGCAAAGCTGTGACGAATCCAAACGACCTCACCGCCGACTTGGCGCAGGGCTGCCGAGAGTCTGTTGACGTTTTTGACGAGCTCGTTCGTGTGAGGGGAGGAGAGCGGCTGCGACCCGTCGAGAAAGAAGTTCTGCATGTCGACGACCAAAAGAGCGGTCGTTTCCGGGTTGAGCGCTTGCAGCGGCCGCAAGGCCCGGCCGCGCGTCACAGCCCATTCGGGCAAGTCAATGGCATGCACGACCGTCCTCCATGCGCACTATGCCGCGCGACGCAACGCATCGACGAGGTCGGTGCGCTCCCATGTGAAGCCGCCTTCATTATCGGGCGCACGCCCGAAGTGTCCGTAGGCCGCCGTGCGTGCATAGATCGGTTGATTGAGATTCAGATGCTCGCGGATGGCGCGCGGCGTCGCGCCGCCGATCATCTCCGGCAGAATTTTTTCGAGCTTCGCGGGATCGACCTCTCCGTTGTCGTGCAGATCGACGTAAAACGAAAGCGGCTTGGAGACGCCGATCGCATAGCTGATCTGGATCGTGCACTTCTCCGCAAGCCCCGCCGCCACGACGTTCTTCGCCAGATAGCGGCACGCATAAGCCGCCGAGCGATCGACCTTTGTCGGATCCTTGCCGGAGAAAGCGCCGCCGCCATGCGGGGCCGCGCCGCCATAGGTGTCCACAATGATCTTGCGGCCCGTGAGCCCTGCATCGCCGTCCGGCCCGCCAATGACGAAATTGCCCGTCGGGTTCACATGCCACTCGGTTTCATCATTGATGAAACCCGCAGGAAAAACGTCGCGCACGTAGGGCTCGATCAGCGCATGCACATCGCGCGGGGTGAGCCCATCCTTGTGTTGCGTTGAGACGACGATTGAGGTCGCCCGCACTGGCTTGCCGTTCTCATAGACAAGCGTGACTTGGCTCTTCGCGTCCGGCTCAAGCTCGCTGCGTTCGCCCGAATGGCGCGCCTTCGCCAGCGCCTTCAGGATATTGTGCGAATATTGCAGCGTCGCGGGCATGAGCTCCGGCGTTTCGTTCGTCGCGTAGCCGAACATGATGCCCTGGTCGCCCGCGCCCTCATCCTTGTTGCCGGCGGCGTCGACGCCGATCGCAATGTCGTCGGACTGTGCGTGCAAATGGCATTCATAGTCCGCGGTCGCCCAGTGAAAGCCCTTTTGGTGGTAGCCGATGTCTTTGACCGCGGCGCGAACCTTGTCCTCCAGCCCGTCGATCAAATCCTTCATGCGGTCTTCATGAGCGCGCACTTCGCCCGCGAGAATGATGCGTTGGGTTGTGACAAGCGTTTCGCATGCGACCCGCGCCTCCGGCTCGACGGATAGGAATGCGTCGACCACGGTGTCGGAAATCCGGTCCGCCACCTTGTCCGGATGGCCCTCCGAAACGCTCTCGCTGGTGAAGATGTAGCTCCCGCGCCGCGCACCCATTGCTGCTCGTCCTTATGCTCGATAATTGAGGTATCTCAATAGGCTTGTGTGGGCGCTGTCAATGGCCCAGGATTGAGGGGGAGGCGGTCTTGATCAGCGAAGCCGACGACTTTCTGGCTGAAACCGAGGCGCTGGGCGCGCTCGTCGCCGACCTCGAGCCCGCGCGCTACGGCGAGAAGACCCAGTTCAAGGACTGGAGCGTCAATGCGGTCCTCCAGCATCTGCACACCTGGAATTACGGGGCGCATCTGTCGCTGACCGACGAAGCGGGCGTGCTGGACTTCATGGCGCGCACCCAGGCGGCCCCCAGTCTTCGCGCATTCGAGACAGACTGGCTCGCTGGCCTCGAAGGACCGGCGTTGCGCACGACATGGCTCGACTTCGCGCGCAAGACCGCCGACGCGTTTCGCGGCGCAGATCCAAAACTGCGTCTCAAATGGTTCGGCCCAGACATGAGCGCGCGCTCCTCCATCACAGCGCGGCAAATGGAGACCTGGGCGCACGCCCACGAAGTGTTCGATCATTTTGGCGCGCAGCGTGCCGAAGCCGACCGTTTGCGCAACATCGCCCATCTCGGCGTCAGCACGTTTGGATGGACCTTCGCCAATCGCCGCCGCAAGCCGCCTGAGCCTGCCCCCTATGTGAGGCTCACCGCCCCTTCGGGCGCGCTTTGGGAATGGAATGCGCCAAGCGATGACCATGTCGTCGCCGGCAGCGCTCTCGAATTTTGTCAGGTCGTCACGCAGACGCGCAATGTCGGCGACACCAAACTCATCGTCAAAGGACCGGCGGCCGAGGAGTGGATGTCGCTCGCGCAATGCTTTGCTGGACCGCCGAACGACCCGCCGCCTGCCGGCACGCGGTTTCGCCGCGCGAGCTAAGCGCTCTTCGGCCAATAAGAATCGCGCAGCGCTTTCTTATAGAGCTTGCCGTTCTCGCCGCGCGGCAATGTTGCGACGAAGTCCAAGCTCTTCGGGCATTTGTAGGCGGCAAGGCGCGCCCGGCAATGACTGATAAGCTCCTGAGCCAACGCATCGCTCGCATGAGCCGAGGATGAGAGTTCGACAACCGCCTTCACTTGCTCGCCGAAATCATCGTCCGGCACGCCGAAGACGGCTGCGTCGGCGACGTCGGCATGTTCTAGCAGCGCATTCTCGATTTCCTGCGGATAGATGTTCACGCCGCCAGAAATGATCGTGAACGCCTTTCGGTCGGTCAAATAGAGGTAGCCGTCCTTGTCGAGACGTCCGATGTCGCCCGTCGTCGTCCAACCCTGCGGATGGCGGCTCTCATCGGTCTTGCTCGGATCATTGTGATAGGAAAACGGCGTGACGCCGCCAAAATACACCAGACCGGATTCGCCGGCGGCGCATTCGCGTCCGTCTTCACTCACGATGTGCAATTCACCGATGATGGGCTTGCCGACGGAGCCCTTGTGCTTCAGCCATTCGCGCGCATCGATGAAGGTGTAGCCGTTGCCTTCGGTCGCCGCGAAATATTCATAGACGATCGGCCCCATCCAATCGATCATCCGCTCCTTGATCGGGATCGGGCAGGGCGCGGCCGCGTGGATCAACACCTTCAGTGACGACAGATCGCGTCTCGTGCGTTCAACCGCCGGCAGTTTGACGAGACGCGCCATCATGGTCGGCACAACTTGCGTGTGCGTCACGCGATAGCGCTCCACGGCGTCAAGAAAGCCTTCGGGCGTGAACTTCTCCATCACGACGCACGTCGCGCCAATGCGGTGCATCGCGGTCGAGTACCAAAGGCCCGCGCCGTGATAGGTCGGGGCAGGGCAGAGATAGATTGAGCGCGCGTCCCAGCCATAGACTTTCGCCAGCATCGCCGAGAACACGTCCGGATCGCCGAGCGCGCGCTCCGGAAGCGCGCGCTTGACGCCTTTCGGTTTGCCGGTCGTGCCGGACGAATAGATCATGCTCGCGCCTTCGCTCTCGTCCGCCAGCGGCAAGGCCGGCTCGCTCTCAGCGAGCCCGTCGAGCGGGTCAAAACCTGGAATCGCGCCGTGCACGCTGGCGCGCAGGCGCAGCGCGCCGTCAATTGCAAGTGCGCCCGCTGTCTCATTGAAGCGCGACGAGGCGATGAGCGCGTGTGCGCCGCAATCGCGCACGATGTAGTCGGCTTCCCCCGCGGTGAGGCGCGTGTTGATCGGCGTGTAATAGAGACCGGCGCGTTGACATGCCCAGACAACCTCAAAGAAGGCTGTCGAATTGCCGATCAGCAACGCAACATGATCGCCGCGCCGGAGGCCGCGCCTGCGCAACACATGCGCAATTTGATTGGATCGCCGGTTAAGCGCGCCATAGGACAGCGTTTCGCCGGTCTCAGCGATGATGACGGCCGGGCGGTCAGGCGCGGCGTTGGCGTGCACGTCGATGAATTGGCGCATGGCGCACACTGCCTCCTCATCCGCTCGGTTTGCAGCCGTTGACCCTGCAAACTAATACAGTTTACTCAATTGACGGGCAATGATCGGGAGAGCGCCGTGCGCGAGGTCAAAGAGCTATTCATAGACGGCGCGTGGACCCCATCGACCGGGTCGGCGCGGATCGAGGTTGTCTCGCCGTCGTCCGAAGAGGCCATCGGCTTTGCGCCAGACGGCACGGCCGCCGACATGGACCGCGCTGTCGCGGCGGCGCGGCGGGCCTTCGATCATGGGCCCTGGCCGCGCATGAGCGTCAAAGAGCGGGCCGATATCCTGCGCAAAGTGGCCGCCTATCTGCGGGAGCGGGCGGGCGATATCACGAATTTGCTGTGCGACGAGGTTGGCTCGCCGATCAGCTTCTTGCGCGCCGGCGCAGGCGGCGTGCCCACGATGATCGATCTCTACGCCGACATCGGCGAGGCTTGGTCGTTTGAAACACCGCGCGCCGGCATGGTGGGCCCCGCGCTCATCCGACAGGAGCCCGTGGGCGTTGTTGCGGCAATCTCGCCCTGGAACGGCCCGCTCTTCCTCATGATGATCAAGACTGCGCCTGCGCTGGTCGCGGGATGCACCGTTGTCGCCAAACCCGCGCCAGAAACCCCGCTCGACGCTTTCTATGTTGCGGAGGCGGCGCTGGCGGCAGGCCTTCCCCCCGGCGTGCTCAACATCGTGCCCGCCGGCCGCGAAGTCGGCGAGCATCTCGTGCGCCATCCGGGAATCGACAAAGTCGCCTTCACCGGCAGCACGGCGGCGGGGCGCCGGATCGGCGCAATCTGCGGCGAACAATTGAAACGCTGCTCACTGGAGCTTGGCGGCAAATCGGCCGCTGTGGTGCTTGACGACGCCACCGTCGAAAGCGTGGTCAAGTGCGCGATCCCGCTGGGGCTTGCCTTCAATAACGGCCAAGCGTGCGCCGCGCTCACGCGCATTGTCGTGCCGCGACGCCGTTTGGATGAATTCACCGACGCTATCACAGCGGCGGTGGAGACGCTCAAGGTCGGCGATCCGCACGAGGACGCGACCGCGGTCGGGCCTCTCATCGCGGAGCGCCAGCGCATCCGCGTGGAAGGCTACATCCAGAAGGGCGTGCAAGAAGGCGCGCGCCTCACGACTGGCGGCAAGCGTCCACCAAACCTAACAAAAGGATGGTATGTCGCACCGACCGTCTTCACCGACGTGCGCAACGACATGACCATCGCGCAAGAAGAGATATTCGGACCCGTCGGCGTCATCATTCCTTATGACGGCGGCGACGAAGAAGCCGTCGCCATCGCCAATCAATCGGAATACGGGCTCGGCGGGGCGGTGTTCAGCGCCGATCCCGATCGCGGCTACGAAGCCGCTAAACGCGTGCGCACTGGCACGATCGGCGTCAACACCTTCTATGTCGATCTCAAATGTCCGTTCGGCGGCTTCAAGGCTTCCGGCATTGGACGCGAAATGGGCGTTGAGGGCCTGCAGCATTATCTCGAAACAAAGAGCCTCTACGGACGCGCGGCGTGACACCGCCAAAGACGATGAAGGCGCTGGTGCTCGAGCGCTTGGCGGAGAATTTCGGCGGCGTCGCCGTGCAAGACACCGCGACGCCTGCGCCGCGCGCGGGCGAGGCGTTGGTGCGCATTCGTGCGGCCGGCATCGGCTTTCCAGATCTCCTCATGACGCGCGGGGCCTACCAGCATAAGCCCGATTTGCCCTTCATTCCCGGCGGCGACATGGCCGGCGAAATCGTCGCCCTCGGCGAGAGCGCCGATGCGTTCGACGTCGGTGATGCGGTCGTGGCGACGCGGCTCGGCGGCGCGTTCGCCGAATACGGCGCCTACAGCGTTGAACAGATGCGCCGCATTCCCGCCGGCGTCTCCTTTGCGGAAGCCGCCGCAGCGGGCGCGAGCTATCTCACAGCCTATGTCGCGCTGGTGCGGCGCGCCGCGCTGCAAAAGGGCGAATGGGTGCTCGTTCATGGCGCGGCGGGGGGCGTTGGGCTTGCCGCCGTCGATCTCGCCAAAGCACTCGGCGCGCGCGTCATCGCGGCCTCGGCGTCCGACGAGAAGCTGGCCTTGATCGAAGAGCGCTATCGTCCCGACGCGCTCATCAATGTCGCCGGCGGCTTTCGCGACAAGGTCAAAGAGATCACGGGCGGCGAGGGCGCCGACGTCATCTATGATCCGGTCGGCGGCGACGTGTTCGACGAAAGCGTCCGGTGCATCGCATTCAATGGCCGCCTCTTGGTGATCGGGTTCACCTCGGGACGCATCCCGACCTTGCCGGCGAATATGGCGCTCATCAAAGGCTTCTCGCTCGTGGGCGTGCGCGCGGGCGAATATGGGCGGCGCGATCCCGCAAAGGGCCGCGAGAATATGGATGCGGTTTGGCGGATGATCGCAGAGCGTCAGGTGCGCCCGCACGTGCACGTCGAGCTGCCGCTCTCGCAATGGCGGGAAGGCTTTGAACTCATGGGCGCGCGGCGCATCGTGGGGCGCGCCATCCTGGACCCCAGCCGCTGAGCGCGGCTTGCGGGGCCTCTCTATTCAGTTTACTCAATTGGACAGAGCGCCGGTCCAAATGAGCGCTCGCCAGGAGGAAATCATGCGCGCGAGGCGCAACCATGCCGCGTAATCCCGCTTATGCCGCGTTGCCGGACTATGCCGCGCTCAAGCGCGCCAATCCCTTCCGCATGAAAGTCAGCGCCGCAGGCTATTCGACCCGCGCCGTGATCGACAAAGGCGACGGATTCTTCGACGTGATGATGGGATGGCGCGACGACGACCGCGTCGGTTGGCGCGAAGACGACGGCTCCATCATTTTCGGCGACATCGGCGGCCAATCAAAAGTCGGCTGGAATCCTCAAGAAGGGCACGGCTCCGTCTGGCGGCTTAAACGCGACGACACGCTTGAAGCGCTGATGCCGCCGGGGTCGATGACGCACGGCACAGTGTTTGAACCGCACAAGGCGCCGGTGAATTTCGGCCCTTGGGGCGATCACATCTTCTTCGTCGGGCAGACCGAGCCTGGACGCCCGGGCGCAACCAAACCGCACGCCGTCTATCGCGTCGCGCCAGAAGGCGGCGCGCCTGAAACATTCTGCGTCGTGCCGAACAATGGACGCATTGGCGGCGGCGTCCCCGGGGCATTGATGCCCGGCACGTTCGGCCGCGCAGGCACGCCGTTCGACGGCTCGCTCTTCGTTCATTCCTTTATGAATTGCACGATCTATCGCGTTACGCCGGACAAAAAGATCGAGCCCTTCATCACGCTCGATTACCCCGACGGGATGATCATGCCGCAGCTTGTGATCTACGCGCCCGATTGGTGGCGCGATTATGCGGGCGAGCTCATCCTCTTCGGCGCGCGCAATGCGAGCTTTGAATCAGCGCGCCGGCCCAAGAGCGATTACGCGCATTGGCGCATCACCCCGGACGGCAAGATTGAACCGATCCCTGATCCGCCCATTCCGCTGCGCGCAATTCAAGCGCCAAAGGAGTTTGGCCCCTATGCGGGCGACTTCTTCTATGTCGATGAGGGGCCAGTCGACCTTGCTCAGATCGCGGGATGCGACGAGTTCGAGGAGGGGCTGCCCTACCACGGCAAAGTGATGCGCGTGACGGGCGACGGCGAAACCAGCGTCTTCGCCGACAATTTTCAAGGCAGCTACACAAGCTTGGTGTTCGATCGCGAGCGGCTGCTGATGGGCGTTGTCGGGCGCTCCTATTGCACGGGCGAATATCACGAACCAGACGGCGCGATTTACGAAATCCGCTACAATAACGGAAAGGCCTAGCGCGTGGTTGATGCAACAGCGCCCGCAGCGCCGGCTGCCGCGCCGCCTGAAGGCAAACGTTTGAGCCGCATGAACCAAATCGGGTTCGGCGTCGGCGGCTTCGGCATTGCGCTCGTCTACATCATGATCGGGCAGTTGCTGTTTTACTTCTACACGGAGTTTTACGGCCTGACGCCCGCCGCCGCGGGCGGCATCATCGCTATCGCAACCTTCTGGGACGCGCTCGTCGATCCCATCATGGCGTGGATCGTCGCGCGCACGAAAACATCGATCGGACGCTATCGCCCCTATTTGATCTACGGCTCGCTGCCGATGTCGCTCGTCTTCGTCTCGATGTTTTGGCGTCCCGACGTCGCCTGGATCGAAGCCGGCGCGCTCGCGCTCATCACGCACATGCTTTTCCGCACGGCCTATCAGGTCGTCTACATGCCCTACACCGCGATGGTCACGCAGCTCTCACGCGACGCCGATGAACGGTCCGATCTTGAAGCATGGCGCGCTTGGTTCCTGGCGGTCGGCATCCTCTTTGTGTCCTTCTTTGGCCTCACGCTTGTGGACGTGTTCGGGCAGGGGGATGACCGGCGCGGCTTCCTGTGGCTCGCTTTGCTGATCGGTCTCCTCTCGGCGGCGTCCATCACCTTCACCGGCCTCGTCACCAAAGAAGCCGATGCGCGCGTCATCGAAGAGAACGACACCACTTCGCCGCTCACCGCGATCAAGCATCTGGCGCGCAACCGCGCTTTCTTAGTGGCCGTCGCCGGCTCCATGCTCTGCGGCATCGCCATCACAATGTTCAACAAGGTGATGGTCGACTTCTTCCACTATGATCTGGGGGACCGCAGCGCGGCGCGGTTCGCTTTGTCGGCCTCATCGGCCGCGGGCCTCATCGTTTCGCCGTTCTGGGCCTATCTCGCGCGCAAAACCGGAAAGCGCGTCGCATGGACGTCAGGCGCAGCGCTTGCCGCGACCGCGGCGGCGCTCGCTTTCTTCTTGGATCCGCGTTCCGTGCCCGTCTTGTGCGCCATCTTCTTTTTCTTCGGCGCGGGGCTGCAAGCCTATCTCATCATCCAATTCGCAGCCGCCGCCGACAGCGTCGATTACGGAGAATGGAAGACCGGCCAGCGCGTTGAAGCGTTGGGCTTCGGCGTCATTGTGTTCGCGAACAAAACGTCGCTCGCGATCGGCGCAGCGCTCGTGGGCTATATGCTCACCTGGTTTGGGTTCGTGCCGGGCCAAACGCAAAGCCCCGAAACATTGGACGGCATGCGCGCCACCATGCTGCTCACGCCTGCTTTCACGCTCACGCTTTGCGTCATCGTGGTTTCGTTCTTCCCGGTCTCCACGGCGCTCCATCGCCGCATTCAAAGAGAGCTCGATGAGCGCCGCGCGGCGCAAAGGCAGGCCTAATCATGTCGTCGGCGCACTCCACAATCCCCGCGCACGTTCCGCCGGATTTGGTGTTTGCTTACGACTTCGCACACGGCGACGCCGTCATGGCCGATCCGTCCGCCTGCCTTGACGGCGTGCGCGACCAACGCGCTGTCTTCTTCAGCACCTTCTATGGCGGGTTCTGGGTATTCACCCGCTACGACGACATTCGCGCGGCATTCCAAAATCACGAACTCTTCAAACAAGATCACGGCTTGCCGCGCGCCCCGTTCAATCGGTTGTTCATCCCGCTTGGGCTCAATCCGCCCGAGCATCTGCCTTATCGCCGGATCATGACGGCGCTTTTCGGCCCGCGGCAAATCGCGAAATTGGAGCCGATCATTCGCGGCGTGGCGCGCCGCAGCCTCGAAGCCGTCGCTCCTAAAGGCAAAATGGAGTTCGCGTCTGAATTCGCGTTGTCGCTGCCTTCAGCAATGTTCTGCGGGCAACTTGGGCTTCCAACCGAGAATTTCGGCTACTTCCACAAGCTCTCGCACGATCTCATCTACACGCCGAACACCATCTGGAAGGAGCAGGGGGAGGCGGCCGCGAAAGCAGCCCGCAAAGCGACGAATGACGAAATCGAAGCCTTTCTGGCCGACATCCTCAGACAGCGGAAAGCTTCGCCCGGCGACGACGTCATTTCGATGCTGCTTGCATCGGAAGTGAACGGCCGTCCCGTCACCGACGAAGAAGCGCTCAACATGACGACGCTTCTTTTCTTTGCCGGAACGGATTCCACCGCGGCGTCCATTACCTATGCGCACGTCTTTCTCGCCACACATCCAGGGCACAAGCGGCAAATCATCGCGCGGCTCAACGATCCCGACTTTATCTGGCAAGCCTCCGAGGAATTACTGCGGTTCAATGGCTTTCATCACATGTCGCGCAGCGTGACGCGCGACGGTGAGTTCGCGGGCGTGCAGCTCAAGGCCGGCGACATGATCGTGTTGCCCACCGCGTCGGCAAACCGCGATGCAGGCCATTATCCAGATCCTGCGTCGGTGGATTTCTCACGCGAAAATGCGCGCACGCATCTAACGTTCGGCGCGGGCGTGCATCGCTGTTTGGGATCGCATCTGGCGACGCTGCAATTGCGCATTGCGCTTGAAGAAGTGCATGCGGCCATCCCGGATTACGAATTGGACGGACCCGTCGAATTCATCAGCGGGGGCCCCAAGATCACGCCATTCCGCGCGCCCATGCGATTCGCCTCTCGGGCGTAATCTCTGCTCTGATTGTTGCCAAAAAGCCGCGCTCCTGGCGTTGCGGCAAGGCAAAGCGCGCGCCGCGCTTGCACAAAGGGGTAACCGAATATAGAGTTACCTCTATAATAAAGGTCGCTGAATGCGATTCTACGGGAGGGAAGAAAGTGCGGGACATCCGGTCTTTTCGTCTGACCATGGCGCTGGGCGTCGCCTTCAGCGCGCTGGCGTTCACGCCGCAAGCCAACGCGCAAAACGCGCCGTCGCCGCGCGCCAATGAATCCGACGAAATCGTCGTTACGGCGCGCCGGCGTGAAGAAGTGCTTCAACAAACGCCCGTCGCGGTGACCGCGCTCAACGAACAAGAGATGGTCGATCGCGGCGTGACCGACACAATCGCGATCGCCGAATCGGTGCCCAACACCGTCATCACACGCAGCGCGCCCAATCCCGGCGCGGCGGTGCTCAGCATTCGCGGCTTGAGCCAAAACGACTATCTGATGACGCTCGACCCCGCCGTCGGCGTCTACATCAACGACATGTATGTCGCGCGCGCGCACGCTGCGCTCGTCGACATGCTCGATGTTCAGCGCGTCGAAGTGCTGCGCGGCCCGCAAGGTACGCTCTTTGGGCGCAACACGGTCGGCGGCGCCGTTCGCATCATCACAAACATGCCGGACCCTGACGATCCAGTGAACGGCACGCTTGCCCTGAGCTACGGCAACTACGACGCATTCGATTTGAGCGGCGCGATCACCATCCCGATCGTTCCCGGTGAGTTCACCATGCGCTACGCAGGCTCGCTGCGGCAGCGCTCCGGCTACACGACCAGCTATGTGACGACCGAGCCCTTCACGGGGCCAGGCTCGATCACCGACGTGATCGACACCGACGACCACGATTCGCAATCGCACCGCGTGACTTTTGTCCTAGAGCCGACCGACCGTTGGCACTTCGATCTTACCTACGGGAGTTACCAGAACGAAAACAACGGCACGATGATCGTCAATCTGCTCGGCGACATCTCAAATACGGCAGGGCCCGGCAACACCAACCAATTCAACTCGCCCTACCGGGCGGCGGATTTCTGGTCGGCGCTCTCCAGCGTGGTGCCGTACTCTCAGGTGGAATCGCAATATGCGATCCTGCAGGGTCAGTACGACATCAACGATCACCTGACGGCGCGCCTCATCGCGACCTATCTCGACGGCTCCAACCGATCGGGAGGCAACACAGACGGCGTCGTTACCGACAGCGTCGCTTTCATTCAGTTCGAGCCGCAGATTTTCACCAACCAGGATCAGCGCACAATTGAAGCGCAATTGCTGGGCGACGCCTTCGGCGGGCGCGTCGACTGGATCGCCGGTTACTATTACTTCAATGAAGCCGGCGATGAGGTGACGACCGGCACGACGCGCGTTCTCTCGAACACCGTGCAGGCGACCGCCATCCGGTTCGCCGGCGCGGCGGAGAATTCATCGCAATCCTTCTTCGGCAACGCAGACATCCATCTGACCGATGCGTTGACGCTTTCGCTCGGCGGGCGCGTCACCGAGGACGAGAAATCCATCGCCGGAGAAAACCGGACGATCGCCGGCATCTGCGCCTATGCGGCCGGTCCAGGCGTGATCACATCCAATACGCCCGGCGGCCCTTGCCTGCTGTCGCGGACCGACACGTTCAATTATACAACCTGGAGCGCGGGGCTCAGCTACCAATTCACACAGGACATTTTCGGCTATGTCCGGGCCGGGAACGGATTCCGGGGCGGCGGGCAGCAATTGCGCGCCTCCAACCAAAACTCTTCGACGCCGTTTGAGCCGGACGAAGTGCTCTCATACGAAGTTGGCCTCCGCACCGATCTCTTCAATCGGCTCTTGCGGTTCAACGTCTCGTATTTCTACAGCGACTACACCGACATCCAATCGACAATCATTCTCTCGCCGCCCGCGGTGCCGACGACGACAACCCAGGTCGTCAACCTGGGCGAAGCGACGATCCAAGGCTTCGAGATCGAAACGATCTTGCGCCTCACGGATAATTTCCGTCTTGAGGGGAGTGTGGGGCACACCGACATCGAGTTCTCGACGCCGAACACGGTTCAGCGTTTTGCGCCGGAATGGAAGTATTCGGCGTCGGCCGTCTACGAGACGAGCCTCGGCTTCGCGGATCTGCGGGCGCGCGTCGACTATAACTTCACCGACGACTATTACGCCGCCAACAACCCGAACGCGCGCGGGGCGTTGATCCCGGGTCACGAATTGCTCGATGCGCGCGCGACATTGTCGTTCCCGAATGGACTCGATCTCTCGATCTGGGGCCGCAACCTGCTTGAAGAGGAATATTACCTCAACGGCACGGTCAGCGGGAACATCTCCGGCGCGCCGATCGGCTATCCGATGACCTACGGCGTCGAAGCCCGTTTCAGCTTCTAGTCCTCCCTTACCAGAAGCTGCCTTTGAAGCGCCCGGCCCCTCGAAAGCCGGGCGCTTTTTTATGCGCTGGCCTTGATGAGGTCCGCGGCCCGTTCGCCGATCATGACGGTCGCGGCGTGCGTGTTCGCGCCGACAATCCGCGGCATCACTGAAGCGTCGGCGACGCGCAGCCGCCGCACGCCGCGCACGCGCAACTCTTGTGTGACGACAGAGTTTTCGTCCGACCCCATGCGGCAGGTTCCGCATGCATGATAAGCCGTCGAGCCCGTGGCGCGCGCGTAGGCGAGGAAATCCTCATCGGAGGCGGCCTCGGCCGGGGGCGCAATGTCTTCGCGGCCGATCTCGGCGAAGGCCGGCTGATTCAAAATACTGCGCGCCAAACGCAAGCCGCCGACCGCTGCGTTTTGATCCGCCGCCGCATCCATAAAGTTCGCCAGGAGCTTTGGCGGCGTCGCGCCGTCGCGGCTTGTCGCGTGCACGACACCGCGGCTTGCAGGATGACATTGATAGAAGCCGGCGCTGATGCCGGGTTTGTCTTCAACCGTGACATAGGGCTTGGCGTTTTTGCCTAGCTTGACCGCATAGGTCATCGGCGCACAGACAAATTGAAGATCAGCAGGACCGTCGCCGCCCGCCAAGCGCGCGTAGCCAATCACTTCCGTCGGCGTGCCGCTCAAGAATCCCTTCTTGAAAAGCGCGTAATTGAGAGCGTGCGCGACGATGCGCAGACCGCGGCTTTCCTCGTTGAACGAACGCACGCCCTCAAGACGCCGGCGCGCGAAGAGAAGGAAATGGTCTTGAAGGTTTTCGCCTACCTCCGGGGAATGGGCCGCGACATCGACGCCCAGCGCCTTGAGACGCTCCGCGTCGCCCACGCCGGAAAGCTCTAAAAGCAAAGGCGAGCCGATCGCGCCGGCGCACAGAATGATCTCCCGCGCGGCTTCGACCGTTTCAGCCTGTCCGCCGCGCAACACGCGAACGCCCGTCGCCGCGCCTTTTTCGATGCGCAGGCCAGTGACGTGCGCATCAGTCAGAATCTGAAGATTGCTCCGGCCGCGCGCGGGCTTGAGATAGGCGTCGGCTGCGCTGAAGCGCTGGCCCTTCCATAGATTGAGCTGCGAACGCGCAAAGCCCATCGGCGCAAGCCGATTGTGATCATGCGCGGGCGGCAGGCCCGCTTGGACCGATGCGTGAACGAGCCGCTCGCTCAAAGCACTGAAGTTATTGAACGTGACTTTGAGCGGGCCATCGCTGCCGCGTTCCTCGCCTTCGCCGTAAAATGTCTCCGACCGTTTGAAATAGGGGACGACATCCTCCCATCCCCAGTCCGTGCACCCCAACGCCTTCCACGCGTCGTAATCGGCGCGGCCGCCGCGCACATAGGCCAGCCCGTTGATTGAACTTGATCCGCCCAAGACTTTTCCGCGCGTGTACGAAATCATGCGGCCGTTAAGATGAGGCTCAGGCCCCATCGGAAACATCCAGTCGACGCGCGGATCGCCCATCGTGCGCGCGTAGCCGACGGGGAGTTTGATGTTGGGGCTGGTGTCGGCGCCGCCCGCTTCAATCAGCATAACCCGCACGCGCGGGTCTTCGGAGAGACGCGCCGCCAGAACCGAGCCTGCCGAACCGGCGCCGATGATCACATAGTCTGCAGTCGTCACGCGCTTTCCTTTGATGTGAACGTGACGGCGAATCTCTCAGGCGGCGCAAGCTGCGCTGACGAGCCGGCAAGCACAGCCGCCTTGTTGAAAATGTCGTCCAGCGTCTGGCCGCTTTGGCGGAGAAAGCCCGAAATGTCGTAATAGTCGCGCCAAGCTCTTATCTTGGCGTCGCGCACATCAAACACTGCGCACGCGCGCGTTGCGCTCCAACCGGCGTCCCCGGCCTCGCGATGTTTGTCCGTCCGCTCGACGACCACGCCGTCGGCGTTCTCCCAGACATTGTGCGCGCGGATTTCGATGGCGTCGTGGGCAAGCCAGGCTGACAGAAATTGTTCGAATTGCTGCTTGCCGCGCATCGTCGGCAATTGCGTGTTGTCGTAGACGAAGTCGTCAGCGACCCATTCAAGGGCAGCGCGCATGTCGCGCCGCCCCAGCGCGCCCAGAAACCCTTCAACGACCTCCAGATTGACGCCCATCACCAAACAAGCTGCAGCTTGTCCACGCCCATCAAATTGCCGCCGTGCAATTGAACGGCGTCGCCGTCGGCCACCCGAAAGCGGGGAATGCGCGCCAAGAACTCCTCCAACGCGATTGCAATTTCGCGGCGCGCTAGGTGAGAGCCGACACAGCGGTGCACGCCGAAGGAAAACGCCTGATGGCGGTTGGGCGAGCGGTCGATGTCGACGGTGAGCGGAGAGGAGAATTCGTCAGGGTCCAAGCACGCAAGCTGCGTTGAAATGGAGACCCAATCGCCGGCCTTCATCTCGACGCCCTTGAAATGCACGTCCTTCACCACGCGGCGCGTGGACGTCACGATGGCGAATGACCTTAAGAATTCTTCGACCGCATTGGGTATGAGCGCCGGGTCCGCGCGGAGCCGATCCTGAACATCAGGGTGGTCGGCGAGGTGTTTGAAATAAAAGCCTAGCGACGCTGCGACCGTGTCGACGCCGCCGCCGAACAGCAAAAAGACGATGCCGAGCAATTCATCGTCGGTGGGAGACCGGCCAAACACCTTGCAGCTGATGAAATAGCTGATGAGGTCGTCCTTGGGTTCGGCGCGCCGCTCGGCGATGATCTGGCGCAAATAGGTGGCGATCGAGCGGCAGCCTTGCGCCTTGGTCGCGAGATCACGGCCGTGCAGAAGCTGCGTCGCCCAAAGCACCAGGTCGTCGAACTTCTCGCTCGGCAATCCCAGAAGCTGAAGGATGATGGAAATCGGAAACGGCTTGGCGAACTCGGCCACAAGGTCGCACGAGCCGCGCGCGCGGAACGCTTCAATGAGCTCGACCGCGCGGGCGCGCACGCCGTCCTCCATCGCTTTGACGCGGGGCGGTGCAAACAGGGGATTGAGGAGCGCGCGGTATTCGCCATGTTCAGGCGGGTCTTTCTCGACTGGGAGAAGATCCCAAGTCTCGCCAATTAAAGCGGCGAAACCACCCGCGCCCTTGGCGGAAAAGACTTCCGGCGTCTGCAAGATTTCGCGTAAGTCTTCGATGCGTGTCGGCACCCACGCGCCGCCGCCGATGCGGGCCTCGGCTGCCGTATTGTAAAAGATGCGCGGCCCCTCATGCAGTTTGGCGATCGCGGCGTGGGGGCATTTGTTCATGCCCGGCTCGGCGTCGAAATCGAACGCCCGGATCAACTCTTCTGGAACGTGAGGCGGCGCGGAAGCGCGCGGCTTTCCGCTGGCTGCAGCAGACATGTTTCGCTCCCAACGGCGCTCCAAATCGACCGCTGGGCTGCCGTTAATTCAATTAACTCTATTGCCGTTCGCTTGGCAAGCTCAGGGGGTCTCGAGCGTAATGATGCGCTCGGGGCACGCGCGCGCGCCGCGCTGGGCGTCAGCCTCCAAGCCCGGCGGGACGTCTTTTTCGTCGATGGACGAATAGCCCATCTCATCGAGCGTATAGATTGAGGGCGCGACCGCCGCGCAGCGCCCATGTCCCGCGCATTTGCTGCGTTCGACGATCACTTTCATGGCGACTCCTGGCAACGGTCTGTCGGGTCTGTTGAAACAATTGGAATAAAGGTATCTTATTCTAAAGACCCACGAAAAGGGGAATGCATGGCGGGGGCAAAACGAGAAGCGGGCGGAGAGCAGTCGGCCGCCCGCCGCGCTGCGCGCCAATTGCGGACGCGCGCGCTGACGCTGCAAGACGGCGAGTTCATGGGCTCGGAGGACGAGTTGGTCGCCGCCCTCGGGGTCAGCCGGCCGACCTTCCGCCAAGCCGCCAAGCTCGTCGAGCAAGAGCAATTGATGCGGATCCGGCGCGGCGTCGGCGGCGGCTTTTTCGCCATGCGTCCCTCCTCGAAGGCGGTCGCGCACACCACCGCCGTCTATCTCCAAGCGCGCCAATCGACGCTGCAAGACGCCATCGAAGCGAGCCGGCCCTTATTTGCCGAGGCGGCGCGGCTGGGCGCGACGCGCCGCGACAAGGATGTCTGCGCGCAGCTCAAAGACTTTCTCAAAGGCGAAGCGGAGGCGCTTGCAAGCAGACCCGACGATTTTCGCGAATTCCTGCGCTCCGAGCGGGAGTTCGGCGCGGTGTTCGCCGCCGCCTCCGGCAACCCGCTGCTCGAACTCTATCTTCTGGTGCTTTACGATTTCGCCGCCTCGCTCCAACGCCAAAGCATTTTCTACAAACGTCCTGAGCGGATGAACGCCTATCGCGATCTGCGCAACCGGATCGCGCGCGCCATCGTCGACGGCGACGCCTCCCTCGCGGTGGCGCTCTCGGACCGCCTGACGGAAGTCTCGGTGCGCGCCCTTGCGGAAGATCACGCTGATGGAAGCAAACGCCGGATGATCCGCGTCGGCGCCGGGTGACATTGAACGCTGGCGTGGGCGCCGGAAATATTATAATGAATTGCGCGGCGAAGCGAAGGAGAGCCGCGCATGGGGAGCTTGCGAGATGCGGTCGTCGGCGTCATGGACGTCGAACCCGACGCGCCCGCCATTGAGTTCGAGAAGGAATGGACAAGCTGGGGCGCGATCAAAAGCGCCATGGACGCATTGGGCGCGCTCCTTGACGCCGCGGGCGGCAAGGATTTGCGCGTCGGCGTGCTGCTGCGCAACCGCATCGAGTTTGTGCCGGCCATACTGCAGACGCTCGCGTCAGACCGCTGTCTGGTCACGCTCAACCCCGTCTATCCCGACGACCGCATTGTTGAGGACATCGAGAAGGCGGGCTGCCCCGTCGTCATCGCGGCGCAAAGCGATTTCCAACGCCCCGGCGTGATGGAGACTTTGCGCGCGCAAGGCGCAGCCTGCATCGAAGTTACACAAGCCGACGGGGCGTTGCTTTGTCGCTTGGCGCACGCCGCGACGCCTGCCTTATGGTCAAACCGCGACGCGCCCGACATCGCGATCGAAATGATGACGAGCGGGACAACAGGCAAGCCCAAGCGCATCCCGCTCGCGCGCCGCAATTTCGAGAAGGCAATTCTCGATTGGGCGCTTTTTGAAAAGGGCCGCGACGCGCAGCCGAAATTGCGCAGCGGCGTCACGCTGCTCACAATGTCCTTCGCCCATATCGGCGGCGTCGGCGGGCTCTTCAACACTGTCACCGCTGGACGCAAAGCGTGCCTGCTTGAGCGGTTTGACGTCGAGACCTATCGCGACGCCATCGTGCGGCACCGGCCGAAAGTGGCGAGCGGCCCGCCGACCGTGCTGCGCATGCTGCTCGACGCAAACGTCGCGCGTGAAGACCTCCAAAGCTTGGCGGCCTTTCGAAGCGGCACAGCGCCGCTTGATCCTGCGCTCGCCGCCGAATTCACTGCACGATACGGCATTCCGGTGCTGCAGAATTACGGCGCAACGGAATTCGCTGGCGGCGTGGCTGGATGGACCAATGACGATCACAAGGAATTCGGCGTCTCGAAGGCCGGCAGCGTCGGCAGACTGAATCCAGGCATTGAAGGACGCATTGTCGATCCAGATACACATGCCGTGCGCGCGCCCGGCGAGATTGGCGTTCTTGAATTGCGCGCCGCTCACCTTGGCGACGGCAAAGCCTTTGTGCGAACGACGGATCTGGCGGTCTTAGACGCCGACGGCTTCTTGTTCATTCGCGGACGCGCCGACAACGCGATCAATCGCGGCGGTTATAAAATAATGCCGCACGATGTGGCGGACGCTTTGAACGCACACGCCGCCGTCAAAGAAGCGTGCGTCGTCGGCGTCAAGGACGCACGGCTTGGAGAAGTTCCCGCAGCCGCCTACACCCTCAAAGAGGGCGCCGCAGCGCCCAGCGAACAGGAGTTGCGCACGTTTCTGCGTGAGCGTCTGTCGCCTTACCAAGTGCCGACGGCTTTTCTGCGGCTCGATGAATTTCCAAGAACGCCTTCACTCAAAATCGACCAAGCCGGCGTGCGCGCTTTGTTTGCGGAAGCAGAGGCGCAGCGCGCATGAGCCAAGAGCTTGCCGGCAAACGCATCATTGTCACCGGCTCGGCGCGCGGCATCGGCGCCGCAGTGATGAAAGCGTATGTCGAAGCGGGCGCGCGCGTCGCGGGCATGGATATGCGCGAAGACCTCGGCCGCAACGCCGCTGAAGGGGTCGGAGACTTTTTCGCCTGCGACGTCTCGAACAAAGATTCAGTGGAGCGCGTTTTTGACGACGCCTGCGGTGCGCTCGGCGGGCTCGACGCGCTGGCGGCGGTCGCCGGTCTCGACCGGCCCGGCGCGCCAGGCTCCATCAGCGTCGACGATTGGGACTTCGTCATGGGCGTCAACGCACGCGGAACGATGCTCACCAATCAGGCCGCCTATGCGCGCATGAAAGAGGCGGGCGGCGCGATCATCAATTTCGGCTCTGTCGCAGGCGTGCGCGGTTTGGCGGACCGGGGCGCTTATTCCGCCGCGAAAGGCGCTGTCGCGGCGTGGAGCCGCGCCGCCGCGCTCGCCTGGGCGCACGACAATGTGCGCGTCAACACAATCGCGCCGATGATGCGCACGGAAGTCGCGCAGAAATTCATGGACTCGCTTGCGCCCCCGGCGCGCGAAGCGATGCTGGAGCGCCTCGCGGTCCAAATTCCAATTGACGGCGCGCTGGGGGAGCCCGCGCGCGATCTTGCGCCGCTTATGATCTTCCTCGCGAGCGACGGGGCGCGCTACATCACGGGACAAACCTTCGCCGTCGACGGCGGCATGACCATGCTGGGATCATGACACAACGCACTGCAAAGCAGACGCCGGCTTCAGCAGCCAAGTCGCCCTCCAGGCGAAGCGCAACGCGCGCGCGCAGCGGCGACGCCCAAAAGCCGCTCGCGGTTCGAACCGCCGACGCCATTCAACGGCGCATCCTTGAAGAGCGCTTGGAGCCCAACACGCTCATCGGTTCGGAAGCGCAATTGCTGCAAGAATATCAAGTGAGCCGCGCGGTGCTCCGCGAAGCGATCCTGCTCTTGGAGCAACGGCAAATCGCGACCCGGCGGCGCGGCGTGGGCGGGGGCGTGCTGACGCGCAAGCCCAATACGTCCGACGTCGCGCGCGCGGTTGCACTTTATCTCGAATATAGCGGCATCAACGTCAACGATCTGCTCGACGCGCGCATAACGCTTGAATCTCATTGCGCGCGCCTGGCTGCAGACAAAAACAACCGGCGCAAGGTCGCCGCGTTGCGCGCAAGCCTCGTCGAGGGCGCGGCCATGAGCGGCGAGGCCGCGCTGCAACGCATGGGCGGCTTTCATATTCAGCTTGCTCAACTCTCCGGCAATCCGGTGTGGGCGCTCTTCATTGAAGTGCTGATCGACGTCGCGGTCGCCTTCACCCGGCGAGCGGGCGGCAGCCCCAGCAACGAGGCCATGGCGCGCCAATTCAAATCGCTCATCGCCGTCGTCGATGCGATCGCGGCGGGGGAGGGAGACAAAGCCGGCAAGCTGGTCAGCGCTTACGTGGAGGAAGTGACGCGGCTCTATTCGAGCTGATTGACGAGGGCCCGATTTTTTAATTGAGTAACCTCAATAGATAGGGCGAAGACAATGCGAATTTACGACATCGCGAGGCCGGACGACCGCACCATTCCAGCCGCGCTCGACTTTCAAGCCCGCGAAAGCGCCGAGAGCGTCTGGCTCTGGACAGACGCGCGCAAGGTCACGTTTGCGCAAGCCGCTGAAGCGACGCGCCGCTACGCAGCGGGCCTTCATGCGCTCGGGCTCAAGAAGGGCGATACGATCGTCATGGACATGAACCCGTCCATCGATGTCGTTTTAGTCGCGGTCGGGGCGGCGCGCCTCGGCGTCATCTTCACAACGATCAACACCGATTATCACGGCGCGTTCCTGCGCGAGGCGATCGATCAGTCCAAGGCGCGAATCCTCATCATCGACCATGATCTCGCGCCGCGCTTGGAAGGGCTCGACCTCGCGCACATCGACCATATCTATGCAGCCGGCGCGCCCGGCGAGAACGGCCGCATCAAGCCGCTAGAGGCGCTGCTCGGAGACGCCAAAGCGTGCCCACACGTCGACGTGGGCTGGCTTGATCCTGTGCAGGTGTGGTGGTCCTCGGGAACGACCGGCAAATCAAAAGGCGTCATGCACAGCCACAGCTCGATCATGCTGTTGGCGCGGCGCGGACTCGACCGAAAGCTCAAAGCCGGAGACGTCTATTATGCATGCACGCCGATGTATCTCGGCAGCCCCTGGACCGGCACGATCTGGCCTTCGCTTATCGGCGGCGTCACCGGCGCGATCGATCCGCGCTTCTCCGTCTCTCAATTCTGGGACCGGATCAAATTCTACGGCGCGAAGCACTTCTTCACACTCGGCGCGATGCACATGCATTTGTGGAAACAGCCGCCGAAGCCCGACGATCATCTGAGCGGCGTGCGCTGCGGCCAAGCGATCCCAATGTCGTGGGATCTCATTCCGGAGTTCAAGAAGCGCTTCGGCATCGAGACCATGAACCAGGCCTACGGGACGAGCGAATCCTTCATGGTGTTTGAAGCGCGCGACAATGAAGGCCACGATTGGCGCGGCGCGGCGATGGGCAAACCGCTGCCGCATCTCGATGTGGCGCTGCTCGATGAGTTCGATCGTGAAGTGCCGATGGGCGAAGCCGGAGAAATCTGCGTGCGCCCCAAGGAGCCGGGGGTCATGTTCCTCGGCTATTTCAACGATCCCGCGCTCACCGTGCAGACGTGGCGCAACCTTTGGCACCACACCGGCGACATGGCGATGCGCGACGAGGCGGGCGTCTATTATTTCGCCGACCGCAAGAAGGATTATATTCGCTATAATGGGCGCAACATCTCCATGTTCGAAGTGGAGGCCGTGGTCGACAACCACCCCGACCTCGCCGATGTCGCCGCCTACGGCGTGACGGCGGAGGAATTGGAATCCGAAGCCGAACTCACTTTAGCTGTGGTGCGCAAACCGGGACGCGCCGTGACGCCGGAGGCGATCGCGGTCTTTATCAACGACAACGCGCCTTATTATTTTGTACCGCGCTACATCCAGTTCGTCGAAGAGCTGCCGCGCAACGCGCACGGACGCATCATGAAGCACATCTTGCGCGATCGCGGTCTCCCGAGCGACGCCTGGGACCGCAAGAAAGCCGGCTTCACGCCCAGACGCTAGAGACCTGCGATCTCCACGACCGCCACGGACCCATCGCCAGGGGCCATGCCGACCGAGATGTCGGTGATGAGCAGGCAAGGCTCGCCCCCGGTCGCGCGCGGATAGCAAACATTGAAGTCGGCAGGCATGCGCACAAGATTTGCGCCGCCCGCTTTGATCGCCAAATGACGTCCATCGATCGTGAATGCGTGCACTTCTCCCGTGATCGGCGTTGAGACAAACAAGGTGCCGCGCTTTGAAACGCCCACGCCGTCGAGGAAGAGCCCGATGCCCTCGATGAGCGGCGCAGGCTGAACGCCGCGCGCGAAATCCTGCGGCGTCAATCGATAGAGGCCGCCGCGCGCCGGATCGTGATGCGAGCAGCTCACGGCGTAGATCGCGTCGTCAAGCGGCGAAGCGGTCAAACCGTTGACAAAACCCGGCATCAGAATCCGGGACACATTGGCGGCCGCATTCGCATCGCCCGCTGCGAGACCGGCGACGGCCTCATGCGGCAGACGATAAACAGCCGACGGCGTCGGAGGAGGGCCTTGCGGATCGGGATTGCCGTTTGGGATGTCGCCAAAATAAAGCGCGCCGGCCGCATCGGCCGCAACGCCGTTGGGCTGATCGATGCGATTGAAGCGCCGGCCGATGGCGCTCGTCGGATCAAGCGCGACGCCGCCGAGAATTTCACCGCGCAGCGCATCAAAGGCCAACAAACGCGGCCGCGTCGTCTCGGGATCGGCGATCGCGTCGCCGGCGAGCACAGGGTTTGCGCCCTCCGCGATGAACGCCGTCCCCGCGCGAAAGGCTCCGGCGTCACGTTTGAGGAGATCAATGCCCAAAGTCGCGGTCAGGCCCGCAATGCGCTTGCGCTCAATAAGCGCCACCTCGCCCGACGCGCCGATGCGCGCCAATGAAATGAAGGCCTCTCCAGGCTTATAAACAATGCCTTGACCGCCGCGATAAGCCGCAACGCCGACGATTAGCGTGCAATTGCCGAACACGAAATGCTCGCCGTCCGGCAGAAGCTCTGCGCTCTCGGGATTGGTGCAGCCCTCAATGCGCCCAAGCAGGCGTCCCTCAAAAGGCTCCGGCGCGTCAGATCGGCGATAATCAGGCATCGGGCTTTCCGTTCGTTGTCAGCGCGGCGCGCTCGCGATCAAGGATCGCCATAGACGCGGTTGGAGATGTGGTCGGGATCGCGCTCCGGCGCGCGCGTCACCTGCGCGGCCTCAAATCGCTGAATGTCGCTGTCGCCATAGCCGAGCTCGCGCAAAATGACGCTCGTGTGCTCGCCCAGGCCCGGCGGCGGCGTAGGCGCGACGCGCGCCACGCCCGCGATCAAAGCGGGCTGCCCAATGTATGTGAAAGGCGCGCCCGTCTCGTCGGTCCCTTCGATGAACACGCCGCGCGCGGCGATGTGGGGATCGGCGCGCACGGCCGCGACGCCGTCATGAATGGGGCCGAGCGGAAAATTGTGCTTGAGCGCAAGCGCCACCCACTCATCGCGCGCGCGCGTGCGGAAGATCGTCTGCAGCTCGCGGCGCAGATCAATGCCGTTGGCTTCGTCCTTGAGGTCAGGGCGCTCCACAAGGTCGCAGAAGGCGTGCCAGAACTTCTTTTCCTCAGGACAGAAGAGCACGAAGAAATGATCCTTCGTCTCATATGCCTGGTAGCGCGCAATCGGGAGAATGTTGTCTTCGTTTTGCCAGAAGCCGGCTCGCTCGGGTTTGTTGAGCTGGTTGCACGCCGCGATCCACGCGCTGGCGATCACCGCCTCGGCGGAAGACACATCAATATAAGCGCCGCGCCCCGTCTTGGCGCGATGGGCGAGCGCGGCGGCAATGTGAAACGCCGCATAGATCGCGCCCGCCGCCGTGCCTTCGCCCGCGGAGGCCAAACTGCCGGTGCGCCGCACATAAGCAGCCTTGGGGTGGGTGAAGCCGTCCTCGCCAAGCTCCATCGGCATCGCGCCGGCGAGCGAATCCATCATCTGGCCGTGGGTCGGCATCTCCGCATAGGGCCCGGTCGCGCCAAAGCCCGTGTTCTGACAATAGACAATGTCCGGCTTCAAAGCGGTCAATTGATCATAAGCGAGACCGAGCTTGCGGTTGCGGTCGGCGATCGCATTGGTGACAAAGACGTCGGCCGTCTTCATGAGACGCGCGAAAATTTCCTGCCCCTCGGGCTTGCGCAAATCGAGCGCGATGCTGCGTTTGTTTTTGTTGGTCTGACGATGCATGTGCATCGTCTCTTCAATGCGCAGATAGTCGCCAAGAAAAGGGCTCTCCACTTTGATGATGTCCGCGCCGAGGTCGGCGAGCATCATCGTGGTCGAGGCCCCGTTCAGCAGCATCGAGGATTCAATGACGCGGCAGCCGCTCAGCAGCGAGGTCATTGCGCGGCCAGCGACGCCAACAGGCCGCTCTCCCATTCCGCATCCGGCTGAGCGCGCCGCGCAGCGATGATGCGCACCGCATCGGCCGTCGCTTCATAGCGAAGGTCGCGCGCGCCGTCCTCAATGATGTCAGCGATCGATTCGGCCACATCCTCCGACGACGTCGGCGCGGTGCGCTGCGACATGAGGCGCTTGGTGAACTTGTCGACGACCTCTTCGTATCCCGCCAAGGCCGCACTCTCGCGGTTTTGCGGAAAGGCGCTCGCCACAGCGCCAATCTCAACAATCGACACTTTGACGCCAAACGCGGCGGCTTCGACCCGCAGCGCCTCGCTCATCGCCTCAAGCGCGTGCTTGCTTGCCGCATAGAGGCCGACAAGGGGACCCGAGACGCGTCCCGCCGCCGACGACACCTGAATGATTTGCCCCGATCGGCGCGCACGCATTTGAGGCAGAAACGCGCGCTGCATCCGCAGAGGCCCAAAGACGTTGGTCTCGAACAATTTCTCAACCTGTGCGCCGCTCGCGGCCTCGACGGGACCCCATAAGCCGATGCCGGCATTGTTCACCAAGACGTCGATGTCGCCTGCCTCCTTCACGACGCGCGCGACTGAATCCTCGCTGGTGACGTCGAGTGAAAGCGCCGCCGCCGCCTTGAGATCCTTCAGCGTCTCAACGCTTCGCGCGGTGGCGACGACTTTGTGCCCGCGCGCGGTCAGCGTCTCCGCCAAGGCGCGGCCAATGCCGGTCGAACACCCGGTGATCAAAACGCGATGGGGCTTGGCCATGCCGGCGTCTCCAATCAACCGACGAAATCAATCTCATAAAGCGACGCGTCGGGCTCGTGGAACTCGCCAGTGCAATAACTCTTGCGCACCAAGCCGACATAGAGACGGCTGCGGTCAAAGAGCAGACTGGTCGAGCTGCCCTGGAAGTCGTCGGCGAAGACGCTGACGCCGTCCTTTTTCGACCAACGCAGAATGCGCCCGCCATACGGCAACGCATTGGTGTGTTCGTCGCACCCGGAGATCTGCGCTAGATTGATGTTGCCTTCATCGACGAAGAATACGTCGCCGCCGAAGGGGCCGAATTCCGCCGGCGCTTGCACAGAACGCAATGGGGTCGGGGGCTTGGGCAATTCCTCAATCGCGCCCGCCGGGGAAATCCGCCAATAGGAGAATGCCTCGGGCGGGGGACGCGGGCTTTCAAAATGGGCGTTGCGCGCGCCGTGCAGCACGAGCTCGCCGGCGGCCTCGCCCCACCAATCGGGCGCATAATCAATGCGCACAGGCATGATCGGGCCCTCCGGCCGGTCGAGCGTGATGAAGGGCGTCGCCTTCGCATCGGGCGTAATGCGATAGATCGTGCAATTCATGATGGAATAGACAAAGAGCGAGTCCGCGAAGGGGCCGACGGCGCGCCCAAAGCAACCCGGCATCAAAGACCCCGCAACGCCGCCGCACACAGATCCGTTGTCCGGCATCACAACGAAGAGCTCAGGCGCAGCCGCGCCCGGCGAAACTCTAAAGACCGCGTGCGGCTTGGTTGCGCCGGGACGGCCCGGTTCGGTTTGGCCCGTATAGAAGATGTGGCCGCCCCAAGGTCCGTAATGCGCCGGCGCTTTGCGCAGCTGCAGGATCATTGCGCGTCCCGTCGCGCCCGCGGGCACGAGGCAGCGCATCGCGCCGCTGCGGTCGCGCCGCCAGATCGAGCCGTGTCCGCGCTCAGGATCCCAGCCGATCTCGGGCTGACCGCCGATGTCTGAAAACATCAACGCGCCGTCGTCTTCGATGTAGCCCAAGAGAATGTCGTAGAAGCCGTCTCCGGGCGCGATCGTCTCTCGCGCGCTAAATCCCGGCGCATGAAGCTTCAGCCGAAAGGCGCATTCGCGCTTCAGCGCATCGTAATCCGGCGCGCGCCGCCGCGGCTCTCCCATCGTCTCCTCCGTCCCGCCGCGCTCTCGGTGCGCATCTCCTCGCCACGCCATTGCGGGGCCTTTTAAATATGATAATAAATACCTCAATGAGCATGTAAAGAGCTCGCCCGATCGATTGGCGGCAGCGCGGCGTGCGATGATGCGCGCTCCAAGCGGCTGCTAACATTGGATCGGCCAAAGGGAGACGTGCGTGGGCCACCAAATTCCAGATCATGTCCGCCCAATCCGCGACAAGGCGCTCAAATTCATCGAAGACAACATCTACCCGGTGGAGAAAGACTTCTATGCGGGCGGCGATGCATGGGCGCCGATCTTCGAGAAACTCGCAGCCAAATCAAAAGCGGAAGGCTTGTGGGCGATCGGCCATCCAGCCTCCATGGGCGGGGGCGGCATGCCTTGGCTCGACTATGCCTACGTTAACGAAATCATCGGCCGCTCCGACGCGGCGATGAACGTCTTCGGCAGCTACACGCTGCAAACCTGTCTCATGCTCGACCGCGCCGGCACGCAAAAACAGAAAGACGAATTGCTCTATCCGAAGGTCAAAGGCGACGTCTATGTCGCGTTCTCCGTGACCGAACCTGGCGCAGCGAGCTCAGATCCGACGAACATTCAAACCAGCGCGCGCCAAGACGGCGGCGATTGGGTCATCAACGGACGCAAATGGTATGTGAGCGGGGGCGATCACGCCGACTACATGTGCGTGATGTGCCGGACTGAAGACAATTCCGCCACGCCCTATGACGCCTTCACGATGATCCTCGTGCCGGCGAAATCCAGAGGCCTCACCAAAGTGCGCGACATGCACGTCATGGGGCTCAAACATATGGATCACCCTGAATTCCTCTATGAAGACGTGCGCGTGCCGATCGAGAACACGCTCGGCAAACGCGGCGAGGGCTTTAAGCTCTTTCAGGTGCGGCTTGGGCCCGCGCGCATCACCAATTGCATGCGCTGGCTTGGCCAAATGCAGCGCGCGTTCGATTTCATGTGCGACCGCATCAACACGCGCAAAGTCGCGGGCGGCGAGCTGCTGGCGAGCAAACAGCTCATGAAAGAATATGTCTATGAAAGCTACACCGACATCCAAGCTTCGCGCGCGGCTGTGTTGGACGCGGCGGAAAAGCTCGGCCGCGACGAACAGGCGCGCGTCGAGATCAGCGCCATCAAGACATCCGTGTCGCGCGCGCTTTTCCGCGTCATCGACCGCGCCATCCAAGTCCATGGCGCGCTCGGCGTCTCCGATGACACGCCGCTTGAAGCCATGTACCGCATGGCGCGGATCATGCGCATCGTCGACGGCCCCGACGAAGTCCACATTGACCGCGTCGGCTCCATCATTCTCAAAGAATATCGCGAAGGCCGCGGCTACGATTTCGCCGTGCGGTGACCGCGAGATCCGCTAGACGAGGCCGCTCTCAGCGTCGCCGAACGCCGCCTTGATCCGGCGCATCGCGCGCGCGTGCGCATTCTCGTGCGTGAAGACAAAGCGCGCGCGCCGGCTCACAGCGTTCAGCACCGCCTCGGCGACTTCTTCCGGCGCAAGCGCTTCGGCGGCCGCCTGCGCCAAACGCTGCTTCATAGGATCGGGCATTGCGGCCGGCGCACGCGGCGCGCCATAGGCCGATGGACGGCGCTCCTCCGAGCGCGCGATCGACGTGCGCACGGGACCTGGACAAACAATCGTCACGCCGACATGAGCCGCCTCAATCGCCAATTCGTCCGCCAAGCTCTCGCTCATCGCTGCGAGCGCGGCCTTCGAAGCGCAATAGGGCGCATTGTAGGGGCCGGGATCGAAGGCCGTGATGGAGGCGACATTGACGATGTGGGCTTCTTCCGCGCGCACAAGGCTCGGCAAGAAGGCGTCGATCATCCGCACCGGCCCCAACAGATTGACGTCTATCACCCACCGCCAATCATCGGGCCCAAGGGCCGCCATTGAGCGTCCCGGCGCGGCGACGCCCGCATTGTTGACGAGCACATGGGCTGCGCCGAATTCGCGCAAGGCGGCGCTCAAGATTGTCTGCGGCGCGGCTTCATCTGCGACATCCGCCTCGACGCTCAGCGCTTGCGCGCCCGCGCGGCGCAGGTCGTGGGCAAGCGCGGCGGCCGATTCCCCTTGTACATCGGCCAGAACGAGGCGGCCGCCAGCGCCGGCGAAGACGTGCGCAAGCGCACGGCCGATGCCGTCGGCCGCGCCGGTCACGACAATTGTTCGGCCTTCAAGGCGGCGCATCGAACGCGTCCACTCCGATCAGAGGCAGCGATTGAGGATCGCAGCGATCGCCGGCGCATGCGTCAGCATCGCGCTATGACCGCTGTCCAATTCGAAAACCTCCGCCGGCTCAATTTGAGCAATGGCGCGCGCCTGCAGATGCGGCGGCAAGCCCTTATCGAATTGCGTGCGAATGTATGTGCGCGGGATCGCGGATTTGGCCGCGCGCAAATCCGCCGGGGCCGTGAAGGGCCCCATCGCCTCGGGCGTGAGCTGCGGCAAGGCCCATTGCACAAGCGCCTCCGGCACGCCGTTGAAAAGAAGACCGCGCGCGGCCGCCTCCGTCAGCCCCGTGGCCAAAGAGCCCGCTTCCTCGCGCGCGCCCGTCTGCGGCAGCTCGGCCATGAGATCGACGATCGATTTGCCGGCCTCCGGAATGGGGCTGGCGATGAACACCATGCGCGCGATGCGGGCGGGCGCACGCTGCGCCACGCGCAACGCCGTCAGCCCGCCCATCGAATGCGCGACCAGAATGACGCTCGTGAGGCCGCAGCGTTCAATGTCAGCGAGAACTGAGTCCGCCCAATCATCCGGCGTCACGCGCGCAAGGTCGGCAGGCTTGCGCCCGCGGCCGGGCAAATCGAGCGCAAGCGCCGGCGCATCCAGAAGACCAAACAAAGGCTGCCAACACCACGCGCCGTGCGCGCCGCCGTGAATGAACACGAACGCGCTCATGCCTTCGCCTTCGGAAAACACCCCATCTTCTTGGCGATGATCTGCAGCATCACCTCATCAGCGCCGCCGCCGATCGATGTGAGGCGCAAATCGCGGTACGTGCGCGCGACGAAATTGTCCCACATGAAGCCCATGCCGCCCCAATATTGCATGCAGGCGTCGGTCACTTCGCGGTTGAGGCGGCCAATCTTGAGTTTGGCCATGGACGCAAGCGTCGTCACATCCTCGCCAGCGACAAGTCCTTCAACGGCGCGCCAGGCAAGCGAGCGGACGAGCTCGATCTCCGTCTGCAGCTCGGCGAGACGGAAATAGACGGCCTGGTTGTCGAGAATGGGCCGGCCGAACACTTTGCGGTCGCGCGCATAGCCAATCGTGTCTTCGATGCAGATTTCAAGCGTGCGCGCATTCAGCAACGCCGCTGAAAGACGCTCCTCCTGAAATTGCTGCATCTGCATGACGAAGCCGGCGCCCTCTTCGCCGATCCGGTAGCGCTGCGGCACGCGCACATTGTCAAAAAAGATCTGAGCGGTGTCAGACGAGCGCATGCCCAACTTGTTGAGGCGCTCGGAAAAACTGATCCCAGGAAGTTTGGTCGGCACCACGATGAGCGACTTGTTGCCGTGAACGGAATCCTGGGAGGTGTTGGCGAGCAAACACAGGAAGTCGGCTTGGGTGGAATTGGTGATCCACATCTTCGAGCCGTTGATGACGTAGTCGCCGCCGTCCCGGCGCGCATGGGTTTTGATCTGGGCGACGTCAGACCCGGCTTGAGGCTCGCTCACAGCAATGGAGCTCACCATGTCTCCCGCAATGGCGGGCGCGAGAAACTCCCGGCGCAATTCGTCGCTGCCAAACCGCGCCAAGGCAGGCGTCGCCATGTCGGTCTGCACCGAGACGCCCATGCCCACCCCGCCGGTGCGCACGCCGCCCAAGGCTTCGAGAAAGACCGCCTGGTAAGAATAGTCGAGATCCTGCCCCCCATAGGCGGCAGGCTTGTTGATGCCCAACAATCCCAATTTGCCGAGCTTGCCGAGAATTTCGTGCGCCGGCCAAATCCCAGCCGCCTCCCATTCGTCGGCGCGCGGGTTGATTTCGGCCTCGACAAAACGGCGCATAGTTTCGCGGATGGCCTCGTGATCCGCCGTCAGCCGCATTGCGCTCTCCCTAAACCCGCGTTTCGCGCTTTTTGGCCGCTCTTGTCATGTTGCCTCGAGACCGTCAATTGGGGTACCTGAATTGCGGGAGGAAAGCGCGTGCCGAAACTCACATTTGACGGCGAGGTCGTTCTCGTCACGGGCGCAGGGCAGGGCGTGGGGCGCGCCTACGCGCTTGAGCTGGCGCGGCGCGGCGCGCGCGTCGTCGTCAACGATCTCGGCGTGCGCCCCAATGGAGAGGGCGCCGACGCGGGGCCGGCCGAAACCGTCGCCGCCGAAATCAAAGCGGCCGGGGGGGAAGCGGCGGCCAACACCGACAGCGTCGCCACGCGCGAGGGCGGACGCGCCATGGTGCAGCAAGCGCTCGACGCCTTCGGGCGCATCGATGCAGTCATTCACAATGCGGGCATTCTGCGCGACGCGAGCTTCGCCAAGCTCGACACCGCCGAAATGGACAAGGTGCTCGCCGTCCACCTCTATGGCGGCGTCAACGTCGCCCAACCCGCGTTCAACGCAATGAAGGACGCCGGCAATGGCGGACGCATCGTGCTCACAACCTCGTCGTCCGGCCTCTTCGGCAATTTCGGCCAATCGAGCTACGCGGCGGCGAAAATGGGCCTTGTCGGCCTCGTGCGCGTGCTCGCGATCGAAGGCGGCAAATACAACATCAAGGTCAATGCGGTCGCGCCCACCGCCGGCACGCGTCTGACCGGCGGCAAAGACGCCGCCGAAGATCAAGTGCTGTCGCCAGCAAAGCTTGCCGCGACCGGCGTTGTGCTGGCGCACCGCGACTGTCCGTCAAACGGAGAAATCTTCCAATCCGGCGGCGGATGGGTCGCGCGCGTTGCGCTCCAAATCACCGGCGGATGGCGCGCGGAAGGCCCTGACGCCGCTGAAGACCTTATCGCCCATTGGAGCGCGGTGCGCGACGGCGATTGGCGCGAACCCAAGACGGCCCATGAGCTCGGCGCGCTGCTGCAGGAAAAACTGGGCGTCGAAAAACTGTCTTACTAAGCGGAGAAGGCGCAATGAGCGAGAAGGCATGGATCGCCGGCGCGGGCATGGTGAAGTTCACAAAGCCCGGCGCACATGAAGGTTATGAGATCATGGCGAGCAAAGCGGTGCGCGCCGCGCTCGCCGACGCCGGGCTCGATTATTCGGACGTTCAGGAGGCTTATGCAGGCTTCTGTTTCGGCTCGAGCTGCTCAGGCCAACGCGCGGTCTACGAAGTCGGCATGACCGGCATTCCCGTTTTCAACGTCAACAATGCCTGCGCGACGGGCTCCTCCGCGCTCTGGCTCGCGCGCCGCGCCATCATGTCGGGGCAAGCCGAATGCGTGCTCGCGCTTGGGTTCGATGAAATGCGCCCCGGTCCGCTTGGCGGCGGCGACGACGGGCGCACCGTCACAGTCGATCATATTTGGCGGCGCTTCGACGAACTCGGCTACCCCATCAACACGGCGATGGCCGCGCCGTCGATGTTTGGGTCCGCGGGCGCAGACTACATGCAGAAATATGATGCGCCCGCGGAGATTTTCGCAGAAGTCGCAGTGAAGACCCGCCGCCATGCCGGCGCAAATCCAATGGCGCTCTTCGACAAGCCGCTCTCAGTCGAAGAGGTGATGAGCGCGCCGGTCCTGCATGAGCCGTATTTGACGCGCCTCATGGCGTGCCCGCCGACGTGCGGGGCGGCCGCGGCCATCGTCGTCAGCCCCGCCTTCGCGCGGCGCAAAGGCGTCAAAGCGCCCATCGCCATCGCCGGGCAAGGCATGACCACGGACGCAGCCGCCACCTATGGCAGCGCAATGGATTTGGTCGGCCGTGAAATGAGCGCGCGCGCAGCGCGCATCGCGTTTGAAGAGGCGGGCCTCGGACCGCGCGACGTGCAGGTCGTCGAAATGCACGATTGCTTCACCCCGAACGAGGTCATCAATTACGAGGCGCTCGGCCTCTGCGGTGAAGGCGAAGCCGCCAAAATGATCGCCGACGGCGACAACACGTATGGCGGCCGCGTTGTGACCAATCCCTCCGGCGGCCTCATGTCAAAAGGCCACCCCTTGGGCGCAACCGGCCTCGCGCAATGCACCGAGCTTGTGCAGCAGCTGCGCGGCCTCGCCGACAAGCGGCAAGTCGAAGGCGTGCGCAATGCACTGCAGCACAATATCGGATTGGGGGGGGCGGCGGTCGTCACCGTCTATCAGCGCGCCTAGCCGATCGAGAAGGCGCGGGGGCGCTTAGCGGCGCGCGGCGCGGCTCACCACGATGCGAGCTGCGCCGCGCGCGCGCGATGGGTTGAGGGAAGACCGTACATGACGCGGTCCGCCATCGCGCGTTTCAGGAAAATATGAAGCGGGAAAGTCCAGGTGTAGCCGACGCCGCCATGGGCTTCGACGGCCATGCGCGCAGTCTTCACCGCCACGTCCGTCACATGGGCTTTCGCGACCGACGCCATGCGTGACGCGTCAGGAGAGTCGAGATCCCAAAGATGCGCGGCATACCAACAGAGCGAGCGCGTCGGGGCGATGTCGATCGTCATATCGGCCAATTGATGCTTGAGCGCCTGGAACGCGCCGATTGGGCGGCCAAATTGCTCACGCACTTTCGCATATTCAACCGCCATCTCCGCCGCGCGCGACGCAGCGCCATAAGCATCGATGGCTGAGGTGATGAGCAGCGCGTCATAGAGGCGGTCGGCTTTGCCGGGCGTGCTGGTCAGCCGCTCAACCGCCACATCCTCAAAGCGCACATTGGCCATGGGACGCGTCAGATCGACAGCGGCGCACCTATTGATCGTCACGCCGGCCGCTTTGGCTTCAACGACGCCCAGATCGCCGCCCTCTAAACCCACGACCAGAATGTCCGCCTCTGCGCCGAAGAGAACATTCTTCTTTTCGCCCGAGATGAGATTGCCGCCGTTCAAACGCCATTGCGCGGGCGACCAAGCGCCGCCGTCTTCGCCGATGGCCAACGCAGCAATCGTTTCGCCGCTCATGATCCGCGACGCCCATTCCGCGCGATGCTCTCCCAAAGCCCAGGCGGCGACGGCGTTCTCCACCACGGGCGCGGCGGCGCCGCGCGACGCCAATTTGTCGGCGGCCACCGCCAATGTCAGCAGCCCCAAGTTCAAACCCTCGCCCGCGTCGGCCAGAATGCCCATCAAGCCCAGACCGCTCAGCCCATTCCAAAGCTCGCGATCGAGGCGGCCTGTCTCGGCGCGCTTCACGATTTCATCTTGAGGGATTTTGTCGGCGAGAAAGGCGTCCAGCGTGTCGCGCAACAACGCCTGCTCGTCGCTCAAATCAAAATGCATGGCTTACGCCTCGATGGAGTCGCGAGGCAGGCCTAAGCCGCGCTCCGCGATGATGTTGCGTTGGATGTTTGATGCGCCCCCGGCGATCGAGAGCCCCAAGGAGCCCATCATCTGATTGACCCATTTCTCATCGCCCGGGCGCGCCTTGGGATCGTGCGACGGCGCGAGCAGCCCGGTTTCGCCAATGATGTCGGCTGCAACGTTGGCGATTTGCTGGCCGATATTGGTGGTCGTTATCTTGTTGATCAATCCGAGCACGCCTGCAGGCTCGTCGTTCACCGCCAATGTCTGCTGATAATAGCCGGAATAGAGATGGGTCAGCACGTAACCTTCAATCACAGCTAGACGCTCGCGGATCAAAGGCCGGTCAATCGCGCGTTCGCCGTCAATGAACGTCGTTTGCGCCAGCCTTTTGACCTTCTCGAAAAGCTCAAGCGAATTGGCTGGTCCGCCGACAGCGTTGCGCTCATGCTTAAGGTTGACGCGCGAGACGCGCCAGCCTTCGCCGCGCCGCCCCACAATCCAATCCGCCGGCGTGCGCACATCGTCGAAGAAGACCTCGCAAAACTCAGACGAGCCGCTGATCTGTTTGAGCGGACGAACGGTCACGCCCGGCTGCTTAAAGTCGAGCAGGATATAAGAGATGCCGTCGTGCTTGGACGCTTCAGGCTCGGTGCGGCATAAACAGAACATATGCGTCGCGTCATAGGCCATCGTCGTCCAGATCTTTTGGCCGTTGATCACCCACTCGCCGTCGCGCAGCTCGGCTCGGGTCCGCAAAGAGGCGAGATCGGACCCAGCGCCCGGCTCGGAATAGCCCTGCGCCCAGCGATACTCGCCGATGACGGTCTTTTCGACGAAACGCTCCTTCTGCCAATCCTCGCCGACTTCCAGCAATGTCGGCACCAACATCATCATGCCGATGCCCGGCACCTCGCGCGGCGCGCGTGCTGAAGCGAATTCCTCGCGGATGATCTGCGCAGCGACCACGTCGGCAGGCTGCTCGCTGCCGCCATAAGCGCGCGGAATCCAGCGATTGATGTAGCCGCGCTCGGTCGCGGCCTTGCGAAACGCGGCCACGTAATCCTTGTCGCGCGCCTTCGCGAGGTCCCAGCGCTCGGCCAGAAACGCGCGCACCTCGCCCTGGTAGGCCAGATATTCAGCTGTGTAGGACAGGTCCATCGGCGCTTGCCTTCCGCAGGGCGACGCCGCCGCACCCGGGCCGCAGGACTCGGAGCGAATGACGCTGGACGAAGGGTATCTAATGAGATACCTCTATTCAAGCCCAATCTCCCGTTGCGGGGATGGGGCAGGGAGCAAGAAGAATGGACCTCAAAACAGAGGCCTCAGCTGCAATTCTGACCGCGCGGGAGGGGGCGGTCTTCGTCATTACGCTCAACCGGCCCGAGCGGTTGAACGCGCTCACCAACGCCATGCTGCACCGGCTTGGCGACGTCTTTTTGGAGGCCGACGCCGATCCCGCCGTGCGCGCCATCGTGTTTCAGGCCGAAGGACGCGGTTTTTGCGCAGGCGCAGACGCGGAAGGGCTCGAAGCGAGCGCCAACCGCTCCGTGGAGGAGCAGCTCAAAATACCCATGCCGAAGTTTACCGCGCGGCACGTGGGCATCTTCAAACCGGTGATTTGCGCGGTGAACGGGGTGTGCGCCGGCGCAGGCCTGCACTTCGTCGCCGATTCAGAAATCGTGATCGCCGCGGAGGGCGCGACCTTCACAGACACCCACGTCAATGTCGGACAAGTGACGGCCTTGGAGCCGATCGGGCTGTCGCGACGCATGCCCTTGGGCGCCGTCTTGCGCATGGTCGTGCTCGGCAAGGCCGAACGGATGACCGCACAACAAGCCCATGCGCTCGGCATGGTGAGCGAGATTGTGCCGCTCGAACGCTTGCGCGACCGCGCCATGGAGCTGGCGCGCATCGCCGCAAGCGCCTCGCCGGCCGCGATGCGCGCGTCGCTCAAAGCTGTCTGGGAGTCGCTCGAAATGCCGCTCTCGGAAGCCTACGCGAAAGGCTACGAGGCCGTCGTGCGCCATCGCGATCATCCCGACGCCGCGGAGGGGCCGCGCGCCTTCATGGAGAAGCGCGAACCGCGCTGGTCGGATGGTCCAGCGCCCAACAGCGCCGAACGGAAACGCTGAGCGCGCCATGGATCTCCTGCTAACCGGCGAACAGGAACAGATCGTTGCGTCGACGGCTTCGTTTGCGACCGATCGGCTGCCGCTGCGGCGGCTGCACGGACGCAACGGGCCCGCCGACGAAATCGCGCCCACGCTGTGGCGCGAAACCGCCGACATGGGCTGGCTCGGCATGGGCGTCGGCGAGGATTTCGGCGGCGTCGGCTATTCGGCGGCGGAGGAGGCGCTCGTCTTTCGCGAACTTGGGCGCGTTTGCGCGCCGCCGCGGATATTGTTCACGGCGCTCGCGGCGCGCGCGGCCGCCGCCGCAAACAAACCCGAACTCGCCGCCAAAATCATTTCGGGCGCTCTGCCCGCAGCCTACGCGGCGCAAGACGATTTCACCGCGCCTGCAGACTCACTGGCGAAACGCCGGCTTTATGACTTCAACGGCGCGGCGCTCGCCCTTTTGCTCGACGCCGACCGCGTGCGTTTGCTTGACATTGCGGGACGCAATTTCGATCCGGTGAACGGCCTCGACAAGTCCGTCTCCATGAGCGTCGCCGATCTCAGCGCCGCCGATGTCCTGTGCGATGCGACGACGCCCAGCGTCCGGCAAGCCGCTTCGCTGCTGTCGGCGGCCATGTATGTCGGCATCGCGGAAGCGACGCGCGACATGATCACCGAATACGCCAAAATCCGCACCACGTTTGGCAAGCCGATCGGCGCCTATCAAGCCGTGCGGCACCCGATCTCGGAGATGGCGGTGCGCTGCGAAGAAGCGCGCGCGCAGCTCTTTTACGCAGCGCTCGCGTTTGCTGACGGCCGGCCGGAGAGCGATCTGCATGTGTCGGCCGTGCGCGTGCTGGCCGAAACCGCCGCGCTCAAGAATGTCGACGACAATATTCAATTGCACGGCGGCATCGGCGTCACCGACGAGTTCGATGCGCACTTCTATCTGAAGCGCGCACGCACCATGACCGCATGGTTCTCCTCACAGCGCGAGCATCTGAAAACCGTGCTCGACGCGCAATTGACCGCGTTCTGATCATGAACATCGACGAAAGCTCCGCCGACAAAGCCTTCCGCGCTGAAGCGCACGATTGGCTGCAAGCAAATGCGCCCAAGCGCAAGCGCCCCGTCGATCACGACGCCGCACTCGACTTCGATCGGGAATGGCAACGCACGCAATATGACGGCGGCTGGGCCGGCGTGAATTGGCCGAAGGAATATGGCGGACGCGGCCTCTCCGGCTTTCACTACATGATCTGGCTGCAGGAATGCATCCGATTGGGAGCGCCCAGCCATTCAGGCGCCTTCTACACCGGACTCTACCACGCCGGGCCGACGCTCATCGTGCGCGGCAATGAAAACCAAAAGGGCGACCACCTGCCGCGCATCCTCAAGGGCGAGGAAATGTGGTGTCAGGGATTCTCCGAACCCGGCGCAGGCACCGATCTCGCCGCCATGCGCACGCGCGGCGAGATCGACGGTGATCACATCGTCATCAACGGCCACAAAACCTGGACGTCCAACGCGCATTTCGCGGACTATCAGGAGCTCGTCGTCCGCACGGATCCGGACTCGCAACGCCATCGCGGCTTGACCTGGATCATCTGCGACATGCACGCGCCCGGCGTCACCATTCGCCCGATCAAGACGATGATGGGCGAGAGCGAGGTCAACGACACCTTCTACGACAATGTGCGCCTCCCGATCGCCAACGTCGTGGGCGAAATCGGGGACGGCTGGTCGGTGGCGATGTCCACTCTCTCGTTTGAACGCGGCACCGCCTTCATCGGCGATCAAATCGCCTTGGCGCAAAACGTCGAGGAATTGATCGAGATCGCCAAACGCACGCATTTGCCGGACGGGCGGCTCGCCATCAAAGACGACGCCATCGCGCAGCGTCTGGCTTTGGTGAAGGCGCATACGGTCGCGATCAAATCGCTCACGCTTTCGATTCTGGGCGACGTCGAGCGCAGAGGACAACCGGGCCCCGAAGGCTCGATGATGAAGCTGCTCGTGACCACCGTGCACAAGCAGCTCTTTGAACTCGCCTCCGACATTCTGGGCGTCAAATTCCTCGAATACGGCGAGGACCGCACAACCAATTTCTGGACCTACAAATTCATGTGGAGCTGGGTGCTCACGATCGCGGGCGGCTCCAACGAAATCCAGCGCGACATTATCGCAGACCGAGTGCTCAACCTGCCGCGCGCTCGTTGAAGGAGGACACCATGTCAGGATCGCCCGTCCGCAAAGACGCCGTCTCGGAAACGGGGCTCGTTCAGGGCCAGATCACGGATGAATCCGTGGCGCTCATGCGCGAGCGCATCGGCTATCCCAATCCGACGCTGCGCGTCGGGATCCTCGATCAGCCCTGGCATTCGCACGTGAACGCCGACGCGTTGCGCCAATACGCAATCGCCATCGGCGACGCCAACCCGATCTATCATCAACCCGACCTCGCCAAGCGCTCCGCCTGGGGCGGACAGATCGCACCTCCCGGCTTTGAGATGTCGATGGGCTATAAGCGCAACGCTCAGATGCCCGATCCAGAGCGCGAGAAGGCCACGTCTAAAGCGCTTCGCGGCGTGCAATTGTTCAATTCCGGCAACGAGAACTTCTATTGGCGCCCGCTGCAGATCGGCGACTCGCTCTCAAAGGCGGAATGGGTCGAAAGCGTCGTCCTCAAGGAGAGCGAATTCGCCGGACGCAGCGCGCTCGTCACCAACGGCATGATGTATTGGGACCAGGATGAGAATGTCGCGATCACAGGCGGCAATTGGTTCGTGCACGCGGAACGCAAAAAACGCTCCGACAAATCCAAAGACAAATACGCCACGCTCGAACCGGCGAAATACACCGACGAAGACCTCGCCAAGATCGATGCAGCCTATGAAGCTGAATACATTCGCGGCCCTGACACGCTCTATTTTGAGGACGTCGAGCCAGGCATGAAGCTGCCGCAAATGGTGCGCGGACCGCTCACGGTCACCGACCAAATCAATCTCTATATGGGCGTGGGCTGGCTGACCTACGGCAACCCTCCCCACAAGCTCGCTTACGAAAACCGCAAGAAGCTGCGCGGCTTTTATTCGAAGAACCAGAACGGCGCGTGGGACACCATCCAGCGCGTCCATTGGGATCCTGAGCTCGCCGAAACTGTGGGCGTTCGCATGACCTATGACATCGGACCGAACCGCTGGGTCATGGTCAGCAATTATTGCACGAACTTCGCCGGCGATGACGGCTTCGTGCATTACCTGCGCACTGAATATCGCAGCTTCAATTATGTCGGCGACACGACCTGGATTGACGGGGAAGTCACCGCCGCGCGCGTCGATGAAGAGAAGGGGCCGCTCATCGAACTCAAGATTCTCGGCATCAATCAGCGCGGCACAGAAAACATTCGCGGCGCAGCAACCATTCTCTTGCCGTCGCGCAAGCACGGACCGGTCAAAATGCCCAAGGCCCCGCCGATGACGAAGCACCGGAGCTAGGCGCGTGAGCCTCAAGGGGAAAACACTCTTCATCACCGGCGCGAGCCGCGGCATCGGGCTCGCCATCGCGACGCGCGCGGCGCGCGACGGCGCCAACATCATCGTGGCGGCAAAGACGGCGAAGCCGCATCCGAAACTCCCCGGCACGATCTATAGCGCCGCCGAAGAGATCGAGGCCGCGGGAGGCCAAGCGCTTCCAGTCATTGTGGATGTGCGCGAGGAAGAGAGCGTGCGCGCGGCCGTCGAGGCAGGCGCGCAACGCTTCGGCGGGATCGACGTCTGCATCAACAATGCAAGCGCGATCAATCTCGCGGGCACGCTTCAGGTCGACATGAAGCGCTACGACCTGATGCATCAAATCAATGGGCGCGGCACCTATCTCACGTCGCGCGCATGCTTGCCGCATCTGCTCAAGGCCGCCAATCCGCACATTCTCAATCTATCGCCGCCGCTCGACCTCGATCCGAAATGGTTTGGGCCCCACGTCGCCTACAGCATCGCCAAATACAATATGTCGCTCTGCGCGTTGGGCATGGCGGAGGAATTCAAGGGCCAAGTCGGGGTCAACGCGCTCTGGCCGATGACGCCGATTGCAACGTCCGCCGTGCGGTTCCTGCGCGGCGACGACGGGGTGCGCGGCAGCCGCACGCCCGACATCATGGCCGACGCCGCCCACGTCATATTGACCAAGCCCGCGGCAAGCTTCACGGGCGGGTTCCATATCGACGAACTCCTGCTCCGCGCCGAAGGCGTTTCGGATTTTGCACGCTACAGCGTCGATGCCGAGACGCCTTTGCTGCCCGATCTTTTCGTCGGCGACAGCCTCTTGAAGAAGTCGCCGACGCAATTTGCGAGCCGCCATGTCTGACCAAGACGACATCGTGCGCCTGCAGCAGGATTATGCGCGGCTCTTCGATGCGCGCGATGCTGACGCCTACGCCAATCTCTATACGAGCGATTGCGTGGTCACGACGCCGTGGGGACAAGAGATCAACGGCCGGGACAAGATGCGCAAAGCTGTCCTGCATACGCCGCCCGGCCCCGGTTGGCACAGACCCGGCGAAACGACGATCGATGTCCGCGGCGACGCCGCGAGCGCCATCGCACGCTACACCGCGATGGACCGCAACGGGGATCTTTGCACCGGGCGCTACGAAGACACCTACAGAAAGACGCCTGAGGGTTGGCGCATCGCGTCGCGCAAGGTCTTCATCGAAGAGCGCACGCCAGCCGGCGCTTGGAGCGAAGAGGCGAGCGCGTGACCGGCACAATTCGCACCACCCATGTCGGCAGCTTGCCGCGTCCCCAGCCGCTGCTCGACATGATGCACGCCAAAGCAGGCGGCGCGTCCGTCGACCGCGAAGCGCTAGACGCCGTGTTGAGCGAAGCGGTGCGCGCGGTCGTCGCGCGCCAAGTGGAGATCGGCATCGATTCCGTCAGCGACGGCGAGTTCAGCAAACCAAGCTACGCCACCTATGTCGTTGAGCGCCTGACCGGCTTCGGCGGGGAATCGTCCGGCTTCGCAGCGGGCGATTTGCGCGCTTATCCCGAATACGCAAAGCATCTGATCGCGATCGGCGGCGTGGTTCCACGCGGCGGCGGCGCATGCTGCCAAGGCCCCGTCGGCGTCAAAGACACAAGCGGGCTTGAACAAGACATCGCCAATATGCGCGCCGCCTCAGATGCAGCCAAACCGGCTGGCGCATTCTTGAACGCGGCCTCGCCCGGCGTCGTTGCCGTCTTCCAACGCAACGAATTTTACCCGTCAGAAGACGCTTATATCGAGGCCGTGGGGGAGGGGCTGCGCCCGGAATACGAAGCCATCGTCGCAGCCGGCTTCGACCTGCAAATCGATGCGCCCGACCTCGCGATGAGCCGGCACCTTGTCTATCAACGCTTAGACGAAGACGATTTCCTGAGGATTCTCACCCGCAACGTCGACGCGCTCAATCACGCCACGCGCAACATTCCCGCAGAGCGGCTGCGCATGCACATTTGTTGGGGCAATTACGCTGGGCCCCACCATCTCGACATCCCGTTCGAGCGCATCGCCGCCCACGTCTTCAGAGCGCGCCCGCAAACATTCCTGATCGAAGGCGCAAATCCCCGGCACGGTCATGAATGGGCGGTGTTTGAGACAAATCCGCCGCCGGAAGACAAGATCATCTGCCCAGGCGTGATCGATTCAACATCCAATTATGTCGAGCACCCTCAACTCGTCGCACAGCGCATTCAGCAATACGTCAATGTGCTGGGACGCGACCGGGTGATGGCCGGGTCGGATTGCGGGTTCTCAACCTTCTCCGGCTATCCGACCGTCTTTCCAGACATCGTTTGGCGGAAATTGGAATCGCTCGTCGAAGGCGCGCGGATCGCGAGCGCCAAACTCTGAGCCCGCTCTAGCCCTGCAAGCGGGGCAAGACGAAATCGGCGATCGTCACCATGAACGCGTCATTGTCGTCGCCGGCCACCATGTGGGTCGCGCCGTCGAGATGGACGGCGCGCGCATTGGGCGCAAGCGCCACGAATTCATCGGCCGCCTCGGTTGTGACGATTTCGCTGGCCTCGCCGCGAATGAGCAGCGTCGGCGTCTCAAGGCGCGGCAAGAGCGCGCGCATATGCGGTTCGAGCGGCCGAAACGACTTCTCGCCATTCCCATTGATGAAGTTCGGGTCCCACCGCCACCGCCAACGGCCGTCCGCGCCGCGCTGCAGATTGCGCTCTAAGCCCGCATGGGAGGCGGGGCGTGTCCGGTGCGGCAAGTAGGTCGCGACCGCGTCGGCGGCGTCGTCCAATGAGGCGAAGCCCTCCGGATTGGCCAGCATGAAGTCGCGGATTTTGGCCGCGCCGTCGGTTCGGATCTTGTGCGTAACGTCGACCACGACGAGGGCGCGCGCCGGCGCGCCGTCTTCAACGAGCGCAGCGATCGCGGCGAGCCCGCCCAGGGAAGCCCCGACAACGATCGGCGCTCCGCCCAGAAGACGCAACACGCTCGCTATGTCCGCGGCGAACGCCTCTAAGCGATAATCGCCGTCCGGCGCGTAGCTGCTCTCGCCATGACCCCGCAAATCAAGCGACAGGGTGCGCACGCCGCGTGCACCCAAGGCGTCTTGGAGGCCGCGCCAAGATTGGCGGGTCTGTCCCCCGCCATGCAGCAAAACGACCGCATCGGCATCGACGGGACCAAGCTCATCGCCCACAAGCGTGACGCCTGGCGAAACGTCAAAGGTTCTCCGGCGCGGCGCGCCGTGGCGCTGGGTCAAGTCAGACGAGCCATTCAAACCACGCGCCATACCGATGACACCGGCCCCACAGCTCGGTTTCAAACTTGCCGCCGCTATAGCGCGTGTAGGTCACTTCGGTGTGCACCTCGCCGGTGGCGATCTTTGCGCCAGTCTCGGCCGCGCGGCGAGCTTGGAGCGCATAATCGGGCGGCGTTTCAACGCCGATGCGATGCACGACGCGCGTCTTGCCGGCCTCGATCAGGATCTCATCGAAACGGCGCTGCGCCTCGGGCGGGAAGTAATAGAGGCAATTGGAGTGGAAGACGCAGACCGGATCGGGCGTCTCGGCCAGCAAGCCCGGCAAGATGTCGTTGGCGCTTCCGGCAAGGACGCGCGGGGGAGAGGCCGCTGCAAGATCAAGCGCGCGCGCAATGTTGCGGCCCTGTGCGCGCCATTCAGGAAAAATGAGCGCGGCGATCCAGCGCCGCTCATCGGCGTCAGCAAGATCAATCGGCTGCAAGTCGATGCCGACACGCGCGGCGATCTTGGGAATGCCGGCGGGCGCACGCGCGTGAGGGCCAAGCATCGTCGAAGCAAGCTCAATCGCCCCGTCGCCCACCTTTCCATGCGCGCCGAAATCATAGGCATAGCGGTCGAACTGAAGCAGCAGCCCCGCGCTGCAGCCGACCTCAATCAAATGCAGCGGCGCCTCGACCTGACGCGATAAGCGATCAAGCGGCGGCAGCACGAAGGCGGCCCGCTCGACCGACGTGCTCTGAATGGTGCGCTTGGAGATGATGGCGATGATCTCGTCGGCGCGCCGCGCACAAAAGGCGCGGAAGGGGCCGAGCGCGCCCTCGGGCGGCGCAAGCGCGTCAACGCCGACGCCAAAGAAGGGCGCCAGGTCGTCGTCCGGGTAGTCGTGCAACAGAAAGTGGACGGCGCTCAGAAGATGAAACGCCGGCGGCTGGCCCTCTCGCGCATGCGCGGCAAGCGCCAGCACCGCTTCGTCCTCGCGCGCCTCTCTGCACAAGGTTGCATAGAGCGGAGAATTCTGCCGGGCATAGACGGCTTCGCCGAGCTCAAAGGCTGCGCGCACTTCATCCAAGCGCACGCGGCGAGACGCGTCTTTGCGCGCGTTGGCCCTCGCCATCACGTCCTCCCAGAAGACGAGGCGGCGAGGCGGCTCGTGCGGGTGGTCATGATTCCTCCGTAGAAGCGCGCTCGGCGTCGGATTTTTGGTCTGCCGCTACGGACGGTGGACAGCAGACTAAAATATTATAATAAATGAATTGGGGCGCCTGTAAAGCAGCGGCATGCGCGGGGCGCTTCGGGAGGAGAGGGTCATGGCGAGCAGTCCAAGCTTGTCCAATGATTTCATAGACTCGGCCGCGTTTGCGCCGTGGCTTTCAACGCACGCGCCGATGCTCGGCGACGGCTCTCTCACAATCAGCCGGCTTACCGGCGGCAGCAGCAACACAATGGCGCTTATCAGCCGCGGCGATCAGCGCGCTGTCTTGCGCATGCCGGCGCGGCCCCCGCGCGCAGACAGCCTCAAGGCCCTCGAGCGGGAAGCGCGGTTGCTCAAGGCGCTCGCCGGCAGCAACGTCCCGCACCCTGAGCTCATCGCCTATTGCTCAAACGCCGACTTGCTCGGCGCGCCCTTCATTCTCATGTCGTTCGTGGACGGGTGGATGAATTTCGACGACGCGCCCGCGCCGGCGCCGTTTGATCGCCCAGGCGAACCCCGCCGCGGATTGGCGTTCGCCATGATCGATGCGCTGGCGACGCTGCGCGGCCTCGATTATGTCGCCGCCGGCCTCAGCGATTTCGGCAAGCCCGAGGGTTTTCTGACGCGCCAGGTGCCGCGCTATCTCAAGCTCATCGAGAGCTACAAAGAGAGCGAGAACCATCCTGGACGCGACATTCCCGGCATGGCCTATGTCACGGATTGGCTTCAGGACAACACGCCGCCCATGTCCGCGATCACCCTCATTCACGGCGATCTCGGCTTTCCGAACATCCTCTTTGAACGCACGCCCCCGCCGCGCGTCGCCGCGATGATCGATTGGGAAGTGGCGACAATCGGCGATCCGCTGCTCGATCTCGGGCGAACGATCTTTTCCTTTCCGGGCCGGCGCGTGGGCGACGGGAAAAGCCGCTTCGGCGATCTTTCTGACTATCCCACCCGCGAGGACCTGGCCGAGCGATACGCCGACAGGACGGGCGCGGATATTTCGACCATCGACTATTATTGCGTCCTGTCGATGTTCAAGCTCGCCGCGCTTATCGAATGGAATTATGCGCGGGCCGTCAACGGCCGCGATTCCAACGGCATGGCGCAGAAAATAGCCGACCACGTCGTCGACATGATCGGCGTCGCTGAAAGAATGGCGCGCGCCGCGTGAGGGGGGAGCGATGATCAACGCTGATGTCGTGCGCGCTTGGCGCACCGATCCGGGACGGCAAAAATACGCCAACCGCGACGTCATCCTTTATGCATTGGGCGCCGGCGCGGGCGCATCCGCCGAAGATCTTCCCTTCGTCTATGAGGCTAAACTCAAGGCCTTGCCGACCATGGCGGTCGTGCTCGCAGGCGAAGGTTTTTGGATGCGCGACCCGAAGACCGGGATCGATTGGAAGAAATTGCTGCATGGCGAGCAACGCCTTAGTTTGCATAGGGCGCTCCCGAGCGAGGGCGAAGTCGTCAGTCAAATGAAAGTCACCGGCCTCTATGACCGCGGCGCGGGGAAGGGTGCGGCGCTCACGCTTGAGCGAGAATTGCGCGACGCGGAGAGCGGCGACCTCATCGCCGTCGCGGGCATGACGGCGATGCTGATGGGCGACGGCGGGTTCGGCGGATCGGCGGAAGGCATGCCGAAGGCCAATCCGGTGCCGGAGCGCGCGCCCGACATGACGATCGACATGGAGACGCGCGCCGACCAAGCGCTCATTTACCGGCTGTCGGGCGACTATAATCCGCTGCACATCGATCCCGAGATCGCCCAATACGCCGGCTTCGACCGGCCCATCCTTCATGGCCTCTGCAGCTATGCGATCGCCGGGCGCGCTATCCTGCGCGCCCTTTGCAATGACGAGCCCGACCGGCTCAAGCAATTGGACGTGCGCTTTTCTTCTCCCGTCTTTCCGGGTGAAACGCTTTCGATCGACATTTGGCGCGAGGGCGAAGGCATGGCGGCCTTCCGCGCGCGCGTCGCGGCGCGCAATGTCACCGCGCTCAATAACGGCTTCGCACGCTTCGAGTGAAATCATGATCCTGCAAAGCGCACTCAACGCGAAGTCCGAGGCCTTCCAGCAAAACAGCGCCGACATGCGCGCCCTGCTCGGCGAGATCGACAAATTGCTCGGCGAGGTCGAAGCGGGCGGGGGGCCGAAGGCCCATGAGCGCTTGCAGGCGCAAGGCAAAATGCCGGTGCGGGAGCGCGTGGCGCTGGCGCTCGATCCCGACACGCCCTTCCTCGAGATCAGCCCGCTCGCGGGCTATTATTCAAACTTTCAAGTCGGCGCAGGGCAATTGATCGGCATCGGCGTCATCTCGGGCGTTGAATGCATGATCATGGGGCATGACGCCTCCGTGATGGCGGGGGCCATCAACGACTTCAATATGAAGAAGACGATGCGCGCGCTGCAAATCGCGCGCGAGAACCGCATTCCCTATGTGCAATTCGTCGAATCCGCCGGCGCTGACCTGCGCGGCAACACGATGGATCCCGAGTTGCAATCGCGCCTCGCCGACAAGCATTTCGGCGAAAGCGGACGGCTCTTCTACGAAATCACAGAACTCTCCAAATTGCGCATTCCAACAATCGCCGTCGTGTTCGGGAGTTCGACAGCGGGGGGCGCCTACCAACCCGGCACGAGCGACTACAACATCTTCATCCGCGACAAGACCCGCGTCTTTTTGGGCGGACCGCCGCTCGTCAAAATGGCCACGGGCGAAGACGCCGATGAAGAGAGTTTGGGCGGCGGGAAGATGCACGCCGAAACATCCGGGCTCGCCGATTATCTCGCGGCCGACGAAACGGAAGCGATCCGCATGTGCCGCGATGTGGTGGCGCACCTCAATCACCGCAAACGCGGCCCGGGCCCAACCTTGCCGGCGGACGACCCCATTTATGACAGCGAGGAATTGCTAGGGCTCGTCTCCAAGGATTTGCGCACGCCCTTCGACATCCGCGAGGCGATTGCGCGCATTGTCGACGGGTCCCGCTTCGAAGACTTCAAACCGCTTTACGGGCCCGAACTCGTTTGCGGCTGGGCCTCGGTGCATGGTTACCCGGTCGGCATCATCGGCAATAACGGCGCGCTGATGAACGAGTCCGCTGAAAAGGCGACGCAATTCATTCAACTCTGCAATCAAATCGATATTCCGCTCGTCTTCCTGCAGAACATTCACGGCTACATTGTCGGCACTGAGTTCGAACAGCGCGGCATCACCAAGAACGGCTCGAAAATGATCAACGCCGTCTCGAATTCGACCGTCCCGCACATCACGGTGTTGCTGGGCGCATCCTACGGCGCAGGCAATTACGGCATGAGCGGGCGCGCTTACGGCCCGCGCTTCACCTTCTTATGGCCCACGGCCAAAATAGCGGTCATGGGCCCCAAACAAATGGCGGGCGTCATGTCGATCGTGGGACGCGGGCGCGCCGCGCGCCTCGGGCAGAAATTCGATGAGGCCGAGGACGCCAAGCGCGCGGCCGAAGTCGAGGAATGGGCCGAAAAGCGCTCGCTCGCGCTCTATGCAACGGGACGGGTCGCCGACGACGGCATCATCGATCCACGCGACACGCGCACTGTCATCGGAATGGCGCTCTCGGTTTGCCACAACAACGACGTGAAAGGCGCGCCGAATTACGGCGTGTTCCGGATGTGAGCGCACGCATTCGATCTCTGCTTGTGGCCAATCGCGGCGAGATCGCCCGCCGCATCCAACGCACGGCGCGCGACATGGGCATCCGCACCATCGCCATCTACGCCGAAGGCGACGCCGACGCGCCCTTTGTGCGCGAAGCAGACGCAGCGATTGCGCTCACCGGCCGCACGTCGCGCGAAACCTATCTAGATGTCGACAAGGTGCTCGCCGCGGGTGCGCGTGCGGGCGCTGACGCCATCCATCCCGGCTATGGCTTCTTATCCGAGAACGCAGGCTTTGCGCGCGCTTGCATTGAAGCTGGGCTCATCTGGGTCGGTCCCGCCCCGGATGCGATCGAAGCGATGGGCGACAAACTGACGTCCAAGCGCCTCATCGAAGCAGCCGGCGTCCCGACGCTTCCGGCCGCTGAAGTGAAAGCCGGGGACAATCTCACGGCCGCAGCCAAAAAGATCGGCTACCCAATTCTCGTCAAAGCCTCCGCGGGCGGCGGCGGGAAGGGCATGCGCATCGTCGCAAAAGCCAGCGAACTCAGCGAAGCCGTCGAGGGCGCGCGGCGTGAAGCGGCGTCCTCGTTCGGCGACGACACCATCTTTCTGGAGCGCTACGTCTCTGCGGCGCGCCATGTCGAAATCCAGGTGCTCGGCGATCAGCATGGCGGGCTGGTGCATTGCTTTGAACGCGAATGCTCCATCCAAAGGCGCCACCAGAAGGTGATCGAAGAGGCGCCGTCGCCGGCGGTGAGGCCTGCGTTGCGTGCGCGGATGGGCGAGGCCGCCGTCTCGGCGGCGCGCGCGGTCCAATATCACTCCGCCGGCACTGTGGAGTTTTTGCTGGAAGGCGAGGATTTCTATTTCCTCGAAATGAACACGCGCTTGCAGGTCGAGCATCCGGTCACGGAGATGATCGCCGGCCTCGACCTCGTGCGCGAACAATTGCGCGTCGCGCAAGGCGAAGAGCTGGGGTTCACCCAAGACGATCTGAAGATCAACGGATGGGCCGTCGAGGCGCGGCTCTACGCCGAAGACCCAAGCAATGACTTCCTGCCCGTCACCGGCACCATTTCAAAGTTCGAGCCTCCGGCGGCCCCGCCAGCGCGGTTCGACAGCGGCGTCGAGAGCGGCAGCATCGTGGGCGTCGAGTTTGACCCGATGCTGGCGAAAGTGATCGCTCACGCGCCGACCCGCGCGGAGGCGGCGCTCCGGTTGGCGACGGTTCTCGAACGCACGCGCCTCCACGGCCTCGTCAATAATCGCGACTTTCTCGTCGCGTGCCTGCGTCACGACGATTTCCTCGCGGGCGCGACGACGACGGACTTCATCAAGCGCGCCAATCCGGCGCGGTCGCGAACGCCCTCCCCAGAAGACGTGCGCTGCAACGCCATTCTGGTCGCGCTGGCGCGGCAAGCCATCAATCGCGGCGCTGCGCGTGTTTGGCCCCACGCGCCGTCGGGCTGGCGCAACACGCCCATGCCGTGGGAGCGCCTCACGCTTCACTGCAACGGCGAAGACATCGCGGTCGCCTATCGCCGGGGCCGCGACGGCGTCTTCGCATTCCGCGTCAATGACGGCGCGCACACGGCGCGCGCGCTTCATGCCGCCCCAGACCGCGTGGAGGCGGAGATCGACGGCGCGCGCGTCGCGGCCGACATCGCCAAGGCCGGGGATGCGTGGCAGGTCAGCACGGCTCAGGGCGACCTGAGCTTTCGCGAACTGCCCAGATTTCCGACCGCTGAGATTCAAGGCGTGGCCGGGGGATTGGTCGCGCCCATGCCGGGACGCGTCATCGCGCTTCACATCGAAACCGGACAAGATGTGGAGAAAGACGCGCTCCTTTTGGTGCTTGAAGCGATGAAAATGGAGCACCGCATCACCGCGCCCTCGCGCGGCGCTGTCGCAGAAATTCGCGTCGCGGTCGGCGATCAGGTCGCGACGGGGGAATTGCTCGTCGTGCTCGCCGAGGAAAACGCAGAGGCCACAGCATGAGCGAAGCCGTTCTCTATGAGGTTCGCGGCGGCGCGGCTTGGATCACGCTCAATCAGCCGGACAATCGCAATGCGTTGAGCGAGGCGCTGCTCGAAGGCTTAAAGCGCGATCTTGGACGCGCGCTCGCCGATCCGGTGGCGCGCTCCATCGTCATCACCGGCGCGGGCAAAGCGTTTTGCGCCGGCGCTGATCTTAAAGGCGCGCGGCCCGGCGTGGCGCGCACTGCTGGGCCTTCGCCTTTTGTGGAAATTCTCTCAGCCATTTGGGACGCGCCCAAGCCGGTGATTGCGGCCATCAACGGCCCCGCTTTCGCCGGCGGATTGGGGCTTGTCGCGGCGTGCGACATCGTCGTCGCTGCAGAGAGCGCCCGATTCAGTTTCAGCGAAGTGCGCATCGGCGTCATTCCCGCCGTCATCTCCGTCGTCTGCGTGCCGAAGCTCGGCGCGCACCAGGCGATGCGCCTCTTCCTCACCGGCGAAACGTTCAGCGCGGCCGACGCCGTGCGCTACGGCCTTGTGCATCGCACCGCGCCCGACGCTGCGCTGCGCGCCGAAGTGGAGAAGGAAATCGACGCGATCCGAAAGGGCGGCCCTCAGGCGGTTGCGGAATCAAAACGGCTGGTGCGGCGCGTAGCCGGCCAAGCGCTTGAGGAAGCCTTTGCCTGGACGCAAACCAAGAGCGCGGAGATGTTCGCCTCCGACGAGGCGAAAGAAGGCATGGCGGCGTTTCGCGAGAAGCGCACGCCGCGCTGGATTGAAGAGTGAGACAATGAGCAAGACAATCCGCATCGGCGGCGCGAGCGGGTATTGGGGCGACGCGTCCATGTCGACGCCGCAATTGTTGGAGGCCGGCGCGCTCGACTACATCGTCTATGATTATTTGGCCGAGATCACGATGTCGATCATGGCGCGCGCACGCGCGAAGGACGCCAAAGCCGGATACGCGCCCGATTTTGTCTCTGCAATCCTCAAACCGAACCTCGCGGAGATCGCGCGCCGAGGCGTGAAGGTCATTTCCAATGCGGGCGGGGTTAATGTCGCGGCTTGCGCCGACGCAGTCGCGGCGCTCGTCAAGGCGCAAGGTCTCAATCTCAAGGTCGCTGCAATCTATGGCGACGACTTGCTCGACCGCCGCGCGGATTTCGCCGCTCATCGCGAGATGTATTCGAAGGAAGCCTTTCCCCCGCAAGACGCCGTGATGAGCGTCAACGCCTATCTGGGCGCGTTTCCAATCGCCAAGGCGCTGGAAGCAGGCGCAGACATCGTCATCACCGGACGATGCGTCGACAGCGCCGTGACGCTCGGCGCGTGCATTCATGCGTTCGGTTGGGGGCGCGACGAGTTCGACAAATTGGCGGCCGGCAGCCTCGCCGGCCACATCATTGAATGCGGCGCGCAGGCGACTGGGGGCAATTACACTGATTGGGAAAGCGTCGCCGACACGATCGACGCCATCGGCTATCCCATCGCCGAAGTCTCCGCGGACGGATCCTTTGTCTGCTGCAAGCCGCCCGGCACGGGGGGCGCTGTGACGGTCGGGACGGTCGCTGAGCAGATGCTCTACGAAATCGGCGATCCGCAGGCCTACATGCTTCCCGACGTCGTGTGCGACTTCTCGGGCGTGACGATCGAAGGGCTCGGGGATGACCGCGTGCGCGTCCGCAATGCACGGGGGGCCCCTGCGCCCGATTCCTACAAAGTGAGCGTGACGTTCTCGGAAGGATTTCGCGGCGGGCGCTACGCAACGTTTTACGGCATCGCGGCCGACCGCAAAGCGCAAGCCTACGCAGACGCCGTTTTACGGCGCACACGGACAGCCCTGCGCGCGCGCAATCTGGCGGACTTCACCGAAACAAGCGTCGAAGTGCTCGGCGCGGAAAGCCAATACGGCCAATCACGCAGCATCGCGGACGCGCGCGAGGTCGTCGTCAAAATGGCGGTGCGCCATCCAGAGGCGGCCGGCGTCGACCTCTTCTTGCGCGAAGGCACCGGCTTGGGATTGGCTGCGCCCCCAAGCCTCTCCGGTTTTGCCGGAGGCCGTCCCGCATCGTCGCCCGTCGTGCGGCTCTTCTCGTTTGCATTGGCGAAAGAGGCGGTGCGGATCGACGTTCAAGTCGGCGGCGAGACAATCGCTTATGAAGGAGAGCGCGGCGAAGCCTTCGATCCCACGAAGATCTCCCGGCCCGCCATCGATGACGGGCCGGCGTCGACGCCCGCAGACATGGTGCGCGTGCCGCTTATTGAACTTGCCTATGGCCGGAGCGGCGACAAAGGCGACAAGGCCAATATCGGCGTCATCGCGCGCGATCCCGCTTACCTTCCGTGGATTCGCCGCGCCTTGACGCCGGGCACTGTCGCCGCGCGCTTTGCGCACTTTTTGAAGGGCAAGGTCGAGCGCTACGAGCTCCCCGGCTCACATGCGCTCAACTTTCTCCTCCATGACGCTCTTGGCGGCGGCGGCGTCGCGAGCCTGCGCAACGATGCGCAGGGAAAGGGCTATGCGTCGCTTTTGCTCGATCACCCCATCCCCGTGCCGCGCCAACTCGCGCGCAAACACAAATTGAGGGAGCAAGCCGCGTGACGTCCCAGAAGGAGCTCGACGCCTTCCGCAAAGAGGTGGTCGCTTGGTTTGAGGCAAACACGCCGCGCGCGGATTTTCTGCTGCCGCAATCCTTCATGGAGATCGGCGAAGAACGCCAGTTTGACTTCCTGCGCGCATGGCAACGCCAGGTCTACGAAGCCGGCTATCTCGGCATGGCGTGGCCCGAGGAATATGGCGGACGCGGCGCGCCGCCGGTGTTTCAGGACATCGTCACCGATGAAATGAATCGGCTGCGCACGCCCTTCATGATGAACACGATCGGGCTCAATTGGGCGGGCCCGCTCATGCTTGAATATGGGTCCCACGCCGTCAAAGCGGCCTACATCAAACGCATCCTGACCGCTGAAGACATCTGGTGCCAAGGCTTCTCGGAGCCTGACCACGGCTCTGATTTGGGCAATGCGCAGACGCGCGCGCAACGCGACGGCGACCACTATCTCATCAACGGCTCCAAGATTTGGACGACGCTTGGCCCCTTCGCCGATCACATGATCCTGCTTGCGCGCACAGACCGCGATGCGGCGTCGAAATATGCCGGGCTCTCCTTCTTTCTTGCGCCGATGAAAACGCCCGGGATCAGCGTGCAGCCGATCCGGAAACTGACCGGCGAATACGGTTTCTCTCAAGTCTTCTTCGAGAACGTCCGCATTCCCGCGGAATGCCTCTTGGGCGAAGAGGGGCAGGGGTGGTTTCTCGCCATGCGAACGCTCCAATATGAGCGATCGGCGGAAGGCGGGCAGGCGGGCGGTCCCTCAGCCACCTATTTCAATCGCGTCTCCGACATCGTCGAGCTGGCGCGGCGCATGCGCGGCGACGGCGAACGCGCCATCGATGATCCCCTTGTGCAGGATCGCATCGTCAGCTTCGCCATCGATGAGACCGCGTTTGCGTTGGCGCAGAAGCGCCACGCCATCCCCGCGCTCCGGACGAAAGCCGCCGGCGTTCCTTTGATGACCAAGCTTTTCACCGCTGAATTCGGCCTCGACATCAGCCGTTTCGCGGTCGAGCTCCTGGGCTCGGACGGCGCAACCTATGTCGGCGACGCCGATGCGGTGGACGGCGGCAAGTGGCAGCGCAATTATCTCAACGCGTTTTCGCGCACGATCGGCGGCGGCACCTCGCAAATTCAGCGCAACATCGTCAGCGAACGTCTTCTCGGACTGCCGAAGGATTGACCATGGCGCTCGACGCAGACATCCGCTTCAGCGACGTGGACGCTATGCTCCTCGAAACAGCTGTCGCTTTTGCGGCGGAGCGTTCGCCCATGAGCCGCGTGCGCGCCTTGATCGACACGCCAACCGGCTATGATGGCGAAACCTGGCGTGAGATGACGTCGCTCGGCTGGACCGGTCTCGTCATTCCCGAAGCGCATGGCGGATCGGGGCTGTCGATCTCATCGGCGATCGCGATCATTGAGGCGTGCGGCCACAGATTGTTGGCCTCGCCGCTCATGGGCACGCTCGTCGCGAGCGACATCCTCGCGCGCCACGGGTCCGATGCGCAACAGGCGCTCTGGCTGCCGCGTCTGGCGCAGGGAGAGATTGCAGCGCTCGCGCTCGACGCAGCGCAAGCCTGCTCCCTCTCGGCGCGCTCTGGCGGGTTCGCAGCAGCGGGACGCAAATCCGGCGTCTGCTTCGGCGCTGATGCGGCGGTGACGCTTGTCAGCGTCACGCTCGAAGGCGCGCCGCGCTTGGCGCTCGTGCGCCGTGAGGCGGCCCAGGGTGCCTATGCCGCGCAGAGCTCGATGGATGCAACGCAACGGCTCTATGCGTTGGAGCTTTCTTCGGTCGCACTCAGCGACGAGGACTTGCTGCCGCAATCAGCGAACCTGGACGCTGCGTTGCGGACAGCCGCCGTACTGCAAGCGGCGGAAATGTGCGGCGGCATGCTCGGCGCGATCGAGACGACGCTCGAATATCTGAAGACGCGCACCCAATTCGGGCGTCTCATCGGCGCCTATCAAGCGCTCAAGCATCCGATGGCGGATCTCTTTGTGCAGCACGAATTGCTGCGTTCTCTCGTTTATGCCGCGGCCTCCAATCTTGACGCGCCCGCCGGCGAACAATTGGCCGCTATGGCGAAGGTCAAAGCCAATGAAGCCTTCGCCCACGCAGGCGACCGCGCGGTGCAGTTTCACGGCGGCTTCGGCTTCACATGGGATTGCGATGCGGGACTCTATCTGCGCCGCGCGCTCTGGTCGCAAACGCAATTCGGCGGCACGCGCCATTATCGCAGACGTTTGGCGGCGGCGCTGGCCGCCGCCTAACGCCGGCGCGCTCAATCGGTCAGCCACCATGGCCGCCAATGGGTGCGCACGCGCTTTTTCGGGTCGCGCGGCCAGGAATTGCGCAGTGCGTTGAGCTTCTTTTCGATCGCTGAGTCTCGCATAAGCGAAGCGTCCATATTCAAAGCGCGGATTTCGGCTTCCTGTGCGGCGCGGCGCGCGCGCTCATCGATGCGGTCGCGCCGCTCGTTCAATTCCCAGCCCGTGGAAAGCAAGGCCCACTGCAAGTCGTCGAAGGCGCTCAGGAAATCCATGCGCTCGTCAAGGGCGCGCTGGCGCATGCCCTCGCTCAACGTCTTCGACATCGAGTAGGATCGCGTTCTTCGCTCCGCGCACGCGCGCGTGACCGCACGCGGCGGCACCTCGAGCAGCTCAACAAGCGGCGCGCGGCCGCCCTTGCCGTCCGCCGCGCGAACTTCCGGCCCGATCGAGGCGCACAACTCGCGAACGAGACTCCAATGGCCCACCAACGGCCGGCCAGCGGCGGGTTCGCGCCATACGCGGGGGCCGAAATCGGCGAACCAGGAGCCGATGTTGGGCGCGTAGCGCTCAGCCGCCCATCCCGCGATGCGTCCGGAATCCGGCAGATGCATGAGGAGGCGCGTCTCGGCTTTGCCGTCGATGGTCGTCTCGTGCTGCGCGAGCCAGTGCAGGCGAAAGGCGGGCGAACTCCAATCGCGCGCACGCATGCCGATTTCGTGCACCGCGCGGCTGAAGAAGCCGGCCCGTTGCTTCGGCGTCGTTGCGCCGAACTCGTCATAGCGGATGAGCCAGCGCACGTTAAACGGAAGCCCGTACTCCTGGAGCATAATCGACGCGGCGTTGCAAAAGTTGCGCGCGCGTGCAGCAGCGGCGCGCCCAGCCGTGCGCGTTTCATCATCGAGGCCGATCTTCACGAGCGAGAGACGGTTCCGAGGCGGCGTCGTCTCGTCTCTGGGCCGCGGCGGCGGCGCAGGCGCGCGTGCATCGAGCGGATTGCACGCGTGCGCAAACTCCATCATCCGAACCGTGAGCTCGGCTTCGGTTGCGGCTTTGGCCTTCGCCCAAAATTCCGCGACGGCCAATGCGCGTTGTTTTGGCGAGGGCTCGCTTGCGAGCGCAGCGGCGAAGCGATCAAGCGCTTTGGCGCGGATGTCCCCATCAAGCGCCGCGAACTCAGGATGGAGGCGAAGGGCCGCATCCGGCGTCGCCAGCAGTGCGACCGACAAGAAGTGAAACGCGGCGCACAGACGTTCGATCTGAGCGCTTGGCTCGGCTGGCCATGCGTTTAACGCCAAGAGCGCGTCATCGAGGCGGCCTCGAAGCAAATGCGCCGCCGACGCGAGCGCGCCTTGCGTCCACTCGCACCCAAGGATGCGCGCAACGGTCTCGCACGAGACATTGCCGAACGTGTGGATGATCCTCTCAAGCGTGATGACGAATTCGCGTGCGTGACCGCGCGCCGCAGCCGCCAGCATCGCGAGCGCTTCAGGCGTCGCCTCGACATTCTCGTTGGCGCAGATGAGGCTGCCAAGACTGACGAGATCGGCTGAGGACAAGAGCCCGAGCTCAATGTGCACGCAACGCGATCGAAAGGCGGGCGTCAGCTCCGACGGTCGCGTGGTCGCAAAAATGAAGAGCGTCTCGTGATGCGCCTCCATGGGTTTCAACAGCACGTCCGCAGCTTCCCTTGAGAATCCGTTGGCTTCGTCGCAGAAGATCACGTGGCGATCGCCATGGAAGGCGCGTGAGCCGACAAGGCGCGCATAATGCTCCGCGTGCGCCTTCGATCCGAATCGCGCGGTGTTGATCTCGTCGAGAAGGAAGAAGCCGCCATACTCGAAGAGGTGTTCGCACGGCTCACAAAGGCCGCAAGGATCGCCGTTCGGCGCAAGATCTCGGCAATTCACCGCCGCCGCCGTGATGCGCGCGAGGGTCGTTTTGCCGGTGCCGTGCGGGCCGGTGAAGAGAAGTGGTTCGCGTGCGCCGTTCTTGTTCTCAACGATGATTTTGGCGATTGCGCTCTCTTGGCCGATGACGGCGGAAAATTTGTGCGGCGCATACTTGTCTACGTATTTCATGTGTAGCTCCTCTTTAAGGAGCGCTACTTTCATGGCCGCGCGCGGCGTGGACAGGCGACTCTTGCCGACATTGAGCGGCGTGTTGCGACAATGGGGACCGAGGCGCTGGCGCAAGCGTTGTCGCGTCCGCAAGTTTGCGCCTCCAGCGCGCGCGTGAAGCGCACAATTGCACTGCGCAGCGCGCGATTGTCGAGGAGCTGTCATGCAGAAGGCCCAGAAGAATCACTTCCCGTTCATATTCAAAACCGCCGATGATTACGTGGCGGCCTCGCGCGACATTCGCTCGCGGGCCGGCAATCTGAATCGTTTCCCAAAAATTCTCAGCTTGCCGTCGCGGCCCCCAGACCTTCGCGAGGGAGACGACCTGCGATGGAGCCGCGACTTTCAAGTTTATATGGCGTCGCTTGGCGATAGACCGCACGAACCGCGGGAGGCGCGGCAACCTCACATCGGACGGCGCGCGCACCTTCACCTATGACCTCGAAAACCATCTCACCGGAGCGAGCGGCAGCGTCTCCGGGACGCTCTCTTATGATCCGCTTGGGCGATTGCGCGAGGTGATAGCCGGCGGGGCGACGACGCAGTTTGCCTACGAGGGCGATCGCCTGAGCGCTGAGTACAACGCAGCCGGCGTGCTGCAGCGCCGCTACGTGTTTGGTCCAGGCACCGAAGAGCCGATCGTATGGTACGAAGGCTCAGGGCTAGCTGATCGCCGGTGGCTGGCGGCAGATCACATAGGATCCATCGTTGCAGAGGTCTCGGGCGCGGGCGCGGGAACGCTTTATGCTTATGGGCCCTACGGCGAACCGCAGGCGTGGCCGGGCGCGCGCTTTCGGTTCACAGGCCAGGCAGCAATTCCGGAGTTGCAGCTCTACCATTATCGCGCGCGCGCCTATGATCCGGCGTTGGGAAGGTTCCTGCAGACTGATCCGGTGGGGTATGAGGATGATCTAAACCTCTACGCCTACGTCGGAAACGACCCACTTAACAGTACGGACTCAACCGGCATGTGCAGGCTCTGCCGGGCAGCGTTCAATGTGGCTCGCAGGACGATCAGGAACGGCGGCGACATTCGCCGGGCCGGATTGGATGAGATCGCAGATATCGCGAGCAATGTAGCGACCGTCATCGATCCAAGCTCCTCGCTCGTGGATAGAGGTATCGCTGTCTTCGATCTGGTTTCGCCGGTCACGGCGAGAGAAGTGGGTCAGGTCGCAGACGCAGTTGGAGACGTGGCCCGCCGTGTGCCGAATCCTGGAGGCAGACTTGGCGGTCCAGCGCATCGAGCCGGGGTGGACGAAGTGGCTGCCGGCGTCGAGTCTCGGGGCTTAGAAGCGGTGCGAGAACACCGCGTGCCCACACCGGGAGGGGAGCGAGGCTCTCGCTACGTGGATGTCGCGGGCCGCGACCCGGCCACCGGCGACATCGTTGAGACGCATCAAGTCGGTCGCCAAACTCAGGGCGGTGACCCCGTCGCACGGGAACGTCGGGCCATGGACGACATTGAGAATGAGACGGGGCGGCGGCCCGAGTTCCACCCCTACAACTAGCCAGAGTCTAAGCTCTATGTTGGGACGGCAGTTCAGCTTCTTTTTGGGTCCGGGTGATCAGGCGCCCTTTGAGCAGGCATTACGGTCTGCGGGAAGTATGGTGATCCTGAAGGCGCGTTCCGCGTCATCAGTCCCGGAGCAGCTGAACACCACTGTGATCGCGCGGTTTGGAGAGGAGCGTTTGCGTGTTCTATTGGCGCGCAACAGCGATGTGGAGGCGATCACTTTTCGGCCCGTGAAGGGTCGAGACGAATACTCCGGCAACCCGACTACCGAACCATTCGTCGAGTTCGACCGAAGCTATATTTCGACGGACATCATCAGGCCGGGGCGGCTTTTTTACATCCCGCAGTATTCGGGTGACAACGGTCAGGTGATCGTCAAATCCGCAGCCTTCACAGAGTGGGCCGACCGACTCCTGCAAGCGGCAAAAGCTTCCCTTACAAAGATAGATTCGAACTTCTACGCGGGTGCGGACGCCATAAGGCTGCGAGCAGCAGGAACCGTCCTGGAGGGCGCCACCTAACCCTCATCGCCTCATCGAAAATCAGAAGCAGGGTGTAGAGCAAGATAAAGGCGCACCGTGTGAGGTGCGCTATGTCGCTGCTTCGCAACGACAAAGTACGAGGTGCGAGGTGGTGTCCGCACCTCGTGTGCACGGTGCGAACAGGGCGCGCTCGGTTGGCGAAAAAGATGTAATCGGATTCGCGCGCTGAGAGAGGCGCCGCATCTTGCTCGTGGAGAGCAAGATACAGGGCGCGGCAGACCTCGAAGAATCACAGGCGTAGCAAGGCTGAAACGTGCGGCACGCCGAACACGGCGCCGCAGATTTGCGGCGGGGTGCGCCGTCCGCTCGCGCGCCTCAATCCCGCTCGCTGCGCTCGCCCCTTCGGGCTTTGGGGATTGACCCGCGCGCCCGGCCGTCGCGAGGGCTTGGGAAGCGGATCGAAGGCTCGATCCGCTTCATGTGATGAAGCGATCAGCGAGGACGGCGTGTGCGCTCGATGTAGAGCCGCTGGGCGCAGAGGAGAGCGAGCGCCAGCGCTTCGAGCAATTCGGCCTGGCTTGGATCGCGGGTCGCCGGCAGGTCGCGGGCCATGGTGTGCGCCAGGTCGAGCAGATCGGCGATGATGGCGACGTCGGCCGTATCTTTGGAAGCCGCCGGCATCATCGTCTCCCGGCCATGGGCGCCGCTCTCAGACGCCCTGTTGCTGGGCGAGCACCGTGTCGAGCATGTCGGCGACGAAGCGCTGCTTGGCTTTGGGCAGGCGCGAGATCGCCTCCATCTGCATCTCCAGCTTGGAGGCCGGGCCACGCTTGGCGCGGCCCCCCGCGCGGCCTGAGAGCATGTCGTCGATGGAGAAGCGCAGAATGCGCGACATCTCCAGCAGCGCCGACACGGGGATACGGAGCCGGCCGACCTCGTAATGGGCCAGCGTCTGCTGGGCGACGCCCAGGCGCTCGGCCAGATCGACCTGGGTCACGCCCTGGGCGTTGAAGCGTCGCGTCCCGCAAGGAACCAAACGCAAGATCGCCAGATTCAGGACAGGGGTGAGGCAAACCAGAACATGCGAATGGAGCAGCAGTTGCAGCGGGGAGTAGATCGAGATGAATTTTGGGAAAGGATGCTTGGCGACTTCGACCCATTCAATTGATGTTCGCTGCCGTGTTTAGTTCGCGACTAGTTTGTGGCTGCCATGTTTAGAAGATTGCGATCGGCGTGGGACTGGGATCGGGCCAAGGTGTTGTCCCGAGCCGGTCGTTATCAAGAAGCGCTAGAAGTAGCGCGGTACGGTGACGAGCAGTTTCGTCAAAGGGCACACTGGAAGCTCTTTGTCGTCCATCAGCTCGGCTTAATGAAAAACAACGTGCGAACGCTCGCTGAAGCGCTCGCTCTCATTCAAGATCTGCGTGGAAATCACACGATGTCCGGGAGGAACCAGTATTTCCTCGCCTTTGCTCAATGGTATGGTCGTGTCGCCTTTCGGCGACTCTACCCGGGTGAACCCCTGCCCAAGGAATTGGATTCAGATCCGGCGTCAGTGGACTTGTCGGTTGTGCCAAAGCGCTGGATGCGCGTGTTTCCAATGCCCATTCATCCGCATTGGGTGGAACTTTGATAGCAGGCGCAGGGCCAATGCCGTCGTCGCTCGTGTAAAACCTTGTTGTAAAACTGCTGTGCGCCCTGCGAAATTGGACGTCAAATCAGTTGGATAGGGTGCCATTGGCGCAGGTTCAATCCCTGTCGCGCCCACCATCGCCAAAGGCCGCTTCGCATGGATGACGCCGCAGCGCGCGCTCTTGTTCGAAGCGTGATGGAAGAGGGCGAAACGCTGTTGTGGTCGCAAGCCGCGCCAGCGCAGCCCGCGGGCTTCATCCATTTCCTTCTCGCGTTCGGCGCACTCGCCGGCGTGATCCTCGTCGCGTGGTGGACCTTCCGTGTCTGGCAAATTTTGCTGCCGCGCGCGCTTAGCCTTCAGAAGATGCTCTACAAGGCGCTGAGCATCGGCGCCCTCGCCGCGACGACGGCGGTGCTGGCCGCCCTGCTTCTGATCATGGGGATGTTTGGCCTGATCAGCGCAGCCAAAGCGGCCAATTCGGGTTCTGCCGCCTACGCGATCACCGGTCAGCGCGCGCTCATCGTCTATAGCGCCTTTGGCGCGCCCTATGCCGAGACAGTGGACTTTGAATCGTTGCGCATCGTGCGCGATGGAAATTCGCTGCGCTTCGGCCAGCCCCTCAACACCGCCTTCTTCGGAACGATCTACGATCCGGCGTTCTACGGCCTCGAGGATGCCGATCGCGCCGAGGCGCTCTTGCGTCGCGTCGCGCGCGAGACGGGGGAGGCCGAGAACGCACAGCCCCTCCGACAAGACGTTGACGCCGAAGCGGCTGCAGCAATCGCCCCCGCGCTCTATGCTCGCGACACGCTTCTTTGGGCGCAGCGCGGAGAAGGGCGGCCATACCTGTCCCACTCGCTGCCCATCGTGGGCTTCGCGGGATTCTTCGGCCTTCTTCTCCTTGCCGCCGTCGTATTTCCGGCGCGCGAAGAGGCGCAAGGCGGCGTCTATCGCTTCGTCCTCGGGCCTATCGGCATTGCGCTTTCGTTGTGGGCGGTGGCGCACGCGGGATGGGTGCTTGGCGGCGGGCATGTCTATTACGGGCTGACTCAATCGCGCGTGGTCGTCGTGCGAACTGAGCCATGGTTCGCGCATCGCAGCTTTCCTGCATTCTTTTTCGACGACGATCTACGCGTCAGCGGGGACAGAATTATTTTCTGCCGCCGAACAGTAGGCGCGCGTGCGACGTGCAACGATGAATATCTGCCCGGTGTGCGCGACGCCGATCGCGTGGCTGCGTTGATCCGCGACACCCTCGTCGCTCGCCCAGCGCCTGCCGCTCAGGCTTCGCCCAACTGATCCAAAAGCGCTGCAATATCGGGCGGCTCGCCTTCTTCGATGGGCAGGCGCGCGAGGCCGTCTTCAAGCGCCTCGGCTAGAGTGAGCCGGTTTTCAAACTCCGCTTCGTTTGCCGCGCCGCGAAGCAGAATGGAGGGAAGTTTAGAAGCCTGCACGCCCTTCGAACGCGCGCGGCGCGCAATCGTTTCCGGCGAAACGCGGCGGAGCGACGCATCAGCACGCCGAGCCAACCGCGCGCCCCGCGGAATAGGCGCCGTTCAGCGTGGGTTCATCTCGCACGCAGCAACTTCGCCGGTCGCTTTCATAAGCGGCACATTACGACACTGTGGCGAGAACAAGACTTTCGTGCGCGGCCATTGCCAAGCAGTCGCAACCTCGCCATATCCGCGCCCTCTCACGCGGCGATGATGCGCGTGAAGGGCATTTCCACTGGGGGCTGACAGCTGCGCGGGCTTACCGCGTGACGCGTTCGCGCGAGAGACGCGAGCGTATGGAGGTGAACCAAGTGATGGATCACGACTTCTGCACCAATGACGGCGCAAAGCGCCTGAAGCAGCGGATCGAAGACTATTGGAAGGAGCGCGGCTACAACGTCGACGTGAAATTGATCGACGCTGGCTTCGTCGCCGCGATGCGCTCGGCGCGCACGGACGTGCGCTCCAACATGGTCAATGGGCTTCCTACGCGCTCGGGTGCTGAGGAGCGGCCCGCATCGCGCCCTAAGATTCTCGAAGTCGCGTAACGCGAAGGGCGTTCAGCCGCGCGGCAAGAGCCGCCGCGCGGCTGCGCCGGCTTCCGCGAAGCGCGCGATGACGGCTTCCGCGCCCATGTCCTCCGGCGCGACGTCGCAATACCCGAAGCTCACGACGATTGAAGGCGCGCCCGCGGCGCGCGCGGCGGCGACATCGATCGTGGTGTCCCCGATCATCACCGAACGCGCGAGCGCCCCGCCCGCGCGCCCGACGCTCTCACGGTAGTGATCGCCGTGCGGCTTCCTGTTCGCGACTGAATCGGCCCCCACGATCGCCGCGAAGCGCCGCGTGAGATTGAGCGCGTCCAGCAATTGTCGCGAGAGCGCCGTTCGTTTGTTGGTGCACACCGCCAGCGTCGCGCCCGCGCGCGCGAGATCGTCGAGCGCCGCCTCCGCGCCTGGGAAGGGCGCGCTCTCGGCCGCGATGTCGGCCGCATAGAAGGCGACGAAAGCGTTGGTCAGTTGATCGAGCCGCTCCTCGGAAAACCTCGCCCCCGCAAGCTCTGCGCCCCGCTCGATCATCACGCGCGCGCCTTGCCCGATGAGCCGGCGCACGGCCGGCAGCGAGACATGCGCCAGTCCCTCGAGGTCCAAGGTCTGGTTGAGCGCCCGCACCAGGTCGGGCGCGGTGTCCACCAGCGTGCCGTCGAGGTCGAAAACGACGGTCGCGCCGGCCAGATCGCCGTTTTGCATGGGCCGATGCTCCCGCCGCCCTCTTGGGCTAGAACGGCGTCTGGATTCGAGCAAGGCGAGGCCGGGAATGACGAGGCAACGGGCGGCGGTGATCCTCGCCGCCGGCCAGGGAACGCGGATGAAATCCACGCTCCCCAAGGTTCTGCACAAGGTGGGCGGCCGCCCGCTGATCGGCTGGGCGATGGATCTCGCCCAGAAACTCGGCGCGGCCCGCGCGGTGGCCGTGATCGCCGCCAACGCGCCCATGCTGCATGACGCTGCCGCCGCCGCGCTCGGGGAGAAGAGCGTCGCGGTGCAGGATCCTCCGCGCGGCACGGCCGACGCGGTCAAGGCCGCCGCCAAATCCCTCGAAGGCTTCGAGGGCGACGTCGTCATTCTTTACGGGGACGCGCCGCTCATCCGCGCCGAGACGGTCGAGGCAATGTTCGCGCTGCGCGCCGAGAAGGGCGGCATCGCCGTGCTCGGCTTCCGGGCCGCCGATCCCACGGGGTACGGGCGCCTCATGCGCGCCGCGGACGGCTCCGTCGCGCGCATCGTGGAGGAGCGTGACGCGAGCGATGCCGAACGCGCCGAGACGCTGTGCAATTCCGGCGTCATCGTCGCCGACAAGCAGATGCTCTTCCAGCTCATCTCCATGGTCGGGAACGCCAACGCCAAGGGCGAGTTTTATTTGACGGACGTCGTCGGCCTTGGGCGCTCGTCCGGATTTTTGACGCACGTGGTGGAGGCCGGGGAAGCCGAAGTGCTGGGCGTCAATTCGCGCGCCGAACTCGCCGAGGCGGAGGCCGCGTTTCAGGCGCGCCGCCGTTTCGAGGCGATGGAGGCGGGCGTCACGCTGATCGATCCCGACACGGTCTATTTCTCGCACGACACGCAGCTCGGCGTGGACGTGACGATCGAGCCCAACGTCTATTTCGGAACGGGCGTCAAAGTCGGCGCCGGCGCAACCATCCACGCTTATTGCCATTTCGAGCGCGTGGAGATCGGCCCCGAGTGTGAGATCGGCCCCTTCGCGCGCTTCCGCCCCGGCGCCAAGCTCGGCAAGAAAGTGAAGATCGGCAATTTCGTCGAGGTGAAGAATTCGAACCTCGCCGACGGCGTCAAAGCCAATCACCTTGCTTATATCGGCGATGCCGATGTCGGCGCACGCTCCAATCTCGGCGCGGGCGCCATCACGTGCAATTACGACGGCTTCGACAAATTTCGCACGACGATCGGCGAGGATGTCTTTATCGGCTCCGACACCGCGCTCGTCGCGCCCGTCAAAGTGGGCGATCGCGCCTACACCGCCGCGGGCAGCGTCATCACCAAGGACGTGTCGGATGGCGCGCTCGCCGTCGCGCGCGGGCGCCAATCGGAGCTCGAAGGCCGGGCTGACAAAATCCGCGCGGAGAAAACCGCCGCCAAAGCGCAGAAGGACGCTGCAGAATGAGCGACATCGCCAAGATCAACGCCGCCGCCGCCGCCCTCGACTACATCCATGAGAACATGGTCGTGGGTCTTGGCACCGGCTCGACCGCGGCCCATTTCGTGCGTCTGCTGGGAGAGCGCGTACGCCAAGGCTTCGTCGTCCTTGGCGTGCCGACATCGGAGGCCACGCGCAGCCTCGCCGAAGCCGCCGGTGTCCCGCTGATCGACGTTGCGCGCGCTGCGGAAATCCACATCACCGTGGACGGGTGCGATGAGGTCGATCCCGATTTCAACATGATCAAGGGCGGCGGCGGCGCGCTTCTGCGCGAGAAGATCGTCGCTTCGGCCAGCAATCATTACGTCATCATCGCCGATGAATCGAAGCCCGTGCAGAAGCTCGGCGCGTTTCCGCTTCCCATCGAAGTGACGCCCTTCGGCTTCACCATCACGGCGCGCCAAATTTTTGAAGTGTTGCGCGAAGCGGGCTGCGGCGGCGATGAAGTGACGCTCCGCCACGGGCCGGATCGCACGATCCCGTTCCTAACGGACAACGGCAATCTCATTCTGGATGCCGCCTGCAAGAGCATCCCCGATCCCGAGGCGCTCAGCGACATGCTCCTGGGGCTCCCCGGGGTCGTCGATCACGGCCTCTTCCTCGATCTCGCCCACACTGTGATCATCGGCGGCGAAGAGGACGTCGAGGTGTGGGAGGAAGAGCAGGCGGCCTAGTAGCGAGGCTCGCCGCGTCAGCTCCTCCCCCTGAAAGGGGGAGGTAAGGTGGGGGTGAGCGCATCGTTTCAAGCACCGTGCTTACTTCCTCCCAGCCTCCCCCTTTCAGGGAGAGGAGCGAGCGCGCAGCACTCTTCTCCGCTTCAATTCTCCTGCTGGCGCATACGTCTCAAACTCAATCTCCGGCGCTCGGGCGTTGAGCCGCGCCGCAAGCGCGCCGAGCGCATCGCGCACCGCTTCATGCGCATCGCCATCGCTTAGAAGCGAAATGCACAATCTCCCCGGCGCCGTCTCCACCACACGAAAATCGCGCACGCGCGCATCGGCCCCCAAGATCGCCCGCACGATGAAATCGGGAAAGACGCGCACGCGCGTGCCGTCCGGCCCGAGAAACGCGCACACATCGTCGCATCGCCCCTCGATCGCCTCGATGGCCGCGGCCGCGCGTCCGCACGCGCACGGCCGCTCCGCCGCGATCAGCACATCGTCCAGCCGGTAGCGGACAATGGGCTGCGTCTCGCGCGTCAAATCCGTGACGATGGGGGCAAAGCGCCGCCCATTGAGCGGCTCTCGCTCGAAGCGCAGCCATTCCTCGTTGAGATGCAGCGTCCCCAGCTCGCACGTCGTCGCGAGCAGCCCCTCCGTCGCCTGATAGACCTCGCCGATGGGCGCGCCGAACGCACGCGCGATCGCGGCGCGATCGTCCTCATGCAGCACTTCCGCGACAGAGACGACGCGCCCCGGCGCGACCGCGAGCTGTCCGGCTTCCTGCATCTCCCCAAGCAAACGCAACACGCTGGCCGGCGCGATCAGCATATCCGGCGCGAAGCCATCGAGTTCGCGCGCGCAATCCTCCAGCGGCCGCATGAGATCGAAGAAGCGAAACGTGATCCGTCCCGAACCTTTCACGGATTCATAGAGCCTCGAGTTCGCGCGCAGGAAAAACGCCACGCGGCGCCGCGCGAAGGGCCGTTCGCGCGCGAGCTTCGCCAGCATCACGCCCGCCCAGCGCCTTTGCTCGGCGGGTGAAACGAGAAACACGCCCCGCGTGCCGCTTGTGCCGGTCGAGAGCCCGACAGTGAGCGCGTCGATAGCCGGCGCAAAATCGCGCGATTCCTCCGCGCGCTCCGCAGCCGCCATGGCGTCTTCTAGGCGCACCCCGCGCGTGTTGATCTCGTTGAAAGCCGCCATCCACAGGGCTTTGTCCATCAAAGGATGATCGTCCCGCGCCGCATAGAAGGGCGAACGCGGCAGCACGCGCGTCCGAAGCCGCGCCCACAAGCGCGCCTGCCGCGCTTCGAGCGTTGCGCGATCCGCTTCGCGATCCCAGCGCCGTGCGATGGCGAACCAGCGCAGGATGTCGAGCGTCTCAAACAGGCGCCACACCCTCGCGCGCCGCCGCTTCGCTGCAATGGCAGGGAATGAGCGGCAGATCGGGATTGCGCGCCGCGAGCGCGCGCAACGCGCGCCAGGTTTCAAGATATGGCTTGGGTTTGCCGAGAAAGCGCATCACCGGCCATGGCGGCGGCGCATCGGCGCGCAGCGAAGCAAGTGACCATGTCGCGTCCGCGATCAGAAACCGCCCGCGCGCATCCTCCGTGTTGAGCAGCGCGCCGGTTTGCCCGATCGCGTGGCCCGGCAGCGGCATGAGAAGAATGCTCCCATCGCCATAGAGATCGAACGCCTCCGCGAACGGCGCCGCCTCGCCCGGCGCCGCGCGCAACGGCAAGTCCTCAATGAAGCGCACACGCGCCGCCAAGTCCCTCGGCGCCAGGCGCTTCAGATACCCGGATGAAACCGCGCCAAAGCCGCGCCGCGCATCGAACGCCGCCCACGCCTCGCGCGCGCACCAAACCTCCGCATGCGGAAAATCCATCAGCCCCGCCATATGGTCGGCGTGAAAATGCGAGAGCACGATTTTCGTCACCGCCTCGGCGCGCGCGCCCAGTTGCGCCGCGAGCGATGCGTGCGCGGGGCACACGGCCGGGGTCGTCCAGCGATAGAACCGATCGGGAAAAGGCTCGGTCGCTTCGAAGAAACGCGGCGCATAGCCGGGATCGAAGGCGATAAGCTCGCCCGCGCGCTCGATCACCGCCGCGTACATCGGATAGTCGCACGCGCGCCAGGCGCCGTCCCGGCGTGTCGAGCGCTCCGGATGGCGGCACGAGCCCGTCCAGAAGAGTTGAAGCGAGACGCGCGCCATCAATAGACCATGACGGCGCCGCCGAGCGACACGCCCGCGCCGGTGCCCAGCAGCAGCACTTTATCGCCGCGCACGACGCGCCCTTGCTCGATCGCATACGCCAGCGCGCTCGGCATCGAGGTTGCGACCTGATTGCCGCACTCGCGCAGAATCTCAACCACGCGCCCATCGTTGAGGCCCAGCCGCGTCTTCATCAGCGCCAGCGCATGGCCGCTCGCTTGATGCGGCGCCACGCATGCAATGTCGTCGAGCGATGCGTGCGCTTCGTTCAACAGCTTTTCCAGAAACGCTTCAACATGCGCCGCTGCGATCCGATACGCGCGCGCGCCGTCCATGCGAAAGACGGATTCCGCGAGCAGCGCATCCAAGTCGCGCGCGGGCAAACGCGATCCGCCCGCGCCGAGCCACGATGTCTCCGCGCCCTCGCTATAAGTCTCCATGCGCCAGGAAAGCAGCGCGGAGCCATTGTCGCAACGCCCGAGCACGATGGCGGCCGCGCCATCGCCAAAGAGCGGCCCCGTTGCGGGATCGTCCTCGTTGAGCGCCGCGGAGGCGACATCGCTCGAAAACACCAGCACGCGCTCCCAGGCGCCGGCGCCGATCCGCATCGCGGCCAACTCCAGCGCGCAGAGAAAGCTCAAGCACGTCGCGTTCACATCGAACGCCGGCACGCCGCTCTCTGCGAGGCCGAGGCGGCGATGCAGCAGCACGCTCGTGCCGGGGATCGGCTGCTCCATCACGCCGCACGCGCCGATGATTGCGGAAAGCGCGCGCGCTTCGATGCCGGCCGCGGCAAGCGCTTTCCTCGCCGCGCTCTCCGCCATCGCGCTCGCGGTTTCGCCTTCGCCGACGAAGCGCCTCTGCGCCACGCCCGTCGCGCGCTCCGTCCAGCCCGGCTCTTTGCCGTAGCGCTTGTCGTACACATCGGAGAGCACGAGCCGCGCCGGTTCGTGGCGCCCGGCTCCGAGAATGCGCACCGCCTGGGGCATGTGTGCGAGCTTAGCTTTGCGCCGCGCGCGCCGCCAGCGTCCCGCGCGCAATTCCGAGAAACGCTTGGCCCGGATCGTAGCGCCGCGCGGCGGCCTGGAATTCGCCCAGCTTCGGCCGGGGTTCGTTGAGGAGGCGCGCCAGTTTGCGCGCCGCGTCGGCGTTTCCAATGCGGCGCGCCTTGAGACCGAGCCCGTAATGCACGATGCGCGCCGCGTAATCGAATTGATCGTAATCGTGCGGAATGACGAGCGCGGGCTTGCCTGCTTCGATGCAGGCGCCCGTCACACCTGCGCCGCCATGGTGGATGATTGCGTCGAACGCGGACAGATGCTCGACGTAAGGCACATAGGAGAATTGGACGATGCGCTCTTCGCGATACAGCGCCGCTCCATTCGCGTTCGCCGCGTCGCCGTTTGAGATAACGAAGGAAACATCGCCCATCCTTGCCGCGAGCGCTCGCACATCCTCCAGCAACGTCCGCTTCGCCCACGGCAAATGCGTCCCGAGCGTCACGAGCACACGCGGCGCGGGCGGCAACGCAAGCGGCAAGGGCGGTTCCGGATTTTCCGAGACAGGCCCGATGAAGTGCAACGCTTTCGGCCACGCGCGGGGAAACTCTAGCTCCGTCATGTCGAACGCGAGGATCGCGCGCGGCGAATAGATCGCTTCGCTCCCATCGGCGCGCCGCCGCCGCAGTCCAAGCGCGCGCATCTCGCCGCGAAACGCGAACGCGAGCGCATCCTTCACGCCGCGCACCAGCGCATTGCCCGTCGCGTCGCGGATCGCGCCGTAGAGCCCGGTGACCGGCCCCCAGCCGCCGAGATAGCTCGGCGGCCCGCGCGTCGTCTCCAGCGCAAAGGCGGGGCGGATTGTCGTGATCCACGGAATTGAGAGTGCGTCCGCCGCCAACCCCGCGGGCACGGCCGCGAAATCCGCGACGATGAGATCGGGCCGCTCGGTGCGCCATCGCGCGATCATCTCGTCGCGCGCATCGCGGATGAGTGCGAACGCCTGGCGCATCTGCGCCGCCAGCCGCAAGGGGTTGGAGCCGACTTGCTTGTCCGTGTTGGCGATGGCTTCAAGCGCTTCGGCGCCAAGGGACGGCAACGTATCGGCTGCATGCCCCGCGCGGCGCAGCGTATCGAGTTTGGCTTCGCCAGTTAGAACCTCGACGCGCCACCCAGCTTCACGCGCCGCGCGAGCGAGCGGAATCATCGGATAGAGATGCCCGGCGAAGGGCGGCGCGACGAACACGACATGCGTCACGCCAACGCCTCCGCGACGAACGCGCGTGCAATCGCGCGCGCTTCCTCACTCTCCCAATAGCCCATGTGCGCGCAGTCGATGCGATGATGCACCGGCCCTCGATAAAGCGCGCGGCTCCAGGGATCGCGATTCCCCTGCACCGCGACGAAGCGTGCGTCCTCTATCGCGCGCCCGGCGGGACCAAAGCTCAAGACGGAGATCGCCTCGCGCCGGGTTAGGTGCGCCCACGCGGCATTGAGCATCGCCAGCCCCGCGCTGCCGGATATGAGCACAGCGCGATCGCGCCCGCGCAAAAGCGCGTTGAGGCTTTCCCGCGCCCGCGCCGCGAACGCCGCGCTCCACCGCGCCGCTGCATAACAGCGCGCATTGGCAAGCGCGGCGGCGGCGAGCGGCGAGGGCGCCAGCGCCTCGCGCACACTTGGATCGTAGGGAAACCCCGAACGCACGATCGCGCCGTCCGGCGCGATCGCTTCCAGAAACGCCATCTGTATGGGCGCAAGCGCGCCCGCGCGGCTCGGCCCCGCGAGGATCGCGACCACGCCGTCACTCATAGCGGATCGTCTCGCCGTCCATCCGCATCGCGCGCGAGCGCCACTGGAAGCGCCGCGACGAGAGCGCCGCGCGCACATAGTGGATGGGCGTCAGCAGATCGGCAGCGATTTCGAAGGCAATGTCGAGCGCGCGGATCGGTTCATCGGCGAGCGCGCGCCTGAGCGCGGCCGTCAGCGCGGCCTTGGCGAAGAGCGCGCATCCCAGCCAGAGCAACGCATCGAGGCCGGCGAAAAGCGCCGAGACCAGCAAGACAAGCGGCAGAAACGTCGGCGCGCCGATCACGAGGAGCGTGAAGAGAGACACATTCTCCCGCACATAGCGCGCGGCAAAGATCATCCAGCGCCGCATGATGCCCCAATAGCGCGCCGCGCTCTCCACGGTCGTGGAGATCGGGTGCACCACGCGCGTCTGCACCAGGCGCTTGCCGGCGTTCAGATAGAGCTTGGCCATCGCGTAGTCGTCAGTCAGCGTCGTACGGATGGCGTCAAAGCCGCCAAGCGCGCGCAGATCGTCCGTCCGCCCCACATAGAACATGCCGTTGATCGTGCGTTGCGCGCCCATCAGCGCGCCGGGCGGGTAGGTGATGAGCGCGGCGCCATTGACGAACGCCGTGACAAGCCGGGACCAGATCGTCGCGCGGTTCACATAAAGCGGCAGGCCCGTCGCGAGATCGCCGTCACGCAACGCGCCGATCGCCTCGGCCGCGCCGCCGGGCG
>JBFWVZ010000006.1:0-160529 GCA_050246475.1 Hyphomonadaceae bacterium | reverse complement strand
GCGCGGGCGCGCGCGGCGCGGCCTTGCCCTGGTTTTTCGTTGGGATCGGGCTTGCGGCGATTTTACTTATTCGACATCGTTCCTCCGTTTCCGGACTTTCTACCCCTCCCCTGGAGGGGGGAGGGTTGGGAGGGGGTGAGGAACGCGCGCTTCGTTTTGAGAAGTGAAGTTCTGAACCGCCTCACGCACTCCTCACCCTCCCCCTTTGATTCCCCCTCCCCTCCAGGGAGGGGGAAGTGTTTTGTTCTGCCGCCGGGTTGCTCCGCTTGCGGACGATCGAGCCCTCCCCCTAGAGGGGGGAGGGTTGGGAGGGGGTGAGAGGTTCGCGCTTCGGTTTGAGAAGTTTTGTTCTGAACCGTCTCACGCATCTCTCACCCTCCCCCTAGCCCCCTCCCCTCAAGGGAGGGGGACCCGCGCTCCCTTATCCGCTCGAGAAAGGGCTCTCCGCGGGCTCGCATCATTCTCCCTCCGTGTACGGAGGATGGGGGCGCGGTGGTTCGCGCCAAACATATTGCGTCTTCGGCTTTCGCTTCCGACGCGCCAGACGCGGACGCCCGCGCCCCGACGGATGTTGATCGCCGGCGCGGCGCACAAGACGGAGGTTTTAACTCCAGCGCCGTAGGCCGGCCGCGTGCGGGGCGGTTCAGATCCGCTCCCCGGAGATCGGCGGTTTTGACCCCGCCGGCCCTCACGCTCATCCGCCTCCCGCCGCCGATTTCGGTCTGATCCGGAACGACCTCCGCTTGCGGCGGGACGAGGCGATTATGAAAGCGCGCCGGACCCGGTCGGATAGATTCGTGAGCGCGTTGATTTTGTTGGGGAATGGGGCGCGGACAGGGGGATAGTCAGGGCGGCTTAAACATTGATGGTGGGTCGGTGGAGTAAAGTCGACGGTACACTTCCATCGCGTACCGGTCCGTCATGCCCGCCACGTAGTCGCAAATCACTCGACGACGCACTGCGTCCGTCGGAATTTCTGTAAGCAGCGCGCGATAGTCTTCGGGCAGCAGCATCAGTGCACTTTTGTCATCGAACGCTTTGAAAATGCGATCGACGATGTCCTTTCCCCGAAATTCAGATGTCTTCAGCATGGAGGAGAGAATGAAGGCTTGGTAGGCGAAGTTCTTTAGTACCTCGACTTTCAGAAACGTATCAAAATCGAGACGAACGCGAGTGAGCTGTGGGAACTCTTGGTTTAGCGTGACCTCCACTCCCGACATAAACCGCTTGACGAATGAGGAGGTCAGCTTGACGCGGATGTATCCGTTCGAAGCGAGTTCGGCCGACGCATTGAATGACGCGGCGGCTACGAAGAGCTCGGGTGACGTCGAAGTGCCACCACTTCTCTCATTTGCCACAGCTTGCGAGAGTTCTTTTCCAAACAACTCTTCTAGGATGAACCCGACGTTTTCCGTGTTGAAATCTTTCCATTCGCTCTCGCAATCCGGATAGAACTTCTTGGCCCGATCCTTGATCGTTCCAACAATCTTCTGCTTTAGCTCATCGGTCGATGCAACGATTTGGAGCGGATGGGCAAAGCCCCCCTTCATCGCGTCTTCAAGATCGTAAGTGGAATACGCAATGTCATCGGCTATATCCATGATGCAGCATTCAACGGTTTTGAAATCCGACATGTCCTCGACGCCGCATACGTTCTTCTTGATGAAGCGAACTACGCTCGCATCCATCGCGTAGTATCCCTTTTTGACAGAGGGATTGTTTTCCTGCGGTTCGGGAATTTGCCGATCGTATTTGAGCATCGCAGCCATGGTGCGCGCGGTCAGATTCAGACCGACGCGCATGTCTTGGCCGGACGGAGAAAAGCCTTGGCTCTGGATATCGGCGATCTCACGTTTCTCGAGCCGAGCCACGATCCGGAGCGTTTGAGCGTTCCCCTCAAAGCCACCGCTTCCATTCATGCATTCGTTGAGCGCCTCTTCGCCGTTGTGGCCGAACGGCGGATGGCCAATGTCATGAGCGAGCGCCGCACACTCGATCAAATCTAGACTAATAGGGTTTTGTTGAAAGTATGGGTCTGTCTTGTTGATGATCGTCGCAATGCCCTTGGCAATTTGCGCGACTTCAAGCGAGTGCGTGAGTCGGTTTCGAAAGAAATCTGACTCCCCCACGGGAAAGAGCTGCGTCTTTCCTGCAAGCCGACGAAACGACGGTGAGTGAAGGATGCGCCCGAAGTCTCTTCTGAATTCGGAGCGCCCTTCTTCGCTGATGCTGTCTTCTTCTTGTAGCTTGAAACGCCGCGCCGAGTCCGTTTCTCCGTACAACGATCGCGGCGCTGACATATGCTATCTCTTGGGCTGCTTTCCTTGCTCCTTGCAACCTGCACTGGTTTGAGGCGGCGGAGAAGTATTCTTCACCGACTCTAACTGGCTTGCCGCAATCCGCACCGCCTCCTGAATTGGGGAACGAGTGTCTTTGGCGGATAGGGCCATGTTTGTCTCCTTAGGGCTACAACGATACCGTTTACTTTTTGTTCACGGCAAAGTCATGACAGAACTTCACGCCGATTCTGGCTTAACGCTACCTGCCACACCCGGAAATCGTTGACCTCGATCCACGATTTCCACCGGCTGTGGTCGAAGTACGACATAGGGCTAAATATTCCGTGATCGGAATGAGTTGCCCGCCCTAACGTCCAAACTTCTGAAACTTGATCCGGTGCGGGATCAAGCTGTCCTCGCCTAGCCGCCGCTTCTTATCTTCCTCGTACGCTTCGAAGTTTCCTTCGAACCATTCGACGTGGCTATCGCCCTCGAAGGCCAGGATGTGCGTCGCCAAGCGATCGAGGAACCAGCGGTCGTGGCTGATGACGATGGCGCAGCCGGGAAAATCCTCGAGCGCGCTTTCGAGCGCCTGGAGGGTTTCGACGTCCAGATCGTTGGTCGGCTCGTCGAGCAGCAGGACGTTGGCGCCCATGCGCAGGGTCTTGGCCAGATGCACGCGGTTGCGTTCCCCGCCTGAGAGGAGGCCGACCTTCTTCTGCTGATCGGCGCCTTTGAAATTGAAGCTCGACACATACGCACGAGTCGGCACCTCGCGGCCGCCGACCTCGATGACGTCGAGCCCGCCTGAAATCTCCTCCCAGATCGTCTTCTTCGGATCCAAGGCGTCGCGCGATTGATCGACGAAGCCGAGCTTGACGCTCTCCCCTATTTTGATCTCGCCGCCGTCCGGCTCTTCCTGCTTCGTCAGCATTTTCGCGAGCGTCGTTTTGCCCGCGCCGTTGGGGCCGATGATGCCGACGATCCCCGCGGGCGGGAGCTTGAAATCGAGCCCGTCGATCAGAAGCTTCTCGCCATACGCCTTCTTCAAGCCGGAGACTTCGATGACGTTTGCGCCCAGCCGCGGGCCGGGCGGGATCTGGATCGTCGCGTAGGTTTGCTTCTCGCGCTCGGCGGCGTTGACGAGCTCATCGTAGCGCTGGAGGCGGGCTTTGGATTTGGCTTGGCGGGCCTTGGGGGATTGGCGCACCCATTCGAGCTCGCGCGAGATGGTTTTCTTGCGCGCTTCGCTTTCGGATTGTTCCTGTTGCGTGCGCTTGGCTTTCGCTTCGAGCCAGCCGGAATAATTGCCCTCGTAAGGCACGCCCTTGCCGCGATCCAATTCGAGCGTCCACTTCGTCACCTGATCGAGGAAGTAGCGATCGTGCGTGACGAGGATGACGCAGCCGGGGAAGGCTTCGAGGTGATGCTGAAGCCAGGCGACGGATTCGGCGTCGAGGTGGTTGGTGGGCTCGTCCAGCAAGAGCATGTCGGGCTTGGCGAGGAGGAGCCGGCAGAGCGCGACGCGGCGCCTCTCGCCGCCGGAGAGCTTGTCGACGGGCGAATCGTCCGGCGGGCAGCGGAGCGCATCCATCGCCATGTCGATCTTTGAATCGATGTCCCACGCATCGGCGGCGTCGATGCGCTCCTGGAGCTTCGTCATCTCCTCCATGAGTTCATCGGAATAATCCTCGCCGAGCTTGGCGGAGACTTCGTTGAACTTGTCGACGAGCTTCTTCTCCTCGCACCAGGATTCGACATTGGCGCGCACGGTGAGCGCGTCATCGAGGGACGGCTCCTGCTCGAGATAGCCCATCTTGGTGTTGGCCATCGGGAAGGCTTCGCCGGTGAAATCCTTATCGAGCCCCGCCATGATCTTGAGCAGAGTCGACTTGCCGGAGCCGTTCACGCCCACGACTCCGATCTTCGCGTCCGGGTAGAACGAAAGCCAGATGTTCTCGAAGACCTTCTTGCCGCCCGGATAGGCCTTCGTGAGGCCCTGCATGGTGAAAATATACTGCGCCGGCTCGGCCATTCTTCGCCTCTGATTGTCGGAAGAGCGCCGCATATAGCGATGCGGCCCCTCCCGGCCAAGCGGGAACTTGACGCGGCGCCGCGGCGTTTGCGGCTCGAAGGAGAAAGCTTATGGCCACGCCCCAGACAGAGAAGAAAACGCCCGCGAAGAAAGCCCCGCCCAAAGCGCGCGCCGATGCGCCCGACGCGATCACGCTGTTGAAGAACGATCACCGCGAAGTCGAAGGCTGGTTCGAGGAATTCGAGAAGACGAGCGTTGAAAAGACAAAGGCGAAGCTCGCCGCGAAAATTTGCACCGCTCTCAAAGTGCACACGCAGATCGAAGAGGAGATTTTCTATCCGGCCTATCTCGACGCGACGGGCGACCAAGAGCTCAACGACGAAGCGATCGTCGAGCATGATGGCGCGAAGAAGCTGATCGAGGAAATCGAGGCCGGCGAACCGGGCGATGAACTTTGGGACGCGAAGGTGAAAGTGCTCTCGGAGATGATCGAGCATCACGTGAAAGAGGAAGAGCAGCCCGACGGCATGTTCGCGAAAGCGAAGAAGGCCGGTCTCGATCTCGATGCGCTGGGCGCCGAGATGGCCGCGCGGAAAGAAGAGCTGATGGCGACGTTCGCGCCGGACGCTTAGCCCTTGCGCCTTCCTTTGCGTCGCGGTCCATGAGAGCGGCGCAAGGGAGACGCAAATGGCGAGAGCGATGCTGCTGAAGAAGCCCGGCGGGCTGGACAACCTCGCGCTCGGGGACGCCGATACGCCCGCGCCGCAGCGCGGCGAGATCAGCGTCAAGCTCTCGGCGTCATCGCTCAATTATCACGACTATCTGGTCGTCAAGGGCATGATCCCGGTTGAGGAAGGACGCATTCCGATGTCCGACGGCGCGGGCGTGGTGACCGCGATCGGCGAAGGCGTCAGCGCGTTCGCCGTGGGCGATCACGTGATGAGCACGTTCTTTCCGGAGTGGCTTTCGGGTGAGCCGACCATGGAGAAGCTGCGCGCCGTGCCAGGGGACCGGACGCAAGGCTATGCGCGCGAAAGCGTGACCGCGCCGGCGACGAGCTTCACCAAAGCGCCGAAGGGCTGGACGCACGAAGAGGCCGCCACCCTCCCCTGCGCGGGGCTCACAGTCTGGCGCGCACTGGTGTGCGAAGGGGAGATCAAAGCGGGCGATTGGGTGCTGGCGCAGGGAACGGGCGGCGTTTCCATCTTCGCTGTGCAGTTCGCCAAGATGTGCGGCGCGAACGTGATCGCGACCTCTTCATCAGACGCGAAGCTTCAACGCCTCAAAGCGCTCGGGGCCGATCATGTGATCAATTACAAGAGCAATCCTGACTGGGGCGCGGAAGCGCAGAAGATCAGCGGCCGCGGCGTCGATCATGTCGTCGAGATCGGGGGGCCGGGGACGCTCGCGCAATCGATCCGCGCCTGCCGGATCGGGGGGCACATCTCGATGATCGGCGTGTTGGCGGGCTATGCCGGGGAAGTCGCGACCGGGCTCATCATGGGCAAGCAGATCCGACTCATCGGGATTACAGTTGGGTCGCGGGAACAGCAGGAAGACATGGTGCGCGCAATCGATGCGGCGCCCACCTTGCGGCCCGTGATCGACAAAACCTTCCCGCTTCAAGCGCTTGGCGATGCATTCCGCCACCAGGAAAGCGGCGCGCACTTCGGTAAAATCTGCATCTCGATGTGAAGCGGCCGCTTCACTTTAGATCGTCCGAATCCGTCCTATTCTATATTGCACTGCACAGGTTTCCCTGCTGCGACAGCGAAATGTGGCGAATTGTGTGTCGCGGGTGACATGCTTGCGCGCCATACGAACTTAACCGCCCGCTTGGGGCATAGAATTCCGTTGACAGTCGATTAGGCGGCTCTTTGCATACCTAACATTCAAGAGGCGCGCCCGTAGCCACGCCGGCCTACGCATGCGCCAACCGGCGCCGTTACGGCGCCGCGACAAGAGGGCGAAACGCCCCGTGCGGGAGGCCGGATTCTGCTTGGCTCAGCCGCGTTCGGCTCAATGGGGGTCGGGCTCGCAACACCAGCACTGGCGCAGAACGCCTCGGACGAAATCGTCGTCACGGCGCAGCGGCGCGAAGAAGCCATCCAAGACGTTCCGATCGCGGTGTCGGCGTTCAACGCGGAAGCGCTGCAATCGCGCGGTCTCGACGGCGGCGCGGACCTGCTGCAGGTCATTCCGAACGTCAATTTCTCGAAGGGCAATTTCACCGGCTACAATTTCCAGATTCGGGGCGTCGGCGCGAAGGTCGTCGCGGCGGGGGCGGACGCGGGCGTGGGCGTCCACCAAAACGGCGCGCCATTCATCGCAAACCGGCTGTTCGAAGCGGAATTCTACGACGTCCAGCGCGTGGAAGTGCTGCGCGGCCCGCAGGGCACACTCTATGGGCGCAACGCGACGGGCGGCGTGATCAACGTCATCACCAATTTGCCGACGGACGAGCTTGAGTTCTCGCTGCGCGCGGAAGGGGCGAGCTTTGGCACGTTCCGCGGCACGGCGGTCGCGAACATCCCGATCATCGGGGACAACGTGCTGGGGTTGCGTCTCGCCGGGACGACGATCCAGCGCAGCGGCTTCGGCTACAACACCGTCACCGACAACGAAGTCGATGACCGCAACATCTTCGCGGGGCGCGCGACGCTCGCTTTCAACCCGAGCGACAACTTCAGCGCGTGGCTGCTCTACGAGCATTTCGAGGAAGACGATTCACGCGCACGGGTCGGGCGCCAGCTTTGCCGGCACGACCCAGGGCCGGCCGATATTGGCGGTCTCGCCCTCGTCAATCCGATCACGCGCGGTTGGTTCAGCCAAGGCTGCACCGATGGCTCGCTCTATGGCGGGCCGGAAGTGCGAGGCGGGCCGAACTCATTGGCCACGCTCGGCGGGTCGTGGGCCGCGATCGTCGGTCTGCTTTCCGGCGATGTGAACGCAGGCGTCACGCAAAGCGAGGACCCGCGGATCATTGAGTCCGGCATCGATCCAATCTACACGGCGGAAGCCAACGTCGTTCAGTTGAACATGACATGGGACATCAGCGACAGCCTGAGGCTTGTCTCGCTAACCTCCTATAACGACGACACCTATTTCACGTTCCAAGACTATTTCCGTTTCCAATCGCCGATCGGATTCAATTTCATTCCGGGCCTCACCAGCCCAGCGGGCGTGTTCAATGACCCGCAACTTGGCTCGACCAATCTGCTGCGCACCTTCGACATTTCCAGTTCGGAAGCGACGCAGTGGACACAGGAGTTGCGGCTCGAATCGAGTTTCGACGGGCCGTTCAATTTCAATGTCGGCGCCATCTGGCTGCAACTTGAGTCGCTCGCCGATTATTGGGTGTTCGGCAACGCCTTGACGGCCGCGCAACTCGCGCTGCCTGGGCTCATTGGGGACGGCGCTCTCTCCGTCGACTTCAGCAACCCGCCGTCCGGCGACGGGCACAATTATTACCTCAACCGCTCATGGTACGACCTCGACGCTCTCGGCGTCTTCGGCGAAGTCTATTGGGAGCCGATCGAAGACTTTACGATCACCGCAGGCGTGCGGCACACGTCGGACACCAAGGATGTGCAACCGGTCAATCCCGCGCTCTTCACGCCGGGCTTCGGGCTCGTGTTCGCCGATCCGCAGCACGTCGAGTTCAACGAGATCACGGGCCGGATCGGGTTCGATTGGCGGTTCGAAACGCCGTTCACCGACTCGACGCTGCTCTATGCGTTCTATTCGCGCGGCTACAAGTCGGGCGGCTTCAACCCGCCGGCTTCGGTGGGCGTGGCGGGCATTCCGCTGGCGTTCGAGCCGGAATTCGTGGACGCCATCGAAGTGGGGATAAAGAATACGCTGTTCGACGGGCGCATGATCCTCAATCTGACGGCGTTCCATTATGACTATCAGGGCTATCAGGTCTCTCGGATCGTCAACCGCTCCTCGGTCAACGAGAACATCGACGCGACAGTGGACGGCTTCGAGGTCGAACTCGGCTGGGAAGTGTTCGACGGCTTCCGCCTCGACGCGGCGCTCGGTTGGCTTTCCACGGAAATCGAGCAAGGCGTGTCGCTCGACACCCTCAATCGTACGCAAGGCGATCCGACCCTTACGCTGCTGCACGATCCGTTCAGCGGTCAAAACTGCACGGTCCCGACCGCGGTGCTGACCGACCCCAACGGCGCGGGCGTGGGCGTCAGCATTATCGACCTTTTCAACGCCGTGCCGCTCGCCATCGGCGGCATCTGCTCGGACGACACGCACTTCCTGTCAGGCGTGGTGTCTGAGGGCGTCGAAGTCGACCTCGCTGGCCGTGCGCTGCCGAACTCGCCAGAGTGGACGCTTTCGCTTGGCGCGCAATATAGCTGGGCGCTGGGCGGCGGCTGGGAAGCCACGGCCCGCGCCGACTATTACTGGCAAGACGATTCCTACTCGCGGATCTACAATTCGCCGTCGGATCTGCTTGAGGGCTATTCGAACCTCAACCTGCTCTTCCGGCTCGCAAACGAGGATTGGGGCACGACGGTCGAGGCGTTCGTGACGAACGCGACCGATGAGCTGGCGTACACCGACGCCTACCTCACCGACGATACGTCAGGCCTCTTCCGCAACACGTTCCTCACGGATCCGCGGATCTTCGGCCTTCGCATCCAGCAGGAATTCTAGACCTCCCTGAAGACTGCACTTGAGCGCCGGTCCGCACACCGCGGGCCGGCGCTATTGCGTAGCGAGGGCGACACTTCGGCTTGCAATTTTTTCTTCCGCATCCGGAGCGTCCATGCTAGTGAGTCCGTACCCGAAGTCTGAAAATTAGTGCTTGGGCGGCCAATGGCCGCCCATTTCTTTTGCGTGCAACCGCACCGTAATTTCGATTTCGTCCCGAGCAAAGCGACATACACAAGACACTTCAGCCAGGCCTGAAGTTTTCGCTTGCCTTCGCCGCCGGCGCCGATAGTTAAGGCGATCATGAACCGTTCGGAAGCGCTCGATCTCATGTACAGCGCGCTCGCCGATCCTTCGCGGCGGGCGATCATCGCGCGGCTGGCGAAGGGGCCCGCGAGCGTCAGCGAACTGGCGAAGCCGCTCAGGATGTCGCTGCCGGCGATCAGCCCGCATCTCAAATTGCTGGAGGAAAGCGGGTTTGTGGCCAGCCGGAAGGAAGGCCGCGTACGGATTTGCCGGATCGAGCCCAAGCGGCTGGACGCAGCGCAAGCCTGGCTCGCCAAGCAACGCGACACTTGGGAAGCGCGCCTCGACCGGATGGATGCCTACGTTCTGAATCTAGGAGACGATGATGAGTGATGTGTTGGAATTGAAGTTGGATCGCTTCTTGAATGCGCCGCGCGCGAAGATCTGGCGCGCGTGGAGCGATCCGAAGCATCTGAAGGAATGGTGGTGCCCGAAGCCTTGGACGACCGAGGTGAAAGAATTCGACTTCCGGCCCGGCGGCGGATTTCACACTTATATGACAGGCCCGGACGGCAAAGGCGGCACTGGCGAGAGCGATAATCCGGGGTGCTTCCTCGAGATCGTGCCGCGCGAAAAGATCGTGACGACGTCTCAGCTCGGCGGCGGGTGGCGCCCGCTTCAATCCTGGATGCCGATGACCGCGATCGTCACCTTTGCGGATGAAGGCGACGGCACGCGCTACATCGCGCGCGCGCTGCACACGACTCCGGAACATTTGAAGCAGCACGAGGAGATGGGCTTCCACGAAGGCTGGGGCACGGTCGCCGGGCAACTGGAGGAATACGCGAACGCGCTTTAGAAGCAGCGCATGACCATCGCCGCCATCGCCGCGCAGGCGGAACTGCATCATCAATATCTGGTCGGACTGGAGCTCATGGTCGCGACGCGCGAAGGGCCGCGCGCTACCGGCGACTGGATGTTCAGGCTCTTCCGGCGCCAGCACGAAGAGAAGTTTCTTTCGAGCTTTGCAAAGCTAGGGCTTGAGGGACTGCCGCATGCGGTCGCGTGCGCGCGCTATCACGTTCTCTCCAACAATATGGGCGGCGTCGGCGTCGAGTACATGGAGGAAGGCCCCAAGAAGGCGTGGGTGCGGTTTCGCTATCCGCGCTGGATGTATGCCGGCGCGGCGATCTGCGGCGTGCCGATCGAGGCGAGCCGCGGCTTTCTCGAAGGGTGGTACGCGCAGAACGGCGTCTCGCTTGGGAATCCGCGGCTAGGATTCGTCTGCGTCTCCGAGGACATGACGGGCGAGTTCGGACTCTGCGGCTATTTCAAAGAATTCGATCGCGATTTGCGTGCGGAGGAACGGCTTCAGTTCGCGCCGGGCGAGCGCCCCCCCCCTTTCGATCCCGCCCAACAGCCCAAGCCGCCGGAGGCGGATTGGAACGAAGAGCGGCTCGCGAAAGCCAATCGCAACTACGCGATCGATTACATTCGCAACGGCGCGGAGGCGCTGGCGCACGTGATCGGCGATGTGAAGGCGCTGGAGCAGCTGAAACTCGCGGCGCGGCTAACGGGACTGCAGCACTATCAGCGCATGCGCGAGGCGATCGGCGGCGTGGACGGCGGCCCGCGCGAAGCGGCCGCGTTTATCGCCGCGATGTTCGCCGGCATGGGCGACGATTGCACGATCGAGCATGCCGATGAGCAGAGCGTGCGGCTTCGTCACGAAGGCTTGCGCATCGCGCGCGGTCTTGAAGGCGAGGAACGCGCGCTCCTTCTGCGCTGCTGGGCCGAGATCTGGCGCGGCGCCGTTCACTCGCACCGGCGCTTCATGGATGTGGATGTGACCGAGACGGGCAGCGCGCTTATCTGGGAGGTGCGCGCGGCATGAGCTCACTGGTTCGGCCGGAGCGCGTTTGCAGCCTGGACAATTTCCTTCAGGGTTTGCGTCCAGCGACCGCGCGCCAAGTAAAAAGCTCCCTGCGAGGCACCCATTCGCTCGATGCGGCGCTCTGCGTGAACCGCGATGGCATCGACACTTCTGATGCTGTCGCGCCAATCGAACGGATATAGCGGGTCCACGAGAAACAGAACGTAAGCGACGGCCCCCACGGGTCGCCATGTCGATGTCAGCCGCCAGCACTCGAACAGCCACCATTCATGTGTCGCAACTTCCTCAGTCTCGATGCGCCAACCAGCCTGCTCCAGCGCTGCGCGCAGATTGATCTTATCGGCCTCGCCCACAGCGCCCTATTGCGCAGCAAGCAAATGCTGCGCCAAAAAACTCTCCAGTTCCCGCAGCATTTGGGTGCGCGTTTCGGCGCGCGAGAGCCAATGATCATCGCCGGTGAGCGTGACGAAGCGCACATCGCGGCCCGCCTCGCGCAACGCGCGCTCCATGCGGCGGGATTGCTCGATCGGAACGACGGTGTCCTCGTCGCCGTGCATGAGCAGAATCGGCGCGCGCACGTTCGCGGCGAGGTTGACCGGAGAGACAGCGCGAATGCGTTCGCGATCCTCAGCGCGATCCCCAATGGAGACGCGCCAGAAATCCGACGCGATGCTTGCACGCCCCGTCTGCGCCATAACTTGCGCTAGCATCTGCTCCAAATCCGAAACGCCCGAGACGCTCGCCGCGCACGCGTAGCGCTCCGGCGTCAGCGCGGCGCCGGCAAGGGCGGCGTAGCCGCCGTATGAAGCGCCGACGATGCACACGCGCGCGGGATCGACGATGCCTGCGCGCACGAGCGCGGCGACGCCGTCCTCCGCATCGGTTTGCATGAGGCCGCCCCATTGGCGAAGGCCGGCATTGCGCCAGGCGCGGCCGTAACCGTCAGAGCCGCGGAAGTTCGGCTGCAACACGGCGTAGCCGCGCGAGGCGAGGAAGCTCGCCCACCAGTCCCAGGCGAAGGTGTCGCGCGAGTGGGGCCCGCCGTGCACGAGAAGCACGAGCGGCAGGTCGCGGCGCGGTGCGCCGGCGGGAAGTGTCAGATAGGCGGGGATGCGAACGCCGTCGCGCGCGGGGTAAGTGACAGCCTGACGCTCGCCCACGGCAGCGGGGCCGGAGAGCGCGGGATAGCGCATCGCGATGAGGCGCATCGTGCCGGCGCCGGGCTCGTAGAGGTAGAAGCCGCCCGCGTCGGTCGCGCGCTCGCCGAAGACGAGCAAGCGTCGCCGGTCCCGCGACCAGGAGACAATCTGCGCGTAGCCGCCGACGAACTCGCGAGCGAGCTCTTCGGCGCTTTGCTGGAGCTCCGCCTCGAAGAATAGCTGGCGCGGAAAATCGGCGGTCCAGGCGGCGCCGACAACGCGGCGCGTCCAAGGGTCGGCGATGGCGCCGGCGAGCGCGTATGTGGAATCCTCGAAGACGGCGCGGCGCTCGCCGCTTGCGAGATCGAGCGCAATAAGAGCGTCGCGGTCATGCTCGGCGAGATTGTCGATGAGAGCCAGGCGGCCGTCGGCAAGGAAACCGGCGACGATTGGCGGGGCGCCGATGTCGGAATCGCCGCTCAACGCCTCAACATAGCGGCCGCCTTCGTTGCGCAGGATGCGCCAGCTATTGGCGGCGTCTTGCACGTCGATGCGCGCGGCCACTTCGCCACGTTCGTTCAAGATGAATTGGAGCGTGTCGGGGCTGCCGCGCGCGACGACGCCGGCACGCCCCGACGAAAGATCGACGGCGAAAACCGCGAGGCTCGAAGCGGCCGAGGAATAGGTGTAGCCGGTGGCGCGGCCGCGCCCGGGATCGCCTTCGATCGGCGCCTCGAAATCCCAGAAGAATTGCGGCACGCCGGAAGGGCCGCCGCGCGCCTGAATGTAGAACCAGCGGTTGGACGGGAGCGCGGCGATGCCGGTGCTGAAATATTCGATGTAGCGCGGATTGCCCGGGAAGATGACGCCGGCGAAGGCGTGCTCGGGACGAAGCGTCTGGCTTACCGTGAAGACGGCGTGTTCGTCATCGGCCCAGCCGATGGCGCGCAGGCTCATGCGCTGCGGCGCCGCGGCGGCCATCATCTCGTACATGCCGTCGAGACCGAGAACGCGCACGCCCTCCCCGGCGGCTGACGCGACGGCGATGACAATTCTGCTCCCGTCGGGGGAAATGGCGGCGTCCGAGATCGCCGGCAACGCGCCGTAGATTTCCGCTCCCGGCGGCTCTTGCGCGGCGGCGCAGGACGACCAGGCCGTGACGGCCAGAGCGGCGATGAGCCCGCGCATTCTTCCCTCCCCCGCCATTGTTAGCGGGGGGCGGGGGCTGCGTCACGGCGAGCGGGCGAACGCCGACGCGAAGGCCGACCCGGTCACCGCCCGGCCGGGAAGGGTTTGTCCTTCAGTTCCTCAAAGGGGATCATGACGTGTTCTCGATATGCGGGGCGCGCCTCAAGACGCGCTCGCCATGCTTCCACGTTCGCAACGCGCGGGCGCTCAATGTCCAGATTGAAGTATCGGAAGAGAGTCGCGCCGACTGCGATATCGGCCAATGTCAGCGTGTCGCCCGCCAGAAAAGAGCGCTCCGCGAGCACGCGATCGAGGAGCTGCATAAGCTGAGCGCTCGCCCGAATGGCTTCAGCGACCACGCGCTCGTTGCGCTGCGCCTCTGGCGTCCTGTACCAGCCCCAAAACACGCCATCGACAAAGCTCGGTTGCCAGACCGTCTGAGCCCAATCCATCCAGCGGTCGGAAAGTGATCGCTCCGCCGCGTTCTCCCTCCAAAAAATCTCGCCGCCGTAGTTTGCCGCCAAGTAGCGCAAGATCGCGTGGCTCTCCCACACCACGACGTCCCCTTCCTTGATCGTTGGGATCCGGCCGTTGGGGTTCAGCGCCGTGAACGCCGGGTCGTCGAGCCCGCCATGGTCGCCGCCGAGCGGCACGAGCCGATGCGGCAGCTTCAGTTCGCCCACCAGCCACATCACCTTCTGCACGTTGCTTGAACTGCGCCGGCCGAAGATTGTGAGCATCTCAAAATTGAAGCGCGAAGAGCGCGCTTGTTCAATCGATTCCGGCGCGCGCCCGCGAACGACAGCGCTCCGCCTGACGCCCACGTGACCGCCGTCACCGCAAGCTGGACCGCGCGGTTCTAGATATGCCTCGCCGCAATGTGTGCGGCGGCCCGCAAAGGGCTCTTTCGATGGAGGCAACAATGTTGGCCCGGTTGGCGCCCGTATGGATCACGATGATCGCGACGCTGGTTGCGCTTGTCCTGTTCATCGGCGTGTCCGCTGCGGCGCTGCCTCCGGCGGCGCTCGTAGCGTAACAACGCCTACGCGAAGCTCTCGCCGCCGGCGCTTGACGCCGGCGGCGTTTGCAAGACCTTCTGTCGTTTCGCGCGCCCATGTCAGAGGCGCGGCCAATGGGAGGAAGCGATGAGCGTCTACAAAGTCATCGAACTCGTCGGCACCAGCAAAAAGGGCTGGGAGGACGCGGCCAAGGAAGCCATGGCGATGGCGGCGGCGAGTTTGCGCGAGCTGCGCGTCGCGGAAGTCAAGGAGATGGACCTGACGCTCAAGGACAACGGGGAGATCGACGTCTTCCGCGTGAAGCTCTCCGTCTCGTTCAAGCACGAGAAGAGCTGATTTTTTCGCGGCTTCACAGCGAGCTTGGCTTCTACGTCGAGCCGCGCAGATGGCCAGCCGACCTTCGCCGCAGCCAGCGTCGGCCCTCATGTCCGACGCTGCTGGTCTGCAGTGGCGCGAGACGACTGGGCCCTCGTTTTCGCGAGGGCCCAGCGCTTCGTCTATGAGTTCAGGTTAGACCGGCACCCACTGGCCGCTGGCGTTGCGGCAATAGGTTTCCGGCGGCAATTGTTCGCGGCCGTATTGCGGATCGGTCACGGTCGCGGTGATGCGGCGGCAATCGCTGCGATTGGGATCCACGACCGGGCGATCGACATAGACGCTGCGCTGCGCGCCTTCATCGCTTTGCCAGGAACCATTGTAGGGACGGTTGTCATTCAAAGCCTGGCGGTAGCCGCGCTCGATGTTGGCTTGATCGCGCGCGCGCAGCCAGCGGCAGACGCCGTATGTGCCCAGGCCGCCGACCGCGGCGCCGATAGCGGCGTTCTCACCGCGATTGCCGTCCGGCGCCGTGACCGCGCCGACGACCGCGCCGACGCCAGCGCCGACGAGCGCGTTCCGCGTGCACTGCGACAGGCGTGAGCCGCCGGAATGGTAGCCGTCGTTATAACCGTAGCCGCCGGTCGTCTCGCAGGCGCTCAACGCCATGGCGCCGGCGAGCGCCAGAACCGTCATCTTCATGCGCATTCCCAAATCTCCTCAAGAGGGGCGCGCGTACGCTGCCCCTTCCCCATGCCTCGCTGGCTCTAGAGGTAGTTCGCGGCGATCAGGCGTCCACTTAAGGCCCTGTCACGCCACAATCCTTGCGCTGGATTAAGTACGGCAGACGGCGGTTTCGGGGCGCGACTGGATCGTGGACTGGGCCATGGCGCGCGAAGCGATCGCCGTGCATTCGGTCGTGGCGCCCGCGGGCGATGTCCACTCGACGCTGTCGCCGCGGCCGCGCAGCGCTGTGCCTTCGCCCGAATAGCGGAAGCCTTGGCCGGACACCTGAATCCCGAGATCGAAGGCGGCGCCTTGATCCTCCGACACGAGCGCCCGCCCGGCGCCGCGGTCAAACGCGACGGTGAGCCGCGCACCGTTGGCGCAGGAATACTCCACCTCCGAGCGCTGCGGCATCGTCGTGCTGCACGGCGTCGCGCAACCGGCGAGCGTGGCAAGGCCCAGGACCGCGATCAGCGCTTTCATGACGTCTCCCTCGCCGCGGAAAAAAGCACGGCCCGCGCGGAGACGCTAGCGCGGGGGCGCGATCTCAAACACGACTTGCACCTCGGCCGTGTAGAGCTGGGGCGTGGGGGCCACGGGCGGGGGCACAATGGGCTCGCCCGGCGGCGGGGGCGGCGCGGGAACGGCGTATTCCATGGCGCGGTTGCCGGTCTGGATGATCATGCCGCCGGCGCCCTCCTCCACCAGCAGCAAGCGGCCCAAGCGGTGGCCGGCGCCTTCGACATAGACGCGGGCCTTATCGACTGCGTCGGCGATGGCGACCTCGCGCGCGGCGCGGCGGGCGGCGGCCGTATCGGCAATAGAGAAGCTCACTTCGTCGAAACGATCGGGCTCGGCGCCGATGGCGGCCTCCATGGCGCGCGAGAGGAGCGCCAGATCGCGCACGAGGAGCGTGACGGAGGCGGTGGCTTCATAGCCGTTGATGCGGTCGGGCCGGCGCTCGCCGCCTTCGCGCATGACGGGCTGGACGGAGACATCCGTGCGTTCGAGCGTCACGTTCGTCGCGTGGATGGCGCGCGCGGCGGTCTCCAGGGCGCGGGCGCGGGTGGAGACGTTCTGCGTCGCTTCAAGCGCGGTGCGCGCGGGACTATAGAACGAGACGCGGATGCGGGCTTGATCCGGGGGAAGGTAAAGCTCGGCGCGGCCCGCGACACGCACGATGGCGGGATCGAAGGGACGCAACGGCGCGACGGCCTGCGCGTGCGCCGGCGCAACGATCATGACTGGCGCCATGGCGACGAACGCCAAGGCGGCGATGAGCTTCTTCATCTTCGATTTCCTCCCACACGATTATGACGAATGACGTTCACGGCGGGAAGATGGCGGGGCGTCGTCACGCGGGCGTGATGTTCCGGACGCGGAAGATCAACCGCCCCAGACTTCGGCGGCGAGCCGGAGGAAATTGGCGCCGAGAACTTTCTCGACCACGCGGGGCGTGAGGCCGGCGCGGTTCAAATCGAGCGCCAAGCGCTCGAAGCGATCGACGGCGTTGTACTCCGGGACGAAATTGTAGACTTCATCGCTCTCGCCCGGCGCGGAATAGCCCGCGGCGCGGCGCGCGGCCACTTCAGCGGCGTGCGCGGCGCGAAATGCGTCGTCCAGGATCGTCGGTGAGATCACGCCATCCGTGCCGATGGAGACATGATCTTCACCCGCGACATTCAAGGCGTGATTGACGTGGCGGATGACATCCTCGGCATGGAATTGCCCCGAGGCGCGCAGGAACGGCATGAAGTAAATGCCCGCGACGCCGCCTTTCTCCGCGAGCGCGCGCAGAACTTCATCGCGCGTGTTGCGCGGCACGTCGTTCAGCGCGTGGCAACCCGTGTGGGTGATGGCAACCGGACCTTGCGAAGCGGCGATCGCTTCGGCCTGCGTGCGTGCGCCCGCGTGAGAGAGGTCGATGAGCGCACGCCGCTCGTTCAAACGCGCGACGACGCGGCGGCCGAAATCGGAGAGGCCCGCATCGTTCTGCTCCATGCATCCGTCGGCGACGAGGTTGCGGTTGTTGTAGGTGAGCTGAAAGATGCGGATCCCGAGATTGTGGAAGAGATCGACGTTGGCGACGTCGGCGCCCAAACACGCCGTGTCCTGGAAGCCGTAGATGAGGCCCAGTTTGCGCGCGCGCTTGGCGGCGCGGATGTCGGCGGCGGTGAGAATTTTGGTCAGCGCGTTTGGATGCGCCGCGATCTCGGCCTCGGCGCCGGCGATGCCGCGCACGGCTTGCTCGAAGGCGTCCGGCACATTGCCGACCGAGCCCAAGGTGAGATTGACAGCGGTGAGGCCGGAGGCCTGCGCATCAGCGATGTGTTGCGCCGTCCACATCGCATCGGGCGGCGCGCCCGGCACGAAGCCGCCGGGCCCGCCCAATGTATCGATGACGATGGCGCGGCGGTATAGCGCGCGAACTTCGCGCTCGCTCGCGGCGACAGCGGGCGAAGCGGCGGCTGCGACGGCGCCGATCATGAAGCTGCGGCGTGTGTTGCGCATTGCATGCGTTCTCCCCTCAAAACACTCAATCGCGCGCGGCTGGGCGATGCAAGCTTACATTGAGCGAGCACTTGACTCCGATGGAGAGCCGACGTTAGTTAGGTATATGCCTAATTGATTGCAGGAGGCCGCGATGAACGCGCCGCGCATCCATCACGGAGCCATCACGATCGAGCGCGCGTATCGGGCGCCGCCCGCGCGGGTCTTCGCGGCGTGGCGCGATCCGGAGGCGCACGGGCGCTGGGACGTTTCGCACAACGACTGGGAAATCGTGTTCGACGAAGTGAATTTCCGCGTCGGCGGCTTTAAGCGCTCACGCTTCGGGCCGCCCGGCGATCTCCTTTACCGGGAGGACAGCGTCTATCTCGATCTCATCGAAAACGCGCGCATCGTGTTCGCCTACACGGTCACGCGCGGGCAAGAGCCGGTCACCGCCTCACTCGTGACAGTCGAGTTTTCGGAAGATCAAGGGCACACGAGGCTGACGCTCAACGAGCACGTCTCCAATCTCGACGGCTCGCACACGACCAACGAGCGCGAGCAAGGCTGGGGCGTCGCGCTCGATCATCTGGGCGCGGCGCTGGCCGCCTAACTTACATCCAATCGGGCGCCGGGATGTCGCGATAGGCGGCGCGCAGCGCATCGGACCAGCGCTGCCGGATCATACGGTAGTAGTCGTCATCCTCGCTGATGCGGCGCTGCAGGGCGATATCGACCGCGTCCTTCCTGTAAACGAGCAAATCGAGCGGCAAGCCGACCGAAAGGTTCGAGCGGATGGTGGAATCCATCGACACGAGCGCCAGCTTCACGGCATCCTCCAGCGGCGTATCGAAGAGCGCGACGCGATCAAGAATGGGCTTGCCGTATTTGTTCTCACCGATCTGGAAGAAGGGCGTGTCGGGCGTCGATTCAATAAAGTTGCCGGCCGAGTAGATGTGGAACATCCTCATGCGCCGGCCGGCGATCTGCCCCATCAAGATCATCGAGGCTTCGAACGGGAAATTCTGCGCGGCGAGGGCTTCACCGTCGGCGTCATAAACGCGGCGGATGGCATCGCCGACGAGTTTGGCGGCATCGAACATGGTGGAGACGGTCGAAAGCGTTGGGGGCGGATCATCGTCGGGCGCGCCGGCCCCTTCGATGACACGCGCGACGACCGATTGGGTGACGGCCAGGTTTCCCGCCGTCATCAGCGCGATCATCCGCTTGCCAGGCTCGTTGAGGACATGAAGCTTGGAGAAGACCGCTACGTTATCCACGCCCGCGTTTGTGCGGGTGTCGGCGAGCAGCACCGCGCCATCCTTCAAGCAGAGGCCCACGCAATAGGTCATGCTTTTCCTTTATTGCTCCGCGCGGACGCCGACTTCAACGGCCAGCGTCTCCGTTCCGCCGCCGACGCGGACGCCGGCGATGGGCGCTGCTTCGCGGTAGTCGAGGCCCACGGCTAAGCGAACGTAGCCGTCATTGACGATGGCGCGGTTCGCCGCATCGAGGCCGAGCCAACCGGTTTCAACGTAGGCTTCGCACCAAGCGTGGCTGGCGGGTTCGTTCTTCTCGCCGGTGTAGAGATAGCCGGAGACGTAGCGTGCGGGGATGCCGGCGGCGCGCGCGGCGGCAAGGAAGACGTGCGCGTGATCCTGGCAGACGCCGCCGCCTCGTTCGAGCGCGGCCGCGGCATCGACGTGCACGTCCGTCACGCCGACCTGAAAATCGATCCGTTCACGGACGGCGTGCATGAGCGCGATGGCGCGCGCGCCTTGATCGGCGCCCTTGGGCGTCAGCGCCGCGATGGCGGCGTTGGGCGTGGTGAGCCTGGTTTCGCGGAGAAAGTAGCCGGGCGGCAACGGCTCGGCGGCGCCTTCGACGAGACCTTTTGAATCGCGCGTTTCGACCTCACCCTCGACGAGGATTTCGAAGCTCTCAACGCCGGGATTCAAATCAACGAGCGCGCTGCGATTGGCCACGCCATCCAAGAAACTCTGCCCAACGCGGGCGCCCTTCGCGGTCACGAACCAGCGCAGCACGGAGAGGCCTGCGTGCGCGCTGGGGAACAAACGCACGAGCTCGACGCCGCGCTCGATGGGGGCGGCGTAAGCGTAGGACGTGCGGTGCGTGATCTTGAGGCGCAAGGAGCTATCGCATGTAGAAGGCGGAGACTTCTTGGCCGAGTTCGCTTGTGCGGTCGATCATGCCGGTCAGATATTCGTGCAGCCCCGATTGGAAAATGTCGCGGATGCGGCCGTAACGCAGCTCAGCGTCGATCGCGCCGGCGCGGCGGTGCGGCTCGCCCTTCGCCCCGCCGTGCGCGTCAGCCAGGCGATCGAGGTTCTCATTGATCTCTTCGTAGCAGCGGCGAAGGCTGCGCGGCATTTCGGGGCGGAGAATAAGCAGCTCCGCCAGGTTCCAGGGCGTCACCTCGCCCTTATAGACCCATTGATACGCGCGGACGGCGGAAACCGCACGCAGGATCGAGACCCATTGATAATAATCGAGCGCGCCGCCGACCTCTTTCGGGCTCGGCAAGAGCACGTGATATTTCACGTCGAGGATGCGGGCTGTGTTGTCGGCGCGCTCGATGAAGGTACCGAGGCGCGTGAAATAATATACTTCGTTGCGCAGCATGGTCGTCGAGTACGCGCCGAAGAAGCGCATCGAGATCGTCTTGATCCAATCGAGCGTTTCGGCGAGGCGCGCTTGGGAGAAAGAGCGTGGCGTCAATGCGCGGGCTTCGAGCCAGGCGTCGTTCACCGTGTCCCACATGTCGCGCGTGAGCGCGGTGCGCATGGCGCGGGCGTTGATGCGGGCTTTGTCCAAGCAATTGACGATGGCGGAATCGTTGTCGCGATCGAAGCCCAGAAAGAGCGCGGCGGATTCGGCGTCGGCGATGTCGTGCTTCTTGTCGAAACCCTCATCGCAGCCGGCGGCGACGAGCGCGGAGCGCCACTCATCGGCGTCCGTGCCGACGCCCGTCATCATCTGCGCGGCTTCGATGAGGCGCGCGATATTGTCCATGCGCTCCATGTAGCGCGCGAGCCAGAACATGGAATCCGCGGCGCGCGAGAGCATCAAGCGCCCGATCCGTTTTTGCGCAACACCCAGGTATCCTTGGTGCCGCCGCCTTGACTCGAGTTGACGACGAGCGAGCCTTCGCGCAGCGCCACGCGCGTCAAGCCGCCCGGCACGATGCGGATCTCATCGGCGCCGGCGAGCACGAAGGGACGCAGATCGATGTGCCTGGGCGCGACGCCGGATTCAACGAATGTCGGGCAGGTGGAAAGCGAGAGCGTCGGCTGTGCGATGTAGCTGGCGGGATCGGCTTTGAGTTTCTTGGCGAAGGCTTTGTGTTCGGCTTTCGTGGCGTGGGGCCCGACGAGCATCCCGTAGCCGCCCGATCCGCGCGTTTCCTTCACGACCAGTTCGTGAATGTGCTCCAGCACGTAAGCCAAATCATCCGGCTTCGAACAATCGTGCGTGGGCACATTCTTGAGGATTGGCTCCTCGCCCAGATAGAAACGCACCATCGCGGGTACGTGCATGTAAACGGCTTTGTCGTCCGCGACGCCGGCGCCGACGGCGTTGGCGAGTGTGATCTGGCCGTTGCGATAGGCGGCCATGAGACCCGGCACGCCCAAAGCTGAATCGGGGCGGAAGGTGAGCGGGTCGATGAAATCGTCGTCCAAGCGGCGATAGAGCACGTCGATCTGCTTCAGCCCGCCTGTCGTGCGCATGAAGACCTTGCCGCCCTCGACGACGAGATCGACGCCTTCGACCAATTCCACGCCCATTTCGTCGGCGAGGAAGGAGTGTTCGTAGTAGGCGCTGTTGTATTGGCCGGGTGTCAGCAATGCGACGGTGGGCTCTCCCCTGCACGCGGGGGGCGCGGCGGATTGGAGCGTGCGCAGAAGCATTTCCGGATAGCGCGAGATGGGCTCGACGCCGGCGCGCGCGAAAAGCTCGGGGAAGAGCCGCATCATCACGGCGCGATCTTCGAGCATGTAGGAGACGCCGGAAGGCGTGCGGCAATTATCCTCCAGCACGTAGAATTCGTCCGGCCCGGTGCGGACGAGATCGATGCCGGCGACGTGGGTGTAGATGCCGCCGGGCACGGCGAGGCCCTGCATGTGCGCCTGGAAGGCAGGATTCAGCAGAACGAGCGCTTCGGGAATGATCCCGGCACGGATGATTTCGCGCGGCCCGTAAATATCGGCGAGGAAGGCGTTCAATGCGCGGACGCGTTGCTTCAAGCCTTTCGACAGCGTCTCCCACTCCAGCGCATCGATGACGCGGGGAATGATGTCGAACGGGATCAATCGCTCGGGATCGCCGCCCTCGGTGTAGACCGCGAATGTGATGCCGATGCGGCGGAAGAGACGCTCAGCCTCCTCACGCTTGGAGGCCAAGGTTTCATGCGGCGTCTCCTCAAGCCAAGCGGCGATGGCGCGATAGGCCGCGCGCACGCCGCCACCCTCCCGCATCTCATCGAACATCTCGCTCACGCCCTGACTGTGGCGAGCGCCGCCCAAGGAATCGGCGCCCGACGCCCGCGCACTAGGCCCCTGTGTGCGCGGCGCCGCAAGATGGGGCGGTTCGATCCTTGGGCGCCTCAGCGCTGGGCGCCCGGCGCGGAGGCGACGCTTTCGGGGCGCGGGGAACGCTGGTAAGGGGCGCGCCACCTCCAGCGATGGCAGCGACACGCGGGGGCCCGTAGCTCAATGGTTAGAGCCGGCCGCTCATAACGGTCTGGTTGTAGGTTCGAGTCCTACCGGGCCCACCACGCGCGCTTCGCGCGGCGTGGTGGGCCCGGTAGGCGTTTCTTGTTTTGATTTGCGTCCTCGCGCTCACGCGCTGCGGGCGCAATGGCCGGGCCACATCCGTCCGCTTTTCGCCGAGAGCGGAAATCGGGCAATGTGCTATTTGGAGGGGCGTTCGGGGCCAGCATGAGCTTTGATTACTTCGTCGCAGTGCGTCGGGACAAATGGCCGACCGCGCAACAAGTCCAAATGGCGCTTGAGCAGCATTCTTACCCTGTTTCACTCGCACACATCTCGAGCGAGCCGTTCTCCGTGCCGGACGGCAACCTCACTCTGCCGGTGGTCTTCGAAGGGCGACCGGTCTCGCTAGAGGCCAATATCGAAGAAGCGTCTGATGTCGAGGATGCAGAATCCCTCTGGGGCTATATAGCGCAATGCTCTGCGTCGAATTTCCTAATCTCAAACGGCGACTATTTTCTCACGCTGACATTTCGATCTGACGCCAATCAGATTCGCGCTGGACTGTATCTGGCAGCCGCGATGATTTTGAGTTTTGACGGCTACGGCTTCGAAAACCAATTCGAAAATCATGGCGGCGCCCAGTTTGCGCACGGGCTCGCTGCTGAGGCCGCCGACGCCGCTGCTTTTGACAGTCCCTAACTGGGCAACGTCCGCTCCGGACCTTAGCAGCCTTCCGGGTCGGTGAAGGCCCATTAGGTCTGCTTTTCGCCGGGAGCGGACGTTGACGACAAGCGCCGCCCACTTCAGCATTGGTCGGGAGTGCCCTTTAATGCCAAAGCTTAGCAACTCCGTCAGCGGCGCACTTCGACAGTTCTCGTACTGGATCGCGAACGGCACAGTCGGCAACTTGGATGTCGAAGGGATCGAGTACCGCAGACTGTTGCAAGAAGAGCCAAGCGCTCTTGAGACCGTCTACGCCGTTTTTGCCAACGTTCTCGAACTCGACAACGATGGAAATGTACTGAACGCCAAGTACGCCGAACGACGAGCCGCCCAATACATTCGCGAATACATCACTGGCGAACGAGCAAAACCACCGTTTGAGGCTTGGGAGTGCGCTCTCTACTGAGAGTCCGCTTCGGGCCAAGAGCGGACTTGGCCTTTTAGCGCTTTTTCAGCTTCGCGGCGTGGTCGCGGAGGAGTTCGGACGCGAGATTGCGCGCGCGGCTGGGGGGTTTGCCGATCAATTCCGCGAGGGAGGCGCCGAAGAGGCCGGCGCCCATGGCGACCATGAGGCTCGTCAGCACGAGATCCTGCGCTTGCGAGACCGTGAGCGCGCCCCGACCGGCGCGCTCGGCGACGACGGCGGCGACCGCTTCGCGCACGTGCGTCAGGCGTTTGGACTCGCCGGTCAGCTCCAGCCACGCGGCGAGGCGCGCGGCGCCGCGGGTTTCGAAGACGTCGAAGAGCGCCTTGGCGACCTCCTCGACCGCACGCTCGTGATCGTCCTCCGGCGCGGGCGCGGCGAGGACTGCGGCGACCAATTGATCCGTCATCCGCTGCATGAGCGCGGCGTGGAGGCCGTCGATCGATTCAAAGTGATGCAGCACGGTGGCGTTGGCGACGCCGGCGGCGGAAGCGACTTCGGCGAGCTTGAGCGCGAGCGGCCCCTCGTCCACCAGCACTTGCTCCGCGGCGGCGAGGATGTGCTCGCGCGCGGCGGCGGCGTCGCGCCGGATGCGTGGCGGTTTTTTCATGGAGCGTCTTATTGACATTTTTGTCAGTAGTAGCCAGTCTCGACTCGAGAGCCAAGGTCTTTAGCAGGAGAGCGCCCGATGAGCGCCAAATCCACGCCCGCCGACGTTCCGGTTCCGCCGCGCGACATCCGCTTCGATCTCGAAGCCGCACGGCGCGGCCATTGGCTCAATGGCGATCCGGTCGGCACGGCGGTGTTCAACGCGCTCTCGCTGACGTTCCCGGATGGAGAGCGGATGTTCGTGGACGCGGTGAAGCATTATCGCGGCCAGGTTTCAGGCAAGCTCGTGGACGACGTGAAGGGTTTCATCGCGCAGGAGTTCATTCATGCGCGGGAGCACCATCAGCTCAATCAGCTCATCGACCGGGAGAAGTATCCGGCGGCGGCGGTCGAAGCCGCGATCCAAGAGCGCGTGGCGTTCGCGCGCTCACGCGGGCCGATGCGGATGCTGATTTCGACGATCGCGCTCGAGCATTTCACGGCGATGATGGCGGATGTGCATGCCGCGAACCAAGAGATGTTCGACAGCGTCGCGCCGGGCATCGAACAGCTGTGGCGGTGGCACGCGATGGAGGAGACCGAGCACAAGGCGGTCGCGTTCGACGTGTTCATGGCGGTCACGCAGAAATGGGGGCCGGTGCGGCGCTATCTGCGGCGGTGCCTCGCGATGGCCGTCATCAGCGCGCTCTTCACGCGCAACATCATCACGTACGCGGCGATGCTGCTCGAAGCGGACGGCTATTCGCGCAAGGACGCGCTCAAGGCCGTTAGGCGCTTCGTGTGGAAGGAGCCCGGCATCTTCTCGCGCGGATGGCGCACCTACTTCGCGTGGTACCGCCCGGGCTTTCATCCGTGGGATCACGACAACCGCGCGCTCGTCGCGCGCTGGAAGGCCGAGTTCGACGAAGCGGCGCAGTTGGGCGCCGCAGCCTAACGCGACTGGCCGGACTCACGCGCGCGTGGCAATCGTCGCGCATGAGCTACGCCGCGCTTACACGCGACGATCCGAATGCGCTGAAGCGCTGGCTGCAGCGGCGGCGGTTGCACGACGCGTTGCGGTTCGGCTTGCGCGCGGCGGCGGGCGCTGAGCGGATCGTCGACTATGGCGCGGGCGACGGGGCGCTCGCGGCGATGGCGCTTCAAGCGTTCGCGGGCGCGGAGGTCGTCGCGTTCGAACCGGCGGCGGATTTGGCGCGGGAAGCGGAGGCGGCGCTCGGCGCCGGGCGCGTTGTGCGCGAGGAGCGCGCGCTCGGCGATGGGTGGGCCGATCTTCTCTTCTGCACGGAAGTGTTCGAGCATTTGCCGCCGCGCGAGAGTGATGGCGCGCTCGATGCGATCGCGCGCGTGCTTCGGCCCGGCGGGGCGCTCATCATCGGCGTTCCAATCGAGATCGGGGCGCCGGCGCTGGCGAAGGGGCTGTTCCGCTGGGCGCGGCGTCCTTCCGCATTCGATGCGCGCTGGCGGGGGATCGCGTTGGCGGCGTTTGGCAAGGCGCCCGCACCACGGCCGGCAAACGAGATCGCGCCAGGGCGGGCCTATCATCCGCATCATTTGGGGTTCGATCATCGCACGCTTATTGCAGCGCTGCGTTTGCGTTTCGATATAGAGCGCGTCGCGGGGAGCCCGTTCGCGGGCTTTCCGCTCTGGATGAACAGCGAACTCACTGTGATCGCGAGGCGGCGCGCCGATGGATGATGCTTACGAACCGAGCCCGCGCACGCGCGTGGTGCGCAAGAAGAAGCGCGCGACCTATTCCAAAGCGCAGATCCACGCGATCTTCGATGAGGCGCTGATCGGCGCACTCGCTGCGGTGATCGACGGCGAGCCGCAGGTGCAGCCGATGATCCATGCGCGGATGGACGATGCGCTCATCCTGCACGGCTCCAGCGCCAACCGGATGCTTTCGCACTTGGCGCAAGGCGCGCGCTGCACGTTCAATGTGACGCTGGTGGATGGGCTGGTGCTCGGGCGCAGCGTGCCGGATCACACGTTCCGCTATCGCTCCGCCACTGTTTACGGCGCTGCACAGCCTGTGGCCGGCGCCGCGGAGAAACGGCGGCTCATGAAGATCGTGTTCGATCACATCATCGCGGCGCGGTGGGAGAGCCTTCCGCCGGTCGATGAGGATTATCTGGCGACCGTGCAGGTGCTCGTCCTGCCGCTCGATGAATGCGTGGCGAAGATCAATATGGACGGGCCGGAGGATCTCCCCGGCGATGCCTGGGCGGGGATCATCCCCTTCTCGTTCGCGGCGGGCGCGCCGATGGCGGCGCCAGGCAATCGGGGCGATGCGCCCGGCGCCGTTGCGCGCTACAAGCGCCCGCAAGGAGCTTCGTGATGGCTGAACGCGCGCTCGATCTGCCGGACGACAAGGCCGAACGCTACGCGGCGGTGCGCAACGAGATCGCGGCGGTGATCGCGGGGGAGCGGAACGTGACGGCGCGCTATGCGAGCGCGGCGTCGCTTTTGGCGCATGCGTTTCCGGAGCGGTTCTTCTGGACGGGCTTTTATCTCGTCGATCCGGAGAAGCCGGATGAGCTGGTGGTCGGCCCCTATCAAGGCACGCTCGGGTGCTTGCGGATCGCGATCGGCAAGGGCGTGTGCGGGACGGCGGCGGCGCAGCGGCGGACGATCATCGTGCCGGACGTGCACGCGTTTCCCGGGCACATTGCGTGCGACAGCCGCTCCAATTCGGAGATTGTGACGCCGGTGTTCGATCGCGCGGGCAATCTGGCCGGCGTCCTCGATGTGGACTCAACGCTCTTCGATGCATTCGACGCGGCCGACCAAGAAGGGCTTGAAGCGATCTGCGGCGATTTGCTGACGCGGCCTTAGTTTGCGTCGGCGGGCTTGGCCGTTTCGCGTGCCGGCGATTGGGGGCGGCGCGTGGCGATAGGCACATCGCGCTGGCGCTGCTGTTCTTCGATCAACGCATCAGCCTGCGCCGGCGCCATGACGGGCCGTCCCCGCGGACGCGCGGCGACACGCTGCGGCGGAGCAAAGCGTCCCAACCCTTCGATGCGCGCGCCGCCGGCGATGAGCTGTGCGCTCGATCCAGAGAAGTCCTCGCGCGACAGGCCTTGCGCGGGCCCGCCGAGGCATTGGGGATCGGCCAGCATCTGCTCGGCGGCGGCGTAGAACGATATGCGGTTCGCGCCGCGAGCGAGCGAAGCGCCCTCGTCGGGATAGAAAAGCAACGTGTAGGGAATGTTGCGCGTGCGCAGGTTCGCAGCGAAGGCGTCCGCGGCAGCGCGCGGGAAGCGCGGATCGCGCGCCCCCTGTGCGATGATCGTCAGGCCCCGGATGGATTGAGGGCGCGGAAGGGCCGCCCGCTCGGAGACGCGCGCGGCGAGCGCCGCACGCAGACCGAGGGAAGCCTCAGGGCGGCGCCAGGCTTCAAGATTGAGGATCGGCGCGGCGGCGACGGCGCAGGAAAAAATTCCCGGCGCATCCGAAACGCCCATCAGTGCGGCGTATCCGCCGTAGCCCTCCCCGATGAGCGCGATGCGTCCTTCGATGGCGATACGCTGGTCGGCGGCCCAGTTCGCGGCATCGACGAGGTCGCTCTGCATGGCGCGGCCCCATTCGCGATCGCCCGCGGCCGCGAAGGCGCGGCCAAAGCCCGTCGAGCCGCGATAGTTCACGCTCAGCACTGCGTAACCGCGATTGGCCAGCCATTGATGCATCGCATCGAACGCGTAGGAAGCGCGCGACCATGGCCCGTCATGCACGATGACGGCGAGCGACAGCGGACGATCGGGGCGGCTGTCGCCGTTGGCGTCGGCGCCTCTGGGCAGCGTGAGGTAAGAGACGAGCGTGCGCCCGTCGCGCGCGGGGATCTCAACGGGCGCCATCGGTTGCAGCGTGCGCTCAGCCAATGCGGGGCGTTCGCTGAAGAGCGGCGTCAACGCGCGCGCGCGCGCTTCCTGCCCGATCGGTCGGTCATAGAGGAAGTAGCGCGGCGGCGCGGCGGGACTTTCGGCGACCACCAACCAGCGGCGATCCTCCCGCGTGCGATCGAGAACACGCAGATCGCCTACGCCCTGCGCCGCAAAGAAATCGAGATCGGCCTGTGCGGCGGGCTCCAGCGCGCGCCATTCGCGGCGCAGATATTCGGTCACGAACGCCTCGGGCGCGCGCGTCAAGGGGTGAAGCCAGACGCTCACGACGTCGGCGCGCTCGCTGCCGGCGACCAGCGTGCGCTCACCCGTCTCGGCATCGACACGGAAGAGCCCGGCGTGTTGGCGATTGGTCGAATCCAGCATCAGGAAGCTGCGCCCGTCGGCGCCGAACGACACGATCGAGAGGAAGGGCGCATCCTCGTAGGCGACCGAGAAAAGCGGCTGCGCGCGCCACGCGCCACGCTCGCGCACCAGCACATCGATGCCGCCGTCGGCGCGCGCGGCCAGGCCCAGACGCAGTTCGTTCTGGCGATCCGCGATATAACGAACGATGCGGCGCGTGTTGCGATCCAGACGCGTGCTCTCACCGGTCGCGATGTCGATACGATGGAGATCGGGCCAGCCGGCCTCTCTGTCACTGACCGCGACGAGAACGATGTTCGGCTCCGCCGGGCTCATGGCGACAATCTCGGCGCCGGCGCTCTCCGGCGTCAGCGTTCGCGCTTGCGGCTCACCTTCGACCATTGCGGCGCGCAGGCCGCGACGCCCCGCAATGTCGAGGGTGTAGAGAATGTGGCGACCGCCCGCGGCCCACGCGAAGTCCGCGACCGGCCCTTCAGCGCCCGCGACGAGCCGCGCCGCCCCCAGTGCCGCGGGATCGGCCACGAAGACGGCAAGCGGACCACCAGGCGCCCGCGGCGCCAAAAACGCCAGGCGGTCGCCCTGCGGATTCAACGCGGGGCGCGCGCGCGGCGCATCGGCGAAAAGCTCCGAACGCGGAATAAGGGGTCCCTCCGCTTCGACGCGCGCGGTCTCGCGAGCGCCGCACGCGGCCGCGCCCACACAAAAGACCAGCGCCGCCCAGAAGCGGGCCCCACCCATTTTCAACTCCTCGCAAGAGCGGCGACCCTACCAAGCCGGGAGGACGTGCAAAACCGCCAGCCTTTCTTCCGCTTCATGTTTGGGGCGACGATGCGGCGGCGGCTGCGATTCACCGCACGCGCGATAAGCGCGCGACGGTTCAACCAAGAGGCACGACGAAAAAACAACAATGTGGCGGGAGCGCCATATTGTTAACGGGGCGATACGGGCCTAGCGTGGCTTCAAGCGTCCGAGGAGAGGTGGGCTAGAAGGCCGCCCGAGGGAACTCGAGAACGGCTTTCCGGCGAACCACCCCGCTGACAGGACGCCTGTCACAAGCGAGGGGTTTGGTTATGGCTAAAGGGAAGAACGTTCGCCGCAATAGCTTGCTTACAAGCGCGGCGATCAAGTTTGCGCTTTTGTTCGGCCTCACAGGGATCGCGTTCAGCGGCAGCGCGCACGCTGTCGTCACGCCCGACGACGTTCCGCCGTCAGAGGTTGTCGATGAGGACAACACGCGGCCCTACCTTGTCGGCATCGGCATTCGCAGCGAAACCGGCGCAACAGGCGGCAGCTGCAGCGGTTTGCTGATCAATCCGCGCACCGTGCTCTTCGCCGCGCACTGCGTCGATGGGCTCAACCCCGATCAATATGACGGCAACAACGGACCGGGAGACCGTGCCTCCGTCGGCTACACGACCGACCCGCTTCTCGGACGTGACAATCTTCGCAATTGGCTCTTCCAGTATCGCGTCGCCGACGGCGTCGGCGCAGCCGTACCGCCAGGAGACGGGCGCACGATGGTCGAGTCGACCATGGTTTGGTACGATCCGCGCTCGCGGTTCGGCCCGCTGTGGGATCCGAATTCGTTCGCCTTCCTGCCGGCCGATATTGCGATCGCGGCGTTCGACACGCCGACAGAATTGCTTGGCCGCGACGCCGAGAACGGCATCGGCCTTCTCTTCTCACCGGTCGATCGGCTCGTGCCGGTGACAATCGGCGGCTACGGCCAAGCGGGCGACGGTCTCACAGGGTTCCGCCTCTCGCTCGTCGAAGAGACGTTCTTCCGCCGCGTCGCCACCAACATGCTTGGCTTCCTGGGCAGCGAGCGCGATCTCTACAACGGCACAGAACCGCAAAACATCGCGGATCTCTTCAATCCACCCGGCTTCAGTTATCAGGATCTCTACTGGATCGATTTCGACGATCCGCAGAATCGGCCGTTCGATGCAGATCTGCTTACGACTAACCCGGGGGTGACGACGACGTTCGATTTCAACGTCTTCCCGGACGAGCCGACGGCGAACGAGGCGATTACTGCGGCAGGCGATTCCGGCTCGCCGCTCATCACAGACGCGTATGGCCGCGAAGTTTCGCTCGGCGTGCTGAGCCAGGGGTCGCGGTTCTTTCACGACGTCGTCAACTTCCCGGACGACAATTTCGTGTTCTTCCCGAATTTCTCTGACTTCGGGACCGTCGGTGGGTGGAATCCGCTGTTCCTGTTCTGGGATCAAATCGTCGTCAACAATCCCTACAAGTATGTGCAGGCGCGGAGCGGCAACCGCGAATGGACCGATCCGACCACGTGGGTGCAGGAAATCGATCCGCTCTATTATGTGCTCAACTCGCACGGCGATCTGCGCAACAGACTGCCGAACGACCCAGCGCTCGGCTCAAGCGATGCGACCGACAACATCGGAACGATCAATCCGAACCCCGTCCCGATCGCGGAGTGCGCGTGGACTGGCACGTGCGTGCCGGGCGAAGGCAATTCCGAACCGGCGCCCGCTGCCGCAGCGATGCCAGCGCCTCTGCACGAAGAACAGGGACGGCGCCACAATCCGCCGCCGCCCCCGCCGCCAGATACTGCGGACTGGCTGACGGGCGGCTTGCTGCAAGTCGGCACGGGCGCGCTCACCGGGCCCGGCACGACGAACTTCGTGCCTGACAACACCGACGGCACGCCGGGCCTGCAAAACTCGACGCGCTATTTCGAAGTCAACCTGCGCAATGCAGGCACGCTCACGTTGCGCAACGCCGACATCGAGATCGACCGGCTGAACATCCGCGGCGTCGGCTCGCGGCTGGACATCCGTTCGAACGCGTCGCTGACAACCAACCTCACCTCCTACATGGATGTGGGCAGGCTCAATGTGGACGGCGAGTTTAACACGCTCGGGTTCGACATCCTGTTCGGCATCCTCTCTGGCGAGGGAACCATCCGCGCAATGACGGGGGTCGCGAACACGGCTGGGGTCGTCTCGCCCGGCGGCAATGACATCGGCACGCTGACGATCGTCGGCGATTATGCGCAGAGCGGCCTCGGCACCGTCCTCTTCCAGATCGGGCGGCACTCGACCGACCTTCTGGAAGTGGAAGGCCATGTCGATATGCGGGGCAATCTGCTCGTCGATTCAAGCCGGCGGCTGCGTTACGGCGACCGCTTCACGGTCGTCCACGCCGACAGCATCAGCGGCAATTTCGACCGCACGCTCGGCTCGGGAACGCTGCTCTTCGGCGAAACAATCGCCGATGCGGACTCGATCGATCTGCGCATTTCGGCGCGCAGAGTTTGGGACTTCTTCCACGGGAGCCAATGGAGTTCGCTCGCGCTGGCGCTCGACTCGCTCCGGTTCGACGGCCACTACAGTTCCGTCGCGGGCGTGTTCGATCTGATCGACAATGTGCCGATCGACACGCTCGGTTTTGTCCTGCCGACGCTGACGCCGACGCATGTGTTCAGCGAAATGCCGCTGGCGATCTCGTACTCGCAAGGCTTCACGCGCGATCTTTTTGCACGCACGGCCGAATTGCGGGCGGGCCAGCGCGGCATCAGCGAGCGGAGCCTGCTCTCGGGCTACCGGATGCTGAGCGGCACGGTCGAGGAAGAAGACAACCCGTGGAGCGCCTCTTATCGCGAGGACGGCCCACGCCGTGTCGACACCGGCGACCGGCTGGGCTTTTTCTTCGCGGGCCAAGGCGATCTCAACGATGTCGGCCAAGAGGCTTATCAAGGGGACCGGTTCAACCCGGCGTCGCTCTCGCAAGCGAGCACGGCCTCAATGACGATCGGCGCGGATTATCGCATCAGCGATCATTTCGCGATCGGCGTGGCGAGCACGGTTTCGCGCTATCTCGTCCGTGACGAGAACGCGACTCCGCTCGATCACACCGGCTACGGTGCGATGGCCTACGCGTCGGCGTGGCACGGCGGCTGGTTCGCCGACGCCTATGCCGGCGTGGCGCAGCAGGACTATCTGATGAACCGTTCGCTGCTCACCGGCGGACCTCTGCAGCAAGTCGAGTCCACACAAGGGGCGGTGCAGTCTCTCGCGGGCATCCGCGGCGGCTACACGTTCCGCCCAATGAACGGGCTGACGCTCTCGCCGACGATCACGCTCAACTACTCGCATCTCAATTTCGACGGCTACCGTGAATCCGGCGGCGGCGATTTTGACCTGCTGGTCGATGAGCGCTCGCTTACCTCGATGACCGTCGAAAGTGCGCTCGAATTCTCGTACCAGCCGATCCGCAACGGCCGGGCGAGCCCGTTCGCTGCTTATGGCCGCTTCGCGGCGGTCAACGAAATCGGCGACGGCAGCGACTATCTCTACGCACGCTTCGCCGCGGCGCCGGAGATCGGCTTCAGCATGAGCCAAGAGCTCGACCGCGAATGGTACTCAGCCGCGGGCGGCCTCTCCTACATGTTCGGGCCTAACACATCGCTGTCGCTCGAAGCGTCGACGGAGCTCGATCGCGACGATTATTCGACGCAATCGCTGCAGCTCAACTTCAACCACCGCTTCTAAAGAGGCGGGATTCTCCTGAAGAACTCGAGGGGCGGGCCAGAACGGCCCGCCCCTTTCCTTTCTTTGACATCGGGGGCGACGCGACCTATCTCCGCGTCCGTTTGTCCGGAGAGCGGTATGGCGGCCAGAAGCGGCGCGCGGAAGACGAATGGAGCCGCGAAGGCCGCGACCGGCGCGTTGGTGCTGGCGGACGGGACCGTTTTTCTGGGCGCGGGGATCGGCGCGGAGGGAAGCGCCGTCGGGGAAGTGTGCTTCAACACGGCGATGACGGGCTATCAGGAGATCCTGACGGACCCCTCCTACGCCGCGCAGATCATCGCGTTCACGTTCCCGCACATCGGCAATGTCGGCGCCAATCCGGAAGACGTCGAAACGAGTTCGCCGGCCGCGAGCGTCGCGGCGCGGGGCGCGATCTTCCGCGCGACGCCGACCGATCCCTCGAACTGGCGCGCGGCCGAACCGCTCGATGCGTGGCTCAAGAAGCGCAACGTCGTGGCGCTCGCGGGCATCGATACGCGCGCGCTGACGCGGCGCATCCGCGAACATGGGATGCCCAACGGCGTCGTCGCGCACGATCCGAAAGGCAATCTCGACATTGATGCGCTGCATGCGGAAGCGGCCGCGTGGGGTGGGCTTGAAGGGCTCGATCTCGCGAAGGATGTGAGCTGCACGCAAAGCTATGTCGTGCGCGAGGGGCGTTGGCGTTGGCCGGCGGGCGTTGAAGAGATCAACAACCCGAAATTCAAAGTCGTCGTGTTCGACTATGGCGTGAAGCGGAACATCCTGCGGGCGCTCGGGGACGTGGGCGCGGAAGCGATCGTGCTTCCGGCGAATGCGACGGCGGAAGATGCTTTGAAGCACAAGCCGGATGGCGTGCTGCTTTCGAACGGGCCTGGCGATCCGGCGGCGACGGGCGTTTATGCGGCGCCGGAGATCAAGAAGCTCGTGGAGAGCGGGACGCCGGTGATGGGCGTATGCCTCGGGCACCAGATGCTTGGCTTGGCGCTTGGCGCCAAGACCACGAAGATGGCGCAGGGCCATCATGGCGCGAACCATCCCGTCAAAGACAACGCGACCGGCAAGGTCGAAATCGTCTCGATGAACCACGGCTTTGCGATCGATCGCGACACGCTGCCCAAAGGCGTGAAGGAGACGCACGTTTCGCTGTTCGACGGATCGAATTGCGGAATTGAGGTTGAGGGCAAGCCCGTCTTCTCCGTGCAGTATCATCCGGAGGCCTCGCCCGGCCCGCAGGACAGCCACTATCTTTTCGAGCGCTTCGCGGACGCGATGGCGAAGCGGAAGAAGAAGGCTTGAAGCCGGTCGTCCTTTCTCATCCGCGCATGGCGGGCCTTGAGCGGATGCTCGGGGATTATGAAGTGGTTTCTCCGCCCGACGATGCGTCGCGCGCGGACTTTCTGAGGACCGAAGCGCCGCGCGCGCGGGCGGCGGTGGTGATCGGCTCGCATGGCTTGCCGCGCGATGTGTTCGACGCGGCAAGCCATCTGGAGCTCATCGCGGCGTTTGGCGCCGGCTATGACGGCGTCGATCTCGCGGCGCTCAAGGCGCGCGGGATCGCGCTGACGAATTGCCCGGCGATCAATCACGAGGATGTCGCGGACGTGGCGATGGGCTTGCTTATCTCGGTGGCGCGCGACATCGCCAAAGGCGATGCGCTGACGCGCGCGGGAAAATGGCGCGAAGGCCTGGTGTGGCCGCGCTCCTTGAAAGGACGCAAGCTCGGCATCGTCGGGATGGGCGCGATCGGGCAAGCGATCGCTGTGCGCGCTGCCGCCTTTGGTTTGGAGATCCGCTACACCGGGCCGCGGGCGAAGGCGGAGGCGCCCTATTCGTTCGAGAGCGACTTGATGGCGCTCGCGGCGTGGGCGGATATTCTTGCTGTCGCCGTTCGTGCGGACGCCTCAACCGAGAAGCTCATCGATGCACGTGTGATCGACGCGCTGGGCGCGGAGGGCATTCTCGTCAACGTCTCGCGCGGCTCTGTCGTGGATGAGGACGCGCTGATAACAGCGTTGAAGGCGCGTGCGCTTTATGGCGCGGGGCTCGACGTGTTCGAGGAAGAGCCGACGCCGGGCGAACGCTGGGCGGATGTGCCGAACGTGACGCTCACGCCGCACATTGCGGGCGGCACGCGGGATTCGATCATTGCGTCCGGGCGGATGGTGGCGGAAAATCTGCGGCGCTTCTTCGCGGGCGAACCGCTCGCGAGCCCGGTGCCGTTCTAGCCGTTTGCTGATAGTTTGCCGCTCAAGGTGGGAGGGCGGCATGGCGCTGTACACGGACAAATTTTCAGTGGCTGATGCCGGTCGCGGGGCTTTTGACGCTCACGATGGCGCAAGCGGTCTTTGCGCCGAAGGCGACGTTTGCTTCGATGTTTGGAGAAGGTCTTGAATCGCCCGCGGCGACGATTGTGGTTCGGAATTGGGGCTTCCTGATCTGTGCGAGCGCGCTCTTCCTCCTCTACGCCGCGTTCGTCGATGTGAGCATGCGGGCGCCGGCGCTCATCATCTCAGGAACGGGCAAGGTCTTCTTCGCGCTCCTCGTGTTCGGATCGGGCGGGCGCTACACGAAGACACGCGCGCTCACGGCAGCAATCATCGACAGCGCGTTTGCGGCGCTCTTTGCGGTTTATCTTTTTGCCACGGCGTAGCGCCGCACGAGCCAAGTCGTCGCGAGAGGCGGGCGCACCCCACCCGGTCACGCTGCGCGTGACCGACCGCCCCATCGAGGGGCGGTCGGGGCGCTTTCTGCTTAGCGCAGTTCGAAGACGACCGTGACGTTCGCCGTGGTGCGGACTTCGCCGGGCGAAATGGGCGAGGATGCATCGTTGGCGGCTTCCGAGCGCATCATCATCGGCATCGGGATCGGCGGCGGGACGTTGTAGCCTTCCGAAATGGAGACGATGCGGTGGACGCGCATGTTGGCGGCGCGCGCGTAGAGATCGGCGCGTTCGCGCGCGCGCGTCATCGCGCGGGTGCGGGCTTCGTTGAGCTGCGGCTCGGGATCGTCGATCGAGAAGGAAACGCCGTTGATGGTGTTGCCTCCCGCCGCCACCGTTGAATCGATGGTGCGGCCGAGATTGGCGAGATCGCGCACGCGGACCGTGACCTGGTTGGAGGCCTGGTAGCCGGTGATGCGCGGGGGCACGCCCTCCCCGTACACGTATTGCGGGTTGATCGAGATGTTGGAGGTCTGCACGTCGCGCTCGGCGACGCCGGCGCGGCGAAGCGCGGCCATGAGGCCCGTCATGCGCTGCGCGTTTGCCTGCATAGCGGCCTGGGCGGTTTGGCCCTCTGTCGTCACGCCCAGATTGATGGTGGCCAAATCGGGCGCGGCATCGACGCGCGCTTCAGCCGAGACGGTGAGCAGCGCGCCTTCGATGGCGACCAGACCGGGATGCGGCTGGACCGCAACCTGAGCCCCCGCGGGAGACGCGGCCAAGAGCAACGCGCCGGTCGCGGCGGCCAACGCCAATTTACGCATGTGAACGTCCTCCTTTTGAGGAATTAGAACCCCTCGGCCCGGAGGAAAGCCTTGCGAGCGCGCCCAAATTGCGGCGGCGGCGTGTTTCAGCCGTGTGCGGACGATCCGGCGGCATCACGTTTCGGAGAGGGCGAAAAGCACCGTGAAAACAGAGGGCCCGGCGAATCAGTGTATAATGGGGGCTTCCCTGGAGAGTTTCGGACCCGATGCGGTTTTCGGACGCCTTTTTGCGCGCCTTGAGAGAACGCGTGTCCATCGCGGACTACGCCGGCAAGCGCTTGGCCTGGGATAAGAAGAAAAGCCAACCCGCCAAGGGCGATTACTGGGCCTGCTGCCCCTTTCATACCGAGAAATCCGCCTCCTTCCACGTGCTGGACGCCAAGGGGATCTACAAATGCTTCGGCTGCGGGGCTTCGGGGGATGTCTTTACGCTTTCCATGAAGCTCGAAGGCGGGAGCTTTCCGGAGACGGTTGAGCGGGTCGCCAATTTCGCGGGCGTGCCGCTCCCCGTCGACGAGCATGAGGACAAAGAAGAATCGGCGCGGCGCAGGCGGCTCTATGAGGCGATGGGGCGCGCGGCCTCGCTCTACGGCGAAGCGCTGATGGCGGGCGAAGGGCGCGCCGCGCGCGCCTATCTCGCGGAGCGCGGGTTCAACAGCGATCTTTGCGAGCGCTTCGGCATCGGCTACGCGCCGGGCGGCTGGACGTGGCTCATCGACAAGATGAAGAGCGCGTTCACCGCCGAGGAACTGGCGGAAGCTGGGCTCATGAAGCCGGGCGAAGGCGACAAGCGCGCCTTCGACTTCATCCGTGAACGGATCACTTTCGAAATCGCAGACGCGGGCGGGAAAGTCATCGCATTCGGGGCGCGCGCGCTCGATCCCGCGAACCCCGCGAAATACATCAACTCGCCGGAGACGCCGCTCTTTCACAAAGGGCGCACGCTCTATCGCTTGAAGCAGGCGCGCGAACTGGCGGCGAAGGCCAAGGCGGGCGGTCTCGTGGTCGCGGAGGGCTATCTCGACGTCATCGCATTCGAGCGCGCGGGCGTCGGCGCGGTCGCGCCGCTCGGCACCGCTCTCACGGAAGATCAGCTGCAACTTGTCTGGCGCGCGGGCGGAGAACCCATCCTCTGCTTCGACGGCGACGCAGCGGGCATTCGCGCCGCCGAACGCGCGCTCGATCTGGCGCTGCCCTTCCTGGGGCCTGGGCGCACGGTGAAGATTGCGGTGCTGCCTGCGGGCAAGGATCCCGACGATGTCTTCCGCGCGGAGGGGCCCCAAGCGCTCAAGGCGCTGCTAGAGAACGCACAGCCGGCGGTCGCGGCGCTCTTCGAGCGTGAGAAGGCGCGTGCGCCGCTCGAGACGCCGGAGGCCAAAGCCGCATTCAAGAAACGGCTCAGGGACGCGGCGCACCGTATCGCGGATGAGGAGACGCGGCGGCTCTACATCAAGGAATTGCTCGCAAAGGCGGATGCGGCGCTCGGCTTTCAGCCGCGCCAGGACCGTGCGCCCTTCACGCCCGGGCGGCGGCCTGCGGGCGGCCGCTGGACCCCTCCTCCGGCGGGCCCGACCGCCGAGCTCAAGGCCCATGCGGCGGCGCGGCGGGACGCCAACACGGAGCGCCTCGTCCGCCTCGCGGTGGACCATCCGGATCTGCTCGACCGGGGCGCGGACGCGCTGGCGCGCCTCGAAACCCGCGATCGGGAGATCGCCTGCATAAAATCAGCGCTTTTGGACCTCTGGCACCACATGCAAAGTGTTGACCGGGCGGCGCTCGCGCTCCATCTCCGCCACTTGGGAGAGGCGCGCGCGGCGGCCCGTTTGGACACCTGGCCCCGGCCGAAGATTTCAAAAGAGGATTTGGACCGCGACTGGACGGCGTTGGCGGCGCCGGAGAGCGCGAAACCGGAAGCTCTCGCCTCCCCCGGACAGACGGGCGAGCGCGTGGCGATCCGGGGGGGCATGAAGGCTAAAGCCGCGCGGCCCCGGCCGATCAATTCGGTCAATGAAGCGGAATGGGAGGCGGCGATCGGCGTCGATCTTGCTTCCGCCGCGATCCGCCAAGAGGCCCGGGCGCTCCGGGACAGCGTGGACGACGATCCGGCCGCAATGGCCAGAGCACAGGAATTATTGCGCGACAGACTGCGCGCAGCCAGCGAGGCGCTCCTCTTGAGCCAACGCGCGGGCGATCAACACGGTGAGGACAATGGCGCGGAAGACGAGTGAAAAGGTGAAGACGAAAGCTCCGGCCAAGGCGCCCGCGAAAGCGGCGGCGAAGAAGGCCGCGCCCGTGAAACCCGCGCCGAAGAAAGTCGCGCCCAAGGCTGCGGCGAAGGCTGCGCCGGCGAAACCGGCGAAGCCGGAGCCAAAGGCCGAGCCGAAGAAGGCCGCGCCCGCGCCCGCCGCGAAGGCTGCAAAGCCCGTCGCGGCCAGGCCCGCCAATGTGAAGACCGCCGAGAAGATCGCGGAAAAGATCGAAGCCAAGATCGATACGCCGAAGCCCGCGCCCGAGGCGCCGCAGGGGCTGCGCAAGACGAAGAACGCCAAGGCTGACGAAGGCGGCGGCGACAAGGACGAGTCTTCGCCGGACGGCCCGATCCTCGATCTCTCCGACGCGGCGGTGAAGAAGATGATCAAGGCCGCGAAGGCGCGCGGCTTCGTCACGCACGAAGAGCTCAACAAGGTGCTGCCGAGCGAAGAGTTCAGCGCCGACCAGATCGAAGATGTGATGTCGCAGCTCAACGACATGGGCATCAATGTCGTCGACAGCGAAGAAGAAGCGGAAGCCGAGCAGGAAGATTCCGCGCAGACCGCGCTCGCCAAGCGCGAGGACGGCAAGCCGCCCGTCACCAATACGCGCGAAGACGCGGACCGCACGGACGATCCGGTGCGGATGTATCTGCGAGAGATGGGCTCGGTGGAGCTCCTTTCGCGCGAGGGCGAAATCGCCATCGCCAAGCGGATCGAAGCCGGGCGCGACGCGATGATCCGCGGGCTGTGCGAAAGCCCACTGACGTTTGAAGCCATCATGGTGTGGCGCGACGAATTGCGGAACCAGCAGATCCTGCTCCGCGACATCATCGATCTTGAAGCGACCTACGGCGCCGAGACCGGCCCCGCCCCCGCCGCGCTCGAAGCGGCGGAAGGCGAAGAGGCCGAGGGCGAGGAAGGCGGCGAGAAGCCCGAGGGCGCAGAAGGCGAAAATCCGGATTCGGACGATTTCGACGACGAGGCGGCGATCTCGATGTCGGCGATGGAGGCCGAACTCAAGGAAGGCGTGATGGCGACGCTCGATGCGATCGCGCACGCGTTCGAGGATTTCCGCAAGCTGCAGGACAAGCGCATTTCGGCGCGGCTCAAGGGCCGCTCGCTGCCGGGTGCGCAGGCCGAAACCTACGACGGCGCGCAGAATACGATCATCGAGGAGCTGAAGAAGCTCAAGCTCAACAATGCGCGGATCGAGAGCCTCGTCGAGCAGCTCTACGCGATCAACAAGAAGCTCATCTCGCTCGAAGGCAAGCTGATGCGGCTCGCGGACGGCAACGGCGTGCCGCGCGGGGAATTCCTGGACGCCTATCAGGGCAGCGAGCTCGATCCGCGCTGGGTCGAGAAGGTCGAGGCGCGCTCGAAGGGCTGGGCGAAGTTCGTGAAGAGCGAAGCCGACGCCATCGTTGAAATCCGCAACGAGATTTCCGCGCTCGCGAAAGAGACCGGCGTTCCGATCGACGAATACCGCCGCATCGTGCACGCGGTGCAGAAGGGCGAGCGCGAAGCGCGCCAGGCGAAGAAGGAGATGGTGGAGGCCAACCTCCGTCTCGTCATCTCGATCGCGAAGAAATACACGAACCGCGGCCTGCAATTCCTGGATCTCATTCAGGAAGGCAATATCGGCCTCATGAAAGCGGTCGATAAGTTCGAGTACCGTCGCGGCTACAAGTTCTCGACCTACGCGACGTGGTGGATTCGCCAAGCGATCACGCGGTCCATCGCGGACCAAGCGCGCACGATCCGCATTCCCGTGCACATGATCGAGACGATCAACAAATTGGTGCGGACCTCGCGCCAGATGCTGCACGAGATCGGCCGCGAGCCGACGCCGGAGGAATTGGCTGAAAAGCTCGGCCTGCCTTTGGAGAAGGTTCGCAAGGTGATGAAGATCGCCAAGGAGCCGATCTCTCTTGAAACGCCGATTGGCGATGAAGAAGATTCACACCTCGGCGATTTCATCGAGGACAAGAGCGCCGTGCTGCCGGTCGACGCCGCGATCCAGAGCAATTTGCGTGAGACGACGACGCGCGTGCTCGCCTCGCTCACGCCGCGCGAGGAGCGCGTGCTCCGGATGCGCTTCGGCATCGGCATGAACACCGATCACACGCTCGAAGAAGTCGGCCAGCAATTCAGCGTGACGCGCGAGCGGATCCGGCAGATTGAAGCGAAGGCGCTGAGGAAGCTCAAGCATCCGTCGCGGTCACGGAAGCTGCGGAGCTTCTTGGATAACTAAGATTGCGTCTATCCTCCCCGAATCACATTCGGGGAGCGACGCATGCCAAGGCCCACCGAGCTTGCCTACCCCAACCTGGTCATGCCCACGCTCGAATCCATTCGTGAGCGCGGTGGATCAGCGACTATCGAAGAGATCGAAGACGGAGTCTCGCGCCTCCTCCAATTGTCCGACGATGTACTCTCAATTCCGCACACACGCGGTTCGCGCACTGAGTTTCAGTACCGGCTTGCTTGGGTTCGTACGTATCTTAAGAAGGTCGGGGCGGTCGAGAATAGCGAACGCGCAGTCTGGTCACTCACCGACTATGGCGAACGAATGTCGTCCGAAGAGGCGAAGGAAATCTTTCGTCGAGTTCGGGCGGAACGCCGCGCAAATGCCGTCGAGCCGGAACCAGATGCTGTTGACGAAGAGTTCGAGGATGGCGAGGAGACTTGGATTGATCGCTTGCTCGAAACTCTTGGCGCGATGCCGCCTGCCGCATTCGAACGCCTCGCACAGAGACTGTTGCGCGAGTCCGGCTTCACAAAGGTCGAGGTCACAGGGAAATCCGGAGACGGGGGAATTGATGGGATTGGCGTTCTGCGAGTGAACCTCGTTTCCTTTCAAGTCTTGTTTCAATGCAAACGCTGGCAATCGTCGGTAGGCCCAAGCGTCGTTCGTGATTTTCGTGGTGCAATGGTCGGTCGCGCCGATAAGGGCATCGTCATAACAACTAGCACTTTCACCGCCGAAGCGCGGAAGGAAGCAACGCGCGATGGTGCTCCGGCGATCGACTTGATCGATGGCGAGGCATTGTGCTTGCTCTTGAAGGAACGCGCGCTTGGCGTTGGAGTGCGAATGGTAGAAGAGGTGTCCGTCGACCACGCGTTCTTCAGCGCTATCTAGCGACAAATCGGAACGGGGTGGACGATCGTCCTGGTACGACGGTATTTGAACGCCGCGACCGGAGGCGCGCCTGATGGCCAAGAAGGAAGCCAAAACCGGACATCCTATTCGCGTGGGCGTGGGCGGATGGACGTACGATCCTTGGAACGAGACGTTTTATCCCGCCGATCTCGCGAAGAAGCGGCAGCTTGAGTATGCGTCGCGCCAGCTGACGACGATCGAGATCAACGGCACGTTCTATCGCACGCAAACGCCGGCGACGTTTCAGAAATGGGCGGGCGAGACGCCGGAGGATTTCGTCTTCACGGTCAAGGCTCACAATTATTGCATGAGCCGCAAGACGCCCCAGGAGATGAAGGATTCGATTGGGCACTTCGTCGGCAGCGGCGTGACGGAGCTTGGCGCGCGTTTGGGCGCGATCAATTGGCAGTTCCATCCTTCGAAGAAGTTCGCGGCCGACTATTTCGAGCGCTTCCTTTCGCTTTTGCCGAAGGAGCACAAAGGCGTGGCGCTCCGGCACGCGATCGAGGTGCGCGACAAGAGCTTTCAGACGGGCGAATTCGAAGCGCTCTTGCGCAAGCACGGCTGCGCGATCGTCGCGGCGGATGACGATGATTGGCCGCAGCCCGATTTGAAGACCGCCGATTTCGCCTACATCCGCTTGCAGCGCACGAAGGCGGATGAAGCCACGGGCTATCCGAAGACGGAGATTTCGTCCTGGGCGAAGACGTTCAAGGATTGGGGCAAGGATCGCGACGTCTTCGCGTTCTTCATTGCCGGCGCCAAGGAGCGCAATCCGGCCGCGGCGAAGGCGCTCATCGCGGCGCTCTGATCACCAGCGATAATTGAAGCTGATGCTGACGCGGGCTTTCTTGGCGCCGTTCGGCGGGACTTCGTGGCGCACGAAGCTCTCCCACATCAGCACTTCGCCTTCCTTGGGCTTCAGATAGACGAAGGTCTGCTCCTCAAGCGGGGCGTGCTCGCGGCGTGGCGGCGCGGCCATCATCAAGGGCAAACGCGGGTCTTCGAGCTTGAGCGATGACGAACCCGGCGGAACTTGCACATAGTACGTGCCGGAAATGACCGCATGCGGATGAATGTGGCCGGTGTGGACGCCGCCGGGCTCGAGCACGTTGATCCATATGGAATCGAGCGCGAGGCGGCGGCTCTTGAGATCGAGGTGCAAGTCGTCCGCGAATTTGCGCGCGTGGAGGTCGAGCGCCTTTTTCAGTTCGGCGAAGGCGGGATCGCGTTTGGGCAGATCGTTGAGCGAGGCGTAGGACGTGTAGCCCTTGTAGCCCTTCTCGCGGCTCCATTCCTGGCCCGCGCGATCTTCGGCGGCGATGGTCCGGCATGCGAGCGCGAGCTCCATATTGAGCGCGCGCGCCTCGGCGAGTTCGGCGCGGTAGAGCTTGGTGACGAAAAGCGGCGTCGCGGGCATGGGCGCGCATAGCGCGGCGCCTGTCACGCTTCAACGGACTGCACGCGTCAGGCGGGGCGCACGCGCCAGAGTTCGCCGTCGTCGCCGTCGGTCAGGACATAGAGAAGGCCGTCGGGGCCTTCGCGGACGTCGCGAATGCGGGGGAGTTCGCGATCGGTGAGCAGGTTCGTTTGCTCGGCGACTTGGCGCTCGGCGACGCGGAGACGGCGCAATTGCTGGCCGCCGAGGAAGCCGATGAGGAGATCGCCTTGCCAACTCGGGAACGCCTGGCCGCGATAAACGCAGAGGCCAGATGGCGCGATCGAGGGCGTCCATTGCGTGACGGGATCGTCGAAGCCGGGGCGGCTTGTCTCGTTTGTGATGATCGCGCCTGAATATTCGCGGCCGAACGTGACGGTGGGCCAGCCATAGTTCGCGCCGGGGCGGATGAGGTTCAGTTCATCGCCGCCGCGCGGGCCGTTTTCGTGGGACCAGATCACGCCGGTCTCGGAATCGCGGGCGAGGCCCATGGAGTTGCGGTGACCGAGGGTGAAGATTTCCGGGAGCGCATCGGCGCGGCCATGGAAGGGATTGTCCGTAGGCGGACGGCCTTCGCGATCGAGGCGGACGATCTTGCCGAGATAAGAGCGCAAATCCTGTGCTTCAGCGCGATGATCGTCCGGCACGCCGACGACCAGGAGCAAGGTTTCGTCCGGCAGGAAGAGCATGCGGCCGCCGGGATGGTTGCGGCCGCGGCGCACGCTGCCGCGGAAGATGACGCGGCCTTCGCTCAAGCCCTGCCCGTCATAGCGCGCGCGGTAGAGCGCGAGGCGGCGCGCGCCCTCCTGCTCTTCCATGAAGGAGACATAGACCAAGCGGTTTTCCGCGAAGCGCGGATCGAGCGCGATGTCCTGCAGGCCGGATTGACCATCGCGCAGGATGTTCTGGGGTTCGCCAGCGAGCGCCTGCGAAAGCTGGCCGTTCGCGAAGCGGCGGATGTGGCCGTGCTTCTCGGTGATGAGCATCGCGCCGTCCGGCAGGAAGGCGACGCACCACGGATTGTTGAGCCCGCGCGCGAGCACGTCGACGGCGAGGCTCGCGGCGTCCGCCGGCTGGGCGGCGGCGCTTGGCGTTTCACTGGTGCAGCCGAGCAGAGCGGCGGCGGGAAGATAGAGAAAGGCGCGGCGGCGAAACTGCATTGAACCCTCTTTGGACTGCGCGTTCAACATGGCGCGCCGCGCGGCCGGAGCAAGCGCCTTCGGCGCCTTAGGAGACGGGTTCGCGACGAATTGCGCAATGCGCGCGATGCGCTTAGTCCGCGCTGATGAGTAAGAAGCCCCCGGCCATCATCTTCGACTGCGACGGCGTGCTTGTGGACAGCGAAGTGCTGGCGCTCGACGTGGAGCTTTCAGCGCTCGCCGCACTGGGGCTGCACTACGCGCGCGCGGACTTCTGCCGCCGCTTCATGGGCATGCACAATGCGCTCTTCTTCAAGGCGCTCGATTCCGATTGCCGCGCGGCGACCGGGCAAGGGCTGCCGCGCGACTTCCGCGAACAGCATCGCGCTCAATTGTTCGCAGCGTGCGAGGCGCGGCTTGAGGCGGTGGCGGATGCGCACGAAGCGGTGAACGCGGCGCGGACGGCGCGGGCGGTGGCGAGTTCAACGGGCGCGCGCTTTCTCGAATACAAATTGAAACGAACGGGGCTTTGGGAGGCGTTCGCGCCGCACGTCTATTCGGCCGATCTCGTCGCCAACGGAAAGCCGGCGCCGGACATCTATCTTCACGCGGCGGCGGCGCTTGAGATGCATCCGGAGCAATGCCTCGCAATCGAGGACAGCATCAACGGCGTCGTCTCGGCGCGGGCGGCGGGCATGCGGGTGATGGGGTTCACCGGCGGGGGGCATTGCCTTGACGAGACAGGCGGCCTGCTCCGCGATGCGGGCGCCGAGCGCGTGCTCGCGGATTGGCGCGAAGCGAGAGCGCTTTTCGAGAGTTGGGGCTGATGCGGCTCAATCAAGTCACCGTCCCTGCCCGCGACTTGGCGCAATCGATCGCGTTTTACGAAACGCTTGGGCTCATCCTCATCGTGAAGAGCGACGAATATGCGCGGTTCGAGTTGCCGGAGGGCGGCTCAACTTTCTCGTTGCATGTCGAGGCGGACGCGGCGCGCGCACACGCGCCGGTCATTTATTTCGAGTGCGACGACCTCGACGGCGACGTGGCGCGGCTCAAGGCGCGCGGCATAGTCTTCGATCTCGATCCAACCAATCAACGCTGGCTCTGGCGTGAAGCGCATTTGCGCGACCCGGCGGGCAACGCGCTCATCCTCTATCGCGCCGGCGCAAACCGGACGCATCCGCCATGGCGGCTCACCCGCTGATCTTTCATCTCGTGATCACCGAGGCCGGGCTCTTCCTCGTGAAGCGCCCGGGCGCGACGTGGCGCACGCTGCAAGGCGAGTTCGAGGGCTACAAGACTTCCATGGGGCCGCACGCGCATCATTTCTTCATGGCGTTGATCGAGCACGAATGGCCGGCGATCTACGCGGAGAAGAGCGGCGCGATCCGCGCGTTCGAGACGAGCAGTGAGACGCTTCTGGCGCTCTAGGTCCAGACGCCCCAGTTCCAGCCGGCCGTGCCGAGGACGCCCATCAGCCCGCCGAAGAAAAGCGCGGCAATGATCGCGATCATCACGAACAGGACAAGCAGAACGGTCGCGGCGATCCAGGCGATGCGCGAAAGCGTCAGGCCCGTTTCGTCGCGCTCCTCCTTGGCGCGGCCCGCGCCGACGATGCCGAGAACGAGCGCGGCGATGGTGGGAAGGATTGGGATGACAAAGCCAAGCACCAAACAGCCGAGCGCCACGGCGCCGAGGATCGTGCCCATCGGCGTGGGCGCGGCAGGCGCGGGCCCCGGTCCGGCGCCGTAGGCTGGCGTTCCCGGCGCGCCCGGCGGCAGCGCGAAGACTTGCTTGGCTTGGCCATCCGCCAGAACGAAATCGACCCACTGGCCCGGCGCAGGCGCACCTGGCGAGCGCCACTCAGCAAGTGCGAACTCCAAACGCTCACCCGATGCATCGACCAGCACGCCGATGCCGCGCGGCTGATCCAATCCCAAAACCTGTCCGCGCATGCGCTCTCACCTCTCGATGCGGCCCTCGGCCAGCGCAAGCTTGGCGGCGCGCGCGTTCAGACCATAGGTCGCGATCGTCCATATAAGCTGGAGCAGCAACAATACGAGGTAGAGCACGCCCCAGCGCGCGATCATCGCTGGCGAGAAAACGAGCGCCATCGTCGCGGCCGGATCGGGCTGGCCGCTGTCATTTGCGAGGCCGGCGATGAGCTCGGCGAGCAAAGTGACTGCGCCGACGCCCGCCGCCAGCGCAGCCGTGACGAAGCTCAAAAGCACGATGACGAGAAACGCGCCAAAAACCGGCCAAAAGCGATCGCGGGTGACCTTGAGAGCGTCGAAGAACGCGAAGCGCCGCAGGATGACGCTCGTTGCGGCCGCCGGCGCCAGACGCACGGCGAAGTAAATGCACCCAACGACGATCGCGAGGCCCAACAGCCCCATCGCCGCCGCGATGACGGCCGCGCTCATCTGTGCCGCGGCCATGACGGCGCCGATGATCAGGCCGACGAACAAGACCGCTAGAAAGACGCCGAAGACGAGGAAGTACCAGATCCAGTAGCTGAACCAGACGTACCAGGTGTCGGCGCCGAAGCCTAAGCCCAGAAAGACGCCGCCGCGCTCGCCGCGCGTCAGCCAGCGCAGGATCGCGGCCTCGTAGGCGGCGATGACAATGTAGAGAACGAGCTGAACGACGAATAAGAGATTGCCGGCCATCATGACGGACGCCGGGGGCATCATAGCGCCCGGCGCAAGTGCGGCGGACGGGTCTTGCTGCTGCGCCGCTGTGATCTGAGCGACCCATTGCATGTAATCGACGACGCTGCGCCATCCGATGAAACCGAAGAGGCCAACAATCACGGCGACGATCAGGATGAGCCCGAGCGTGGCCTGCAGGATCACGCCGCCCGGTTCGCGCTTCTTGAATGCGTCGAACGCAATGCCGCGCAGGCCCTGCGCTTTCACCGCCTCGGCGTCGCTCAATGCTGGCGCTTCGCTCATGGCCGCTCTCCCCACTTCCGCGCGCGGCACAATGAAGCGCCAAGGCGTGCGCGGCAATCGCGGCGCGATGCGTGGGGTTGATCCAGACGCGCGCATGGTTTCCAAGGCGGCGCATGGATGACTTGCTGGCAGGCTATCGGCGCTTCAGGGAGCAGCGCTGGCCGGGGCTCGCCTCGCTTCACCGCAAGCTCGCGAAGGGGCAGCGGCCCAAGACGCTCGTGATCGCGTGCTCCGACAGCCGGGTTGACCCCTCGGCGATCTTCGACGCCTCGCCCGGGGAGCTCTTCGTCGTGCGCAACGTGGCCAATCTGGTGCCGCCCTATCAGGCGGACGGCGCCTATCACGGGGTGAGCGCGGCCATCGAATTCGCCGTGAGCCGGCTTGAGGTGGAAACCATCCTGGTGCTTGGCCACGCGCAATGCGGGGGCGTGGCGGCGGCGCTCGATGAAGGGTCGGTTGCGGATACCGATTTCCTGGCGCCGTGGCTTACGCTGCTGGGGCCGGCCAAGTCGCGCCTAGATCAAAGCCGCGGGGATGCATGCACGGCTCTGGAATTCGAAAGCATCCGCGTCAGTCTGGAGAATTTGGCGTCATTTCCGTTCATTCGCGCGGCTCTAGACGCTGGAAAAGTAAGGTTAGAGGGCGCCCGGTTCGGCGTCGCCGACGGGATTCTCGAACTCATGGACCCGAATACAGGTGAATTTGCGCGAATTGACTGAGTCTTGTCGCATTTCAAGGGCAGACCCCCCTGTGCCTTCGCTTCCGGCGTGTTATGCACCCTTCTTGCATAAACCGGCGGACGATGACCGCGGGTGTTCATGGTGGGCGTGGGACAGGATCCCGCAGGGGCGCCGGAGACGTCATGGCTGACGTGCTTATCGTCTGTGTGCGCGAAGACGAACCTTTGGCGAAAGCATTCGCCGATATGTTCGAACGGGCGGGCCTTCATGTCGGGGGCGCCCCCGGCGCTGAAGATTTGCGCGCCTGCGGGGCGGCGCTCGTCGTGTGGTCCCAGGCCTCAATTCGCTCGCGCGCCTTCCTCGACGCGGCGCAGCGCGCGGTGAATGCGGGCAAGGCCGTGGTGGCGTGCCTCATCGCGCCGCCGCCGGCGGCCTCGATCAACCATGCGCCCGCGTTCGATCTCTCGCACTGGCAGGGCGATCCGGACGATCCCGCGCTCGATCCGCTTTTCTTCGCCGTGGACCGCATGGTCGCCGCGCAACGCGCGACGGCAGGCGTCGCCGCGCCGGTCAGCGCGCGCGCCGCGGAAGCGCCAGCCCCCTATTTCAACAATCCGCCTCCGGCCGCGCCGCCTTATGCGCGCGCCCGCGCCGCGCCGCCCGCAGCGGCGCCTTCGCGGCCTCCGCCGCCCAATTACGATGCGCCCCGCGCGACGGCGCGCCGAGCAGCCGCACCGGCGCCAAGCGGGAGCGTCGCGGACGAAGCGCAGAACTGGGCCGCGATCCGGCACAGCCGCAATCCGGAAGATTTTCTTCGGCACCTCGCCGATTTCGGGGCCGACGGCGCCTTCGCCGAGCTGGCGCAAATGAAACTCGCGGAACTCGAGGCCGAACAGCGCCGCCGTCGCCAAACACCCGCCGCGGCAGCGCGTCAGGACGCGCTCAGAGGCGCGCCCGTGAGGCTCGATCCGCCGACACGGCCGCAACGCGGCGAAGCCGCGCCCGCACGATCGCGCGCGCCGACGCCTCAGCCCGCCAACAGACCGCCGCCAGCCGCTTTCGAGCCTATCCGCTCAGACGCGCCCACGCGGCGCGAGGCGCGCCGCGCCGCGCCGCCCCAGCAAGCGGACTGGCGCGACGATCCCCGCTTGCCGGCCCGGCGCGACAGCGGACCGCCGCCGCGCGCGGGGGGACGCGGAATCCGTATGATGGCGATCATCGTCATTCTCGGGGGCGCAGCGCTGGGCGCCGGCCTCTTCGCGGGAGACCGGTTCGGCGCGCTCGACTTCCTGAGCGGCGGCGCCGCGCAAACAGCCGAGGCCGATCCCTGGGCCGATGCGCCCCCCGCGGCGGAAGACGCCGCCGACACGAGCGCTGAATCCTCGACATTCGCCGACGCGGGCGCCGCGACAGCGCCGATCGAGCCTGCCGCCGCGCCGCGCCGCGAGCCTGAGCGCGCCGCGCCCGTTCGCGAGCCGCCGCGCCAAAGAGACACCGCCCAAGGCGGACCGGAATTGCCCAGCACGCGCGACACGACGCCGGCGCCGGCGCGCCAGCAACCGGCGGCGGAAGAGCGCCAGCCCGTGACGTTGTCGCCCGCGCCCGCGCCGATCCAGCTGCAGCCGACTCCGGCGCCGCCGACCCAACAGCAGATGCAGACGGCCGCGATCGAGCCGCCCGCGGCGCAGCGTCCGGCGCGGACACGCCCGCCGCAAGTGGTGTGGGCCGCGCGCCCATCCGCGCAGCGGATCAACGAACTCTTCCCGTCGCGCGCGCTCCGGGCCAATCAGGGCGGGCGCGTGGAGCTTGAGTGCTTGATCGACGCCACCGGCGTGCCGCGCTGCGCCGTGGCGGGCGAGAGCCCAGGCGGGTTCGGCTTCGGCGCCGCGGCGCTCCGGGCCTCGGCGCAATTCCGGGCGCAGCCCCAGCTCGACGACGGCACGCGCTCCAGCGGCGCGCAGACCCGGCTGGTGATCGTCTTCCGGCAACCGCAGGCGAATTGATCCGCCGGCGCATCGCCTGAGCTGTTCATAAACTTGCCTTCGCGCGCGCGAACGCTTATTTCCAATGGACGTTCGCAGGCGCAGCAATTTCGCTGCAGCGCGCACGGGACGCCGCCCAGAGGAGACGCCCCGCATGTTCGTGACGATGCTCAAGGCGAAGCTGCACCGCGCCACCGTCACCCAAGCCGACCTGGACTATGAAGGCTCGATCGCGATCGACCGCGACCTGCTCGACCGCGCGGGGATCCTGCCCCACGAACAGGTGGACGTGCTGAACATCAATTCAGGGGCGCGCTTCACGACCTACGCGATCGAGGCGCCCTCAGGCTCCCGGACGTTCGGCGTCAACGGCGCGGCGGCGCGGCTTGTGCAGCCGGGCGACAAGATCATCGTCGTCGCCTATTGCCACCTGCCCGCCGAGCAAGCGCGCAATTATGCGCCCAACGTCGTGCTGCTCGACGACGAGAATTGCGTGAAGCACGCCGCGTGAGGCCGCGCCGGCTCAGCGCGTGATGCGCAACTGGCCGATGCCGGAGCCAATCGCGCGGAACACCTCGCGCAGCTCTTCCTGCGTCTCGGCCGTGAAGTAGTGATCCTCATCGGTGGCGCAGTAGCGCAGGAGATCGCGCGCCGTGCCGTCCGTCTCGCGGAACATCACGGTGTACACCTCAACGTTCTCCGCGCGGATGTTGTCGCACAACGCGCGCTGGCGCGCATTGATGTGGCTGACGTACGAACTCGACCCGGTGATTGCTCGGCGATACTGGCTCGGCAGCGTTCCGTGCAAGATGCCGCCGATCAAGCCATAGAGCCCGTTCAAGAGGGAGCCGTCAGCGTATTCCGTCCACAAGTCCAAGTGGTTGAAGGAGGAATAGTCCGAGCCCCACACCGAGTCGTTGCCGACATTGGTGTTCTGGCCGTCGCTCATCAGCACGATGACTTTGCGGACGTCATCGCCATAGGGTTCGCCTTCTGTGAAGGGCTCCCCGGGAGACACGACCCGCCAGCCCCAGGCCAGGCCTTCAGCCTGGTTGGTGCCGCCGCCGTTCCAGTGGCGCATGGCGCGGACCGCGTCGATCATCGTCTGGCGATCGTCCGTCAGCGGAACGATGGGCGTGGGGCAGCCGCGATTGGGGCCGCGCGTTTCGGGCGGCGTGGTGTCCAGGTTCGCGTTGTTGCCGCGATAGCGAAAAATGTTGAACACGTAAGCGCGGTTGCGCTCGGACGTGGTCGGCGTCGTATCAATGCCGTTCGACATCGTGGCGCCGGAGATATTGCCGGACGTATCCTGCAAGTAAGAGTTTGAGCCTGAGTCGAGCGTATCCAGCCAGAAGAACGGCGTGAAGCGCGTCTCCGGCGAGTTCGGCGGATTGTCCTGGATGTCATAGGGCATCGGACGCGCTTCGACGCAGCCGCCCCACGAGACGTTCGGCATGTAGTCGAACAGCGTGAAATAATTCACCGTGTCGGGCGTGTAGGCGATGCAATTGTTGCCGTGACGAACCCACGTGAGGCGATACGTGCCAGTGTAGCCATTGAAGGGCATCGTCGAGAGGTTGGTGCAATTGTTCGTTCCGGAGCGAGAACGCACGGCGATCGCGCGATCCTCAACCAGTTCGCCATTCATCGGCGAGGTTCCGGCGGTGTCCATCCAGGCGGCGCGGTGCGCGGCGGAATTGCCGATGTTGACCTGCGCGACGAAGGGCACGAGCGCCATGCGCACGGTGTCCCCGTCGATGTTGTAGAGGAAATCGACCATCTCCTCGGCGCCGTCGCGCAGCGTATCCATGTCGTTGGACATGGAGCCGGTGTTGTCGAGCACGAGCACGACTTCGATCGGGGGGCTCGCTTCGGAAACGGAATCCGATTCAACGACGATGCGCCAATCGTCCTGCACGACGACGCGCGTGAGGCTCATCTCCATGTCGGCGCCGACGCGGACGCGGTGGCCGCCTTCGGGCAGCTGCGTGACGGCGAATGAGACGTTGGTGAGGCTGGCCTGATCGCCCAACGTCGCGTCATAGAAGGCGCGCGCGGCGTTGACGCGCTCGTTGAGCGGGAGATTGGACGAACGCTCCGCGACGAGGGCGGCGCCGTCGGCGGCATTCTGCATCTGTGCGCGCAGGGATTGCGCCTGGGCAAAGTCGATCGAGAGCCCGACGAGGCCGCAGCACACGACCGCGCCCAGCGCCCACAGCATCGCGACGTTGCCGCCCCGCGCCTCAGCGAAGCGGCGCAGACGCGCCATGACGTTCAATCGTTGCATCGGGCCGCCCCAGCTCCTGATGGGCCGCAGAATTCGAAAAACCCTTACACAACCGGCGTTAACACCCGCTTTGGAAAGACGGTGAACGCGCTGGAAGGGCTTGCGATCTTCGCTTGATGGCGGGCTGGTTGCGGGATAGAATGATATCACTTCAATATTGAGGTGATCTCCATGACCGACGCCGCCCTCCGCCGCACCGCCGAACGCCCGGCCTCCTCCGCCGCGGGCGGGTGGCTCTTGCTTCTGGCGCTCGCGCTCATCGGGTTCGCGATCTGGCAGGCGACGACGCTGGAAGGCGCGCGCGAAGACGCCGGAGGGATCTTGGCGCTGATGATCCTCGAAATCATCGCGGCTTTCTTCATTTTCCTGGGGCTTTACTCGCTGCAGCCCAACGAGGCGGCCGCGATCACCCTCTTCGGCAATTACAAGGGCACGGACCGGCGCCCCGGGCTTCGCTGGGTGATCTTCTGGTACGGGCGCAAGAAGATCTCGCTGCGCGCGCGCAACGTGACGAGCGAGAAGCTCAAGGTGAATGACAAGCGCGGCAACCCGATCGAGATCGCGGCCGTGGTGGTGTGGCGCGTAACGGATACAGCCGCGGCGCTCTTCGACGTCGATCATTATGAGACATTCCTCAACATCCAGGTCGAGACCGCGCTCCGGGAAATCGCTTCGCACTTCGCCTACGATCACGCCGAGCACGAGGAGCCGACGCTGCGCGCGGACGCCGATCAGGTTTCGGGGCTGCTACGCGACAAGCTGCAGGAGCGGGTAGCGGTCGCGGGCATCACGATCGACGAAACGAAGCTCTCGCACCTCGCGTATGCGGCCGAGATCGCGGGAGCGATGTTGCGGCGCCAGCAGGCGGAGGCCGTGCTCGCCGCGCGCCAGAAGATTGTTCAGGGCGCCGTGATGATGGTGGAAAGCGCGCTGGCGCAGCTTTCCGAACGCGACATCGTCAAGCTCGACGACGACCGGCGTGCGGCGATGGTGTCGAATCTTCTTGTCGTTCTGTGCGGGGACCGCGACGCGCAACCCGTCGTCAACACCGGCACGATTTATCAATAGAGTCCGATGCCCGCAGAAAAGAAGGCCTTCGCGCTCCGGCTCGATCCCGTGCTCTATGAGGCGATCGCGCGCCTGGCGGCGGGCGAACTGCGCAGCGTGAACGGGCAGATCGAGTTTCTGCTGCGCGAAGCGCTGCGCGCGCGCGGGGTGCGGATAAGCGAGGAAGAACCCTCGTGACCCGCGCGGGCGCGGCGATCGGCTCGGCGCTCTTCTTTCTCCTGGCGCCGGGCACGATGGCGGGGCTCATTCCTTGGGCGATCACACAGTGGCGGATTGGGCCGGCGTTTTTCGGTTTTGAGCCGCTGCGCTGGCTTGGCGGCGCATTCATTCTCGCAGGGCTGTGGGCGATCATCGATTGCTTCGCCCGCTTTGCCTTCGAGGGGCGCGGAACGCCCGCGCCGATCGCTGCGCCGAAGACGCTCGTTGTGAGCGGCCTTTACCGGCACGTTCGGAATCCGATGTATGTGGCGCTCCTTACGCTCATCGCCGGGCAAGGCCTGTTGTTCGGCGACGCGCAGCTCTTTGTTTGGGCGGGCGTGTTCTGGCTCGCAACGCACCTCTTCGTCTTCTTCTACGAGGAGCCGGCGCTCGGCGATGCTTTCGGCGCGCAGTACGACGCCTATCGCGCGGGCGTCCGGCGCTGGATCCCCGGGGTGACACCTTGGCGCGGCTGACCGGCGCAGGGCGCCTCCCTTGCCCTGCCCGCCCCCCGCCGCTAAGCACGCGCGATCCGCGAAAGGATCGATTCCAGGGGCCGCCGAAGGCGGAGAGAACGCGCGCGCATGCCGAAACGGACCGACCTCAATTCGATCCTGATCATCGGCGCGGGGCCTATCGTCATCGGGCAGGCGTGCGAATTCGATTATTCCGGCGTGCAGGCGGTCAAGGCGCTCAAGGCCGAGGGCTACCGCGTCATCCTGGTCAATTCGAATCCCGCAACGATCATGACCGATCCGGGGCTCGCAGACGCGACCTACATCGAGCCGATCACGCCGGAGATCGTCGCCAAGATCATCGAGAAGGAGCGCCCTGATGCGCTCTTGCCCACGATGGGCGGGCAGACGGCGCTCAATTGCGCGCTCGATCTCGAACGCGCGGGCGTGCTGAAGAAGTTCAAGGTGGAGATGATCGGCGCGAAGGCCGACGTCATCGAGAAGGCCGAGCACCGGCAGAAGTTCCGCGATGCGATGGACAAGATCGGGCTTGAGAGCCCGCGCTCGCGCCTGTGCAACACGATGGATGAAGCGCTTGCCGCGCTCGAGTTCGTGCAGCTGCCCTCGATCATCCGGCCTTCGCTGACGCTCGGCGGCCTGGGCGGGGGCGTCGCTTACAATCTCGAGGAGTTTCAGGAGATCGTAGCGCGCGGCCTGGCCGCCTCCCCTATCACTGAAGTGCTCGTCGAAGAGAGCATCATCGGGTGGAAAGAGTTCGAGATGGAGGTTGTCCGCGACAAGGCGGACAATTGCATCATCATCTGCTCAATCGAGAACATAGACCCGATGGGCGTGCACACGGGGGATTCGATCACCGTGGCGCCGGCGCTGACCCTCACCGACCGCGAATATCAGATCATGCGCAATGCAAGCATCGCCGTGCTGCGAGAGATCGGCGTCGAGACTGGGGGATCGAACGTTCAATTCGCGGTCAATCCGCGCGACGGGCGCATGGTCGTCATCGAGATGAACCCGCGCGTTTCGCGCTCATCCGCTTTGGCTTCCAAAGCGACGGGTTTTCCGATCGCAAAAGTCGCGGCGAAACTCGCGATCGGCTACACGCTTGACGAAATCGCCAACGACATCACGGGGGGCGCAACGCCCGCCTCGTTCGAGCCGACGATCGATTACGTCGTCACCAAGATTCCTCGCTTTGCGTTCGAGCGCTTCCCCGGCGCGGATTCAACGCTGACGACATCGATGAAGAGCGTCGGCGAAGCGATGGCGATTGGGCGGACGTTTCAGGAGAGCCTACAAAAAGCGCTGCGCTCCTTGGATATCGGGCTTTCCGGGCTCGATGAAATCGCAGTCGGCGGGGCGAGCGATGAAGACGCGGGGCGGCTTGCCGTGCGCGAACGGCTGATTGCGCCAAAGCCGGATCGTTTGCTGGTGGCGGCGGAGGCGCTCAGGCGCGGGCTCAGCGTTGAGGAGATTTGCGCGGCTTCGCACTACGATCCCTGGTTTGTGCGTCAGATCGCGGAGATCATCGAGGCGGAGAAGCGCGTTCGCGCGGACGGCTTGCCGAAGGAAGCGCCGGCCATGCGCGCGCTTAAGGCGCAAGGCTTTTCCGATAGACGGCTAGCGAAACTGACCGGCACGAGCGAGCGCGCCGTGCGCGATGCACGCCGCAAGCTCGGCGTGCGCCCGCAATTCAAGCGGATCGATTCCTGCGCGGCGGAGTTTTTGGCGACGACGCCCTACATGTATTCGACTTACGAGACGGGACTCTATCTCGACGAGCCTGAATGCGAATCCGAACCGACCAACCGCGACAAGATCATTATTCTTGGCGGGGGCCCTAACCGGATCGGGCAAGGCATCGAGTTCGATTATTGCTGCTGCCACGCCTCGTTCGCGTGCGCGGAGATCGGCGTTGAGTCGATCATGATCAATTGCAATCCCGAGACCGTCTCGACCGACTACGACACATCGGACCGGCTCTATTTCGAGCCGCTCACGAGTGAAGACGTGCTCGAAATCATCGAGACGGAGAAGGCCAACGGCACGATCCGAGGCCTGATCGTTCAATTCGGCGGGCAGACGCCGCTCAATCTTGCAAAGCCGCTTGAGGAGGAAGGCGCGCCGATCCTTGGCACGAGCGTCGATGCCATCGATCTCGCCGAGGACCGCGAGCGCTTCCAGGCGTTGTTGCAGAAAATCGGGATGAAGCAGCCGGAGAACACGACGGCGCGCTCGGCGGAGGAAGCGCTCAACGGTGCACGCGCAATCGGATTTCCTGTCGTGCTGCGCCCCTCGTTCGTGCTGGGCGGGCGCGCGATGGAGATCGTGCACGATGAAGACGGCTTAAAACGGTACATCACCGAGGCAGTGCAGGCTTCGAATGAACGGCCCGTGCTCATCGACCGCTATTTGCGCGACGCAATCGAAGTCGATGTCGATGCGTTGTGCGACGGCAAGGACGTGTTTGTCGCGGGCGTGATGGAGCACATCGAGGAAGCGGGCATCCACTCCGGCGATTCCGCGTGCGCGCTCCCGCCCTACACGCTCTCGAAGAAGCTCATCGGCGAGATCGAGGAGGAAACCAAGAAGCTGGCGCTCGCGCTCAATGTGCAGGGGCTCATCAACATCCAATTCGCGGTGAAGGACGGCGAGATCTTCGTGCTCGAAGCCAATCCGCGCGCCTCGCGCACGGCGCCCTTCGTAGCGAAGGCGATCAACCGGCCGATCGCGGCGGCGGCGGCCAAGATCATGGCGGGCGCGACGATCAAGGAACTCAAGCTCGACCGGCCCTCGAAGGGGCATGTGGCGGTCAAGGAGGCGGTCTTCCCGTTCGGGCGGTTCCCGGGCGTCGATCCGATCCTCGGGCCGGAGATGCGCTCCACGGGCGAAGTGATGGGGCTCGATCAGAGCTTCGCGGCGGCCTTCGCCAAGAGCCAGATCGCCTCGGGCTCGACGTTGCCCACCGCCGGCGCCGTCTTCATCTCGGTCAAGGACGGGGACAAGAAGGCGATGATCGGAGTCGCCAAGGACCTTATCGAGCTTGGCTTCACGATCCTTGCGACAGGCGGCACGGCGACCCATCTGACAAAGTCTGGCCTCGCCGTCACCCGGGTGAACAAGGTGGCCGAGGGCCGGCCCCATATCGTCGATGCGATGAAGAACGGCGAGGTGCAGCTGGTGTTCAACACGACCGAAGGCGCCCAATCCTATAGGGATAGCTTCTCCATCCGCAGGACCGCGCTCAGCCAAAATATCCCCTATTATACAACCGTGTCGGGCGCCAAAGCCTCCATCCAGGCGATTCGGCGGCTCAGGGAGGGCGATCTCAGCGTCATGGCCCTCCAAGGGTATGGCTGACGTTTTAGGCAGCCCATCGACCCCAATCTTGACGGCCCGGAAAGTCGGGTGCAGCCTCCCCCCATCGGAATAGACCGAAAGCCTCACATACATGGAAAAAGTGCCGATGACGGCCGAGGGCTACGCCGCCCTCGACCAAGAACTGAAACGTCTCAAGACGGAAGAACGCCCGACGGTGATCCAGGCGATCGCCGAGGCGCGCTCGCACGGCGACCTCTCGGAAAACGCCGAGTACCACGCGGCCAAGGAGCGCCAGAGCTTCATTGAAGGGCGCGTCCTTGAACTCGAGGACAAGATCGCGCGCGCGCAGGTGATCGACGTCTCGAAGCTCTCCGGCAAGCAGGTGAAGTTCGGCGCGACCGTCACCGTGCTCGACGAGGACACCGAGCAGAAGGCGAACTACAAGATCGTCGGCGAAGACGAGAGCGACGTGAAGGGCGGCAAGGTCTCCATCACGTCGCCGCTGGCGCGCGCGCTGATCGGCAAAGAAGTGGGCGACGTCGTCGAAGTGGCGGCGCCCGGCGGCGCCAAGTCGTACGAAATTCTCAAGATCCGCTGGGTCTGACCAGCAAGCCGATGCGCTCCGTGGGGTTCCAGCCAGCGTCGCCGCTCAGCATCTGGGCGGTGAGCGATGGGCGCGCGGGCATTGAAAACCAGGCGCTGGGCCTCGCGGAGGCGATCGCGCGGCGCGTCCCGGCGACGATCACCACAAAGCGCATTGCGCTGCGAACGCCGTGGCGGTGGGCCCATCCCGGCTTCGTGCCGGCGCCGCTGCAGGCGCTGACGATCGGCTCAGACCCGTTGCGCGCGCCCTGGCCGGATATCTGGATAGGATGCGGGCGCCAATCGATCCCCTTCTCCATGGGCGTCAAAGCCTGGTCGCGCGAGAAATCGTTCGTCGTTCAACTGCAGGACCCGAACGTCAATCCGCGTGAGTTCGATCTCGTCATTCCACCGCAGCACGACGATCTCGAGGGGCCCAATGTGCTCGCCATTGTGGGCGCGTGCCACAGGGTGAGCGTGGAGCGCATCGCGACTGAAGCGGGTCCGCTCCGGGATCAACTCCTCAGCGAAAACCGCCCGCGCTTCGCGGTGCTGATCGGGGGCCGAAGCAAGCGCCAGACGATCAACGCGCGACGCGCGCGACTGATGAGCGATGTGCTGGCGCGGCTGAAAAACGCGACCGGCGGCTCGCTGCTCGTGACGCTTTCACGGCGCACGCCGAAGCCGGCGCGCACCGCCTTCGCAACCCACCTCGCCCCGCACTGCGCGCTCTTCTACGATCCCGCGCACGCCGACGGCGCCAATCCCTATTTCGCGCTCCTGGCCGCCGCAGACGTGATCTTCGTGACCGCCGACAGCGTCAGCATGGCGACGGAGGCCGCGGCAACCGGCAAGCCGATCCATGTGCTCCCGGTCAACGGCCAGAGCGGAAAGATCGAACGATTTCACCGCAGCCTGCAGCAACGGGGCGCATCAAGGCCGTTCAAACTGCCGCTGGAGTTCTGGCAATATCCACCGCTCAACGAAACCGAGCGCGCGGCGCAAGCGGTGCTGGCGATGATTCAAAAGCGGATGGCAGCCGTCTGAGAGACTTTGCCGCGCGGCGGCAATCGCCATATTTGTCCAAGCGAATCTGCGCAGAAAGCGGCTCATGGCAGAAACGATCCACGCGCCCGTCCTCATTCTCGGCTCCGGCCCCGCCGGGCTGACGGCGGCAATCTACGCCGCGCGTGCGATGCGCGCGCCGCTCGTGATTTCCGGCATCCAGCCAGGCGGACAACTCACCATCACCACGGATGTGGAGAATTATCCCGGCTTCGCCGAAGTGATCCAAGGCCCTTGGCTGATGGAGCAAATGCGCGCGCAGGCGGAGCACGTCGGGGCCAAGTTCGCGACCGACCAGATCACAAGCGTCGATCTCTCGCGCCGTCCTTTTCGCGCGACCGGAGACAGCGGCACGACCTACACGGGCGACGCGCTCATCATCGCCACAGGCGCATCGGCGAAGTGGCTCGGCTTGCCGAGCGAGCAGCACTTCCAGGGCTTCGGCGTTTCGGCGTGCGCGACGTGCGACGGCTTCTTCTATCGCGGCAAGGACGTGATCGTTGTCGGGGGCGGCAACACCGCCGTCGAAGAAGCGCTCTTCCTCACCAACTTCGCGTCAAAGGTGACTCTCGTGCATCGGCGCGACAGCCTGCGTGCGGAGAAGATTCTGCAGGAGCGCCTCTTCGCGCACCCCAAGATCGAGGTGCTGTGGGACACGGCGATCGATGAAATTCTCGGCTCGGAAGAACCGCGCGGCGTGACCCATGTGCGGCTGACCAATTTGAAGACCGGCGCGGCGAGCGAGCGGGCGGTGCACGGCGTCTTCGTCGCGATCGGGCATCAGCCGGCGACGGACCTCTTCAAAGGCCAGTTGGCGATGAAGGAGAACGGCTATCTCATCGTTAAGCCCGGCACGACGGAGACGAACGTTGCGGGCGTGTTCGCCGCGGGCGATGTGGCGGACGAGACTTATCGTCAGGCCGTGACAGCGGCGGGATTGGGCTGCATGGCGGCGCTCGAAGCCGAGAAATTTCTCGCGCACGCAGGGGTGAGCGAGGCGGCCGCGGCCTAAGCGGCGGCGACTTTCCAGGAATCGTCCGAATCCGGCTCATCGCGGAATCGCGCGTGGCGCAAAATCGCGGCTGCGAGTTCGTCGCGCGCCGCTGGCTTCTGGAAGGAGGCGCAGGCGCCTGCGCCCCTCGCGCGCGCATGATCGGGATCGACGCTGACCACAACGATGGGCGCGATCTCGGCGTGGGCGAGTTCGCCCAAGAGCTCCCAGCCCGAGCGATCAGGCAAGTGAATGTCGAGAACGATGGCGGCCGGCTCGCCCAGCTTTGCGGCGCGCAGACCCTCTTCGGCGTTCTTCGCGCCGCGTACGGCGAGGCCCGCGGGATCGAGCACGCGGCCGATCAGCTCCACGGTGGCGGCGTCGTCGTCGATGACGAGGACGTAGGGGCGCGCATCGTCCACCGGCGGGGCGGCCGCGGCCTCCACGGCCGGCAAGCTCAGCGCAAAGACGGAGCCGCGGCCTTGGCGGCTCTTCACGGAAACATCGCCGCCCATCAGCTGCGCAAGGCGGCGGGTGATCGTCAGCCCAAGGCCCGTGCCGCCGAACTTCCGTGTGATCGAGGCGTCGGCCTGCACGAAGGGCTGGAAGAGGCGCGCGAGCTGATCGGCGTTCATGCCGATGCCGGTGTCTCCGACCGCGATCTCGACGCGCGCCCCGGCCTTGCGCACGCGCACGGCGACGCGCCCGCGCTCGGTGAACTTCGCGGCATTGGACAAGAGATTGTACAGACATTGGCGCAGGCGGAACGCATCGGCGCGGACCAGGCCGGGCTCGCCTTCAACGATCACGTCGAGCCGGTTGCCTTTCTCCTCGGCTGCGGCGCGGATCGTGTCCATTGCTTCGCGCGCCATGGCTGCAGGATCGACATCAGCGATGGTCAATTCCATGCGGCCGGCCTCGATCTTCGAGAGATCGAGAATCTCGTTGATCAAGGAAAGCAGATGATGGCCGGCCTTCCTGATCTTGGCGGCGTCGCCCGCCGAGGGCGCATCGCCGCGCATGTCGGCGTCCTCCTCCATGATCTCGGCGTAGCCGATGATCGCGTTCAAGGGCGTGCGCAATTCGTGGCTCATGTTGGCGACGAATTGGGATTTGGCGGCGTTGGCTTGCTCGGCGCGTTCGGCGCGGCGGCGTTCGCCGATATCGCGCACCGAGGTGATCCAGAGGCCCTCCTCGCTGTTCAAGGGACGCGTCTGAATCTCGACTTCGACGCTTTGCTCCCCGTTCGGGATCGTCACCTCGAACATGGGACGCCCATCGGCGCGCATTTCCGCGACCCGGCGGCGCATTGCGTCCGGCAGGAGATCGGCGATGCGCAAACCGACCAGTGTTTCGAGTTCACGGCCGACCATCTTGGCGAAACGCGCGTTCGCATCGATGATCACGTCCATGTCGTGGATGACGAGGCCTTCGAGGGCGGCGTCCGCCAACCGCTTAAAGCGCGCCGCCTCAGCGAGCTTCAATGCGGCGATGCGGCGATCGGCCCCCGCAATCAGAGCGGCGGCGAGCATAACGCCAGCGGCGCCCAAACAGACGATGAGCGCTATGGTGACGCGATCGGCGCCGGTTTCGGCGATGGGCGCGCGGGGATCGGGCGTCAAGGTCAACGCGCCCATGCCGGTGAAATGGAGCGAGACGATCGACAGAACGAGGAGAAGCGGCGCGCCAAACGTCGCGAGTTTCGCGCCGCGCTTCGCGGCGAAGAGCCCAAAGGCGGCGGCGGCAAGACCGATGCTGAGTGCGGCGGAGGCCGCGACAAGATCGAACGCCCAGCTTTGCGTTGCGCCCGTGATGAGGCCCGCGATGCCAATATAGTGCAAGGCAATCGTGCCTGCGCCCACGAAGGCGCCTGCGACCGCAGGCGCGGCAGCCATCTGAGCGCGCGCAAGGATGAAGAACCCGAGCGTCGCCAACGCAAAGCCGGCAGTTGCGGACAGCAAAGTCAGAGCAAGATCGAAGGCGACAGGCAAACCTGGATCGTAGGCAAGCTGCGCGACGAAATGCGTGGCCCAGGCGCCGCCGCCGGCAACCAGACCGCCGAGAAGAACCCATTGCATGCGACGCTGCGGTTCGGCGGCGAACACGCGATCGGCGATGACGAAGGCGCCAACGCACGCGAGCGCGCATACGAGGCCGGCCACGACGATGAGCCACGGCTCATGCTGCTCTGTCAGACAGGCCATTATGCGATACACGAAACACTTCCCCCGCGCGGCGCGCGCGTGGATCAAAACCAGCTTCTGATTAAGCGGGAATGAAGCGCGCGCTTCACATGCGGCGCGCGCTCATCGCGTTCATCGCTCGTCAATCGATGTGAAGACGCGTCAATCCGCGGGCGGCGCCGGCGCATCGGCCGCTACGCGCCAGACCACATTGCCGACGTCATCGGCGACAAGCAGCGCGCCTGTGCGATCGAGCGCGAGGCCGACGGGACGTCCGCGCGCCTGGCCCACCGCGTTCAGGAAACCACCGAGAAACTCTTCGTGCCCGCCGGCCGGAGCGCCGCCGGCGAAGGGTACGAAGATAACGCGATAGCCGGCAGGACTGGCGCGGTTCCAGGAGCCATGCTGGGCGACGAACGCGCCATTGCGATAGCGTTCTGGGAAGGCTTGGCCTGTGTAGAAAGCAAGGCCGAGCGCGGCCGTGTGGGCGCCTACCGCGTAGTCGGGCGCAATGGCGCGGGCGACAAGTTCGGCGTTTTGCGGCGTGACGCGTTCGTCGAGATGCTGGCCGTAATAGGAATAGGGCCAGCCGTAGAAGCCGCCTTCGCGCACGCTGGTCATGTAGTCGGGCACGAGGTGATCGCCCAGGGCGTCGCGTTCATTGACAACAACCCATAGCGCGCCGGATTCCGGGTTCCAGGTGAGGCCGTTGGGATTGCGCAGGCCCGAAGCGAAGACGCGATGCGAAGCGCTGGCGAGATCGATCTCCCAAACAGCGGCGCGGCCCTCTTCGATCTCCATTCCCTGATCGGCGATGTTGGAGACTGAGCCGATTCCGACGAAGAGCCTGCGGCCGTCCGGGCTGGCGAGGAGATCGCGCGTCCAGTGGCCGTTGGCGCCGTCATTGTGCGGCAGCGAGACGACGACTTGGCCGGGCCCCTCCAAGCGCGTCTGATTCTCCGTGTACGGAAAGCGGAGCACGGCGTCGGTGTTGCCGACGTAGAAGCTGTCTCCAACCAGAGCCATGCCGAAGGGCTGGTTGAGGCCCTCAAGGAAGACGAAGCGTTCATCGACGACGCCGTCGCCATCGGAATCGCGCAGCAGCGTGATGCGGTTCGCGCTCTCGACGATCGAACCTGCGCCGCGCTGCACTTGGTTGGCGGCCCAGCCCATCAGCCCGCCGCCCCTGCTCGGCTGGGTGGAAGACTCGGCCACCAGCACGTCGCCGTTCGGCAGCAAATAGGGGCGGCGCGGGTGGCTGAGATCGCCCGCATAGCGCGTGACGGTGAAGCCTTCCGGCGCATCGGGAGTCTCATCCGCGGCCCAACCCACGGGACGAGCCGTCACCACGGTCGGGAGGAAGCCGCTCGGTTCGGGCGCGGTCAATGTCGGGTTTGGGCCGTATTCGCCGTCCACGTTCGCGTTCGGCGGGCCAGACGGTCCGGTGCACCCCACGACGAACACCGCCGTCAACGCCAAGATCGCTGTTCTCATGCCCGCACCTTCACTTCTGCGAAGCGAGATAGCGCGCGGGGCGACTTGCGCACAGGGCTGACGCGCGGACGGCTCGACTGCGCGCGGGAGCTATGCAATATTGCATCGTTGAGAGCGGCGGGGCCGCAACCGCGGGCCACGCATGGACTGGGACAAGCTCAAGACTTTCCACTACGCGGCCGAAACCGGAAGCCTCACGGCAGCCGCGGAACGGCTGGGCGTTTCGCAATCGGCGGTGTCGCGGCAAATCGCGGCGCTCGAAGCAGGCATGGGCGTGCCGCTCTTTCAGCGGCATGCGCGCGGGCTGTTGCTCACCGGGCCAGGCATGGCGCTGCGCGAGTTCACCCGCGAGATGGCGTCCGCGGCGATGATCGCGGAATCCGCGCTCAAGGACGCGCGCGAAAAGGTGATGGGCGATCTCAGAGTCACGGCGCCAGTTGCGTTCGGCTCGACCTGGCTTGCGCCGCGGCTGGTGACGTTCGCGGAATCCTATCCCGAGACGCGCGTGCAGCTGCTGCTCGATGACCGCGAACTCGATCTCCTGAAGCTCGAGGCGGAGTGCGCGGTGCGGCTCTGGGCCGCCACGCACGCCGATCTCATTCAGCGCAAAATCCTCGAAGTGCATGTGAGCCTCTACGCGTCGAAGGCGTACGTCGCGAAGCATGGCGCGCCGCAAAAGGTCGAAGATCTCGATGAGCACCGCATCATCGCCTACCAAGTGAATGCGCCCAACGCGATGCGGGAGCTCGATTGGGCGACGCGCGCTGGACGCGAAGACGCCCGCCCGCGCGCGCCGGCGCTCGAGATCAACAACGTATACGGAATGTTGCGCGCGGTTGAATCGGGCTTCGGCGTCGCCAGCCTGCCCGACTACATGGCGCGCGGCGCGCAAGACCTCGTGAAAGTGCTGCCCGATCTCGATGGCCCGTCGTTCGAGGTCTATTTCATCTATCCGAGCGATCTCAAGCGCTCGAAGCGGATCGCGGCTTTCCGGCAATTCCTGATCGAGCAGGCGGCGGGCTGGACTGGCTAAACCTGCCGTAACGGAGCGCCCAGAAATCGCCGCGCACACGCCTTGTTGCGCGCGATTCAGGCGCCCATATCGCGGTCGTGCGCCGCCTCGCGCACGCGCCCTCCGGGCGTTTCCTCCCCCGAGGCAATCCCTTTCGGCCGCGCGCCTTCATTGGCTGCGCGGCCGTTTTTTCGGATTGGTCCAGGTGCGCGTTCTCAAGCAGACGTGATGGCTTCCGGCCCCCGCCAACCAAGGTGTGATCCGCCAACGATTCTCGGCGGGCTAGATTCGCCAGCCTGCAAGCGGGAGGCGAACCATGCGGATGATCCACGCAATCACGGGACTGGCGCTCCTGGCGGCGTGCGCGCCGGCGCCGGCGACGGCGCCCGAACCGGACTTTCAAGCTATCGGCGAACGCATTCTGCAAGCCGAAGCGGCGGAAGCCGCGGGGTGGGCTTCGCGCGACGTGGATGCGATCATGAACGCCTACGCGCCGGACGCCATCGTGATGCTTTCCGGGAGGGATCCCGTTCCGAACCGCGAGGCGCTGCGCGGATTGTTCGAGCAATTCCTGACCGACCCCGCCTTCACGCTGACGTTTCATTCCGATCCGCCGCTGGTGGCGGCAAGCGGCGAGTTGGGCGTCGCAGTCGGCGTCTATGAGTTGACGTTCACCGATCCCGCCACGCGCCAAACAGGAATGGCGCGGGGGCGTCACCTCATGACTTGGGCGCTGCAGGACGATGGTGAATGGCGCATCGTACGCCAAATGACGGCGCCCACGCCCGAGCGCTAAGCGAAACCGATCAACAGCGCGCCGGCCGCCACGATCAATACGCCCGTCCAGCGGCGCGGGCCCATGCGCTCCTTCAAGAAGAGCCACGCGATCAGCGCGCCAAAGACGACAGAGGTTTCGCGCAGCGCCGTCACCTGCGCGATGGGTGCGAAGGTCTGCGCCCAGAGCACGATGCCAAACCCGGCGCTCGAGATCGCGCCCGCGCCGATGCCGCGCCAGGGATCGACGCGCACGTCCGACAACATGCGTGCGGGGCCGCGGCGGACGAGGCAGAAGAGACCGAGCGGCACACCCGTGCCCAAGGTGGACCAGCCGATATAGGTGAGCGCATCGCCAGAAGCGCGCGCGCCCATGGCATCCACCAGGGAATATGTCGCGATGCACGAGGCGCAGGCGAGCGCCCAGAGCGTCGCGCGCAACGGCGCGTTGGGACTGACGCCGATCGTCAATACGCCGGCGCTGACGAGTGCGATGCCAATGCCATCGCCCAGCGAAGGGATTTCGCGCGCGGCGATTGCAGCGCCAAGGGCGACGAGCAAAGGGGCGCCGCCGCGCGAGATCGTATAGACGTGGGAGAGATCGCCCGCGTCGTAGCCTTTGACGACCGTCAGCCAGTAGATGGCGTGGACGACGACGGAGATGGCGAGAAAGGGCCACGCCGCGCGCGCGGGAAAGCCGTTGAACGCGATGAGCGCCAGCGCGAAGGCGATGCAGCCGAGCGCGAGCAGGAACGAATCCGCGATGCGATCGCGGCCGCCCTTCATGAGCGCGTTCCAGCTGGCGTGAATGAGCGCGGAGGTGAGCGCGGCGGCGATGGCGAGCGGCGGCAAGGCCCTCGCCTATCGCACGCGACGCCGCGTCAGCGTCAACTCAAACTGCCGCAGAAACGCTGGATGCGGGCGCATGCGTCTTCGAGCAAGTCCGTGCTCGTGGCGTAGCTCACACGGAAGTTCGGGCTCATGCCGAAGGCAGCGCCATGCACCGCAGCGACGCCTTCCGCATCGAGCAGCGCGCCGACGAAGTCTTCGTCATTGGCGATCACCTGCCCCGACGGCGCGCGCTTGCCGATGAGCGGCGCGATCGAGGGATAGACATAGAAGGCGCCTTCGGGCGTCGGGCACTTGATGCCGGCGGCTTGGTTCAGCATCGAAACCACGAGATCGCGGCGCGCCTCGAAGCTTTGCTTGAAGGTTGGGATGAAGGCCTGCGAACCGTTCAACGCCTCGACACCCGCCCATTGCGAGATCGAGCTCGCGTGCATGGTGGACTGCGTCATGACGTTGGCCATGTTCTTGATGAGATCTTCCGGCCCGCCGGCGAAGCCCACGCGCCAGCCCGTCATCGAATAGGTCTTCGAGAGGCCGTTCATGGTGAGTGTGCGCTCATAGAGGCGCGGCTCGACCTCGGCGATCGTCGTGAACTTGAAATCGCCGTAGACGAGGTGCTCGTACATGTCGTCCGAGAGGATCCAGACGTGCGGGTGGCGCAGCAGAACATCCGCGATGGCACGCAATTCGCCTTGCGTGTAGGCCGCGCCAGAGGGGTTCGATGGCGAGTTGAGGATGATCCACTTCGTCCGTGGGCTGATGGCCTTCTCGATATCGGCGGCTTGAGCCTTGAAATTTTTCTCGATGCCGGCTTCGACGAAGACAGGCGTCGCCCCGCAGAGCAGCGCGATATCGGGATAGCTCACCCAATAGGGCGCAGGCACGATCACCTCGTCGCCTTCGTTCAGCGTGGCCATGAAGGCGGCGAAGATGACGGCCTTGCCGCCGGGCGAGACGTTGATTTGCGTGCGCTTATAGTCGAGCCCGTTCTCGCGCTTGAATTTCGCGGCGACGGCATCCTTCAGCTCAGGAATGCCGTCCACGTCGGTGTATTTCGTCTTGCCCTCGCGCATGGCGCGGATGGCGGCTTCCTTGATGTGCTCGGGCGTATCGAAATCCGGCTCACCGACCGAGAGCGAAATCACGTCGCGCCCCTGCGCCTTCAATGCGCGCGCTTTGGCCGTCATCGCCATGGTCGGCGAGGGCTTGATGCGCTTCAAGGCGGCGGAAACGGGCGCAGGCGGCATGGCTTGGCGCAGTCCTTTCTTGGACGTGTCGGGAGAGCGCCTCTGTTGAAGCGCGCCGGGCCAAGATTCAAGGGCGCCGCTACTGAATAGGATAATAGATTTCGATGCGGACCGCCGTGGGATCGGAGTCGCTGAGCACAACTTCCCAAGGGAGCCCGTCGCCGCGGCGCTCCACGTGATGGGCTTCAAGATAGGCGAAGGCGCGCGCGTAGGTGGCGGCGAGATTGTCCCGCGTGCCGTTGTGGACAATGCGCATCACGCGCCCGGACGGCGTCTCGCCGACTTCCTCTCCCGTCAGCGAAAGCGGCGCGGGGCCGGCGTAAGGATAGCCGACGCGGAACGCGAAGCGCTCTTCGTTAGAGAGCGTGGTGACGCGCACGAGCGGGCCGGCGCGCACGAGATCATTGGCCTGAAGCGCCGCCTCGGCGCGGGCCCGCGCTTGCTCCATCGCGGCGGCGACGCGGCGCTGGGTTGCGCGATCGGCATCCTCCTGCGCGATGCGCTGCACGGCGGCGCTGGCCGCGGGCGTCACAGGCGATTGGCTCGCCGGCATGAACTCGCCGAGCTGCGCGCGCGTGACCGTTACGGGAATGTAGAGATAGGGCTGCGGCGCGAGGGTGACGAATTCAGGCGCGAGACCCTCGAAGTCGACGTCCGGCAATGCCTCCGACATGGCCTTCAAGCGATCGAGCCCGACATCGAGTTCGCGCTCCACCTGGCGGCGGATGATGAGGTTCATGTAGCGGCACGGGATGTTCATCCACGTCGCGGGGCATTCGGCGATGACGCGCGCTTCAACGTTGGTGACCCTGCGCGTCTGCGCCATGCCCGCAGTCAAAAAGACATCGACATCGAAGACCGCGCGATCGGCGATGCGCAGCAGGTAGCGCACGCCGCGCGGCGGCGCGGCGCGCGCAACGACAAGCTCGCCGTCGCCCATGCTGGGATCGGCGCCGTCCCAGCGCATGGACTGGCCTTCGCCCGGCGCGCCGGAAAAGGAATAGTCGGCGCCGGGATCGCGCACATAGAAGGGCGACCAATTCTGCGCCGCAGTCAGGTCATTCACCTGCGCGAACACTGTGGCGCGCGGACGCTCAACGACGACCGTGTGGGTGACGTCAAGCGTATTGGGGAGCAGGAAATAGCCGACGCCGTAGAGCGCGCCCGCGATCGCGGCGAGCACAACCACCAGGCCTGCGAGCCATCTCATTGGAAGCGCCCCTCACCGGCCCAATCCGAGCAGCCCACGCTAGCATCGCCCCCGCGCGGGCGCGACGCGGCAAGGCGCGGGCGCGCAAAGGCGCGAACGCTCTCGCCCCGCGCGCGAAAGCCCGCATCGCACTCGTGCTTCGAATCGGCGTGCATCAGGCCCCCTCGGCCCGAAGCCCATCCCAGCTGCCCCGACCAAACCATAGCCAAGCCGCCCGGGCGCGTCAGCCCTTGGCGCTGCTTTGCGCTTGCAGGCGATCATATTCGACAAGTTCGTGGGCGATGCAGCGCTCGATCATTGTGCGCCAGACCGGCTCCGCGATGTCCCAGGAGAGGCCTGCCTTTTCGGCATGACGCTTTACGTTCGACAGCACCTGCGCGATGCGCGCCTCATCGCGCACGAGCGCGCGCTCCGGCTTGATGCGGGCCGCTGCGTCCATATAGCCCTGACGGCGGCGGATAAGCGCGACAAGCATAGCGTCGACCTCATCGACGCCGGCGCGCACGTCAGTCATCGTGCGGCACATTTCGGGGCCAGGCGCGGCGAAGGCCCGCTGCGGAAACGATCCATCATCCATGCATGACACATCGGCGCTGACAACGCGCCGGTCCAGACGGCGCACCGCCGCAGAGCTAGTTTTGTTCCGCGGCTTCTGCGCGCGCCTGGGCGCGCGGATCGGCGATTTCGTCGAGCGACAGGATCATACAGCGATCGCGATCGATATAGAGCGTCGAACCGCGACGCAGCGTGTCATCGACGGGGCCGGAGCGCATTCCGATCCGGCTCTCGAAGCGCAAATTACGCGCGCAGAAGCTGTCGAGTTCGGCGCGGTAATGGCGCCGGCCAGGCCCGCGGAAGATGACGGAGCGGCGATCCTCTCCAGCCTCAAAGCCCCGGATGGCGCGGTTGGCGAACGGGATCGACACGTTCTCGCGCAGGATCACATATGGGCTTTCTTGCTCGGCGACAGCATCGGCACTCTTCTGTGTTTCATCTTGCGCCGAGGCGGGGGCGATGAACACGCCGACGCTCAAGGCGCATGCAACCAACCATGATTTCATGGCGCACACTCCGATAAACGCGTCCCTCTCAAACGCGAGACATGGGCGTTCGTTTCGCGGCGCGCCACTCATTTTGCCGTGACGGGCGTCATTTCGCCGCTCAGGCGGCTTCGCGCGGCTCGGGATCGAATTCCGCGACCCAATGGCCGGGCCCGGCCTCGCGCATTTGCGGGCGGTATTGCTCGGCGTCAGGATCGTCGACGATCTTGGATTTGAGAAAGCGCAGGCTGGCGCGCGTATCGAGCGGGCTGGGCAAATCGCCGACCAAGCGAATGCGCGTGCGTGCGCGTGCGGCGGCGGGATCGGGCTCGGGCGCGGCGGCGAGGAGCGCTCTGGTGTAAGGGTGCTGGGGGTTGCGCAGGATTGTCTCGGCCGGGCCATATTCAACGGCGCGGCCAAGATAAAGCACGAGGACGTTGTGACTGATTTCGCGCACGACGGCGAGATCGTGGCTGATGAAGACCATCGCGATCTTCAAGCGCTTCTGCAGGTCGATGAGCAGCCGCACGACTTGCGCCTGAATCGAAACATCGAGCGCTGACACGGCTTCGTCACAAACAACGAGCTTGGGCTTCAGGATCATGGCGCGCGCGATGCCGACGCGCTGGTTTTGCCCGCCCGATAGTTCGTGCGGATAGCGATTGATGAGGTTGGGATCGAGGCCCACCTCCTCCATCAGAGCGCGCACCGCCTCCTCTCGCTGGCGGCCGTTCATATCTTGGCGGAACGTTGCAAGAGGCTCGGCGATGGAGCGGCCCACCGTCATGCGCGGATCGAGGCTCGCAAGCGGATCCTGGAAGACGATCTGGAGGTCCTTGCGGGATTCGCGGATGGTGCGCTGATCGCCGGCGTTCAAGCCGCGGCCAAGGAACGTCACCGAGCCGCTGGTGCGCGGGAGCAGTTGCACGATGGCGCGCGCCAGCGTGGACTTGCCGCAGCCGCTTTCGCCGACGACGCCGAGCGTTTCGCCCGCGTGCAGATCGAAAGAGACGCCGTCCACGGCCTTCAACTTCTTGGTGCGCCCGAAGAGGCCCCCTTCGACGCGGATGGGGAAATGCACTTTCACATCATCGGCCTTGAGCAGCGGATCGCCCACGTCCGGCGCGGCGAGATCGGGCTTGGCGCCTTCGATGCGCGGCACGGCGTTCAGCAGCATCTTGGTGTAATCGGCTTGCGGCGCCGTGAAAATCTGATCGACGCCGCCCTCCTCGACGATGAGACCTTGGCGCATCACGACGACGCGTTGCGCCATGCGCGCAATGACGCCCATATCGTGCGTGATGAGCGCAACAGCGGTGCCCGTCTCTTTCTGCAACTCCTCCATCAGATCGAGGACTTGCGCCTGAACCGTTGCGTCGAGCGCCGTTGTCGGCTCGTCGGCGACGAGAAGTTCGGGACCGCCCATCATCGCCATCGCCAGCATGACGCGCTGGCGCATGCCGCCTGAGAGCTCGTGCGGGTATTGCCGGAGGCGGCGCGCGGCTTCGGGAATGCGCACGCGCTCCAGCCATTCGAGGCTCTTGGCGCGCGCGGCGCCTCCCTTCTGATTGAAGTGATGCGCCAGCACTTCGCCCATCTGCGTTTCGACCGTGAGGTGGGGCGTCAGCGCCGTCAGGGGATCCTGAAAGACGAACGAGACCTTCCGCCCACGGAAGGAATCCAGCTCGCGCCGCTTCAGGCCCAGTATTTCCTGACCTTGGAACTTCACAGAACCCGATACGCGGGCGTTCTCCGCCGTCAAGCCGAAGGCGGAAAGGAAGGTCTGGCTCTTGCCGGAGCCGGATTCGCCCACCACGCCCAAGCACTCGCCCTTGGCGATTTCGAGGGAGACGCCGCGGACGGCCTCGACGACGCCGTCGGGCGTGTCGAACAAGACTTTGAGATCATTGATCGCGAGAACGGGTTCGGCCATGGCCGCGAAGCTAGGCGAGGCCCAGGGCGAAGGAAAGGCGCGCCCTCAGCCCTTGGACAGGGATGCGACGAAGCGCTAAGCGGGCGCGATGCCCAATATGCAATATCTCACGCAATGCGTGTTCGATTTCGGCGCGCTCGCGCAGTTGCCGAATATCCTCAAGGCCCACGGCGTCTCGCGGCCCTTCATCGTCACCGATCCGGGACTCAAGGCGAATGGACTGCTCGAGCGCCTGCTCGCGGCTTTGGGGAGCGAGCCAGCAGGCGTCTATAGCGACACGCCGGCGAACCCAACCGAGGAAGCCGCGAATGTTGCGGCGGCGGCTTACACGGCGTCGGGCGCGGATGGGCTGGTGGCGCTCGGCGGCGGCTCTTCCATGGATATGGCGAAGGCCGTCGGGCTCATGGCCACGCACGAGGCGCCCTACGAACAATATGGCGGCACGCAGCGCGGCACGAAGAAGATCAAAAAGATTCCGCCGCTCGTCGCCGTGCCGACGACAGCGGGCACTGGGAGCGAAGTCTCGGTCGGCTTCGTGCTCATTCTAGAGAACGGGCGGAAAGAGACGTTCGTCTCGCCCTTCCTCATTCCATCGACAGCGCTCTGCGATCCGGAGCTGACGCTTGGGCTGCCGGCGTCACTCACCGCCGCGACCGGCATGGATGCGGTGACCCATTGCATCGAAGCGGTGCTCTCGCCTGTCGTGCATCCGCCTGCGGAAGCGATCGGGCTCGACGGGGTCGAACGTGCGGTGGGCGCGGGCAATCTGGAGCGCGCGGTGGCGGACGGCAGTGATCGCGATGCGCGCTGGGCGATGATGATGGCGAGCTATGAGGGCGCGCTCGCCTTCGTCAAAGGCTTGGGCGCCGTGCATGGGCTTTCGCATGCGTTCGGGCGGCTCCAAGATTTGAAGCTGCATCATGGGACGCTCAACGCGATCATCCTGCCGCATGCGCTGCGGCAGATTCAGCAAGCGGGCGTGGGCGGCGAGAAGTTCGCGCGGCTGCGCAAAGCGATGGGCTTGAGCGAAAAAGCAGATGTCGCGGATGCGGTGGCGGCGCTCAATCAACGCACCGGCATTCCGGCTTCGCTCTCAGCGGTGGGCGTCACGGAAGCGCATTGGCCGGACGCGAAGCCCTACGCGCTCTCCGACATCGCGACGTTCACGAACGCCATTCCGATGAAAGATGCGGAATACGACGCGCTCTTTAGGGATTCGCTTTAAGCGACTTTCGCCAGGAAGCTGACGATCGCGTTCCAGGCCTCGGGTTCTTCGAGCGTCGGCGCGTGCCCAACACGCGGGACGTCCACCGTTTCGAGCTTCGGGTTGAGGCCCTTCATGGTCGCGACGCCCGCGGGCGACAAAAGATCGGAAATGCCGCCGCGCACCACGAGCACGGGCCCGGCCGCGGACAAAGCGGCGAAGAGCGGCTTCAGATCCGGCTGCGGCGCGGGCTCTTGGCCCTCGGGCGTTTTGAACGCATCGGCTATCGCGGGATCGTAGTCGGCGGCAAACGAGCCGTCCGGCTGTTGGCGGAAGGTGTTGTGCGCGAAGCGCAGCCAGAATGCGTGATCGTTCAGCTTATCTGGGAAAGCCACGCCGTTGATGCCCTTGATAGCTTCGGCGGCTTCGTCCCAATTGGTGACGGGCTTCCTGTTTCCGACATAGCCAGCGATGCGCGCGAGGCCGGTGGGATCGATCTCGGGGCCGATATCGTTCAGCACGGACGCCGCAATGCGCTGGGGCGCCATGGCGGAGAGCACCATCGTGATGAGGCCGCCCATCGAGGTGCCGACGAAGACTGCTTTCTCAATGGAGAGCTGATCGAGCGTCGCCAACGCATCCTGCACATAGATAGCGGGATTGTAGCGCGCGGGTTCGCTATCGCGATCGGAGAGCCCTCTTCCGCGCGTGTCCCACGCGAGGGTGCGGCGCCCCAACGCCGCGATGCGCGGCGCGACAACGTCGAAATCCTTCGAGTTGCGCGTGAGGCCATGGAGGCAAAAGACGGGGACGCCCGTTTCAGGAGCTAGCGCCGCATAGTCCCGCACGTAGATCGACAGGCCGTCAGCCGACTTGATGCGGCGTTCGACAAATTCCTGCGATTCCGCGGGCAATGCGCTCATTCAGTTTTGCTCCGGCTGGGCGATGGCGTTGAACTCCGCGTAATCGACGCCGGGCATGGCGTTTAGACGCTCGGTCCATTGCCGGGTGTAGGTCTGCTGCTGATTGGCGGCGATCGCTTCGCAGGACTTCAGCACGATCTCGGCGCCGCCGAGTGTGAAGCGATCGAAGCAAAGTCCCTGCATTTCCGTCCGTGTGCGGAGGGCTTGCTCCGCGGTGCGCACCGCTTGCGCGTGCTGGCCTTGCGCTTCAAGCGCCTGTGCGCGCGCCATCGGGTGCGTTCCTTCAAAACGCACAATGAAGGACACGATGCGCCCGCTGGCCGGCGGGGGCGTTGCGGCGTCCCCAGCCGGCTGCACGAGGGCGTTGTTCGAAGGCAACGTCACCGGCTCTCGGTTTTGCGCCGCCGGCGCGGCGGTTTCGGCAGGGCCGACTTCCGGCGCAGTCAAGGTTGCGGCGGCGAAGGCGGCTGCGATCATGCCGCCGCCGACAATGACGCCCCAACGCTGCAATGCTCTATCGTCCATCGGCTTCAAGCCTCCGGAAAGGCGGTCAGCGGCGCCTTCTTTGCGCCGCGGCCGCGGGCTGAGTGATCGGCGGCGCGGTCGCCGCGCGCGCCATATCGAGCATGCCGCGCCCGCATGCGCGCATGCACATGGTGGCGTTCCCCGGAATGGGGCTCGCGGCAGAATTGCGTGCGCACTCGATGCGGCATTGCGCCGGATCAATAGGGCCTAACGCACGGGTGAACAGCGCGTTCTCCAATTCGCGCCCGCGCAGGCCCGTCTGCGACGCTAGAAGCGCGAGCGCCGCTGAGACGTGAGGCGCTGCCATCGAGGTCCCCTGCAGGAAGGTGTAGTTGCAAGTTTGGGCGGCGGCGGCGTTGTTGGCCGGATCGTAGCAGCCCGTGGTGGCGGTGCGGGCGGAGAGCACGCCGTCGGGGCGGCCGTCCCCATCGCGATCGGCGAAGACGTCGCCGCCTGGGGCGAGGATGTCCACCTCGGGGCCGAAGTTCGAATAGAAGGACAGATTCCCGCGTTCGTCGTTGGCGCCGACGACGATGACGTTGTTGCAGTTCGCCGGCGCGTAATTGCGGGTCTGGCCCGATTTGTTTCCTGCCGCGACAACGATCACCGCGCCGCGCGCGACGGCGGCGTCGATCGCCGATTGCATCGACGCGGGGCACGGCACGCCGACAGAAAGCGAGAGATTGATGATGTCGGCTGGATTGCCGTTGGCGAGTTGACGTCCGTCGGGAAGCACCGCCGGCGCAAGGCCCGCCGCCCAGCGAATGCCGGAGGCGATATCGGCCAGTTCGCCGCCGCAGCGGCCCAGCACGCGCACGGGCACGACCGTCACGTTCCACGCGGCGCCGGCGATGCCGACGCGATTGTTAGTGCGCACCGCGCCGATCGTGCCGGCGACATGGGTGCCGTGATAAGAATTTTCCGTCGCCGTGCCGCAGCGATCGCCGACGTCGAAAGCATCAGCGTCGGGACCATCGCCATCGCCGGCGCGCTCGGTGTTGGCGATCAGATCGACGCCGGCGGCGACGTTCGGCGATCCGGCGATTTCGGGATGGCGCGTATCAAGGCCGGTATCGACCACCGCGACGCGAATGCCGCGCGAGCCGACTTGGCGCGCGCCGACCCAGAAAGCCTCAAAGCCCGCGCCGCCCGGGGATTGGCCGGCCGCGGCGCCGCGCGCGCGATAGTGCCATTGGAGCGCTTCTAGCGGATCGTTGGGCAGCATCGTCGCCGGTTCAGCCGGCTGCGCCGGCGTGGGATTGCTCGGCGTGGGCTGCGTGGGCGGCGGCGTTGACGGACGCACGCCCGGCAAACGATCGAAATCGATCGTCGCGATGAAATTCGGATCGACGTACTCAAATTGACCCGACGCTTCGAGACGCGCAACCGCGCAGCGGGTCGCGAGCTCCAGATCCTGCTCCAATTCTTCCGGGCTGACGATGCGCGGGCATGGTTGGCCAGTCCAACGAACCGCTTGCAGCTCCGAGGGCGCGGCCCCATCCGGAGTCGTGGGCAAGTCACCAGTGGTGACAGGCGCGTTGGCGCCGGGCGCCGCGGCCTCCGTTTGCGCTTGCTGCGCCAGGGGCAACGCCGTTGGGCTCACGCGGCGATTGCGGCGAAGGTTGACCGTGACAACGCCGCCGGGGCGCACGTTCACCTCTCCATCAACACCAAGGCGGCCAAGCACGCGGCGGGCTTCCTCGCGCGCGGCGCCGGAGGCTTGGCTCTCGGCGCGGGCGCGCACGCGGCGGCGGATGTGATCGGGAAATTCTTGCAGCGCGACCTCGCTGTTGCGCCGTGCGCGCAGGCCCGTGCGCAGCGAGGCGATCGTCGAGCGGTCAATCCCCAGTTCGGTCTGCAGGGATTCAGCGGAGGAGACGATTTCCTCTTCCACCGGTGCGCCGACGACGATCTCCCCCGGGGCGATCATCACCGGCTCTGGCTGGATCAGCGCGGCCGCTTCAACCGCGGGGCGAACCACGCCGGCGAGTGCGCGGGCTTCGAGCGGCACGGAGTCCAACGCGGCGGGGCCTGCTTCCTCGCCCTGCTGCTGCGCGGTTTCTGCCTGCTGGCGGACGCCTTCCCAGAGCGACGCGATCTGATCGCACGCGGCCAGGACCAGGATCGGGGCCAAGGCCAAGGCAAGGCGGCTCGCGCGGTGACGCATCAGGGCTTCTCCCGGAATGAGCGAATGGCTGAACTCTTGCCGCTAGCACCCCTATATGACAAGCGCGCAGGACGCGTGTTCTCATGGGCGAAAGGCCCCTGACCGATGAGCCTCTTTCCGATCGGCGCGACGGCCCGGGAGGCGCGCCTCGACGGCGCGCCCCGCGCCCGCACGTCGGACGAGGCGGCCGCGGCCGCCGGCGGCCCGGTTTTCCTTGCTTCGGAAGAATTGCCGGAGAGTTTCGAGACGCCCGATGCGGCCGAGGCCGCTTTTCCGGAACTCTACGGGACGGGCCGCTACGAGCTCGTCTGGCGGGACAATGCTTGGCGGGTCGCGATCCGCTATTGGCGCCCTGCTCCGCCAGCGCCGGTTGCGCGTGATGCAGCGAGCGCAGTGAAGAAGCCGCTCGGGCGGGCGCGAACGCCGGAAGAAGCGCGGGGTGTGCTGGGGCAACCGGCCGAGCTCGCCAGCGAGACGCTGCCGCAACTTTATCAGACCCGGCATCGGCTCATGGCCCGCTGGGGCGGTTTGGTGGAGAACGGCCTTGCGGAAATCGTCGAGCGCGAGGGACGCCTCGCCGTCTCCGTTCTCTATTGGCGCCCCATGGCGGCGCCAGGGCGCGCGGCGCCGCTGGCGCCCGGCGAACGCCACGAACTCGCCGAGCGGATCGCCGCCCCGCTCACGTCTAATGCGCCGCAGGAGGAAATGGACATCGGGCTTTTCGAGCGCGTGGCGCCGGAGAATCCGGAGATCGTGCTCGCGGAGGAAGGCGACGGGCGCTATCGCGGCGAGTGACGCGCGTCGCGGCGGCCTAGCGCACTTCAGCAGACAAAGGTGGAGATCGAGGAGGTCTCCATGTTTCGTTTTGCTCTCGGCGCCGCGCTCATCTGTTGCGCAGTCATTTTGCCTGAAGCCCACGCGCGCGTCGCGCCGGGCTATTCCATTCTGCGTCAATTCGAGCGGGTGACGCCGCCGCCATCCCGGCGCGCGAGCGAAGCCAATCTCAGCAACCATGCCGGATTGCTGGCGCCGCGGCCAACGATCGGCGCGATCCAATGCCCGAACGAGGGCACGGCGTACCGCGTCTCGGTGCCGGAAGGGTCGTGCGGATATCGCCACGACGACGAAAGCCGTGAGAATTACGTGTCGTGCAGCAACGCGCCGGGCGATCGCGCGTGGGCGAGCTGCTATCAGGGGTGCGGCCAAGGCGTCGGGCAGGGCCGCTGCACGCGGACGCGCTAGTCCTCAACCGATGCAGTCAAGGCGGCGCGCAATTCCATCAGTTTCGCGCGACCCAAAAAGGCAGCCGCGCCATAGCCAAGCAGCGCTTCGGCCATGGCAAGGAGCATTTCCTGGATGTTCGTCAGTTCAAAAAAGGCCGTGAAGAGCGCGTGCGCGGCGACAATCGCCAGCGAAACCGACAAAGGCAGAGCTAGCGCGCGAAGAAATTCCCATGACGAAGCGCCCAGCGGCGTCAGTGATTTGTGGAGCAGCCGCGGCACATAGAGCAAGCTTACAACGCTCCAGCCGAGGGCGACTGCGTTGACACCGAACTGAACGAGCGCCGCCGCGGCGAGCGCCCAGAGCAAACCGAATTCGATGGTCAGGCGCAGCCTCAGGCGCGTGCGCGCGACGGCCTGGAGCAGACCGCCATTGAACGAAAAGAGGCATTGAACGGCGGCGGCGGGCGCCATCAGCGTAAAGAGCGCGCCGGCGGTGGCCCAGCGTTCCGACAAAAGGACCGAGAAGGTCGCCTCCCCGGCGGCGGCGAGCGCGGCTAGGCCCGGAAAGATGAGCAACGCCTGGCCGAAGGCGCCCGAAAGCACCAGCGGCTTCAATCTTTCGGGCTTGCCGCTGGCCTTGACCAGACGCGGATAGAGCGCGGCTTGCGCCGGGCCGCCGACGACGTTGGCGGGCAGCCCAGCGATCCGGTAGGCGATCGAGTAAAAGCCCAGCGTGGCGGCGCCGAGAAAGCGGCCGACCAAGAAGGGCTCGACGATCCGGGTCGCGAAGGTGGTGAGCGCTGTTCCCAGCGTGTCGCGCGCGAAGCGCAGGTGATCGCTCATTTCCTCGATGCTGAGCGTGAAGATCGGGCGAAAGCCGCTCGCCGCCCAAATGACGCCCGAGCGCACCACCGCAAGAACAAGATGCTGCGAGACGAGCGCCCAGACACCGAAGCCCGCCAGGGCCAGTGAGATGGCTGTGACGGCGCCGGCGACGGCGCACAGAGCTTCGGCCATAGCCAGGGGCCAAAGCCGCTCCGCCTGAACGAGGCGCGCTGCGGGCATTTCGGCGAAGCCATTGAGCAAAGGCAGAGCCGCGAGCGCGACGAGAACAAGCGGCAGACGCGCCTCGTTGAAGAGCCAGGAAACGGGCCAAGCGAGCAGGCAGAGCACAAGCCCCAGCGCGGCGGTGAACGCCACGGTCAGCCAATGCGCGCTCGACCACAATTCGTTGCGCTCCGCGCCGATGCGGACAAGCGAACGGCCGATGCCGGAATCTGTGAGGAAGATTGCGAGCGAGACCGACGCCATCGCCATCGCCATCAGGCCGTAATCCGACGGCGGCAGAATGCGCGCGAGCACGGGCAGCGTCGCGATCGACATCACCAACTGAAAGACGCGTGCGGCCGAGAGCGCGCCGGCGCTCATGGCGAGCTTTTTCAGCGCCATGGCGCAGTCTCGGGATTTCGGGGAAGCATCGCCCGCGTCCTTCTCACCGGGATGGGCCGCCTTGCAAGTTCCGTTCTGGCGAAACGGGATGTTCCGTTCTGGCACGCGCCTCGTGACGGCGGTCACAGCGGCCAGGCGGGCGGGGTTCTAGGTTCTCCTCATCGAACAACCGCACCGCCTGGAGCAAACCGATGACGAAGCCGATGCCCCGCCTCCTCTCCCTCGCCTTGGCGCTCGCGGTCTTCACGCCTTTCGCGGTCACCATGATGGACCGCGCCGCCCAGATCCTCGCCTGAACCCTCTTCGCCTAGCTCCTCCCAGCGAAGATCCCCCTTGGCGCGGAACCCAGTCCCCCGGGTTCCGCGCCTCTTTTTTTCTGCGGAGGCCGCATCCGATCCGGGCAAGGGCCGCATCTAGACTAACGAAGCACAAACGAACCGACCGGACAGAAAAAGGAGAGCCCCATGAACAAGTTCGCAGCCCTCGTCGCCGCCGCGCTCGTCGTGACGCCCTTCGCGCTCGCGACCGTCGCGCAAGCCGCGCAAATCTTCGGCTGATCGCTCAGCCTTCCCTCAGCACCTCGTCATGAAAGCCACGACAATGCCTCGCCCGATTTCCCTCGTCGCCGCCATCGCCATCGTCGCGCCCGTCGCGATCGCGATCCTCTACACGGCGGCGCTCATCGTCTCCTAAGGCGATCCGCCACCGGACCAAGTGACCCGATCGTCGCCGTCCCTCCACCCGCTCGCGACGATCCAAAGCGCGGACCCGACTGCCCCGGGTCCGCGCTTTATTTTTTCGCGCGGCTTCGACGTGATGTGTGTGGAGATGGAGAGCCGCGCGGATTGCCTGAGCCGGCCTTCGTGTTGCTGGCGTGCGAGCCTCATGATCGACGTGCATGTTTGCGGGTGCGCTAGCTGCTGGTGTTTCTGATGCGGACGCGGACGTGGGCGCTGCGGCCGTCGGCGTCGACGACGCTCACTTCGTGAAAGCCCGGCGCGCTGGGGCGCCAGATCGCGCGGCCGCTGGTTTCCTCGTTCGGCACGCGGCGGCCCTCGGCATACCAGACAAGCGGCGCGCGCCCGCCGCGCGCGGAGAGCGAGAGCCCGCGCGATGCGGGGCCAAATTCGAGCACGAGAATTTCGACGTTCTCCGGCGGGAAGAGAATTTGCGGGCCGCGCGCGCGGGCGCCGGCGTCAAAGCGGGCGAGGCCGGGGGCGGGGGCGCGATCCAAATTCTCCGGTTGCTGCGCGAGCATTGCGGGCGAGACCAGATCGAACGCTTCGAAGAGGATCGGCAAAGCTGCGTCCCTGCCCGTCATGCCCGGGCGCGGGGCGCCATCGGGGCGGCCGACCCACACGCCAATCGCATAGCCGCCGCTCACGCCCATCGCCCATGCATCGCGAAAGCCGTAGCTCGTGCCTGTCTTGAACGCGACGCGAGGCGCGCCCTCCGCCAAGCGCGCCGGGATGCGGCCCGAGAGCGTCGGCGAGCGCGCGAGGATATCGAGCACGCGCTCAGCGGTTTCGGGACGAACGAAATTGGTTTCGCGGGTCCAGGCGCTGCAGACGGCATCGTAACAAAGCGGGCGCGCACGGCCGCCGTCTCCCAAGGCCGCGTAAAGCGTCGTCATCTCTTCGAGCGTCATGCCGACGCCGCCGAGCGCCAGCGCCAAGCCCGGCTCGGAGAGTTCGCGGCGCGGCATGCGCGGACGTGCGCCCGCTTGCGTGAGCGCCGCTTCGAACCGCCCGGCGCCGATGCGCTCCAACGTCGCGACGGCGGGGACGTTGAGCGAATGCTGGAGCGCTTCCTCCATGCGCAAGTCGCCGTGAAAGCGGCGATCGAAATTCTCCGGCAAGTATCCCGCAAAGCGCCGCGGCGCATCGAGCACCAACGTCTCGGGCGCGGCGATGCCGTCGTTGAACGCCAATGCGTAGATGAAGGGCTTCAAGGCCGAACCCGGCGAGCGGACCGCGCGCGTCATATCGAGATAGCCGCCGGCGCGATCGCGCCCGGCGCCGCCGACGCTGGCGCGCACCGCGCGGCCCTCGATCTCGACGGCGAGGATGGCGATGGACGCGTCGCGCTCCATGGTTTGCGCGTGGCGGCGCGCGAGCGCTTCAAGCGCGCCTTGCAAGGGCGCGTCCAGACTTGAGCGAACGACATTTTGGCCGCGATGCGCAGCGACCAGGCGCTCGCTGGCTTGGAGCGCGATGGCGGGAAAGGGCGTCCGGCCCGGAATTGCGTCCTGCCGCGCCTCAAGCGCGCGCTCACGCGGGATCGCGCCGATCTCGACAAAGCGATCGAGCACGCGATTGCGTGCGCGGCGTGCGGCTTCCGGGCGGCGATCGGGGCGGCGCGCCTCGGGCGCCTGAGGGAGCGCGATGAGCAGCGCCATCTGGCTGTCATCCAGCCATTGGGGATCGCGCTCGAAATAAGCGCGGCTCGCCGCGCGCACGCCTTCAAGGTTGCCGCCATAAGGCGCGAGCGAGAGATAAGCCGCGAGAATTTGGCGCTTCGTCCAGCGGCGTTCGATCTGGATGGCGCGGATGATCTCAATGATCTTGGATAGGATCGTGCGCGGGCGCGGCTCCAGCAAGCGTGCGAGCTGCATCGTGATTGTCGAGCCGCCTGACGAGACGCGGCCGGTGCGAACGTAGTTGAACGTCGCGCGCGTCAACGCGACGGGATCGACGCCCGGGTGAAGCCAGAAGCGGCTGTCCTCGATGCGGACGAGGCGGCGAAGAAACTCAGGATCGGTTTCGTCGAGCTGCGCAGCGAGGCGCCAGCGCCCTTCCGGCGTCTGCATGGCGCGCAGCCATTGGCCGCTGCGATCGAGGACGACAGGCGACGCGATCTCGGCGCGCGCGAGCGGCGGCGGGAAGAGCTGATCGGCGACGAAGAGCGCCGCCATGAGCGCCAGCACGCCCCATGCGATGCGCTTGCCGGTGCGGCCAAGCGGCAGCGCGACGCGGGGCCCACGCCTCACTGGGCGCGAAGGAAGTGCGAAGGTTGCTCCGTGTTCGGACATAGATCCGTTTGCGACGCCCTTCCGCCCCTCCTCTCCCTGCTATTGCCTCGGCGCGATGTTGATGCGGCCGACGCTCGTGCGCGCATAGACGCCGGGGCGATACATATCCTCCACTTGCGCGGCGGGCATGACGAACTGGCCCGGCGTCACCGCGCGCGCGATATAAGCGAAGCGGAAGCTCGACCCCCGGATGTCTTGCGCGGCGACGTATCGATCGTCGCGCGCTTCGGAGACCCGCGCGGGCGTGATGACGCCGACCCACGAGAACGGGCCGCTGCGCGTGACGACGCCGTCATAGCTTTGCTGCGCGCCATCCTGGGGACCAAGCACGCTTTCGATCTCCAGCCCCGCGGGCAAGAGATCGACGAGCACAGTTGGATAGGTGCGGGCGCCTTCGGGCTGGCCGGAGACGACCACAACCACGCGATCGCCCTGCGTGAGGGAGGAAAGATCGGCGATCGTGCCGTCCATGCGGAAGACGCGCTTATCGAGCGAATAGCCGGCCGCCGCGGGTGGGGGCGCTTCGCGCGGCGGGCCGGCCAGCGTCGTCGTGCGCCAGGTCGCCGCGCGCGCGTCGTTGCGGAAGACGAGCCCACGCATGATGGCCGCGACATCGGCTTCGACGCGACGCCCGGCGCCGGCGCGGCCATTCAAGGACACGTTGACGGGGCCCGCGCTGCGCAGAAGCGAATTCATGGCGAGCAGAAGCTGCGCCTGCTCCTGCGTCATCATCATGTTCGGGTCACGCTCCATGCGCAGGAGACGCGCGCGCATGCGCTGCACCGTCGCGGTTTCGCCCGCTTCGGCGGCAAGCGCGATGACGCCGGCCAGATCGCGGAGCGGCGTTTGATACCAATCGCCGGTGTTGCGGTAGCCGATCGCCGCTTCCGCCTGACGGAAGGCGTTGCGCGCGCGGGAGCGATCGCCCATGTGCGCGAGCGCGGCGCCGATTTGCGCGCGCGCCAGCGGCGAAGGCTCGTTGCGCAGTTGCGAGTCGTGGAAGTAGCGGACGGCGGCGATGTCGGCGGCGCCGGCTTTCGCCATCACGTAGAGTGCATAGGCGGCGGAGCGCGAGCGCAGCAGCTCCGTCGAGTCATTCGAGCCCGGCCAGCGATAGACTTGGAAATCGTAGCCGACGCCGGCGAAGTCGTTGAGGCGCGCGACGGCGCGCATCGCGCGGTTGGCGTTGTCCAGCGCTTGCTGGGGCACGATGTAGCCCTGCGCTCGGGCGCGGGTGAGGAAATCCGTCACGTAGGCGCCGAGCCAGGGCGTGGCGTGCGCATCATTGGCGCGCCAAAGGCCGAAGGCGCCGTCCGTGCCTTGGCGATCTAACAGCGTGGTGATGGTTTCCTGAATGCGGCGGCGGATGCGCTGGTCCTGCGCGCGCCCCGCCTCTTGCGAGAGCGTGTTGTAATAGAGGAGCGGCAGCGCGATCGACGTGAGCTGCTCGCTGCAGCCATAGGGATAGCGCTCCAATTCCGCGAGCAAGGGCGCGGGATCCAAGCCCGCCAAGCTCGAATAGGAGACGATCAGACGGGACTCGCTCGGCGCGAAGGCCGCGAGAATATCGTTCGGCGTTCGCCAAGAGACGCCAGCACCTTGCGGCTCGGTCGCGACTTCAGTCACCGGCAGGAACGAGACGCGCGATTGGATGTCGTAGGTGCGTGTCACGCGCTGGAACTGACCAGGGCCGGAGAGCGTCAGCGTGATGCGCCCGAGGCCCGCGTTCTCGGCCGCGAGCGGCACGCGCACCGCGCCGCGCTGACCGCGGGCGAGCGTCAAACGCTGCTGCGCATTGAGTTGCGCGACGCCCGAGCCAGCGAGCGCAACGCTATAGGCGCCCGCGGGGCCTTCGACGTTGTCGACCGTGAGGTTGGCGAGCGCGGAGTCTCCGGGCGCCAAGAAGCGCGGGAGGTTCAATTCGGCGACCACCGGATCGCGCACGATGACGCTTTCAGCGTCGCGCCCAAGCGCGGTTCTGCTCCAAGCAACCGCCATGAAACGCAGGCGGCCGTTGAAGTCCGGCACGTCCAATTCAATCGTCGCGCGGCCGTTTTGCACGCGCACAACATCGGAAAAGAGGGAGACGGTGCGCTGCGGCACGACGGTCAAGCCTTCGCCGCCCAAGCCGTCGCCGCCTTGGCGCGGGATGGCAGGCGCGCCGAGGTTCGGGTTGAGCAAGCGGCCGTAATCGTCGCGCAGCTGCACACCCAACCCACGCCGACCGTAGAAGTAGGAGACCGGATCGGGCGATTGGTAATTGGTGATCTGCAGGATGCCTTCATCGACCGCGGCGATGGCGACGTAGGTTTCTTCGCCGCCGCGCGTGTTGCGCACGTTCACTGGCACCGAGATGCGTTGACGCGGGCGCACCGTGCCCAAGCCGTCGGCGATCGCGACATCGAGCGTGCGCGAGGCCATATCGACGGGAATGTAGGCGACGCCGACGGCGCGGCGCGGGACCGGCAGGTTCACCGGATCGCGCGGCGTCATCACCGTCACCAGCACATAAGCGCCGCCGCCCCAATCGTTATCGACCGGGATCGTCACCGTCGCGCCGCCCGCGGGCACGTTCACCGTGCGCATGGACAGCACGCGATCAGTCGCGATCACGACTTGCGCTTGGCCCGCATAGGGCGGGCGGATTTGAATTTGCGCGCGGCCGCCCGGGCGCACGGGTTCTGTCGGGCCAGCGACCGTCACCATGTCGGGCGTATCGCTTTCGGCGCCGCCGCCCCAGCCCGCGTGGAAGCGCGTGGAGGTTTCAGCGCCCTGCCCGTCACGCACGATGAGACGATACGCGCCAGAGCGGAGTTCGCCGCGCGAAACTTGGATGGCGCGATTGGCTTGGAGATCGATCTGGCCGCCGGCGATGGGAATGTCGCGGCCGGTTCGGCGCCAACGCCATGTGCCGTTATCGAGATACCAATCGTAGCTCCAATCCTCTTGGACGAGCTGCCATGTGACATTGCTGACGGCGATCTGGCGTCCGGCGGGATCGACGGCGATGACGTCAAAGACGGCGCGGCCGTTCTGCGGCACCGCTTGATTGTCGAAGCGCTGGCGCACGCCGATGTAGCGCGCGGACAAACGCACCGGCACGGTGAAGCCTTCGCGCACGACGCGCCCGCCCGGATCGGCGACGCTCGCGGTCAATCGCGCGCGCAAGGGCAGCGTCGTCGTCGGCGGGTCGGGAATGCTTGCGAGCAATTGAGCGTGGCCTTCGCCATCCGTCATCGTCTCCGGAAGCTGAAAGAGGCGCTCCTCAAAGCTCTCATCGGTGCGGCCGAAGGAATATTGCGCAAAACGCGGGAAGGGCGTCGGATCGACGGTCAAACGGCCTTCGGCCTCAACGGCGAGACCGGAGCCGGGCGCGCCATAGAGGAAATCGGCCTGCACATCGATGGCGCGCGATTGATCGCGCAGCAGCGGCGCTTCACTGGCGCGGATCTCCACCCGCAAGCGCTGCGGGACGAAATCCTCGACGGACCAAGAGACTTGGCCGGCGACGGCTTCCTGGCCATCGACCAACAAATCGGCGCGCCAGATGCCGCGCGGCGCGGCGCGATCGATCGCGATGTTCTGCGCGATCGCGCCGGCTTCGGTGGCGTTGGCGAGGCGCGTGCGGCGCGCCTCCGTGCCGTTCGGGCGATAGACAACCAGCGTGGATTGGCGATCGCCGATGGCGCGCGCGGCTGTGTCGCGCACGAGGCCGATCAGGCGCACGCGTTCGCCCGGGCGGTAGATGCCACGCTCGGTGTAGAGATAAGCGTCCACATCGCCAGGCGGATTGCGGCCCGCGATGCCGCGATCGGTGAGATCGAGCGTCGAGTTCTGCAAATCGAGCGCGGCGAAATCGCCGCCGCCATAGGCCATCACGTAGCGCGGCGCGGATGAGCCTTCGCCATCGAGCAGAGCGCGCGCGAAACGGACGTGGCCGTCCCCGTCCGTCGTAGCGCGGCCCAGGACTTCGTTGTTCTCGGCGATGAGGTTGAGCGTCAGGCCGCCGACGGGCTGGGCGGTGCGCAGCGAGCGCACGACGACGTCCATGCCTGTGCCGCCGCTGAAGGTTTGCAGGGCGAGATCGGTGTAAAGCACCCACCGGAAAGCGCCGGCGGGGCGATCATTCTCTTGGCCGTTCGCGCCGGCGCCCGGCGAGTCATCGATCAAGCGAACGACGTAAGCGCCGGGACGGCGATCGGAAAGCACGGCACCCAGCGGGAAGACGGTGGTGACGCCTTGATTGCGGCGCGCGCGCGCGTTGGCGACATCGATGCGGCCCTCGTAGATGACGCTGCCTTGCGCTTCGCCCGCATTCTCGAGGCCCCAATAGCCCCAGCCGCCCTCTTCGACGGTTTCGCCGACGCTGAGTTCGTGTTGCGAGAGGATGCGATCGTTGACGCGCACGACGGAGACGCGCAGGCGCGAGACGTTCACGGTCTCGATGGCCAAGCCATCCGCCTCGCTGCGCGGCAGGATCACGCCGTTGCCGACGAAGCCGACGTAAGCGGGGCGATCGCCGAAGGAGAGCGTGAAGGTTTCATCGCGCGTGGTGCGCTGGCCGGCTTGCGAGGGCAGGCCGCGGCGGATGGTGACTTGGCGATCGGGCTCGAACGGCAAGCCAGACAAGCAGAGCAGCGAGCCGGAGACTTGCGCCTGCACTTGGGCGGCGGGCTCGATCACGAGGTAATCTGCGAAGTTCACCGAGCGATCGGTGGAGAGATCCTGCGAAAACTCGAGGCAGGCGCGGGGCGTCGGCTCCGACGTGTCGATGCGGATGTTCATGAAGGCCATGCCGGCCGGGCGTTCGCCCCGCGCGCGCGGGGCATTGGCCGCGCGGACGGCTTCCGGCCCCTCGCCTTCGGCGACGATGGGCGCGAGCACGCGCATGTCGCCCGCCGTCACGCGGCCCAGCACCACGCCGCCCCAGAGGCCGCCCACCAGTGCTATCGCGGTCGCCAGAATAATGCGCGCGTTGGAGACGACGAAATCCCGGATATTCACGCCACACCTCCCGCGCCGCGGTCTTTGGGGGTCTCTAGCGGACCCTCTCGCGAGCATTGCCCGAGCGCGGCGGCGCTCACAAGCTGCGGCTGACAAAACGGCAATATTTGGAGCGGCGCACGCTCCGGATCGGGATTATTTTCAGCGAACACGCCGGGCGCGAAGGCGCTCGCCGCAAGCGGCTGGGCGGTCCATATGGAGCAGCATGCGCGAACGCCGGTTGTGGGACATTTCGCAGAAGTTGCGCCCTGGCTTGCCGGTGTGGCCGGGCGATACGGCTTTCGCGGCGCGGGCGACCTGGTCCATGGCGGACACGCCGGTCAATGTGAGCGCGGTGACGCTTTCGACGCACAGCGGCACGCATGCGGATGCGCCGTCACACTATGCCGCTGACGGCGCGGGCGCAGGCGCGCTCGATCTTGCGCGATTTATTGGGCTGGCGCGCGTTGTCGATGCACGCAACGCCGGCGCGCGGATCGAGACGAGACATTTGGCGGACGCGCTGAAGGATGCGCCGCCGCGCGTGCTGTTTCGAACCTATGCACACTTTCCCCACGATGCCTGGGAAAGCGATTTCACGGCAATCGCGCCCGAGGCGATCGACGCGCTGGCGGATGCGGGCGTTTTCCTGATCGGGCTCGACTCGCCTTCACTCGATCCCGAGCAATCCAAGACGATGGACGCGCACAAGGCGCTGCATCGGCGGGGGATGAGCGTGCTCGAAGGGCTGGTGCTCGATGACGTGCCAGCCGGCGATTACGAACTCATCGCGCCGCCGCTGCCGCTTTGGGAGGCCGATGCGGCGCCTGTGCGCGCGATACTGAGAGAGCTAGCATGACGCCCGAAGCGCTCGACGCCGCCGATCCGCTCCGCCGCTATCGCGATCAATTCGAGCTGCCGCACGGGATGATTTATCTCGCGGGGCATTCGCTTGGGCCGCCGCCGCGGCGCACCATCGCGCGCGTCGCGGAAGTGATCCAAAACGAATGGGGGCATACGCTCGCGCCCGCGTGGGAGAGGCACGATTGGATTCACGCGCCGCAACGCGTGGGCGGAAAGATCGCACAGCTCATCGGGGCGGACGCGGAAGAAGTGCTCGCGGCGGATTCCACGTCGGTCAATCTCTTCAAATTGCTCGGCGCGTTGATGCTGTTGAAGCCGGAACGCAAGGCGGTGCTGATCGAGAGCGGCGAATTCCCAACCGACATGCATGTGGCGCAGGGCGCGGTCGCGGCGTTCGGCAAGGGGCGGCGCATGAAGTTCGCGCCCAAGGGGCGGCTCGCGGATCGCATCGATGAGCGCGTGGGCTTCGTGATCGCGAGCCACGTGCATTATCGCGACGCGCGCATCCGCGACATGGCTGCGTTGCAGAAGCGCGCGCAGGAAGCGGGCGCGCTGCTTATCTGGGATCTTTCGCACAGCGCGGGCGCGATCCCTGTCGATCTCCACGCGGCTTACGCGGATTTCGCGATCGGGTGCGGGTACAAGCACTTGAACGGCGGGCCGGGGGCGCCGGCGTATCTCTACGTCGCCAAGCGCTGGCAGGACGATCTCGCCAATCCGATCTCCGGATGGCTCGGGCACGCGGCGCCCTTCTCGTTCGTCGATGCCTATGCGCCGGCCGAGGGCATCGCGCGCTTTCAGGCCGGCACGCCTTCGATCATCGCGATGGCGGCGTTCGAAGCGGCGCTCGACCTCATCCTTGAAACGAGCGCCGAGGCGCGGCGCGCCAAGGCGCTCTCGCTCCAGCGGGTGTTTCTGGAGACGGTGTTCGCCAAGCGCCCGGCCGGCCTCACGCTGCTCTCACCGGAGGACGACGCGCTGCGCGCCGGGCACGTCTCGCTTCGCCACCGGCAGGCCGAGACGCTGATCGCTATCTTGGCCGCGCAGGGCGTCATCGGGGATTTCCGGCCGCCGGACGTGATGCGCTTTTCCTTCTCTCCCCTCTTCACCGCGCACATCGAAGCCGCGCGCGCGGGCGAGATCCTCTTGGCGGCGCTCAGGAGCGCGCGGGTGCGCGAGCGCATCTGACGCCTCGTGTAGCGCTTGACGCGCGCGTCACGCTCGCTTTCTAGTGCGCCGCAACAAGAACAACACGCAGACATCCATAGGGAGAGACCATGTCCGCCGCGCCGACGCCCGCTCCGGGCTTTCCAGCCATGTCGATCGCGCAAGCGAACGCGCTGATGAACACGCCCGGCGGGGCGCTGGAAGTCGAAGAGAAGGTCATCCGCGGGGTGAAGCTCAAGGTCTGGAAGAATGCGCCGCCGACGCTTCGCGACGTCTTCGCGCTCTCCGCGCAATGGCCGGACCGCGATCATCTCGTCTACGAGGACGAACGCGTCACTTTCCGTTCTCTTCATGCGGCGGTCGCAAGGCTTTCCGCGCAGCTCATCGCGGACGGCGTGAAGAAGGGCGACCGCGTCGCCGTCATCATGCGCAACGTGCCGGAATGGCCGGTCGCGTTCTGGGCCGCCCTGCATGCGGGCGCGATCGTCACGCCGCTCAATGCCTGGTGGACGGGGCCGGAGCTCGAATACGGGCTGCAGGATTCGGGATCGAAAATCGTGATCGCGGATGTCGAGCGGTGGGAGCGGGTGCGCGAGCATGTCGACGCCTGCCCGGCTCTGGAAAAAATCTACGTCTCGCGCGCCGCCGACGAGATCACCGATCCGCGCGTCACGCGGCTCGAAAGCGTGATCGGCGCGCCAAACGACTACAAAAGCCTGCCTGCGGCGCCGCTGCCGGATGTTGCCGTCGAGCCCGATGACGACGTGACGATCTTTTATACATCCGGCACGACGGGAAAGCCCAAGGGCGCGATCATTTCGCATCGGAACATCATCTCTAACATGTTCAACGCCGCCTCGGCGCAGGCGCGTGCTTTCCTGCGGCGCGGCGAGGCGCCGCCGGCTGCCGACCCGAACGCGCCGCAGAGAGCCGTGCTGCTCTCGGTGCCATTCTTTCACGCAACGGGATGTTTCGCCGTACTCTGCCCTAGCACAATGGGTGGCGGGAAGATCGTGCTGCAGCGCCGCTGGGACGTGGATCAGGCGCTGCCGCTGATCGAACGCGAGAAGGTCAACCAGGCCGGCGGCGTGCCGACGATCGCATGGCAAATTCTCGAACATCCGAAGTTCGACGATTACGATCTCTCTTCGCTGGAGACGATTTCCTATGGCGGCGCGCCCTCAGCGCCTGAGTTGGTGCGGCGCATTCGCGAGCGTTTCCCGCAAGTGAAGCCCGGCCAGGGCTGGGGGATGACGGAGACGTCCGCGACGGCGACGTCGAACTTCGCGGAAGACTATGAGCGCAAGCCAGCAAGCTGCGGCGTGCCCTCGCTCACCGGCGAAGCCAAGATCATGAGCCCGGAAGGCCAGGAGCTTCCGATCGGCGACGTCGGCGAGCTTTGGTATCGAGGGCCGACCGTCGTGCGCGGGTATTGGCAAAAGCCGCAAGCGACGGCGGAGACGTTCGTCGATGGTTGGGTGAAGACCGGCGATCTCGCGCGCATCGACGATGAGGGCTTCATCTATATCGTCGATCGCGCGAAGGACATGCTCATCCGCGGCGGAGAAAACATCTACTGCGTGGAAGTGGAGAACGCGCTCTACGACCACCCGGCGGTGATGGATGCGGCCGTGATCGGCCTGCCGCATACGACGCTCGGCGAAGAACCCGCGGCGGTGGTGACATTGAAGCCCGACATGAGCGCGACCGAACAGGAATTGCGTCATTGGGTGTCGCAGCGTTTGGCGGCGTTCAAGGTGCCGGTGCGGATCGAATTCTGGCATGAGACGCTGCCGCGCAACGCCAACGGCAAGATCATGAAGAAGGAATGCCGGCAGGCGTTTCCTGACGTGACGTTCCCGAGCTAGCGCCATGGTCATTCTTGTTGAACGCGACGGGCCGGTCGCGATCGTCACGCTCAATCGCCCCGAGGCGATGAATGCGCTCTCGCGCGCACTGCGCGCTGCGATCGCGGAGACGTTCGAGCAGCTTGCCGCGGATGAAAGCGTGCGCGCGATCGTGCTGACGGGCGCGGGGCGCGCGTTCACCGCGGGGCTCGATCTCAAGGAATTGGGCTCCGGCGATTCCATCGTCGCTGAAGCCAATCCGACCGAGCGCACGCGCGATCCGGTGCGCGCGCTCGGGGCATGCGGAAAGCCGATCATCGGCGCCATCAATGGTGCGGCGATTACCGGGGGCTTCGAATTGGCGCTGGCGTGCGACGTGCTCTACGCCTCAACCAACGCACGCTTCGCGGACACGCATGCGCGGGTCGGCATCCTGCCCGGCTGGGGGCTTTCGCAGAAGCTCTCGCGCCTCCTGGGCATGTATCGCGCCAAGGAGATTTCGCTTTCCGGCAATTTCATCGACGCGGAGACGGCGCTCGCGTGGGGCTTGGTGAACCGGGTGTTCGCACCGGAGGCCTTGCTGCCCGCGGCGATCAAGCTCGCGCAGGACATCGCGACCGCGCCCGCGGACAAAGTGCAGGCTTACAAGAAGTTGATCGACGACGGCTTCGCGGACGATTTCGGCGCCGCGATGCGGCTTGAGCGCGAGTTCTCCTCCGCGATCAATGCGGGCGTGACGCCGGAAGCAGTCGCGATCGCCCGCGAGGGCGTGATGGCGCGCGGGCGCAGCCAGACCTAGCGTGCTTCCGGCGGCTGACGGCCGGCAAATTCCTGCGACACGCCGAGCTCTTCCAGGCGCGTGAAGTAACGCCGGACGGCGGCGTGGCTCTCCTCCAACAATTGCTGAGCGATCGGGTGATCGAGCGCCTGCATGACGCGCACGGCGTCGTTCTCGTCCACGGTCAGGATGCCGACGGACGCCAGCTCCGCGATCTTGCGGCGAACGGTTTCGCGCGGGAGGCCGAGCTTATCGGCGATCATGCGGCGCGAGATCGAGCCGCGCACCTCTTCCGGCGGCTTCGCGGCGTGCAGAATTTCCGGCGGCGTTTCAGGATCGCGCACGAAGGGGCGCATCGTCGCCTCATTGACGCAGGCGATGACGAGCAAACTCTCCAGATCGACCGGAAAATACTTCCGCGCCAAATAGACGAGATCGAGCAACAGCTCGGTGCCAGCGTAGGAGAGAGGCCGCACATGGGGCGGCAGAAGATCTGTCATCGCCTAGTCCCTTGAAGGGAGTTTGGCGCGAACCGTGCGCGCGTCAAACGCGGCGCTCAGCCGCCGCGGCGCGTCAGCGAGCCGACAGGCAGGTCGCCGTGCTCAATCACCACTTCGGCGACGCTCTCGTCCTCATCGAGGAGAACACGCGCGCGCTGCATCGCCTCCCCCGCGTGCGAGCAGGTGAAAGCCTCCGTCTGCGGCGGGCGTCCGTGAAACTTCAAGGTGAACCGATAAGTCTTCGCCATGGCCTGCATCGTAGGCGACCGGCCGTGCAGCCGGACTCGATGCGACAGGACTAACCGCCTGCAACGAAAGACGTTCTTGATTTTCGTGCCGTTGACGCGGGGGCGCGACCCAATTTGGGTCCCACCGCAGATGCGCTCAAGCCAGGTGCGATTCGATGAACCACAGATCCTTGTCGGTCTGGCGGGAAATGGCGGTGAAGAGATCGGCCGTGCTCTTATCGCCGGCGTCATCGGCTTGATCTATGGCGTCGCGCGCATTCTTTCCGTATGCGGAGAAACGTGCGGCGAGCAGTTCGAGATGTTGCTTCTCCTCGATGACATCCGTCGGGTAGGCTTCAAGCGTCGAGGCCTTGGCCACCGCTTGGCTCGTCCCAATGGCGAGGCCGCCCAGGGCGGTGGCGCGCTCGGCGATCTCATCGGCCTGCGCATCGACGCGCGTCGCCATCGCATCGAACATTTCGTGGAGCGCGATGAAGCGCGGCCCTTTCACGTTCCAATGCGCCTGTTTGATGAGAAGCTTCATGTCGAGCGCGTCGGCCAAGCGCGCGTTCAAGAGCGCGATCATGGCTTTGCGGGTGTTGTCCGGCAGGTCGATGCTCGAAACGCGCGGGGCTTTGGCCATTGGTTGCTCCTTCGCGGATGAATTTGGGCGGGACACCGCGGGCCGGCAAGCGGCGCCCCGCCGCAGCACGATAGATTTCTTCGAATGCACTTATAGAGCGGGCAATTGACGCCGCACCTTGAGCGGGCTCAATCGCGCGATGAGCGAAGTTTCGAGCGACGGCGCGCCCCGGCGGCATGTCTCAACCGCTTATGTCGTCATGCTGGCGGTCGGCATGGTGGTGGGCGCGGGCATTTTTCGTGCTCCGGCGGAAGCGGCGGCGAACGCGGGCAGCGTCGGTTGGCTCTATGCGGCGTGGCTCATTGGGGGCGCGCTGACGTTCGCGGGGGCGCTCTGCTACTCGGAGCTGGCGAGCGCGTTCCCGAGCGCGGGGGGCGACTATCACTTTCTGGGCCTCGCCTACGGCAAGCGCGTCGCGTTTCTTTTCGCCTGGGGGCGGTTCGCCATCATCAATTCGGGTTCGATCGCTTTCCTCGGCTTTGTGATTGGCGACTATTTGAACGCCGTGCCGCAATTTCATCTGGGGACGGACGGCTCGGCGATTTACGCGGCGATCTCAGTCATCGCGCTGACGCTCTTCAATCTGCGCGGGACGTACAAAGGCAAAGCCGCGAGCTATTCGGTGACCGGGCTCGAAGTCGCGGGACTCGTGATGATGGGCGCCGCGGCGCTTTGGCTTGCGCTTCAGGGCATTGCGCCGGCGACGCCCATAGGAACGGGGACGCCTGCCCTGCCGCCCGCGAGTTTCGGGCTCGCGATGGTGTTCGTGCTGCTCGCCTATGGCGGATGGAGCGAGATCGCGACGCTTTCGGCCGAAATCAAGGACGCCAAGCACGGCATGGCGCGCGCCCACACGATTTCCATTCTCGTCATCACGGCGCTCTATCTGCTGGTGAATTGGGCGTTCCTGCGCGGCCTTGGCTTTGAAGGCCTGGCGCAGAGCGAAGCGCCCGCGGCGGATCTGATGGGCCGCGCGTTCGGGGCGTACGCCGCGCTTCTCATCGCCATCGCGGTCGCGTTCGCGGCGATCACGTCGATCAATGCGACGATCATCGTCGGCGCACGCACGACCTACGCGGCGGCGCGGGATTTTCCCGCGCTCGGCGCTTTTGCACGATGGGACGAGGCGCGCGGCATTCCGGCGGCGGCGACGTGGGCGCAAGGCGCGATCTCGCTGGCGCTCGTCGGCTTGGGCGCGTGGACGCGAAACGGGTTTCAAACGACGGTGGACTACACGTTTCCCGCGTTCTGGCTCTTCCTGACGCTTTCGGGGATCGCCGTCATCGTGCTGCGGTTCACGAAGAAGGATGCGCCGCGCCCGTTCAAGACGCCGCTCTATCCGCTGACGCCGCTCATCTTCATCGGGTCGTCGCTCTATATGCTGTGGTCGAGCTTGAGCTACGTCGCCAGCCTCGACAATCCGCGGCTCGGCGCGCTCGTTGGAGTTGGCGTGCTGCTGCTGGGGCTTGTCGCGCTGGCGTATGTCGAGATCAGAGGCCGGCGAGCCAATCGAGCAGCAGCCGATTGACCTCTTCGGGGCGCTCCTGCTGCGTCCAGTGCCCGCAGCCCTCGATGAGATGCGCGCCGCGGAGGTCGGTGACGTAAGGCTTCATCAGCGCGACGACATCGAGACCGGGGATCATCTTCAGCACGAGATCACGCGTGCCGCCGATGAAGAGCGCGGGTTGATCGATGGCGCGCGCCTTGTGCGGCGAGAGGAACGCGAAATCGCGGCGATGATTGCGGTAACGATTGAGCGGACCGCGAAACCCTGAGTTCGTGAATTCGCCGACGTAATAGTCTTCATCCGCTTGGGTGAGCCACGCCGGGAAGGGATTTGGATCAGGCAAGCGGTGAAGCAGCGTATCGCCGTGCTTTTTGTCCGGCGGCCAAGTGCTATCCGGCGCGTCGCCGCTGATGGCGTAGTAGAATTTGCGCAAGGCGGCGCGGACGTCAGCCTCCATCTCGGCTTCCGCGACGCCCTCTTCCTGGAAATAGACCTGGTAGAAGAAGCGGCCGCTCTTGGTGAAGACCGCGTCCACAAGATCGATGAACGGCATCTCGCCTTGCGGGATGTAAGGCACCGAGAGCGCGGCGACGGCACGGACTTTCTCCGGATAGAGCAGCGCCGTGTTCCAGACGCTGGGCGCGCCCCAATCGTGGCCGATGAGGATCGCCTTCTCGCCTGGGGCCAACGTATCGATCACGCCCGCGATGTCGGCCGTGATCGATTCCATGTCGTAGGCTTCAACCGGGTGCGGCTTATCGGAACCGCCGTAGCCGCGCACGTCGAGCGCGACGACGCGAAAGCCCGCGCGCGCAACCGGCTCGATCTGATGGCGCCACGAATACCAGCTTTCTGGAAAGCCGTGCACGAACACGACGAGCGGGCCGCTCTCGCCGGCGAACGCGCCGCGCAGTTTGATCCCGTTGGTTTGGATCGTGCGAAAGTCCGGCTTCATTCCGCCGCCAACGCGCGGCGCGCGAGCATGGATTGCAGACGCCCGTCGATGATGGCTTCGGCCTCGGCGATGATGCGATCCACGAGCTCCTTCACGCTCGGAATGTCATTGATGAGACCTTGCACTTGGCCCGCCGACCAGATGCCGTGATCGGTTTCGCCCGTCTCCAGGCCTTCGCGGCCGCGCTGGCCAGTGACTAGCTCGCGGACCTGCTCGAACGTGGCGCCCTGCTTTTCGAGCGCGATCACTTCCTGCGAAATTTTGTTCTTCGCGACGCGCGCCGTGTTGTGCAGCGTGCGGAAGATCAAATCCGTTTGGCGCTCATCGTTTTCGACCATTTGCTGCTTGAAGTTCTCATGCAGGGGCGCTTCCTTCGTGGCGCAGAAGCGCGTTCCCATGTTGACGCCGTCGGCGCCCAGCGCCAGCGCAGCGACGAGGCCGCGGCCATCGCCGAAGCCGCCCGAGGCGATCATCGGGATTTTGATCTTGTCCGCCGCAGCGGGGATGAGGATGAGGCCCCCGACATCGTCCTCGCCGGGGTGGCCCGCGCATTCGAAGCCGTCGATGGAGATGGCGTCCACACCGTATTTCACGGAGGAGACGCCGTGGCGGACGCTGGTGCATTTGTGAATGACCTTGACGCCGTTGGCTTTGAAATCGTCGACGTGTTCCTGGGGCTTATAGCCAGCGGTCTCCACGATCTTGATGCCGCTTTCTATGATGGCGCGGCGGTATTCAGCGTAGGGCGGCGGCTTGATCGCCGGGAGAATGGTGAGGTTCACGCCGAACGGCTTGTCCGTCATTTCCCGGCAGCGCTTGATCTCCTTTTCGAGATGCTCGGGCGTCGGCTGCGTCAGCGCCGTCAAGAACCCGAGCGCGCCGGCGTTGGCGACGGCCGACGTCAGCTCGGCGCGGCCGACCCATTGCATGCCGCCTTGAACGATCGGGTGTTCGACGCCGAAGGCTTCGGTGAAACGGGTCTTGAGCATGGCGGCCTCTCCTCTGGATGCAGTGTGGAGACGCGAGGCCGTCATGCCAAGGCTGCCCTAGCGTCGGGCCTAGTCGGCGCGCTCCATGTAGTTGCGCAAGGTGTCGCGGAATGCGCGCGCATCGGCGCCGGTGTCGCCCGCGACCATGATGACGACCGTCGCAGCGCCGCCGCGAACAATGCACGTCATGGAGGCATAGACGCTCGAGCCGTATTCGCCGCGCACCTCATCGCCGGTGCGGACAATCTCGCTCATCCCGAACTGATAGGCGGCGCGGGTGGCATAGTTGAAGCACTGGTTGCGGTCATAGGTGGCGAGCGGCACGCTCGACCAATAAAGAGCAACCGCATTGGCCGGCGCCGCCGCAGCGAGAGCGCCCAAAGCGGCCGCCGCGCCCAACGCCCAGCGACGCAATCCACCCTTCTTCATCTAAGCCTCCCTTGGCCTCGCTCCCTCGCGCCCAGCTAACCAAATTGTAGGGCGGCGGGGAAGGAGCTCATGCGCGGAAAGTTCATGCGCCCGGCGCGCCGCCGCAGCCGCCGAATCGTCTAGAACGCCCGTGAAGAGGGAGAACGTCATGGTTCAAGGCACGGAACTGGCCGCATTGGCGTCCGCGAAAATCTGCCATGACGTGATGGGCCCCATCACCTCGCTCGTGCAATCCCTGGAAATGCTCAAGGAGAACGATCCCTCAGGCAAGAATTCCGAGACGATCCAGCTGCTCGACGAGAGCGTGCAGAAGATGTGGGCGAAGCTCGACTATTTCCGCTTCGCCTATGGCGGCGCATCAAGCGAGGGCGAGGGGCAGCTCTCCGAATGCCGGGAGACGGCGACCAAGCTCTTCGCGCACCTGAAGCCCTCGCTGGTCTGGAGCGCGAAGGACGTTCCGATGCCGAAACCGGCCGTGCGGGTGATCATGAACCTCTTGGTGATCGCGGCCGATTGCCTGCCGCGCGGCGGGCAAGTCGAGATCGTTTCGGATGCGAACGAGATCCGCATCGCGGCGAGCGGGGACCGTGCCGTGATGAAGGGCGACGTCGCCATCGCGTTGCGCGGCGACCGGCCAGAGATGGGGTACATGACGCAGACGGTTCCGGCGCTGCTGACCGGCGTCTTCGCGCGGCAAAACGGGGTCGAGCTGGTCGCGCGCGAAAGCGAAGGGCGGATCGAGCTCATCGCGCGCTCGGCGCGATTCAAGGCGATGGCGGCGTAAACCCCCGTTAACCCAACGCTTCGCACAGTTTGAATTGAAGTTCGCCGGCGCATGACGCCGGCGGGCGGGGCTTTATGGACGATCTGCTGCCCGAATTCCTGAGCGAGGCGCGCGCGCATGCGGACGCCGTCGAAAACGCGCTGATGCGCGGCGCGCCCGGCTGGCGCGACGAAGCGATGCGCCGGCTGCATTCGCTCAAAGGCGCGGCGTCGTGCCTTTCGCTCATGCGCACCGAGCGACTCGCGCACGCCGCCGAGACCCTCATGCTGCGCGACGGCGACGGCCGCGCATTCTTCCTGCGCGCGATGGCGCGCCTTCGCGACGTTCTAACCGCGCTCGAAACGCAAGGCGAAGAGCCGGCGGGCGATGACAGCGACATTCTCGCCGTCGCGGATCAGGATCGTTTGCCGTCGCTTGCGGACACGCTGGCGCGGGCGCGGGACCGATTGCTGGAGATTTCGCCCGGCGAACGCGATCCGCGGCTCGCGGCGCTGCTGGCGCGGCTCAACGTGCTCGGCGCAGAGCTTGCCGAGGCGGCGCGCACGCGCCCGCTTGCGGAGTGTTGCGCCCTCCTGCCAGGACTCGTGGAGAACGCCGCGGCGCGCGAAGGCAAACGCATCGCAGTGACAATCGAGGGCGAGATCGCCATCGAAGAGGACGCCGCGCAGCCGCTGCGGGAAGCACTCACGCATCTCGTGCGCAATGCATGCACGCACGGCGTCGAAGCGCCCGAGACACGCCGCGCCGCAGGCAAACCGGAATGCGGGCTCATCCGTGTCACGGCGTTTCGCGGCGACGCCTCCTCCACCATCGAAGTGAGCGACGACGGGCGCGGCTTCGATATTCCGGCGCTGCGAAAAATCGCAATCAAGAAAGGCGTGCTGCCCGCCGACGCGGTTCACCGCCTTGCGGACACCGAGATTGCGCGGCTCGCGCTGACGCCGGGCATCTCCACGGCGGTTGAGATCACTATGCTGTCGGGACGGGGCGTCGGGCTCGATGCGGCGGCGGCGGCGATCGCGCGGCTTGGAGGCGAATTGCGCATCGCCTCAACCAGCCGGCGCGGCACGACGCTCACGATCACGATCCCCGACATCGGGGCCGACCTCCATCAGGTTTCCTATTCGCGCGAAAGCGCCGCTTGAGAACGGAGCGACCAGTATGAAAAGCTGCCTTGTCGTCGACGACAGCCGGGTGATCCGAAAGGTCGCGCGGCGGATCCTGGAAGATCTCTCCTTCGACATCGAAGAGGCGGCCGATGGGCTTGAGGCGCTGCAATCGTGCCGCCGGCAGATGCCGGACGCGATCCTGCTCGACTGGCAGATGCCGGTGATGAGCGGTATCGATTTTCTGCGCACGCTGCGCAAAGAGAGCGGCGGAGAACGCCCGGTCGTCGTCTTCTGTACAACGGAGAACGACGTGCAGCGCATCTCCGAAGCGATCAAGGCGGGCGCCGACGAATACATCATGAAGCCGTTCGACGGCGACATCCTGCAATCGAAGTTCTCGGAAGCGGGCCTCATCTAGAGAGACGCACATGCTGACGGACGCGCAATTCGGGCTCGTGGCGCGCCAGGCGCGGCGTCGCCTCGGCCTCGTTCTTCCGCCGGACAGGCTTGCAGCTGTCGATGCGCGGCTGACGCCGCTGGCCCGGCGGGAAGGCTGCGCCTGCGCAGGCGAGCTCATCTCGGCTACGCAAGAGCGGATGGACGACATCCTGTGGGATGCGATCGTCGATGCGCTGGTGAACGCGGATACGCAATTCTTCGCCGAACGTGAGACGTTCAAAGCGATCGGCGAGACGGTCATTCCTCAAATTCTGCGCGCACGCGGCGCACATGCGCGACTGCGCATCTGGAGCGCGGGCTGCGCGACGGGCCAGGAGCCGTTCTCGCTCGCGATCCTGATGGAGGAATTGAAGCAAGAAGGGCGCGGCGCCACCACCGACATCGTCGCGACCGACATTTCCGCGCGGTTGCTCGATAAGGCCGCGGCCGGGCTCTTCAGCCAGTTCGAAGTGCAGCGCGGGCTCTCGATCCGCCGGCTCATCGCGCATTTCGAACGCGTGGGGGACATGTGGCGCGTCGCGGACCGAATTCGCGCCGCGGTGCGGTTCGAAACACATAATCTGATCGACGGCGCGCGCACGCTCGGGCCGTTCGACATCGTGCTTTGCCGCAACGTGCTTTCATCCTTCGCCGACGAAGACCGCAAGACGACGCTAGAGCGCATCGCGATGCAGATGGCGGAGGATGGCGTCTTGATTCTCGGCGTGAACGAGAGAGCGAACGACGTCACCGACGCGTTTCAGCTCCAGCAAGGCGCGATCTTCGCGCGCAACGCGTATTGGCGGAAGGCGGCGTAGGCTTTCTTACAGATTGAAGAGCGGCATGCCTTTGATGTCCGCCAGACGCGGGCGATAGTTCGCGGCGTCGTATTCGCTTTGCACATCGACACGGCGTTCGCCCTGAAGCGGGCAATCGATCGGCGCCGTCTCGAAGCGGCCGTCACGGATGGCGCACATGCGCGCTTCGTCGCCCGCCGCCAGGCGCTCGACGGCCATCCGGCCGAAGCCCAGGGCAATCAGGCGATCGGTTGCGTCCGGCGGCCCGGCGCGCATGAGGTAGGCCAAGCGCTGGACGATGACGCCCTCGGCGCTTGCCTCCTCGCACGCCTGCGCAATCAAATCGCCGACGCCGCCCAAGCGCTTGCGCCCATAGGCGTCCTCGCCCGCCTGCTCGGAGAGGCCGCCATCCTTCGGTCGGGCGCCCTCCGATACGACGCATACGGAATATTTCGATGGATTCTCCAAGCGGTCGCGCTCCAGCAACGCGGCGACCTCCTTCAGATCGAACGGCGATTCCGCGATGATTGTGCGATCCGCATCCGCCAGGAGGCCTGTGTAGAGCGCGGTTTGCCCGGACATGCGACCGAACAACTCCACGACCATGATGCGCTCGTGGCTGCCGGCGGTTGAGCGCAGCGCGCCGATGGCGGCAACGCCGCGTGTCACCGCCGTCGAGAAACCTATGGCGTAGTCCGTGCCGTACACGTCGTTATCCATCGTCTTCGGGATTGAGACGACGCGGACGCCTTCCGCAGCCAAGCGCGCGGCGAAGCGCAACGTGCCGTCCCCGCCCAAAGGCACGACGGCGTCGACGCCGACCTGCTCTAGGGCAGTGATGACTTCCTTCGTCGCATCGATGGGTCTTTCATCCGCGTAGCGCGACGCGAGGCGCGCGGGCGCCATCGCGCGTGGCAGGCTTTGCGGCGCGATGCGGCTGGTGTGCAGCATCGTGCCGCCATCGCGATCGATGGCGCGCACCGTCTCGCGCGTCATCGGCACGGTCCATTCCGCGATTGTTTTCGCATCGCTTGGATCGATCGAGAGCGGCCCCAGCCAGCCGCGGCGAAAACCCGTGACCTTCCAGCCACGGTCATCGGCGGCTTCGACCACAGCTTTGATCGCGACGTTGAGGCCGGGGACGTCGCCTCCGCCGGTCAAGATCGCCACATGCATCACGCCTCGCTTTCCTCGCCCCCTCTAACGTGCTTCGCTTTCGGCGTGAACGTGCGAACCGATGAGAGGATGCAATGAGCGATGCTGAGCGCCACGTGCGGGCGCCGAGCGCCGAATCTCTCGGTGAAGCGCCTGGCCGCGCGCGGCTCAACGGACGGAAAATCCTCGTCGTCGGCGGCGGCCAGCGCGTGACGGATGCGGCGAGCGATCCGATCGGCAATGGACGCGCGATGAGCGTGCTTTTCGCGCGCGAGGGCGCGCATGTGGCGGTGTGCGACATCAATCCCGACAGCGCGCGCGAGACGGCGGCCCTCATCGGCGACGAATTGGGGCAAGCGGCGGTCATCCAAGCGGATGTCTCGAAGACAGACGATTGCGTCCGGCTCGTGCAAGAAGCGCATGAAGCGATGGGCGGGGTCGATGGGATCGTGTGCAATGTGGGCGTCGGCTTGGGCGGACTCGGGCTCGCGGGCGCCGAGCCTGACTCGTGGGACAAGACGTTCGCAATCAATGTGCGCGCGCCGATGCTTATCTGCCGCGCGGCAATGCCGATCATCGCGGACGGATCCTCGATCCTTTTCATCTCCTCGATCGCGAGCCTCACGCCCGGCTCGCGGCTGCCGGCGTATGATGCATCGAAGGCCGCGCTCGGCGGGCTCATGCGTCACGTCGCGATGGAAGGCGTGCGCAAGGGCGTGCGCGCGAACGTGCTCTGTCCTGGGCTGGTGGATACGCCGCTTGGCCGTGCGGCCTCCCAAGGGCGCCCTTCGCGGGCGCGCACGCCTGTGCCGTTCGGGCGGCAAGCGACCGCATGGGAGATCGCGTACGCCGCGCTTTTCTTCATGAGCGACGAGAGCGTTTACGTGACGGGACAAATCCTCGCCGTCGACGGCGGGATGACGGCTCTCTAGACGACCCAGCTGTCTTCGGCGCCCTCGCCGGTGACGCGCGCGACGATCTGTTCGGCAGCTTCGGCGGCGCTCGTCTTCATCGTATCGATGTGAATCTCGGGCGTCTCCGGCGGCTCGTACGGAGAATCGACGCCGGTGAAATTCTTCAGCTGACCTTCACGCGCGCGTTTGTAGAGGCCTTTCACATCGCGGCGCTCGGCTTCCGCGAGCGGCGCGTCCACGAAGATTTCGAAGAACTCCCCTTCGGCCACTTTCTCGCGCGCCATTTGCCGCTCGGCGCGGAAAGGCGAGATGAAGGAGACGAGCACGATGAGGCCCGCGTCAGCCATGAGCTTCGAAACTTCCGCGACGCGGCGGATGTTCTCGACGCGATCGGCGTCGGTGAATCCGAGATCGCGGTTTAAGCCGTGGCGGATGTTATCCCCATCGAGCATCACAGTGTGGCGCCCGAGCGAGTGAAGCTTCTTCTCGACGAGATTGGCGATGGTGGATTTGCCGGCGCCTGAAAGCCCGGTGAACCAGAGGATCGCGGGGCGCTGGCCCTTGATGTGGGCGCGCGCGGCGCGATCGACATCGAGCGCCTGCCAATGGATGTTCTGGGCGCGCCGCAGCGCGAAATTAACGAGGCCGGCGGCGAGTGTGGCATTCGACATCCGGTCGATCAGGATGAAGCCGCCCGTATCTTTGTTCTCCGTATACGGATCGAACGGCACGGGGCGATCGAGCGAGATGTTGCAGACGGCGATCTCGTTCAGCTCCAGCGTTTTCGCCGCTAGCTGCTCCAGCGTGTTCACGTTCACCTTGTGCTTGATCTCGGTGATCGTGGCGGAGACCAGCTTGGTTCCTATCTTGGCCCAATACGGCCGGCCGGGCAGCAGCGCTTGATCTGCCATCCAGATGAGCGTCGTTTCGAATTGATCGGCGACCTCGGGCGGCGAGTCAGCCGCGGCCAGCACGTCGCCGCGCGAGACGTCGATCTCGTCGGCGAGCGTCAGCGTGACGGATTGGCCCGCTTGCGCCTGTTCCAAATCGCCGCCCTTCACGACAATGCGCTGGACCGTGCTCGTTTTGCCGGACGGGAGCGCGCGGACCTTATCCCCGGGCGCGATCGTTCCGGACGCGACCTGCCCCGCGAAACCGCGGAAGGACTGATCCGGCCTATTCACCCATTGCACTGGCATGCGGAAGGGCGCGGCGGCGATCTTGGCTTCATCGATCTCGACAGTTTCGAGATGATGCATGAGCGTGGGACCATGGTACCAATTCATGCGCTCGCTGGGTTGAGCGATGTTGTCTCCCTGCAAGCCGCTGATCGGGATGGCGCGGATGTTTTCCAAGCCAATGCGCTCGGCAAAGAGGCGGTAGAAGTGGACGGCGTCCTCGAACGGCGCGCGATCGTAGCCGACCAGATCCATCTTGTTCACCGCGAGCACGATGTGGCGAATGCCCATGAGCGCGGCGATGTAGGAGTGGCGGCGCGTTTGCGTGAGCACGCCTTTGCGCGCGTCGATCAGGATAATGGCGAGATCAGCGGTCGAAGCGCCGGTGGCCATGTTGCGCGTGTATTGCTCGTGACCGGGCGTATCGGCGACGATAAATTTGCGTTTGTCGGTGGAAAAGAAGCGGTACGCGACGTCGATGGTGATGCCCTGCTCGCGCTCGGCGGCGAGGCCATCGACAAGCAGCGCGAAATCGAGCGCGCCGTTCTGCGTGCCGACGCGGCGGGAATCCGCCTCGAGCGCCTTCAGTTGATCGTCGAAGATCATCTTTGAATCGTAGAGCAGCCGGCCGATCAGCGTGGACTTGCCGTCATCGACGCTGCCGCAGGTGATGAATCGCAGGAGCGATTTCTTCTGGTGCGCCTCGAGATAGGCGCCGATGTCTTCCGCGATGAGGTCCGAAACGTGGGCCATTCTAAAAATAGCCCTCTTGCTTCTTCTTCTCCATCGAGGCGGCCTGATCGTGATCGATGACGCGGCCCTGGCGCTCGCTCGTCGTCGTCAGCAGCATTTCCTGGATGATGAGCGGCAGCGTATCGGCTGTGCTCTCAACGGCGCCTGTGAGCGGATAGCAGCCAAGGGTGCGGAAACGCACGCTCTTCGTCATCGGCGTTTCGCCGTCACGTAAACGCATGCGCTCGTCATCGACCATGATGAGCGCTTCATCGCGCTCGACGACGGGGCGCACGGCCGCGAAATAGAGCGGGACGATCGGAATGTTCTCGAGGTGGATGTATTGCCAGACATCCAGCTCCGTCCAATTCGAGAGCGGGAAGACGCGCAGACTTTCGCCTTTCTTGATGCGCGTGTTGTAGAGGCGCCAAAGCTCGGGGCGCTGGTTCTTCGGATCCCAGCGATGGCCCTCGGCGCGGAAAGAGAAGATGCGCTCCTTGGCGCGGCTCTTTTCTTCGTCGCGGCGCGCGCCGCCGAAGGCGGCATCGAAGCCATGAAGATCGAGCGCCTGCTTCAGGCCTTGCGTCTTCCACACGTCCGTATGGAGCGCCGAGCCGTGATCGAACGGATTGATGTTCTGCGCGAGGGCTTCGGGATTTTTGTGGACGATGAGATCGAAGCCGAGTTCGGCGGCCATCTTCTCGCGCATTTCGTACATGGCGCGGAACTTCCACGTCGTATCGACATGGAGGAGCGGAAACGGCGGCTTCGCGGGATAGAACGCCTTCGCCGCCAGATGCAGCATGACGGCGCTATCCTTGCCGATCGAATAGAGCATCACCGGGCGTTCGCACTCGGCGACGACCTCGCGCATGATGTGAATCGCCTCCGCCTCCAGACGCTCCAGGTGCGTCAGGCGTGATTGCGACAAAGTCTTTTCGCGCGCGGCGAGCGCGCCGATATCCGGCATGAGGCTCTTCCTGGAGACCTCGCCTTTCGCCGGGGACACGTCGCGGGGCAAATGAGTTGTCCTAAAGCGCGGGCGCCGCTCGGCTCAAACCCGCCCCGTCACCGGGATGAGCGCGCCGGTGATGGGGTTCGCGTCATCCGAGAGCAGGAAGAGGATGATGCCCGCGAGATCGCCCGGCGCCACCCATTTCGTGAAATCGGCGTCCGGCATGTCGGCGCGGTTGGCGGGCGTATCGAGGATGGAGGGCAGCACCGCGTTGACGCGTACGCCCGCCTCCTTGTGCTCCTCGGCCAGGGCCTCCGTCAGGCGATGCACGGCGGATTTGGACGCCGCATAGGGACCCATGCCGGGCGCGGCTTTGAGCGCGCCGTTGGCCCCGACATTCAAGATCGCGGAGACGCCGTGCGTGAGCGCGGCGCGGCTGGCATTCAAAGCCGTCTTCAAATTGATCGTGTTCAGGCGATCCCAGAGATCGGCCGGCGCATCGGCCACCTTCGACCAGGAGAAGCCGCCCGCGATGTTCGCCAACGCATCGATGCGGCCGTATTTCTGCGCAATTGCGCCGAAGACGCGCGCGGCGTGGGCTTCATCGGCGAGGTTGACGCCGCCTTCGACGAACGCATCGGCGCCGATGTTGAGCGCCAGGCCCGGCGGCGGCGCGAAATCGATCGCGGCGACGCGCGCGCCTTGGACGGCGGCTGCATCCGCGACGGCGCGGCCCAATGCGCCAAACGCGCCTGTGACGACGACGACCTTGTCCTTCAAACCAGCAGCTCCCTGCCCGCTTGGCGCACATCCGTGCAGCCGGTGAGCGCCATCGCGACGCCAAGCTCGGCGCGGAGGATGTTCAACGCGCGCGAGACTCCGCGCCCGCCCTCGGCCGCCAGCGCATAGGCCCAGGCGCGTCCGAGGAAGCATCCTTGGGCGCCCAACGCCAGCGCGCGGAGCACATCAAGGCCCGAGCGCACGCCGCCATCCATCAGCACCGTCGTTTGGGCGCCAACCGCATCGACGATCGGCGGCAGCGCCTTGACGCCGGAGAGCGCGCCATCGAGCTGACGGCCGCCGTGGTTGGAAACGATGATGCCGTCGGCGCCGTGGGCGACGGCTTCACGTGCGTCATCTGGATCCAGCACGCCCTTGATGACGAGCGGGCCTTTCCAATGCTGACGGACGAAGTCGATGTCTTTCCAGTTCACGCTGGCGTCGAAATTCTTCTGCACCCAGGCGGCGAATTGGCCGACACCGCGCGCGTCTTTCACCGCGTCCGTGAGGTTTCCGAACACGAGCGGCTGGCCGTTCAACTGCACGTCCCACACCCATTCCGGATGCGTGACCCCCTGCCAGGCGCGGCCGAGCGCGCTTTCGAGGCTTGGCGGGGCGGACATGCCCGAGCGCACATCGCGATAGCGGGCGCCGGCGACGGGAAGATCGACCGTCATCACCAGAACGGGGCATTTGGCGGCCGTGATGCGCTGGAGGAAGGCGGCCATGAAACCGCGATCCTTGATCATGTAGAGCTGCTGCCAGATCGGGCGGCCGGCCTTCTCAGTCACTTCCTCTAAGCTGCAGATGGAGACGGTGGAGAGACAAAACGGGACGCCCGCTTTGTGCGCGGCGGCAGCGGCCTGCACTTCGCCGCGGCGGGCGAACATGCCGGCAAAGCCGATCGGGCCGAGCGCGACGGGCATCGAACTCTCGACGCCGAACCAGCGCGTCTTCATTTCGAGCTTGGAGACGTCGCGCATGACGCGCTGCCGGAGCGCCAGCGCCTCCATATCGGTCACGTTCTTCTCAAGCGTCAGTTCGCTGTACGAGCCGCCATCGAGATAATCGAACATGAGACGCGGCAGGCGATCCTGCGCGCGTTCTCTGAAATCCTTGACCGACGCCGCGATCATGCGCGCGCGCTCCCTCGCCGTTTCTTCTTGGGCTGGGTGCTAGTCGGTTTTCGCGCGGCATACAAATCGGCGGTGCGCATAGCCTCAGCGGCGATGCGCGTGCGCAATTCGGGCGGCTCCAGCACCTCGACCTCGGCGCCCAGGCGCAGCAGCTGGCGGGCCGCGAAGTCCACACTCTCGATGGGAATTTCGGCTCTGATCCAACCTTCGGGCTTCGCCGCGCGATGCCTCGCGGCGGCGGCCTCCGCCGCGGCGGGGCTCACATCGTTCAGCCATTTGAGGCCGCGCGGCGAAAGTTTCACCATTGCCTTCTCCGCCAAGAGCCGCGCCTCGAAATCGCGGACCCACGCTTCCCAATAGCGCGCGAGATCGAACCGCGCGGGGCGCTCCGCCTCGTCTTCGGTGACATCAAGTTGATGGATGTTGGAGACGCGGTACGTGCGCGGAGTTTTGTCGGCGGCGACGAGGTACCAAATGCCGCCCTTGAGAACGAGGCCCAGCGGATCGAGCGTGCGGCTCACCTCCTCCTTCCAGCTTTCATAACGCACGCGGATGCGGCGCTCCCGCCAGACGGCGCCGGCGAGGACCGGCAGGACGTCGATCGGCTCGGCGCGGCGATACCAATCGACGGGATCGAGGTGGAAACGCTGCGAGACGCGCTGGGCGCTCGCGCCGGAATCCGGCGGCAAGCTGGCGAGGAGTTTCAATTCCGCGGCCGCGAGTTCAGCGCCTAGACCCAGATCCTCCGCGGCCGCGCCCGCGCCGGCGAGCAGCAGCGTTTCGGCCTCGGTCGCGGTGAAGCCCGTCAACCGCGTGCGGTATCCGTCCATCAGCTGGAAGCCGCCGCTTCTGCCGCGCTCCGCGTAGATGGGCACGCCAGCGGCGGAGAGCTGATCGACGTCGCGGTAAATGGTGCGGACGGAGACTTCGAACTCCTGCGCCAGCGTCTCGGCGCTCATGCGGCCGCGCATCTGCAAGAGAATGAGGATGGAGAGAAGCCGGCTCGCGCGCACAAGGCAGGCTAGCATAAAAGCCTGACACGCAATGTCAGATATCGTTGAGCGATGAACAAGACGCTTGCTCCGCGGGGCGCCCCTCAGGGCCTTCCGGGCAGGCGCAGGGCGCCTTAAGCGGGCGCTTCGATGAGCGCCGCACCGCACCCCCTCGCCGATCTCGCGACCGATGCGGGGCTTTATCCCCAGCGGCTCGATCTCTCGCGCCAGTCGCTCATGTTCATCCGCATGACGGAGGCCGCGATCCGCTCCGCGAGCTTTCTGGACGACCGGCTGCTCACCGGGGGCGTGGCGCAAACCGGCGGCTGGGCGACGATTCCGGCAGTGGCGCGCACGCTGACGGATGCGCCGCCGCTCAGCACGCCGCTTCATTTCATCTTTCACGCGGGGCACGTCGGCTCAACGCTGGTCAGCCGACTGCTCGACGAGATTCACGGCGTGCTTTCGCTGCGCGAGCCATCGCCGCTGCGCACGCTCGCGGAGACGTTCGATACGATCAACGATCCGGACTCGCTGTTGAGCCGCGGCCAATTCAACACGCTGACAGCGATTCTCATCCGGCTGTGGCGGCGCGGCTTTCACGATACGCGCGCCGTCGTCGTGAAAGCGACGAGCAGCGCCGGGCGCATGGGGCCGATCCTGCTCGACGCTGCGCCGCACGCGCGTGCAATCTATCTCAATCTGGCGCCGGAGCCCTATCTTGCGACGCTGCTTGCTGGGGAAAACAATCCTATCGATCTGCGCGGGCATGGGCCCGAGCGGTTTCGCCGGCTGACCCGATTTCTGGGCGCCGCGCCAGGCGTTCTTCACACGCTTTCGCCGGGCGAATTGTGCGCCATGACATGGCTCTGCGAACGGCTGGCGGAAGACGCGCTCCTCAGAGCGCACAGTGCGCGCGTGATGCGCGCCGATTTCGAGGCGCTGCTCTCCTCGCCCGGCGAATGGATGGCCGCGATCGCGGCGCATCTCGCGCTCGATGCACGGGCGGATTATGCGGCGCGCGTGACATCCAGCCCGGCGCTCACGCGCTATTCGAAAGCCACCGAACACGCCTATTCGCCGGAATTGCGCGCGCAAGCGCTTGCCGATGCGCGACAGCACTTTGGCGAAGAGATTCACAAGGGCCTGGCCTGGCTCGAACGGGCCGGACGCGAGCACGCCGCGGCCGGCGCCGTTCTGCCTTAGAGCCTGCCTTGCGCGGGGCGCGGCGGGGCGCTAGAGCGAGCGTCCCGAATTTCGGTTCCGGCGCTAGCTGGTCCGGGCGCGTAGCTCAGCGGGAGAGCACTACGTTGACATCGTAGGGGTCACAGGTTCGATCCCTGTCGCGCCCACCATTTTCAGTTCGGCCCCGTCATGCTGCTCGAGATCAAGGATTTGCTGAGCCCCGCCGAGGTCGCGCGACTCATTGAGCTCGCGGGCAAGCTCAAATTCGTGGATGGGCGCGTCTCCAATCCGCATGCGGTGGCGAAGAACAATTTGCAGGCGGATTTCGGCGATCCGCTCTTTGCGGAATCCGTGAAGATCGCGGCGGACGCCTACGCGCGCTCGGCGCAGTTTCAGGACTTCGCGCTGCCGCGGTTCGTGGCGCCGCCAATGCTGGCGAAATATCAGCCGGGGATGAATTACGGCGCGCACGCGGATGCGGCGCTGATGACCGTGATGGGCCGGCGGATGCGGTCGGATCTTTCCTCGACGATTTTTCTCAACGATCCGCGTTCGTATGAGGGCGGCGAGTTGGTCGTGCATCTGGGCGTCAGGGCCTTGCCGATCAAACTCAGCCCGGGCTCGGCGATCGTTTATCCTTCGACGACGCTGCACGAAGTCGCGCCCGTGCGGTCGGGCGAGCGGCTGGTGGCGATCACCTTCATCCAGAGTTCGGTGGCGGAGGAAGCAAAGCGGGACATCCTCTTTGAGCTCGGGGAAGTGGCCGCGATCGAGGGGGCGAAGATGGATTGGCTCTCGCGCACGCGCCTCGAAGTGGCGCGCCAGAACCTCACGCGGATGTGGAGCGAGCCGTAAGACTAAGGCATACTTGCCCCTAGCCGCCCGCAGAGGCGGCCACGGGAGGCGCTTATGCCCTATGCCGGCGACCGCATCATTCACGACGCAGACTCGCACCTGATGGAGCTGCCGGATTGCCTCGACCCGTATTTCGAGGCGCGGCTGCTTGCGCGCTATCACGCACTCCCCTCCTACAAGGAGAAAGTCGCCAAGGCTTCGTGGGCGGAGAAGGTGCGCACGGAGCAACGCGACCCGGCGTTTCGCGCGGGGGCCGATGAAGCGATACTCACGCGGAAGAATTATCAAGCGATGGGCGCGTTCCTGAAGGACGATCGCCCGCACATGCTCGATCTCTTGGGCTTCGCGAGCCAGCTTGTGTTCACGACGTTCTGCCTTGGCAATTTCGGGCTCGATCAGAGTGAGGACGAAGAGCTCTGTTATGCGTCCGCGGACGCGCACAACCGGATGATGGCGGATTTCTGCGGGGTCGACCGGCGCTTGCTCGGCACGGCTTATGTGCCGCTCGAAGATTTCGCGCGCTCGCACGCGACGGCGAAGTTGGCGCTTGAGCTAGGGTTGAAGGCGCTGCTCGTTCCTTCGCGGCCGCCGAAGAGACATGCGCCGAGCCACGTCGCGCTCGATGCCGTGTGGGCGATGGCGCAGGAAGCGGGTGTGCCGATCCTTTTCCACGTCGGCGGCGAGGAAAAGCTCGCGCCGGTTTACAAGGAAAACGGGTTGCCGCCGGTGAAGGATTTCCATGGCGGAGACGACAATTTCACGTCCGTCTCGTACATGCCGATCCCGAACTCCGCGATGCAGACGCTGGCGACGCTCATCTTCGACGGCGTGTTCGATCGCTTCCCGCGCTTGAAGTTCGGCGCGATCGAGCTTGGCGCCTCGTGGCTTCCAGGCTGGATGCGCGCGATGGATTCCGCCGCGCACGCCTTCATCAAGAACGAAGAGCGGCTGCAAGCGCTCTCCGCCAAGCCGAGCGAGATCGTGCGGCGGCAATTGCGTGTGACGCCCTACCCGCATGAGGACGCTGGTTGGATCATCGCCAATGCTGGCGAGGACGTCGCGCTCTTTTCTTCCGACTATCCGCATGTCGAGGGCGGCCGAAATCCGCTCAAACGCTTCGATGAATCGCTCAACGATACGAACGCACGCGCGGCGGAGCGATTCTATTCGGGCAATTTCATCGATCTGATGGGCGCGGGCCTCGCCGCGGATTTGCGGCGGCCAAAGCATCTCGCGGCGGCTTAAGCCGCGATCACGCGCTCAACTTCGGCGACGAGATCTTTGAGGTGGAAGGGCTTCGAGAGCACCTTCGCATCCTTTGGCGCGCGATTGGCTTGCGAGAGCGCGACGGCGGCGAAGCCGGTGATGAAGACGATCTTCATCTGCGGATCGACCTCGGCGCCGCGGCGCGCAAGCTCGATGCCGTCCATGCCAGGCATGACGATGTCGGTGAGCAGCAGGTCGTAGGCGCCGAGCTGGAGCGCATCCCAGGCGCTGTCGCCATCGCCGTAGGACTCAACCTCGTGGCCGGCGCGCGCGAGGTTCGTCGTCAGGAAAGCCCTGAGCGAATCGTCATCCTCCGCCAACAAAATTCGCGCCATGTCCGCCGCACACCCTTCATTCCGGCCCTAGCCAATAGCATGGCTGAGGTAAAGGCAGGCTTCACAGGGGCGCCTTTCCCATGCGGCGCATGTTGTTGACGCTTTGCGACGGGATTGAGAACGTGGCCTCCATGGATTTCTCGTCAGACGCCGCCCTGGGCGCCGCGCCGCTCGTTGAGGGCGCGGAGGCGTCATACGAGCCGATCGAGGCGGGCGAGCCGCCGTTCACCGTGATCGCGCCCATCCGGCGCACCTCCCCGCTCATCTTTGCCTCGCCCCATTCCGGGCGGCGCTATCCGGCGCCGTTTTTGACGCAGGCGAAGGCGAAGCTCGCCAGCCTGCGGCGCTCGGAAGACGCGTACGTCGATGAGATTTTCGCGGGCGCGGCCGCACACGGGGCGCCGCTCATCGCGGCCAATGTGGCGCGCGCCTATGTCGATCTAAACCGCGACCCGAGCGAGCTCGATCCCGAGATGTTCGCGGACTTCGCCGCGCATCCGGGATCTTCGTCGCCACGCGTGCAGGCCGGGCTCGGCGCCATCCCGAAGATCGCTGGCGATGGGCTGCCGATTTACGGACGAAAACTGGCCCTCGCCGATGCGCAAAGACGCATCGCGCTCATCCACCGGCCGTATCACGCCATGCTGGGCACGCTGATCGAGGAAGCTGTGGCCGACATGGGCTGCGCGGTGCTGATCGATTGCCACTCGATGCCCAGTTGCGCGCGCGGCCCTAACGCGCCGGACGTGGTGCTGGGTGATCGCTACGGCGCTTCTTGCCACCCGGCCGTCACTTCGCTGGTGGAGGCGACGCTCAGGCGGCTCGGCTATCGCGTCCATCGCAACGCACCGTTCGCGGGCGGGCACACGACCCAGCATTACGGGCGACCCGGCAAACGGGTGCACGCCCTTCAGATCGAGCTCAACCGGGGCCTTTACCTGGACGAAAGCAGCCTGCAGCGGACGCAAGGCTTCATCCGGGTGCGGGCGGACATGGGCCGGCTCGGCGAAGCGCTGGCGGCCGCTCAGCTGCACAAGAGCCTCGCCTAAATTCTCCCAGGACAAGAAAAAACGCCCCGGCGCGAACCGGGGCGTTGAAGTCAGATAGGGAGGAAACGCCCGATAGGGCGGGCTGCGTCGCGAAACGCAGCAACGGGATGGAATGTACGCTGCGGCGCACAAAACACAACGCTGAAATCGCTGCGGCAAATTACCTGAACGATGAATTACGCTCTAACTAGCTGATTTTATGTTGGTAACGGCGCGTTATGATTTTTTGCAGTTGCTAACATGCACGGGCGGCGCCCTCGCTGAGGCACGCGAATCCGGGTTTTTGTTGCCCGCTGTCCTTCGCATGTGCAGAAAGCGCGGCCCACTCTCCCCACATTCGGCCCCTTCATGACCCGCCTCCGCAACATCGCCATCATCGCGCACGTCGATCACGGCAAGACGACGCTCGTGGACCAGATGCTCGCCCAGGGCGGCGCGTTCCGGGAAAACGAGGCGCATGCCGAGCGGGCGATGGATTCCAACCCGCAGGAGCGCGAGCGCGGGATCACCATACTGGCCAAATGCACGTCGATCCTCTTCGAGGGCGGGGGCGAACCCGTCCGGATCAATGTGGTGGATACGCCGGGGCACGCCGATTTCGGCGGCGAGGTGGAGCGCATCCTCTCCATGGTGGACGGGTGCCTGCTCTTGGTGGACGCCGCCGAAGGCGTCATGCCGCAAACGAAGTTCGTGCTTTCGAAGGCGTTGGCGCGGGGGCTCAAGCCCATCGTCGTGCTCAACAAGGTCGATCGCGCGAACGCCTCGCCCGACCAAACGCTCAACGACGTCTTCGAGCTCTTCCTGGCGATCGGCGCCAGCGACGAGCAAGCGGATTTCCCGATCCTCTACGCCTCCGGCAAGGAAGGATGGGCCGCGCGGGACTTGGCCGACGCGCGCACGAACCTGACGCCGCTTTTTGAAACCATCGTCGCGCATGTGGGCGATCCGGAGCCCGTGTCGCGGCGCGACGCGCCGTTCTCGATGCTGGCGACGATTTTGGAATCCGATCCCTTCCTCGGGCGCTTGCTGACGGGACGCATCGAAAGCGGTGTGGTGCGCGCTGGCGACGCGATCAAATCGCTGTCGCGGGACGGGCGCGAGATCGAGCGCGGGCGGTTGACGAAGCTCCTTGCCTTTCGCGGTCTAAAGCGCGTGCCGGTCGATGAGGCGGAAGCCGGTGATATCGTCGCGATCGCGGGGCTGTCGGAAACGACGGTCGCCGACACGATCGGCGCGATCGACATTGCAGCGGCCCTGCCCGCGCAGCCGATCGATCCGCCGACGCTGGCGATCACCGTCTCCATCAACGATTCCCCGCTCGCCGGGCGCGCAGGCGACAAGGTGCAAAGCCGCGTCATCCGAGAAAGGCTTTTGCGCGAGGCGGAATCGAACGTCGCAATCCGCGTGAAAGAAGCGGACAATAAGGATTCCTTCGAAGTCGCGGGGCGCGGGGAATTGCAGCTCGGCGTGCTCATCGAGACGATGCGGCGCGAAGGCTTCGAGGTTTCGGTCTCGCGTCCGAAAGTGCTGACGCGTGACGAAAGCGGACAAACGCTGGAGCCCATCGAGGAAGCCGTCGTCGACGTGGACGATGAATTCTCTGGCGTCGTCATCGAGAAAATGAGCATCCGGAAAGCCGAGCTGCAAGACATGCGTCCGTCAGGAGGCGGCAAGACTCGGCTCACCTTTCACGCACCATCGCGCGGGCTCGTCGGCTATCATGGTGAATTCCTGACCGACACGCGCGGCACGGGCGTGATGAACCGGCTCTTTCATTCGTGGGCGCCCTGGAAGGGCGAAATCCCCGGGCGGCGCAACGGCGCCATCATCTCGACCGAGCCGGGCAAGGCCGTGACCTACGCCCTCTTCTATCTGGAAGAGCGCGGCGTGCTCTTCGTGGAGCCCGGCGAAGATCTCTATGAGGGCATGGTGATCGGGGAGAACGCCCGCGGCGAAGACCTCGAGGTCAATCCGATTAAGGAAAAGAAGCTTTCCAACGTGCGCGCCGCCGGCAAGGACGAGGCGCTCCGGCTCACGCCGCCCCGGCGGCTGACGCTCGAACAAGCGATCGCTTGGATCGACGACGACGAGCTTGTTGAGGTCACGCCTGCCGCCATCCGGGTGAGGAAATTGTGGCTCGATCCCAATGAGCGGAAGCGCCGGGCGCGGGCTGCGGCCACCGCATAGCGCCGGTTTGGGGCGCCCAGCGCCCCAGCGCGCCTCCCGCTTGCGTGGCCGTTCATGATCAATCGCCGGTTTATTGGTGAAATCGGCGCAACGAGACGGCGCGCCGGGCGAGTCGCGGCGCGCCCGTCAAGTGCAACCTGATGCAGAAATGCCCCGCTTCGGCGCGATTCTCGCCCAGCGCGGGAATTGCTCAGTTACAATTCGTTAAAGATACGTCAAAGGTGCCGCCTGGGATCGCTGGGGAGCGCCCGAACGTGGTCCGCGTTTTGCTGAGGCTTTTCCGCAGCTTCAGCCGGCCCGTCGGGCGCGGCGCCGACGACAGGGCTTTTGTTATGGCCAACGCGATCGACCTCCACGTGGGCAAGCGGCTTCGCCGCCGCCGCCGTCTTCTGGGCCTCACCCAGCAGCAACTCGCCGAGAGCATCGGCATCCGCTTCCAGCAGATCCAGAAGTACGAATGCGGCGCCAACCGCGTGACGGCTTCCCGGCTCTATGAACTCTCCGTCGCGCTCAACGTGCCGGTGAATTACTTCTTCGAGGGCCTGCAATCGATGACGCAAGCGCCCGCGCCGGGCGCGCCCGCGAACGACCGCGAGCTCATCGCGGCCGATGTGCTCTCGCAAAAAGAGACGCTCGAACTCATCCGCGCGTACTACCGCCTCGGCGAGCGTCCGCGCCGGCGCCTGCTCGACCTCGCGAAGGCGCTGCAAGACGAATCCACCGACGCCGCCTAAGGCGAACGGGTTAACGGGGGACGGCAACGGGCTCGCTTAACTGGCGGGCCCGTTTTGCGTGTGTTACGCCGCGCGGGGCGTGCCCGGCGAACCTGACATTCAAACCCTGCGCGCGTTCGCGGACGAACTCGCGGACGCGGCGCGCGGCGTCATCCTTCCCTATTTCCGCGCCGAGCATGGCTTGGTGAACAAGGCCGCGCGCGGCTTCGATCCCGTAACAGAGGCGGACAAGCGCGCGGAGGAAACCATCCGTGCGCTGATCGATCAGCGCTTCCCCGAACACGGGATCATCGGCGAGGAGTTCGGCGCGAAGCCCTCACGCTCCGGCTATATGTGGATTCTCGATCCGATCGACGGCACGCGCGCGTTTATCGCGGGGTTGCCGCTATGGGGCGTGCTGATCGGGCTTGTGCAGGAAGGCAAGCCGATCCTCGGGATTATCGATCAACCTTATCTCGGCGAGCGGTTCAGCGGATGGCTGGGCGACGCGCGCGGCGCGCAATTGCAAACGCGCGACGGGGTTCGGCCGTTGAAAGCGCGGGCGTGCCCACAGCTGACGGACGCTGTGATCGCGACCACGGACCCGAAGATTTTCAGCGGCGGGGAAGCGGCCGCTTTCGAGCAAGTGCGCGCCGCGGCGAAGCTCGCGCGCTATGGCTGCGATTGCTACGCCTACGCGATGGCGGCGATGGGCAGCGTCGATCTCGTGATGGAGAGCGGGCTTGCGCCCTGGGACGTCGCGGCGCTCATCCCCGTGCTTGAGGGCGCGGGCGGCGGATTGACCGATTGGCGCGGGCGCGCGCTTCAGCCAGAATTCTTTTCCGCGCACGACAAGCGCACGCAGGCCATCGCGTTCGGCGATGCGCGGGCGCGGGACGAAGCGCTCATCGCGCTCAAGCGGGCGGCGCACTAGGGAGGCATTATGAGCGACACCTACGATACGGCCCGCACGATGCTCGCCGATCTCGCCGCCAAGCGCGTTTCGGCGCGCGAGCTGCTCGACGCGCATGTGAAGCGCCATGAGGCGACGCACGGGGCGCTCAATGCGGTGATCGCCACCGACCTCGATCGCGCCAAGAAGGACGCGCAGGCGGTGGACGAGGCGCGCGCGAAAGGCGCGTCGGTGGGCGCGCTCGCCGGGTTGCCGATGACAGTCAAGGATTGCTTCGACGTGGATGGGCTTCCCTCCACCGCCGGCAATCCGCTCTTCGCCCATCGCGACAAGGCATGCGCGGACGCCGCGGTCGTCGCGCCTGTGCGCGCGGCGGGCGCGATCATCTGGGGCAAGACGAACGTGCCGCTAATGGCTGGCGATTTTCAAAGCTACAACGAGGTGTACGGCACGACGAACAATCCGTTCGACCAAACGCGCACGCCCGGCGGCTCTTCAGGCGGGGCGGCGGCGGCACTCGCGGCGGGCGTGACCCCGCTTGAAATCGGCTCCGACATCGGCGGCTCGCTGCGGCATCCCTCGAATTTCTGCGGCGTGACGGCGCTCAAGCCGACATGGAATCAGCTCTCGCTGCGCGGGCATGTGCCGCCGCCGCCAGGCGTTCACGTGGAGACCGATCTCGCAGTCGCGGGCCCGATGGCGCGCGACATCGGCGATTTGCGGCTCCTCTATGACGTGATCCGCGGGCGCCAAAGCGAGACGAAGCCGATCAAGGGGGCGCGCATTGCTCTGTGGACGGAGGAAGCGGAGTTTCCCCTCGCATCGGACGTGCGCAGCGCGGTCGAAGCCGCCGGCGAGATGCTTGAAAAGCAGGGCGCGCGGGTGGAGCGAATCAAATCACCGGTCAACGCGGCGCAGCTGATGGATTCCTATTTCGCGATGCTGGCGCCGATCATTTCGTCCGGCCTTCCCGATGAGGTTTATAACGGCCTCTTGGCAGGGCGCGCGGCGTGCGCCGAGGCGATGAAGGCCGGCGCCACACGCTACAGCCCTGCGGGGTTCGTTTATAACGCGACGCACAGCTACCGCGATTTCGCGCAGGCCGCGGCCGTGCGACAGGCGCTCAAGGATCAGCTCGAAGGCTTCTTCGCCGATGGGTGGGATGCGATCCTCGCGCCGATCACGCCGGTGCCCGCCTTCCCGCACACGCAGGAAGGGCAGCTTTCAGAGCGCACGCTCGATTGCGACAATCAGAAGATCGAATATCTGCACGCCCTCGATTGGATTACGCTGGCGACGCACCTGCATGCGCCGGCCATCTCCGTGCGCGTGGGATCATCGCGCGAGGGATTGCCGATCGGGGCGCAGATTATCGGACCGTGGGATGGCGAAGCGCGGCTCTTCGATTTCGCGGAAGCGATCGAACGCGAAACCGGCGGCTTCAAAGCGCCGAAGCTTTAAGCGGCTTGGCGCGGCGCCACGCGATCGGCCAAGGCATCGAACGCGGACCAGAATTGGTTCTGCAGCGCGTCCGTCTCCATGAGGATTTCGTGGCGCGCGCCGGCGATGGTGATGTGCGTCGCGTTCGGCAGTGAGGCGACGACGGCATCGTGCGCGGCGTTGTCCACCAGCGCTTCCTCGCCCGCTGTCGCCACCAGAACCGGCAGCTTCAAATGCGCGAGCGCGCCGGGGCGTTGGAAGCCGTCCATCGCGTCAATCGACGCCTGCACCCAGCCGATGGTCGGGCCCGCGAGCGCCAAGCGCATGTCGGCTTCGACCAAATCCATGCTGCGCGCATAGCGCGCTTCATCATGCGTGAGCGCATTCTTGGCGAAGGTTTCGCGGCGCCATTTGCGGTCGACGCCCGGCGCATAGGCCGCGCCGCCGCCCAACGATGTCACGAAACGGGCCATGCGGCGCGCTTGCGGCGTCACGCCCGGTATGCCCCACATTGGCGCGGAGAACGCCGCCGCGTCCGCCTCGACACGGCGCGTCTGCAAGGCGCGCAGCATGATCGCGCCGCCCATGGAATGCGCGAGGACGATATGCGGGCGCGGCAAGCGCGCTGCGTTCAGGCTCAAAGACGCCGCGAGATCGGTGACGGCGTCGTCTATGCTGACGAGATGACCCTTCTGAGGGTTCTTGGCTTGGCGCCCCGACAGGCCCTGCCCGCGCCAATCGATGCAGAAGGTCGCGAAGCCTCGCGCCTGTAATGCACGCAGCACCTCGAAATATTTCTCGATGAACTCCGTTCGCCCCGGCGCGAGGATGACGCTGCCGCGGGCGGGCCCCCGCGCGGGCGCCAGCATCATGCGAACGCGCACGCCGCCGCGCCCATCGAGCCAGCTCTCCTCGGCGCCCTCGGGCGCGGGATTGTCGGGGACAGAGACGAAGGCCATCAGCCTCTCAGGCGCGCCATCACGCTTTGCAGCTGCATGGCGACGCCCATATCGCCCTCGACCTTGAGCTTGCCTTGCATGAAGGCGCTCGTCGGATCGAGCTGACCCTCGGCCATGGAGATGAAATCGGCGAGAGAGACGCGCAGCGTCGTATCAGCGGCGCCATCCTCCTGGGTGACGGAATTGTTCGCGCCATCGAGAAAGATGCGCCCGGCATCGCCAAAATCGAACTTCACGCGCTTGCCGGCGACCGTCGCGCCCGCCGCCTGGAAGCGCTGGAAAATATCGTCAAAGGTCATGGCCCTCACTCCTGGCGCCTGTTGAACACCAGGGCCTTGAGGGCCGCAAGGCTCAGCCCGGGTCTTCCTCGTTCAGGAGATCATCAGCCGGGAGGGCGCCGGGCGCGCGCTTGCGGAATTTGAGCGTCATCCGGTCGCTCTCGCCGATCTCGCGATAGGGTGCGGTGTCGAAGTTCGGATTGTCCGGCTGGCCCAAGGGCGCGGTGCGCAAGGTGGGCGGGAGCGTCCAGACGCCAAAGGGATGATCGCGATCGTCGGCGGCGTTGGCGTTCACATCGCTGGCGGCGACGAAATCGAAGCCCGCCTCGTTTGCGAGCGTGCGGACATAAGCCTCCTGCACGTAGCCGCTGCGGGCGAGCGGATCCTGTACGCCTGTCGATGACGCGCGATGCTCCTCCACGCCCAGCACGCCGCCGACGCGCAGCGCCGCGGCGATGTCGCGAAACGCCTTCTCGACGAAGCCGGCGGCCATGAAGGTGTGCACGTTGCGTGCGACGATGGCCAAATCGACGCTGCCGGCGGGCGCGAGCGCGCCGCTGTTCGGCCCTAGCTCCACGCGCTGAATGCGCCCGAAGCGTTCGTCGTCGGCAAAACGCGCGGTGAAGGCCTGCATCGTTTCAAGCTGCGCGGGGCTGGCGCGGCGGCGTTCCCATTCGGCGACGATCAGCCCGCCGCCATTGTGCCGGATGTAGGGGGCGAGGATCGACGTCCACCAACCCAAGCCCGGATAGATTTCGAGCACGGTCTGCCCCGGCTCGAGGCCCCAGAAGCGCAACGTCTCATAGGGATGGCGCCAGCGATCGCGCTCGGGATTGAGCCGCGCCGGATTGGAGAGCGCCCATTCGAGCGTGCCGGGCGTGGCGGGCGGCGCGCGCCCGGTCGAGACGCTGTCTCCGCAGGCGGCGAGCGATGAAGCGAATGGCGCGGCGGCGATCAGCCCAAGCGTACGGCGGCGCGTGAAGACGTGCGGCATGGCGCGGGAAAGAAGGCTGCGCCGGGCCTTTTGTCAAAAGCCGGCGTCAGGCCGACAGGTTCGCGAAGCCCATGAGAACGGAATAGGCGACGAGGCCGAAGGAACCCGTGGCGGCGAAGAGTGCGAGAATTTGCGTCATGGCGGTCTGTCCCGAGTGCTCGGCCTCTACATAGGCGCCGAACCGCCCGGACCCGCGTGACTTCGGTCACGCCGCGCGCGACTTCGCCCGTCTTGAACCGGCCCGCGGCCTCCCCAAATGGAGCGGCGTGGAGCGCTCAATCGAGGCTCCGCGAGGAGCAACAGGCCGCCGTCTCGGGGCTTGCTTCTCCCCCGCCCAAGCGCGCGCCAGGACAGCGTGCGCGCCCATGTCGCTTCAGGAGGACATATGGCCAGCCAAGATCTTTCCCCCCTCTATCGCACGCTCGTCGGCTTCGACCGGATTTCGAGCCTCATCGACCAAGCCACGCGCCTCGACGGCGCGCCCGGCTATCCGCCGTTCAACATCGAACAGACGGATGAAAACGCGTTCCGCATCGAACTGGCGGTCGCGGGCTTCGGCGAGGACGATCTCACCATCGAGTACAAGCAGAACATGCTCGTGGTGACGGGCCGCAAGGCGCCGGCCGATGAAGGGCGCCGCTATCTGCATCGCGGCATCGCCGAGCGCAGCTTCGAGCGGCGCTTCGGGCTTGCGGATCATGTCCGCGTCGATGACGCAAAGCTCGAAAACGGGCTGTTGACCGTCGAACTCGTGCGCGAACTGCCCGAGGCGCTCAAACCCCGCACGATCAGCATTGGCGGCAAGGCGAAGGCGAAAGTCACACGCCCCGCCGCCAACGACGAAGCCGCCTAAAGAGCGCGCGAACGCGCCCGGCCCCCCTCTCCGGGCGCGCATAAACTCCCCTCCAAGTCGAATGCCTTCAAACGGCGCGCGATTCCGCGCGCCGTTTTTCTTTAGAGCGCGACGTCTGCGTCTTTCAGGATCGCGTCGAGCCGGGCGTCGGAAACCGCCGCGCGCTTCTGCTTGATCTCGGCCCAGGCGCGGGCCGCGTACTTTTGCGGCGCCTGCGGGAAATCGGCGCCGGCGATCCTGGCCGTCATCGTCTCGGCGTTCGCCGCGATGGCGGCGGCATTGGCCTCCATCCAGGACGGATAGACGCGGCCGATCTCGGCAAGGATGGGCTTGAGCGTCGGGAGAAGCGCATCGAGCGGCTCCAGTGCACCTTTGCCTTCCGGATGATCCATGCGCTCCACGTAGCGGACGGCGCATGGCGCGCGTTCGCGCATGAGCGCGCCGGGCGTCGGGTCGGAGAGCAATTCATAGAGCTGCCCATAGACGCCGAAATCCGCAAGCGTCGGATGGGCGCCGAAGAGATAGTCGCGTTTGTCTCCCAAGTGCGCTTCGAGCGCTGCGAGGAAGCGAAGGTACGCATCCTCGATGATGGGCGCAGTTTCCGCGCTTGAGCCGACGAAATGGAGCCGGCCGGTCATCCGCTCGCGCACGGCTGCCTCGACGAGCGTGCGATCCATATCGTCATTGGCCATCATCGCCGCGATGCGCCGGGCGCCGCTTTCCTGATCGATGGGGCGCGTCCAGCGATAGTGGAACATCGCCTTGTTGAGCCATTCGTCCGCATAGTCCTCGATCAGCGCATCGAGAAACCCGAGAACTGGATCGTCGGGCGCGAGCCTTGGCGCAGGGTGCGCCTGCTCCAGCTTTTCGATGATGGGCGTCGAATCCTGGAAGGCGCCGTCATCGGCGCAGACGAGCAACGGGATGAGCGGGAGCTTCGCGTAGTGCTGAAACTCGGCCTGGCGCGCAGCGTTGCGGACGATCCATTCGTGCGGGATGTCCTTCCAGCGCAGGTAGGCGCGCACTTTCACCGAATAAGGCGACAGCTCCGCGCCGTAGAGACGATATGGCGGTTTCATCGCACCCCCGCGGTCAAAAGATCGTGCATGTGGATGACGCCGACAGGCGCGCCCTCCTCCACCGCGAAGAGCGCGGTGATCTTCATCTCGTTCATCATGGCGACGGCGTCGGCAAGGCCAGCGCCCGGCGCAATCGCGCGGGGGTTCGCCGTCATCAAATCGCGCGCGGTCTTGGCGAAGGCCTCGGCGTTCAAGCGGCGGCGGAGATCGCCATCCGTCACCACGCCGATAAGCTTGCCGTTCTCCACGAGGCCGACGACGCCGATGCCGCCCTTGGTCATCGCGTCGAGCATTGCGCGCACGGGCGTATCGGGGGCGATGAGCGGCAGGCGATCGCCGGTGCGCATTTCATCACGCACGTGGCGGAGCATCGCGCCCAGCCGGCCGCCTGGGTGGATGGCGCGGAAGTCCTGCGCGGTGAAGCCTTCGTGGCGCAGCAGCGCGACCGCCAACGCGTCGCCCAAAGCGAGGCACATCGTGGTTGAGGTCGTGGGCGCGGGCGCCGATTCATCGGCCTCGCCGCATTCGGGCAGCGCCAGAACAATCGTGCTTTCCTTCGCCAATGTGCTCTCGGGCCGGAAGGTCATGGCGATCAACGGAATGCGGCGGCGATGGCAATGCGCGATGATATCCAGCAGCTCCTGGCTTTCCCCGCCGCGTGAGATCGCAATGACGCAATCGGCCTCGGTGATCATGCCGAGATCGCCGTGGCTTGCTTCCGCGGGATGGACGAAAAGCGCGGGCTTGCCGGTAGACGCCAGGGTCGCGGCGATCTTGCGGGCGATGTGGCCCGACTTTCCCATGCCCGAGACGATGACGCGGCCCTTGGCCGCCTGCATGGCGCGCGCGGCCTCTACGAACGCGGCGCCCAACGCGCCGTCCAGCGCGGCCGCCAGCTGATCGAGGGCGCGCGCCTCGGCGGCGATCACGTCCTTGCCGGCGGCGATGGCTGCTTTGGCGTCCAAGGGGTTATCCATTGCCCGCGCTTTTGGCGCGCTGGCCCGGGCTTGTCACGCTCGCGCGTCCAGGCGGGGAGCAGACCTTCTCTCCCGCATGACGCGCGCGGTTGAGCCGGGCTTCGTCCAGGCCTATTTCGGGCGCTTAGGAGTGCTCCATGACTTCGCCCGCCCCGATCGTCAGCGTGCCGCGCCAAGGCGGCGGCGCCGTCGAGATCGGCAATGCCCTGCCCCTCGCCTTCATCTGCGGCCCTTGCCAGATGGAGAGCCGCGACCACGCGTTGGAGACGGCGGAGTTCCTCAAAGGCGTGTTCGCCCGCGCCGGCGCCGGCTTCATCTACAAAACGAGCTTCGACAAAGCGAACCGCTCAAGCCTCAACACCAAGCGCGGCGCGGGGCTTGAGGCGGCGGGGCCGGTGTTCGAGGAAATCCGATCGAAGCTCGGCGTGCCGGTGCTGACGGACGTGCACTTGCCGGAGCATTGCGCAGAGGTCGCGCAGGTCGTGGACGTTCTGCAGATTCCCGCGTTTCTCTGCCGGCAGACGGATTTGCTCGTCGCCGCGGCCGAGACGGGCAAGCCGATCAATGTGAAGAAGGGCCAGTTCCTGGCGCCCTGGGATATGAAGAACGTGATCGGCAAGATCACCGGCTCCGGCAATCCCAATGTGCTCGCGTGCGAGCGCGGGGTGAGCTTTGGGTACAACACGCAGGTGTCCGATATGCGCGCGCTGCCGATCATGAAGGGCTTCGGCGCACCTGTGGTGTTCGACGCCACCCACTCCGTGCAGCAACCTGGCGGCAAAGGCGAGACGAGCGGCGGCGAGCGGCAATTCGTGCCGGTTCTGGCGCGCGCCGCGGTCGCGATCGGGGTGGCGGCCGTCTTCATCGAGAGCCATCCGGATCCGGACAACGCGCCCTCGGATGGGCCGAATATGGTCCCGTTCGCGGACATCGAGGGTTTGGTGAACGACCTCATTGCGTTCGATAGGCTGGCCAAATCGCGCCCGAGCGCGATTGCGGCGGAGTAGAATGGCCCTTTAACTGCATGGCGGAGACGTTCTCCCCGCCCATACGAGGTCATCCGTGCTCGAACGACGCATCTTGGTTACCGGCGGCGCCGGGTTCCTGGGATCGCACCTGTGCGACCGGCTTATCGCGCGCGGCGACGATGTGCTCTGCATCGACAACCTCTTCACGGGCCGCAAGCGCAACATCGCGCACCTCATGGGGCTGCCGAATTTCGAGTATCAGCGCCACGACGTGACCTTCCCGCTCTATGTGGAGGTCGACGAGATTTACAATCTCGCCTGCCCGGCCTCGCCCATTCACTATCAGCACGATCCCGTGCAGACGACGAAGACGAGCGTGCACGGCGCGATCAATATGCTGGGGCTCGCCAAACGCCTGCGCGCGAAGATTTTCCAGGCCTCGACCAGCGAAGTGTACGGCGATCCCAATGTTCATCCGCAGACGGAGGAATATTGGGGGCACGTGAACCCGATCGGCTCGCGCTCCTGCTATGACGAAGGCAAACGCTGCGCCGAGACGCTCTTCTTCGACTATCGCCGCCAGCACAATCTGGAGATCAAGGTCGGGCGGATCTTCAATACGTACGGGCCGCGCATGCACCCGAACGACGGACGCGTCGTCTCCAACTTCATTGTGCAGGCGCTCAAGGGCCAGGACATCACGCTCTTCGGCGACGGCTCGCAGACGCGCTCCTTCTGCTACGTGGACGATCTCATCGAGGCGTTCATCCGCTTCATGGATACGCCCGCGGACGTGACGGGGCCGATCAATCTCGGCAATCCGAAGGAGTTCACGATCCGGCAACTCGCGGAGCTGGTGATCGACATGACGGGCGCGAAATCGCGGATCATCTCAAAGCCCTTGCCGATGGACGATCCAAAGCAGCGACAGCCCGACATCACGCGCGCGCGTGAAATCCTCAACTGGCGCCCGACGATCGAGTTGCGCGACGGGCTTACGCGCACAATCGCCTATTTCGACGAGCTGCTGCGCGAGGGCGATCCGCTCATCGAACCTGCCATGGCGTGATGCGGGTTCTGCACGTCATCGCCGGCGCCAAGGAAGGCGGCGCCGAAACCATGATGCTGGACGGCGCTGTCGCGCTCGCGGAAGCGGGCGTTGAGAGCCATGCCGTTATCCGCGCTGCGCACGAGGGGCGGATCGCGACTTTGGAGCAAGCGGGCGTCGGGGTGACGCGGGCTTCGTTCGATCCCCTCTTCCGCTTCACGACGGATTTGGCGTTGGCGCGCGCGATCCGCCGCTTCGCTCCGGATCTTATTCACTATTGGATGGGGCGCGCGGGCTCTTTCGCGCCGGCGCGCTGGCGGGAGCGAAATCTCGGCTGGTATGGCGGCTATTACAAACTCGCGCGCTTCAAGCATTGCGCGTGGCATGCGGCGGTGACCAGCGACATCGTGCGCAACATCATCGCGCAGGGCGCGCCGTCCGACCAGGTGAGCGTGTTGCCGACGTACGCAAACATCGAACGCGCCGCGCCCGTGGACCGCGCGAGCCTCGACACGCCGGCGGATGCGATGGTCGTGCTTTCGCTGGCGCGGCTGCACTGGAAGAAGGGCATCGACACGCTGCTCGATGCGATGCGCGAGCTGCCGGGGATCTATTGCTGGATCGCGGGCGATGGGCCGCTTGAAGCGGAGCTCAAGGCACAGGCCACGCGGTTGGGCCTCGACGATCGCGTAAGGTTCCTCGGCTGGCGCAACGACCGCGCGGCGCTGCTCGCTGCGTGCGACGTCGTGGCGTTTCCTTCACGCTACGAGCCGTTCGGCAACGTGACGCCCGAGGCGTGGGCGGCCGGCAAGCCGCTCGTCGTCGCGGATGCACAGGGGCCGGCGGCGACCGTGACCAACGAAGAGGACGCGCTGCTTGTGGCGAAGGACGATGTGAAGGCGCTCGCGGCGGCGCTCAAGCGCGTGATCGAGGACAAAGCGCTTGCGGCCAAACTCGTCGCCAACGGCGCGCGGGTCTATCAGGAAAAGTACACGCGCGCCGCGTTCGTGCGCGAGGCTCTGGCCCTCTATGATCGAATGCTCAGCGCGCTTCCCAGCGGCGCAGAAAATCCGCGTTGAGCGCCTTCGCCTCGGCTTCCATCACGCCGACCTGAACATCGATTCCCGCGGCGACCAGCAACGCGATGCCGCGGCCCGACGCTTGCGGATGGGGATCGCGCGCCGCGATCACAACGCGTGCGACTTTTGCGTCCACGAGACGCTGCGCGCAGGAAGCGACGCCGCTCGTGCGCTCCGCGCACGGCTCCAACGTGATGTAAGCGACAGCGCCTTCCGCATCGATGCCTTCGAGCGCCTGTTCTTCCGCGTGAGGGCGTCCGCCCTCCGCCGTCGCGGCCTCAGCGACGACTTTTTCTTCTCTCACGACTACACACCCGACCGCGGGATTGTCTCCTGTCTTGCCCGCCCGCGGCTGAGCCAGCGCCAGGGCGCGCGCCATCCAGGCGTTCGCGTTCACGCCGCGCGCGCCGGCAGCTTCTCGGCGCGGGCCTCGTCAAGATAGCGGGCGGATTGGGGCTTCAGGCCGGCGTCGAGTTCGACGAGCAACGGATTTCCCGTCGGCATCTCGACGCTGATGATCGCCTCATCGGACAAGCCATAGAGGTGCTTGACGATAGCGCGCAGCGAATTGCCGTGCGCGGCGACGATCAAGTGCTTTCCGGCACTGAGGTCGGGCGCGATCGCTTCGTTCCAGTAGGGCAGCACGCGCTCCAGGGTCGTTTTCAGACTCTCCGTGCGCGGAAGATTTGAGATGCCGGCATAGCGGCGATCCTTGGTGAAATCGAACTCGCCGCCCGCTTCGAGCGGCGGGGGCGGCACATCGTAGGAGCGGCGCCAGATCTTCACCTGCTCCTCGCCGTGCTTGGCGGCGGTCTCGGCTTTGTTGAGGCCGGTCAACGCGCCGTAGTGGCGCTCGTTCAAGCGCCAATCCTTGCGCACCGGGAGCCAGTTCAGCCCCGCCTTCTCAAGCGCGAGATTGCCGGTGCGGATTGCGCGCGTGAGGACCGAGGTGTGCATCGCATCGAAGGCAACGCCGGCGGCCTTCAGCAGTTCACCAGCGCGGCGCGCCTGAGCCTCGCCCTCCGCAGTCAAATCCACGTCGACCCAACCGGTGAAGCGGTTCTCAAGATTCCACTGGCTCTGGCCGTGGCGAAGAAGTGCAAGCTGCGGCATGGGCGCGCTCTTAAGCATAATCGGCCCTACCCGCCACCCCCGGCTGGAGAACCTTTCGCGCGGGCGCAGGCGGGGCGTTGAGTTTTGCCGCCGGGCGCCTCAAAGGAGGCGCCGAAATTCCGAAAGGCTAGGGATGGCGAGCGCGCCCCGCGCCGAGCTGGCGGCGAACACGATCGATTTTGAGGCGCTTGCGCTCGTGAAGCCGACTGGGTTTCGCGAATACGACGCGCGTTGGTGGTTTGGCGCGCCTGGTTCGGCCAAGGCGCCGGAGCTCAATCTGCTGGGCGTCGAGGCGCTCGGGCTGGGGCTCGGCACGCTTATTCACGAGATGGGCGTCGCGCCGCGGATCGTCGTCGGGCACGACTACCGCGCCTATTCGCTCTCGATCAAACAGGCGCTGACGCTCGGGCTCATGCGCGCGGGCGTTTCCGTGCACGACATCGGGCTCGCGCTTTCTCCGACGGCATATTTCGCGCAATTCGCGCTCGACATTCCGTGCGTGGCGATGGTGACGGCCTCCCACAACGAGAACGGCTGGACGGGGGTGAAGATGGGCGCCGAGCGCCCGCTCACCTTCGGGCCCGACGAGATGGGGCGCTTGAGGGACATCGTGCTTGCGGGCGCCTTCAAGGCGCGCGCCGGCGGGAGCTATCAAGCGGTCGAAGGGATGCGCGAACGCTACATTGCGCATGCCGCGGAAAAGATTTCGCTCAAGCGGAAGATCAAGGCGATCGTCGCCTGCGGCAACGGCACGGCGGGCGCGTTCGCGCCGGAAGCGCTTCGCCGGATGGGCGCCGAGGTGATCGAGCTGCACTGCACGCCCGATTGGACGTTCCCGCACTACAACGCCAATCCCGAAGATTCCGAGATGCTGCACGACATGGCGCATGCGGTGAAGGCGCACGGCGCCGACCTCGCGCTCGGCTTCGACGGGGACGGGGATCGCTGCGGCGTAGTGGACGACGAAGGCGAAGAGATTTTCGCCGACAAGATCGGCCTCATCCTCGCGCGCGATCTTTCACGCCAATTCAAAGGCGCGACGTTCGTCGTCGATGTGAAATCGACCGGGCTCTACAGCGTCGATCCCGTGCTCTCGGCGAACGGCGCCAAGGTGGATTACTGGAAGACGGGGCACTCGTACATCAAGCGCCGGACGACCGAGCTCAACGCGCTCGCGGGCTTCGAGAAGAGCGGGCACTTCTTCTTCCGCGCGCCGATCGGCCTTGGGTACGACGACGGGATCGTGGCGGCGAGCGCGGTGCTTGCCATGCTCGACCGGAACGAGGGCAAGAAGCTCTCCGATCTCAGGAAGGCGCTGCCGGTCTCCTACACGTCGCTCACGATGAGTCCGCATTGCGACGACGAGACCAAGTACGGGATCGTCGATCAGGTTGTTGCGCAATACGAAGCGCTGGCGAAAGAGAACGGGCGCATCCTCGGGCGCGCGATCCGCGACGTGAACACGGTCAACGGCGCACGCGTGACGCTTGAAGACGGCTCCTGGGTGCTTGTGCGCGCTTCCTCCAACAAGCCGGAGCTCGTGACCGTCGTTGAAAGCATGAAGAGCGAGGACGATATGCGCGCGCTCTTCCGAGAAGAAGTGAAACCACGCCTGGCGCGCTTCAAGGAAGTTGGCGCCTACAACCAGGAGATTTGAACGAATGCGCGTGACGATGATCGGCACGGGCTATGTGGGCCTCGTTTCCGGCGCCTGCTTCGCCGACTTCGGCCACGTGGTGACGTGCGTCGACAAGGATCCGTCGAAGATCGAAAAATTGCTGCGTAACGAAATGCCGATCTACGAGCCGGGGCTCGACGATCTCGTCGCGCAGAACGTGCGCGAGGGGCGGCTCTTCTTCACGGAGAACGCCGCGGACTCGATCCACAATTCGGACGCGGTGTTTATCGCGGTCGGCACGCCGTCGCGGCGCGGGGATGGGCATGCGGACCTTTCGTACGTGCATGGCGCGGCCGAGGAGATTGCAGATCTCATGGATGGCTACACCGTCGTCGTCACCAAATCGACGGTGCCTGTCGGCACGGGCGACGAAGTCGAAGCGATCATCAAGAGGCGGCGGCCCGACGCGGATTTCACGGTCGTCTCCAATCCAGAGTTTCTGCGCGAGGGCGCGGCGATCAGCGACTTTAAACGCCCCGACCGCGTCGTCGTCGGCACAGACGATGAGCGCGCGCGAGAGGTGATGCGTGAGCTCTATCGCCCGCTCTATCTCAACGAGACGCCTCTCCTCTTCACCAGCCGGCGCACGTCCGAACTCATCAAGTACGCAGGCAACGCGTTCCTCGCGGTCAAGATCACATTCATCAACGAGATGGCGGATCTTTGCGAAGCAGTGGGCGCGGATGTGCAGCAAGTCGCGCGCGGGATCGGGCTCGACAACCGAATCGGCTCGAAGTTTTTGAACGCGGGGCCCGGCTATGGCGGCTCCTGCTTCCCGAAAGACACGCTTGCCCTCGTGCGCACCGCGCAGGAAGCCAAGGCGCCGGTGAAGCTCGTCGAGACGACCGTCTCCGTGAACGACGCGCGCAAGAAAAAGATGGCGCAGAAGGTGATCGCGGCGCTCGGAGGGGACGTGAGCGGCAAGACAATCGCGGTGTTGGGGCTCGCGTTTAAGCCGAACACGGACGATATGCGCGACGCGCCCGCGCTCGACATTGTGCCGGCGCTGCAAGCGGCGGGCGCCAAGGTGCGCGCGTTCGACCCCGAAGGCATGAGGGAAGCCAAGCACATGCTCAAGGATGTCGAGTTTGCGGAGGGGCCCTATCAATGCCTCGAAGGCGCCGATGCGGTCGCGATCATCACGGAGTGGGATCAGTTCCGCGCGCTCGATCTCGGGCGCGTAAAGGCCGCGCTCAAAAGCCCGGTGATCGTCGATCTCCGGAACATCTATAAGCCCGCCGAAATGCGCGCGAAGGGCTTTCAGTATACGAGCATCGGGCGGCCGTGAGCGCGGGCGCCGAAGCCGCTTGGGCGCACGTCGCGCGCGAAGCGGCGCGGCTGCGCGAAACGACTCTGATCGACCTCTTTGCGCGCGATGCAATCCGTGCGGACGCTCTGACGTTTTCAGCGCCTCATTTGACACTCGATTTGTCGCGGCAGCGAATCGATGCGGGCGCGTTGCAGGCGCTTGAAGCATATTCCGCAGCGCGCGGCGTGTTTCGCGAGCGCGACCGCATGTTCGCTGGCGAAGCGGTCAACAACACCGAGGGCCGCGCGGCGATGCATTGGGCGCTGCGCGCGGGTGATGCGCCAACGGAGGTGCGCGAAACGCGCGACCGGATGCGCGCATTCGCGGCGGGGCTTTCCGGGATCGATGCGGTGGTCAGCATCGGCATCGGCGGCTCCGATCTAGGGCCGCGGCTCGTCTATGACGCGCTCAAGGCGCTTCACCGCGCGGACATCCGCGCGCGGTTCGCGTCCAATGTCGATAATGCCGATATCGACGACGCACTCGAAGGGCTCGATCCGGCGCGGACGCTCGTCATCGTCTGCTCGAAGACGTTCACGACGCTCGAGACGCTCGCGAATGCGGAGATCGCGCGCGCGTGGCTCGGCTCGCATGCGACGGGGCGACTCGTCGCGGTTTCGGCGGCGCCGGAACGCGCCAAGGCTTGGGGCGCCTCGGAGGTGTTCCCGTTCTGGGACTGGGTCGGGGGGCGTTATTCGCTCTGGTCCGCGATCGGGCTCGTTCTGGAAATCGCGCTGCAGCCGGGATCGTTCGATCGCTTGCTGACGGGTGCGGCGGCGATGGACGCGCACTTCCGGGACGCGCCGTTCGCTCAGAATGCGCCGATGCTCGCCGCGGCCGTGCAGGCCTGGAATCGCGAGGCGCTCGGGCGCGGCGGCTACGCGCTTGTTCCGTATGCGGAGCGCTTGCGGCTTTTGCCGGCCTACCTTCAACAGCTCGAAATGGAATCGAACGGCAAGCGCGTGGATCGCGACGGGCGGGTTCTTGCACGACCCGCCGCGGGGGTGACCTGGGGCGCGGCGGGGACGAACGCGCAGCATTCGTTCTTTCAATTGCTGCATCAGGGCGTCGAAGAAGTTCCGGTCGAGTTCATCGTGGTGAAGGATGCGGGCGGCGCGGGGCGCACGGCGCTCCTCGCCAACGCACTCGCGCAGGCCCAGGCGCTTATGCACGGCGCGCGCGATGACGCGGCGCCCCACCGCGCTTTTCCGGGCAATCGCGCCTCCACGATGATGGCGCTTGACGACCTTTCACCCGAAAGCCTCGGGGCGCTGCTGGCGTTCTACGAACATCGCACCGCCGCGCAGGCGTGGCTCGCGGGCGTCAATCCGTTCGATCAGTGGGGGGTCGAGCTCGGGAAAGCGATGGCGCGCGATTTAACGGCGGCGCTCGAAGGCAACGCGACGCCGGACGATCCCGCGACGTCGGCGTGGGTGGAGCGGCTTAGGACATGAAGCTCGCTTTGGCAGCCGGCTCTCTCGGGTTCGTCTGCGGGTTCGCGGCAATCGCACTCAACGTTTATCAAAGTCCGATGGCGATGACCGCCGCCATGCTAGTTGGCGCTGCGACGCTCATCGCGTTGGGTTTGGCGGTGATCGACTTTGCATCTCACGTCCTCTCGCGAAGCGAAGCTCAAAGCGCGGCGGCGCGCACGCGCGCGGCAGCGGCGGCAGCATTCATAGTTGGCGCTCTCTGTTCAGTGCTTGCCGCCGTCGTGATGATAGCGTTGTCCGTTTGGGTAGGTGGCCTCGCTTAGTACAACAGAAATCCGCGGCGTTCTTCGCGCCAGGCTTCTTCATCCGGTTTCGTGATTGCATCGAGGTCACCGGGCGCGGCATTTGGATCGTCCACCCATTCGCGCAACAGCGGCGAGCCGTTGATGACGTCGATGGCGAGTTTATCGAGCACATACTCGTAGGGAAAATCGCGCCAGAGCGCGTAATCCGGATAGAGATTGCGGATCGCTTTGAACGCCACCGCTTGCAGGCGCCAAGGGCGGAAAGCTTCGTGATCGTAGCTTCCGTCCTCCGTGTGAATCTGCACGCCGCTGCAGAGCTGCTTCACGTGCTTATGGAAGGTCGGTTCGAAGAAGCAGGCGCGCAGGCGGCAGCCGCGCAGCCAATGCGGCGCCAGATGCTGCATTTCCGCGATGACGCGCGGGCCTTCGATGTCCGGCGCGCCGAAGAGTTCGAGGGGCCGCGTCGTGCCCCGCCCTTCCGAGAGCGTCGCGCCTTCGAGCATCACGGTGCCGGCGTAGGCGCGCGCCATCCAGAGATTGGCTGCGTTGGGGCTTGGATTGACCCACGTGCGTTCGCCGAGCGGCCAGCCATAGCCGGGCGCCGCGTTCGGGTCGTAGCCCTCCATCTCGATGACGCGATAGGCGACGTCGAGTTTGAAGTGCTTGATGAACCAATGGCCGAGTTCGCCGAGTGTGAGGCCATGGCGCATCGGCATCGGGCCGGCGCCGACGAAACTCTCCCAACCGGGACGAAGCGTCAGCCCCTCGATCGGTCGGCCCGCCGGATTGGGGCGATCCAGCACCCACACTTCTTTCCCGGTGCGTGCGGCTTCTTCGAGCATGTAGAGCAGCGTGGTGATGAAGGTGTAGATGCGGCAGCCGAGATCCTGGAGATCGAAGAGCGCGACATCGAACGTGCTCATCATCTGGCCGGACGGGCGGCGCACGTCTCCGTAGAGGCTGAACACAGGAATGCCGAGCTTCGGATCATCGAAATCCGGCGACTCGACCATGTTGTCCTGCTTATCGCCGCGCAGGCCATGCTGGGGGCCGAAGGCGGCGGTGAGGCGAATGTCGCCGGTCGCGGCCAGCGCATCGAGCGCGTGCGTCAGATCGGGCGTGACGGAGGCCGGGTGCGCCACGAGCGCGACGCGCTTGCCGGCGAGCGGCGCGCGCAAAGCGGGATCGGCGAGGAGACGGTCAAGGCCGGTCTTGAGCATGGCGACGCTTTACGGGAGTTCGCAGACGAATCCATCCGGGTGGTGAAAGTCCGGCTTTCCGGGCGGATGCGCGAGCGCCCAGTAGGATTTGGCGCCGAAGGTTTCCTCGATGATCGCGGACAGCGCAACGCGCCAAGGGCCCGGCGGCAGGCGATGGGGGATGGACGCGATGAGTTCGAACGAACCTTCGCCGCGGCGCGTTTCGATGTGCGGGGGGCCGAGATCGTCCGTGTTCGCCATGCCTGTGCGATAAGATGTGAAGCTGTAGGCGGCCCATTGCGTTGAGGGCGCGAGGTTGAGTTCGCGATAGCCCTCCCCGTTCTCAGGGCGGATGAAGGCTTCAAAACAGGTGGTGCGCCAGAGTTCGTCCGCGCGCGCGGCATTCGATGGCGGGGCGGTACTGAGGCGCGCGACGTCGCCCGTCGCTGCGTAGCGGATGCGGAGCGAATACTGCGCGCGTTCAACCGCGACGTCGATGCGCGCCACCGCCCCGCTTGGCGTTTCGGGATGCGGCGTGAGGATCACGCGTCGAACTCGAGGCCGCTCATGTTCATGTAGCGCCCGGGCTCGAGTTCGCCGGGCAGCTTCGCGCCGCAGTGCGGGCAATAGCTTAGGAGAATGCCGCCCCCGCCCGCATCGGGCTGGATGATCACGAACCAGCCTTCCGGATTTTCCCAGAATTCGTAGCGGATGTCGAAATAGCAAGCCAACGTGCGCCAGCCGAAAGCATCGCAACAGATCGCGCCGCTGGACGGCAGCGATTGCGTGCCTTCGGGGCAGAGCGAGCCGTCACTATGCGTCTTTGCTCTCGTCATGCCGCCGCGCGGGCGGCTTCGCGCACGGCCGTCGCGATTTCGCCGACGACCTCCTTCACGAGCGCTTCGTCATCGCCTTCGGCCATGATGCGCACGAGCGGCTCGGTGCCGGATTTGCGCACGACGAGGCGGCCTTTGCTTCCAAGGCGCTTCTCGGCGGCGCGGATGGTTTCCTTAACGGCTTCATCGTCGAGCGGTGCGCCGCCCTTGAAGCGCACGTTCTCCAGGATTTGCGGCGCTGGCTCGAACAAGTGACAGATCTCGCTCACGGGCTTGCCCGCCTGCACCAGTGCGGCAAGCACTTGCAGCGCCGCGATGAGACCGTCTCCGGTCGTGGAAAAGTTGGAGAGGATGATGTGGCCGGATTGTTCGCCGCCGACATTGTAGCCTTTGGCGCGCATCGCCTCGACGACGTAGCGATCACCGACCGCCGTGCGCTCCAGCGCGAGGCCCTGCCCTTTCAAGAAGCGCTCGAGGCCCAGGTTCGACATGAGCGTCGCGACGATGCCGGGCTTTGAGAGCCCGCCTGCCTTTTTCCATTCCGATGCGATGAGCGCCATGAGTTGATCGCCATCCACCAGCGCGCCCTTCTCATCCATGATGAGCACGCGGTCCGCATCGCCATCGAGCGCAATGCCGATGTCGGCGCGGTAGCGCAGCACGGCTTCGCGCAACGCATTCGTATCGGTGGAGCCGCATTCCTCGTTGATGTTGAAGCCGTTGGGATCGACGCCCAAGGGAATGACTTCGGCGCCCAATTCGTAGAGCGCGGTGGGGGCCACTTTGTAGGCGGCGCCGTTGGCGGCATCGACGACGATGCGCATGCCTGAGAGGCGCAATCCACGCGGGAATGTCGCCTTGACGATCTCGACGTAGCGCGCCTGAGCGTCATCGATGCGCTGAGCGCGGCCAAGCTTGTTGGGGGGCGCCAAGCCCTTGTCGAGCGGGGCGTCCATCAAGCGCTCGATCTCGGCCTCGTCGGCGTCGCTCATCTTGTAGCCGTCCGGCCCGAAGAGCTTGATGCCGTTGTCGGCGTATTTGTTGTGCGAGGCGGAGATCATCACGCCCAAATCGGCGCGCAGCGAGCGCGTCATCATCGCCACGGCCGGCGTCGGCAGCGGGCCGAAGAGGCGCACGTCCATGCCGACCGCCGTGAAGCCCGCGACCAAGGCCGGCTCGATCATGTAGCCGGAGAGGCGCGTATCCTTGCCAATGACGACGAGGTGGCGGCGCTCATCCTTGCTCATGAAGCGCTTGCCGGCGGCCAAGCCGACTCGCAAAGCGATCTCCGGCGTCATCGGGTGCGAATTCGCGGTGCCGCGGATGCCGTCTGTGCCGAAATAGGTGCGGGATGGGGAGGAAGTCACCCGAAAGCCGTCAGAAGTTGAAAGAGAAAGTGAGGTGCGCCCTTCTCTCCTATAGAGCATAGAGCGGCTCATCTCGATAGTGGTTCGGCGCGCATCTTGTATGCGTTGAGAGCGGCCTCAAAGGTTAATGCTCGGGGTTTCTAGGCTATGTGCGGGATCATCGGCATTCTGGGCGAAGAGCCGGCGGCGCCAAGGCTCGTCGAGGCGCTGAAGCGGCTTGAGTATCGCGGCTACGATTCCGCGGGTGTGGCGGTGCTTGAAGGCGCGGCGATCGCGCGGCGCCGGGCGCCAGGCAAGATCAAGGCGCTCGAGGGCGAGCTGGAGGCGGCGCCGCTTCAGGGGCGCGAGGGCATTGGGCATACACGCTGGGCGACGCACGGCGCGCCGACGACGGCCAACGCCCACCCGCACGCGACCGACAAGGTCGCCATCGTCCATAATGGCATCATCGAGAACTTCCGTGCGCTGAGGAACGAGCTCCTCGCCAAGGGGCGCGTGTTCGAGTCCGAGACGGATTCCGAGGTCATCGCGCACCTCATCACCGACAAGCTGGAGAGCGGCCTCAAGCCGCGCGAGGCGGTGGCGGCGGCGGTCGAGAAGCTCGACGGCGCGTTCGCCATCGCGTGCCTCTTCGCGGGCGAGGACGATCTGCTGATCGGCGCGCGGAAGGGCAGCCCCCTCGTCGTCGGGCTGGGCGACGGGGAGAATTATCTCGGGTCGGACGCGCTGGCGGTCGCGCCGTTCACCCAGCGCGTCATCTATCTCGAAGAAGGCGACCAGGCGACGCTCACCCGCACAAGCGTGCGGATCGACGACGTGCGCGGCAAGCGCGTGGAGCGCCCCACGACTGTTTTCTCCGGCGGCGCGGCGGCGGTGGAGAAAGGCAATCACCGCCACTTCATGCAGAAGGAGATTTACGAGCAGCCGGAAACGACGGCGCGGACGATCGCTCGCTACGTCAACGCGTTCGACGAGCGCGTGCAGATGGGCGATCTCGACGGCGTGGACATCGGCGGCGCGGAGAACGCGCTGATGATCGCGTGCGGCACGGCGCACTATGCGACGCGCGTCGGCGAATATTGGCTGGAGCAAGTCGCGGGGCTTGCGACGGAGACTGACATCGCCTCCGAGTTCCGCTACCGGCGCCCGGTGATGCCCAAGAAGGGCTTCGCGGTTTTCGTTTCGCAATCCGGCGAGACGGCGGACACGCTGGCGGCGCTGCGCTATTGCAAAGAACAGGGCTTGAAGACGCTCGCGGTCGTCAACGTCCCGGAATCGTCGATCTGGCGTGAAGCCGACGCGGTGATGCCGACGCTCGCGGGGCCGGAGATCGGCGTCGCCTCAACCAAAGCATTCACCGCGCAACTTTCGGCGCTCGCGGCCTTCACGATCGCGGTCGGGCGCGCCAACGGGACGCTCTCAAGCCAAGAAGAGCAGCGCTTGGTGCGCGCGCTATTGGAGACGCCGCGGCTCATCGCCGAAGCGTTGACGGCGGAAGAGGAAATCCAAGGCATCGCCCATGTGCTGGCGCAGCACCGCGACGTGCTCTTCCTCGGGCGCGGCGTGCACTATCCGCTGGCGCTCGAAGGCGCGCTCAAGCTCAAAGAGATCAGCTACATTCATGCGGAGGCCTACGCCGCCGGTGAATTGAAGCACGGGCCGATCGCGCTCATCGAAGAAGGCTCGCCTGTCGTGGTCGCGGCGCCGCACGACGCGCTCTTCGAGAAGACGCTTTCCAATATGCAGGAAGTGGCGGCGCGCGGCGCGAAGCTCATTCTCATCTCGGATGCCGCCGGGCATCACGCGGCCGGCGATCTTCCCGCGCACCGCATTCTCGTGCCGGCGTGCGATCCAATCGTTGCGCCGATCATCATGAGCCTGCCGGTGCAGCTCCTCGCCTACCACACGGCGGTCGAGAAAGGCACGGACGTCGATCAGCCGCGCAATCTTGCGAAATCGGTGACGGTGGAATGAGCCTCAAGGCCGGCGTCATCGGCGCGGGGGCGTTTGGGCGCCACCACGCGCGCAAATACTCCGAGGATCAGCGGGTAACCCTAACGGGCGTCTTCGATCCCGATTCCGAGCGCGCGGAGATGCTTGCGGAGTTGCATCATGTGCGCGCGTTCGAGACGCCCGAGGCGCTTGTCGCCGCGTGCGACGTGGTGACGATCGCTTCGCCGCCGACGACGCATGCCGCCATGGCGCGCCTCGCGCTCGATGCTGGGAAGCATACGCTCATCGAGAAGCCGCTGGCTGTCGACCCAATCGACGGCGCCGATCTCGTCGCGCGCGCCGCGGCGCGCAGCGTCGTGCTGGCGGTGGGGCATCAGGAGCGGCTGGTGCTCGAAGCGATTGGGCTTCTCGACGTTCCTGAGCGCCCCACGCTCATTGAAGCGACGCGCGCGGGACCATGGAGTGGGCGCAGCGCGGATGTCTCGGTCACGATGGATCTAATGATCCATGATGTGGATGTGGCGCTCGCGCTCATCGGAGAAGCCGCGACAAGCTGGGACGCGCGCGGGAAACGCACACAAGGCGCGGTGGCGGATGAATTGCGCGCGGAAGCGCGCTTCGCTTCAGGGGCCGAGGCGCATTTCTTCGCGAGCCGCATTGCCGAGGAGCGGGCGCGTTCGATGCGGCTTGTGTACCCCTCCGGCGAGGTGCGCGTCGATTTCGTCGCCAAGACGTTCGAGAATGAGACGCCGTTCGCGCTCGATCCCCAGTTCATGGATAGGCCCGACGCGCAGGATTCGCTCGGCGCGAACGTGCGGCGGTTCATCGACGTGATCCTGGGGGAACGCGAGCGCGTGCCCGCAACCGGCAATGACGGGCTCGCGGCGCTGCAGCTCGCGCATAAATTCGATCAAGCTTTTCTCGCGGCGCGCGCCGCTTAGTCTCTTCAACGAGGACATCGTTCATGCCTATCGCCTTCATCGATCTGCAGGCGCAGCGCCGCCGCATTGCGGAGCGGATTGATGCCGCCGTGCTCAAAGTGGTCGCGAGCGGCCAGTATATTTTCGGCCCGGCGGTCAAGGCGTTCGAAACGCAGCTCGCCGCGTTCGGCGAAGCGAAGCACTGTCTCGCCAACGCGAACGGCACCGATGCGCTGGCGCTGCCGCTCATGGCTTGGGGGATCGGCGAAGGCGACGCCGTCTTCTGCCCCTCCTTCACGTTCGCGGCGACGGCGGAGGTCGTGCCCTGGTTCAACGCGACGCCTGTCTTCGTCGATGTGGATCGCGCTACCTACAATCTCGATCCGGCGAGCCTTGAAACCGCGATCGAGAGCGTGAAGCGCGAGGGGAAGCTCAATCCCAAAGCCATCATCGCAGTCGATCTCTTCGGGGCGCCGGCTGACTATCCCGCGATCCAGGCGATCGCGAGGAAGCACGGCTTGAAGCTCATCGCCGACAGCGCGCAGGGCTTTGGCTGCACGCTCAACGGCAAACACCCGCTCAACTGGGCGGATGTGACCACGACTAGCTTTTTCCCGGCGAAGCCGCTCGGCTGCTACGGGGACGGCGGCGCGACGCTCACCAACGATGCGGGCGACGATGCGCTGATGCGCTCGCTCGCGTTCCATGGCGCGGGCGCCGACAAATACGACAACATCCATATCGGGATGAATTCGCGCCTCGACGCGATCCAAGCGGCGATCCTCATCGAGAAGCTCGCGATCTTCGCCGAAGAGATCGAAATGCGGAACGCGGTCGCGGCGCGCTACGCCGATCTGCTCTCGCCCCATGTGGCGACGCCGAAGGTGATCGAAGGCGGCGTCTCGACCTGGGCGCAATACACGATCGAGAGCGAAGAGCGCGACGCGCTGGCGGCGCATCTCAAGGCGAAGGAGATCCCGACGGCGATGTATTATCCCGTGCCGCTGCACCGGCAGACAGCGTACAAACACTTCCCCGCCCCCGGCGCGATGGCGAACACGGATGCGGCGGCAGCGCGCGTTCTGGCGCTGCCGATGCATCCCTATCTCGATTACGCGACGCAGGATCTAATCGCCGACGCGATCCGCGACTTCGCGACTGCGGGCTCATCCTCGGCGCCGCGCGCGGCGAGCGCCTAGGGCGTGTAGCGGAACGAACGGATTTCGAGCTGCGCGGCGCCGACCGGCGTCGGCACAGTCACGCGCAGCGGGAGCGCCGTTTGCCCAACACGCGCAGGGCGCGTGAACCACGCCGTGGCGGCTGGAATACGCGCGCGCTCGGCGGCGCTCATTCGGAAGCCCGCCATCGGCGTGTAGCGCATCGTGCAAGAAACGGCGGGGCCGGCGTAGCCGCCGCCGCGAAACGTGCCGACAGCCCGCGGCAACAAACTCAGACGATACAATTGGCGCCCGTCGAACACGCGCACCGTGCCGGTGCAGGTGCGGTTTTGCCCGACGAGACGGCCCAACACGAAGAGCGCCGATACAGGATCGTATGCGCCCGTCTGCTGCGCGCGCGTCGCGGGCGGATCGCCCATGTCGCCAAAGCGCGGCGTGATCGTCGTCTGAATGCCGCCGCCCGCCCGGCGCATCACCACGCGGCGGAATTTGCGCGCATAGGCGTGGGAGAGATTGTAGCCCGTCCAGGCAATGCCGCGCGGCGTGATGAGGCCCGTGGCGCTCGCCGTGATGTTCGTTTGGTCGATGAGCGCGGCCAAGCCGCTGGTGCGGAGCGTCGCGGTCGATTGGTAGCGGCCATTGGCGCTTGCGCCCGCGATCGTGGCGCGGCCGAGCACGACAGCGCCCAGGACCGCCGCCTCGTATTCGGCGCGGTAGCTTTCTGCGCGCGCGGGCTGAGCCAGGCAGACAGCGATTGCGCATAGCAGCGCGGCGGCGAATTTCGGCAGCGGCATCATTCTGACTCGCGTGCGGCTTCGCCGCTTACGCGGCGCCGGGGCCGGTCGGGATAATGCGAATCGAGCGAATCTCCACGCCGTAATTGTAGTCCTGCAGCGTGGCGACAGGCCGGATGCCGACGCCCGTCAGCAGCATGCCTGCTTCGTCCTGTGGAAAATCCAGCCGCACGACATCGGTGACGGCCGTGACGGGCACGGTGCGCCACTCGATGGCGCCGCCGCGATCGAGCGCGATGGCGAGCTGGGGCGCGGTCGTCACCGGCACGGGCGCCAAGTGGACCTCCACGCGGAACGGCCCCGGCCCCAGGCCGACGGCGGCTTCCGGCGCGAGCAGGACTTGCGTGCCGGCTTCGTCCTGTTGCGGCGCGCCGAGGCCGGGCCGCACGGCGACGCGCAGCCCCTCGGCCGCCCAAGCCGCGTTGCGCGCCACGTAAAACATAGTTTCAGGCGAAGCGGCCGGATGCGCCAAATCGGCGCCCTCGATCACCAGCGCCCGCCCGTCCATCCTGCCCGCGACCGGGCGCGGATCGGCGGGAAGCAGCGCGGGGCCGAGGCTGAACAGGATCACGGCGGCCGCGACGAGCACCGCGGCCGGATAGAAAATCCACCAGTGAAAGAGCCGCCGGATCATTGCGTCTCTATGCCGGGGCGCAGCTGCGCCGCCAAGGGCGCAGGCTCAGCCTCCTCGAGGAGGCGCACAAGGCCCGACGAAAACGAGGTTGCCGGCTTCAGATCGGCGGGGAGCGGATCGACGGGCACGGCGACCTTGGGCAGATCGGCGCGCGCGAGTTCGGCCCGGCTGATCGGCATCGGGACGCCAGCGGCCTGCGCGGCGGCGAGCAGCGTGCGCGGCGTCGGCAGAACCAGGCGCGCGCCGCCGATGGCGCGGGAGACGCGGCGATAGAGCTCCGTCAGTGAGAAAATCTCCGGGCCGCCCAATGCAAACGTGCCCCGGAGGCCGCGTTTGGGCGCCTCGACCGCGACGCGCGCGGCATCCTCGAAGAAGAGCGGCTGTTGGCGGGCGCGGCCGCCGGGGACCGGCATGATCGGCATGCGGTTCATCACCCGCATGAGCGCCGTAATGGCTGGCAGGCGCCTGTCGCCGTACAGCAAGGTCGGCCGCAGAATCGCGGCGTCGGGCCGATGAGCGCGAATGCGCGTCTCAGCCGCGGCGATGGCGGCGTAGACGGGATCGTCAGGCGCGACAGCGACATTGTTGCTGGAAAAGAAGACCAACCGATCCACGTCATCGAGGAAGGGCAGCGCGGCGATGCTTTGGGTCAAGATCGGCGTCAGGATCGCGGCGTCGGCGCCCGCGAAGAACGCGATCAGCGACGCTGGCTTCTCAAGATCGGCGTGGACGATCTCCACGCCCGCAGCCTCGAGGCGGCGCGCGGCGGCGGCTTCCTGATTGCGCATGCCGGCGCGCACCGCCGCGCCTTCGCGCAGGAGAAGCAACGCCGCCGCCTCCCCCACCGCGCCCGATGCGCCCAAAATTGCAACGACGCTCAAGCCTGTCTCGCAGGGCGCACGCGCCCTATAAGCCGGGCGCGGGATTCGACATGAGCACCGACGTTTACCAATGCGAGGCCGTGGTGATCGGCGCGGGCGCGGTTGGGCTCGCCTGCGCGGCGGCGCTGGCGCGGCGCGGCATGGAGACGCTGGTGCTGGAGCACGCAGCGACCATCGGGACGGGCATCTCCTCACGCAACAGCGAAGTCGTTCACGCGGGCATTTATTACCCAACGGATAGTTTGAAGCATCGGCTCTGCATCGAAGGACGGCGCAGGCTTTACGCATATCTTTCCGCGCGCGGCGTCGCGCATCGCGTGTTCGGCAAGTGGATCGTTGCGACCAACGACGCGGAAGAAACCGCGATCCAAGCCATTCACGCACGCGCGGAAGCCAATGGCGTCGAAGGCTTGCGCTATCTCTCCGGCGGCGAAGCGCGCGCGTTCGAGCCTGCGCTCCATTGCGTCGCGGCCATCGAGTCGCGGGAGACCGGCGTTTTCGACTCGCATGGCTACATGCTGGCCCTGATGGGCGAGATCGAGGATCATGGCGGGTCGATCGCGTTCAACACCGGCGTCACGCGCGCCGAAATCCTGCCGAACGGCGGCTATGGGATCGACGCGGGCGACACGCGCATCGAATGCCGCATCCTGATCAATTCGGCGGGCCTGCGCGCCCACCAAATCGCGCGCGCTCTCGACGGCTACGACACAGCGCTTCTGCCGCCATTCCGGCTCGCGAAGGGCTCCTATTTCGGCTGCGCCGGCAAGCCCGCGTTTTCGCGGCTCATCTATCCGGCGCCGGTCGACGGCGGATTGGGCGTTCACGTAACGTTGGATCTTGGCGGACGGATGCGGTTCGGGCCTGACGTCGAGTGGCTCGATCACGATGATCCGGATGCGGTCGATTATGCCGTGGACGTCAAGCGCGCGGAGAGTTTCTACGCAGCGATCCGGCGTTATTGGCCCGCGCTGCCCGACGGGGTGCTGACCAGCGACTATTCAGGCTGCCGGCCCAAACTCTCCGGCCCGGGCGAACCCGCCGCCGATTTCCGTATCGATGGACCGGCGCTGCACAAGCACACTGGGCTCGTGCATCTCTTCGGGATCGAGTCACCGGGACTCACCTCAAGCCTCGCAATCGCGGAGCGCGCGGCGGACGCGGCGATGGGGAAGGATGGATCCGAACGCACAGCGCTCAAGGCGGCGGTTTTCTTCGACCGCGACGGGACGCTCAATCGCGACGAGGGCTACACGTTCAAGCCCGAAGATTTGCATTGGAACGCCGGCGCGATCGAGGCGGTGCGCGCGGTCAACGGTGCGGGGCGGCTCGCCATCGTCGTCACCAACCAGTCCGGAATCGGGCGCGGGCTTTTCGACGAAGCGGCGATGCACCGCTTTCATGCCCGCATGGAGAGCGACCTCGCCGCACACGGCGCGCGCATCGACGCATGGTACTTTGCGCCGCATCATCCCGACGCGGCGATCGAGGCGTTGCGGCATCCCGATCACCCGGACCGGAAACCCAATCCGGGGATGATCCTGCGGGCGCTGCGTGAGCATGGCATCGATCCCGGGCGCTCGCTGCTTGTCGGCGATTCGCCGGCGGATCTCGCGGCGGCGCGGGCGGCGGGCGTCATGGGAGTCGCCTATCGCGGCGAAAATCTCGCCGAACTTGTGCGCAAGGCGATGGCCGCGGCGCCCTGAACGTATTGTTTCGCGACGGCGCGGGCTAAGATCGGCGCCGATGAGCCAGCCCGCCGAACCGCTGCGCGCCGAAGCGCCCGAACCAGCGTCCGCCGAAGGCGAGCCAATCGTCGGGCATATCGCGAATTTCGGCTTCATGCGGCTCAACTGGGACGGGCCTTCGCCGCACGACAAGACACTCATCATCACGGGGATCGAGCCTTCCGACGGCGCCGCGATCATCGCCAACGCCGTGCGCCAGCTTGGCGTGCCGGTGTTCTTCTTTCCGATCGGCGCCGGCTTCAAAGGCGGCGACGGCCTTGCGTTGCCCTGGGGTGGTTTCAGCGACCGGGCCAAGAAGCTCGCGCAGCAATACGGCATGTGGGGCGCGCGCGTGCCTTTCCGGCGCAACATGCTCGCCGCGGCCAAGCGCGCCGTCGATGAGCCGCATCTGATCCTGGTGATGGAGGACGCGGCTTCAATCGCGCTGGCGATCGAGCAGAGCGCCGAGGGCGGCGGCTCCGGCGCGCTCGCCGGCGCGGCGGAGCGCATTTTGGAGATCACGCTCTTCGCGGCGGAGACGCGGTTGCCGGCGTTCGTGCTCTCGCTGCAGAAGGCGCGCGAGTTCGCGCCCGCGCACATCGATGCGCTCGCGGCCTTTATCGGGATCACGCCGTCTCCCGAGGCGCGGCTCGCGGCGGTGGCGCTCATCGACCAAGGCGCGCGCTCGATCAATCAGACCGTGGTGGGCATGAAGAGCGTGCAAGGCGCGCTCGACAAATCGTTCAAGCGCGGACGCGTCACGGGCTGGGCGAAGGAGCCGTGGAGCAATGAGCGCATCCGCGTGCGGGCGCTTGTCAACGGCGTCGATGCCGGGGAGGCGATGGCGGATCAACTGCGCAACGATCTCGTCAAGCACAAGATCGGCGACGGGCATCACGGCTTCACGATCGATGTCTCTCAATTGCTCGCCGCGGAAGTGCAAACGGTTCAGGTTTTCGCCGTCGATGACAACGCGCTCATCGGCACGGCGGCGATGACGAAAGACACCGGCGCCGCGATCGGCTAGGCGGCTGTCTCCACCTCGCCGAACGGCGTGTCGGGGCGGTTATCCTTGTTGGCCTGCGCCGCCAGCGCCACCAATTCCTTGTAAAAGTCGAGCGCGTGATTGACGTCGCCGTCGAACACGACGGCGCCGCGCTCCAGCACAATGGCGCGCGTGCAGAAACGACGGATGAGCGCGTCGGCGTGCGAAGCGACCGCCAAGATGTTGGCGCGCTGAACGAGATTTTCGAGCCGCTCCTGCGCACGCTGAATGAACAGCGCATCGCCCGCGCCGATCCACTCGTCGAGCAAGAGAATGTTCGGGCGAATGCTTGTTGTGATCGCGAAAGCCAAGCGCAACGCCATCCCGCTCGAATACGTAGAGACCGGCTGATAGAGCCAATCGCCGATATCGGCGAAGCCGGTGATTTCACCGAGCCGTTCGGTCACCTCCTCCTTGGTCAAGCCCAGCAGCATCCCGCGGAGATAAATGTTCTCGTAACCTGTGGCCTGGCCCAGAAAGCCCGCAGAAGCCGAGAAGATCGGCGCGACGACACCCCTCCTCCAGATGCGCCCGGTCGTCGGCGCATAAATGCCGGCCATCGTGCGCAGCAGCGTGCTCTTGCCGGAGCCGTTGCGTCCAATGATTGCGATGCGATCGCCGTCCCGCAGCGAGAGCCAAATGTTGCGCAGCACATCCGCGTTGGTGGCGCGTGCGCCGCCGCCGTAAGCGAGGCGCAGAACCGCGCCGGGATCGTTGCCCTTCACCGCCTGCGTGCGGCGGATGGGATAGGAGATGGTGACGTTTTCTAGAATGAGGGCGCTGGCCATGGGTCAAAGCCTCGTCGAAACGGCGCCGGCGCCGGCCCAATAGACGCTGATCGCGGCCGCCCAAGCGGCGAGGGTCGCGGCGCCGGCAAAGGCGAACGAGAAGAGCACGTGGGGCTGATCGAGCAACGGTCCGCGCACGACGTTCAAGGCATGAAACAATGGATTGGCCATCCACAGCGCCTCAAACTGCGCGCGCTGGAACGGCATCCAAAGGATAGGCACGAAGAAGAAGAGGAAACGCATGCCCGCGGCGATCACCTGCGAGAGATCGGGCAGGTAGGCGCACCAGATCGACAGAATGACCCCGCCGGCCAAGGCGAAGAAGAAAACAATGGCGGCGCCGAGGACGGCCAGCAGCATGCTCCAATCGGCGCCGGGCGCGTAGAGAAACAAGACGACGCCCACATAGGGAATGTTGTGCGCGGCGATGACGCTTTGCTTCAGCGCGCCGACGATCGGGTACATGATCATCGGCGTGCGGGTCTGCAGCGCGAGGCTCTTATTTTCGTTCAAGGCATTGGCGCCGTCGGTGATCGTGCCGATCAAGAAATTCCAGATGAACATGCCGAGCGTCACATAAGGGAAATAGAGCTCGAAATCGCGATTCATGATGATGGCCCAGAGCAGCGAGAGGCCGAGCGTCGCGACGATGAAGCTCACAATGATCCAGATCGGACCGAGGAACGTGCGGCGAAAGCGTGAGATGGAGCGCTGGTAGGCTAGCGAGAGGCAGAGATCGCGCTGGCGCCATGTGTGGATGAGATCGCCCACAAGATCGGCGCGCGCGCCTTCGTAGGGCTGAATCGCCGGGCGCAAACCAGAGAGCGAGTGACGCGCGCGCAGCCTGGCGCGCATGAACCAAGCACTTGTCATGATCTTCCCCTGTCGCTGGCAAGCTTCGCCGCGCGGACGCGCAAAAGCAAACGCGCCGGAGCGCTTGACGCAAGCGATTCGCCGCGAAAGGCTCGCCCCCATGTTGGGCGCGCGGCGCTGGGCGCACGAAAACGCGATTGCGCATAAGCCCTGGCTCATCTTGGGCAAGGGGCCGAGCTTCGCGCGCTATCGCGCGGAAGATCATGCGAATGCTGGGATTTTGGCGCTCAACCATGCCGCGCGCGCGGTGCGCTGCGACGCCGCACTAATGATGGATTATGACGTTTTCGCGCAATGCGGCGAAGCAATCGCGGCCAATGCGCGATTCGTCCTCATGCCATGGCGCCCGCATCTGAAGTTTCGCGCAGGCCGCACGACGCTGGCGGATCTCGTCGCGCGCGACAGCAGGCTCGCCGCGCTCGACGCGGCGGGACGGCTCATCGCGTTCAACGCGATGACCGGCGCCCGGCGCGCGCCCTTCCCCGACGAGCCATGGACGGGCGTCGAGCATTTTTCCGCGGAAGCCGCTCTCAATCTCCTCGCGGACAATGGCGTCGCGCGGATCACAACGCTGGGCATCGATGGCGGCGCCTCTTATGCAGGCGCCTTCGGCGATCTCGCGGGCCAAACGCTGTTGGCCAACGGCGCGCGCAGTTTTGACCGGCAGTTCGAAAACTTCGCGGCGGCGTTGGCGCGGCGCCCGGCGCTTCAATTCTGGCCGCACGATCTGGGCGGGCCGGCGCGCATTTTCATCGGCGCGGATGAAACGCAGGCGCTTGCGGCCAAGGTGCTGGCCCATTCAATCAAGAAGCATGCGAGCCTCTCGGTGGCGTGCGAGCGGATCGACAACGCGGACTTGCCGACACCGCGCGATCCGATGAACCGCGCGCGCACCGGCTTTTCGTTCGCGCGGCTCCGGATCCCGGAGCTTTGCGGGCGCCAAGGGCGCGCGATCTATCTCGACGCAGACATGCTCGTCTTCACCGACATCCGCGATTTGTGGTCGCGGCCCTTCGGTGAAGCGCGTTTGCTCTACGCGCTTAGCGAGGATCGCGCGCGGCGCCCGCAATACAGCGTCATGCTGCTCGATTGCGCGAACCTGGATTGGGATGCGCGGGCGCTGATCGCGGCGCTCGATTCCGGCGCGCTCACGTATTCCGCGCTCATGCACGATTTCGCGATGACGCCGGCCGCGCACAAGGCGGCGGCGATCGAATGCGCCTGGAACTCACTCGAGCGTTATCGGCGCGGGCGCACCAAGCTTCTTCATTACACCGACATGCCGCGCCAGCCCTGGGTGAGCGCGCGCAATCGGCGCCGGCGGCTGTGGCTCGATGCGCTCAAGGCCGCGCTCGGCGACGGGGCGGTCTCGCATGAGGAGATCGCGGAGGAAGTCGCGCGCGGACATGTCTCGCCGCTGCTGCCGCAATGGATCGGACTGTCGTGCGGCCGTGACGCGCGCCGCGCGGCGGAAGCCTGGCGGCCGCCGCACATTTTATCGCCGCAAGGATCGCCGTGAGTCTGCGCATCGGCTGGCGGCCGCACTCGAATGACGGCGCCATCGCTTCGGTGCGCTTTCGCGCGCTTACGCCGATCCGCGCGCTCAAGGCGCTTGGCGTGGAGGCGGAGCTCTTCGATGAGAGGCGTGCACAAGACTATCACGCGGTCGTCTTTTCGAAGCGCTACGACGCGAAGAGCCAGGTTCTTGCGCGGGCGCTTTCGGGGCGCGGCGCGGCTATCATTTTCGATCTGTCGGACAATCATTTCTACAATCCCTACGACCTTCGGGACTATCGCGCCGCGGCCGAGAACATACGCACGATGATCGCGGCGGCCGATCTCGTCACCTGCTGCAGTGAAGAGCTGGCGCGCGTGATCGAGGCGGAGGCCTCGCCGCAGGCGGCGCCGGCCGTCATCGGAGACGCGGTCGAGGCGTTCGCTGTCCATCGCGCGCCGGAAGACGCGGTGTTTCGTATGCTCTGGTTCGGTTCGCACGGTTCGCCCAACGCGCCGGCAGGGATGGAGGATTTGCTGCGCATCCGCGAACATATAGACGCGGCTGCCGCGGCCAGGCCGAGTGAGCTCGTCATCGTCTCAAACAACGAGGCAAAGTTCCGGGTGCTGAAGGATTCGTTTGCGGCGCGTGTTCGCTACGAGCCGTGGTCCGAGGCGGCCTTCGCGCGCGAACTCTCTCGCGCGCACGCCGTCGTCGTTCCGGCCTGCCCAAATCCCTTCACCGCATGCAAATCGACGAATCGCCCCGCAACGGCGCTCTGGCACGGCGCGCCGGTCATCGCCGACGCCGTCCCCTCTTACGAGACGCTGGCGCCGTTCATCACAATCGACGATTGGGCGCGCGGCTTCGCGGAGGCGCTTGCCGGCTCGGACGCCATGCGCGCGCGCACGGCGGCGGGCCAAGCCCATGTGCGCGCGTCGATGACGGAGGAGGCGATCGGCGCGCAATGGCTGGCGGCGATCGAAGGCGTCACGAAGCGTGTGCAGACGTCCCGGCGCTGAAGTCGTGCACCCAATTGGGACGTATCGTGCGGTGGAAGGCGCGCTCGAAGTCTGCTTGCGTTGCGCGTGGGGCCAGGAAGGCAAGCTTTGCAAAGAGGTAGCCCGGATCAGCGATCAGCCTGCGGAAGTGCAACAGCGTGATGGGGATGTCGGCAGCGAGAAGCTGTTCAATCAGCGCGTGCTCCAGGCGCAGCAGGACAGCGGCCTGCTCCGCGGGATCATCGGTTCGCCAGAGGCCGCCGGGCGCGGGGCCGCCGGCTTCGCGCACGACGAAGGCGCGGCTCGCGGCCGCGTCGTCAATGTTGCGAACCGGAATGATCGCGTGCTCGATCACGATGTCAGGACGCGCGAGCACTTCGGCGATGTGCACGCAAAGCCAGGGCGATTTCACGACGTAAGGCACATTCTTCCGCTTGCGGATGTCGTGCTCCAAGCCCGCGCGCGAGACCTCATCGAGCGCCAGATCGGATTCGGAAAAGCCCGTGTCGAGGCCGAGGCGGGTCAGGAACGCGACGAGGAACGTCGTTCCCGCGCGGCCGGTGCCGGAGATCACGACGTGGCGGCGCGGCGTGGGAGGGGCAGACTCAATCGTCACGTTTCGCAAGCACGTACGAGTCGGGCGCCGGATCACGAAACTCCGGGTTGAAAGTGAGAGCCTAGGCGGGCATCGAAAGGTGCCGGTGGCGTGCAAATGGATGCGGCCGGCGCCACTCGGCGTGCGCGATGTAGCGAAACGGCCGGCGATCAACCTGATCGATGCGCAGGCCCGCCGCCTCGACCTTGCGGCTCACGGCGATTTCGGCGGCGATGCATTCGCCGTAGGTCCGCCCGACGGGGAAGCCGCCGATGCGCTCAAGAACCTCGCGGCGCGCGGCCCAGACGAGGCTGCGCAGATGGCGCCCGGTCGAACCCGGATCGACGCCCCAGCGGGCCATGCAGGCGCGGTAGAAATCGGCGCGCGGGCCATCGCCGTGACCGGGGAGCGCATCCGTGTGGCGCGCGCGCAGCGCGTCCCAGGGCGCGTCCCAGGCGGAATTGAGGCTTTCGCCGACAAGGCCGATCGCCGGGTTGTCGAGCGCGGCGGCGAACGCGGCAAGCCAGCCCGCGCGCACGATCCGGCAATCGTCCTGAAGAAAAACAATGCGATCGAAGCCCGGCGATTGACGCCAGCCATGCTCCCAGGCCGCGATGTTCATGCCTTCGTTGGCGCGTTCGAGCACCCGCACGCCGGCGGCTTCCTCAGGCAATGCGAGCGGCGCCGCGGCCGTGCGATTGGCGACGATGACGATCTCGTAAGGCGCGCCGGCGGTTCGACGGCGCAGCGAGCGCAACAGCGCCGCGAGCGCCGCCGCCGGGCGCGCGTCGAAAAACGAAATGACGAGAAGGGTTGGCGGCTTTGGCAAGGGATGGAAACTCTAAGCCATGACCGATTCGTCCGCGCAACAAACGCAGAGCCCGCGCCCGGCGCGCGACGTGCTGCAGAAGGCGCGCCACGCGGCGCTCGCGGCCCAGGATTTCGCCGAAGCGCGGCGCGTCGAGCTGGCGGCGATCGCGGCCTTTCCTGACGATGCGATCCTGCATCACCAAAGCGCCTGGACGCTTGGAAAGCTTGGCGATTTTGCCCTCGCGCGCGCGCATGAGGAGCGCGCGGTGCGCCTGGCGCCGGAGCGGCCGGAATATCTGAAGTCGCTGTCGGCTATTCTCGCCAAGCTCGGCCGCCACGGCGAGGCGCAGGCGGCGCTGCAGCAATCGCAAGAGGCGGCGGAGCGGGCGGCGGCGGAGGAAGCCGCCGCCGATGCGCGCATGCGCCAGGAAGCGGCCGCGCGCGTGAGCGCGCTCATCGGGCATGCACTCGCCTCGCCCTGGCCGCATGCGGCGGACCGCGACGCGGCGGCCAAGCACCAAACGCTCCTGATGAACACGCCTTGGGATGCGAGCGCGCGCTGGATCTTGCGCGTTGGGCCCGAGCGCGCGGAAGGCGAGATCGTCGCGTTTCCAGGCATAGGCCGGTTCTATGTCGGCCCGCCGCACCAAGTGCTGCACAAAAGGCTGGCGCGCGGCGTGGCGTGGGAGCTGACGGTCGGCGTGCTGCTGATGGAGCTGGCGTCGCGGCTCGATCCGGGCGCGCTCATCATCGACGTGGGCGCCAATGTCGGCGTGCACACGATCGGTGCGGCGGGCGTCTTCGGCGGGCATGTGCTCGCATTCGAGCCGCTGGAAGAGACGTTCGCGCGGCTCACCGCCAACATTGCGCTCAACGGGCTCACCAACGTCACCGCGATCATGAAGGCCTGCGGCGCGCAATCGGGGCGCGGCGAGATGATCGGCATGCGCGAGGAAAATCCGGGCGAAGCGCGCGTTTCCGTGAATGCGGATGGAGCGACCGAGATCACCACCATCGATGAAGCGTGCGCGCTCGCCGGCAAGCCGGCGGGGCTGATCAAGATCGATGTCGAGGGACACGAGACGAGCGTGCTTGAAGGCGCGCGCGGCGTTCTTGAGCGAGACCGGCCGCTCGTCGTGTGCGAACTGCTTTCGAGCAATGCGCCCGCGATACAAGCCGCGTTCCGAAAGTTCGGCTATCGGGGCGAGAAACTGCACCAATCGGACTGGCTGTTCTTACCGGACGGCGATCCGGCGGCGACGCGGCGCGAAACCTTCACACGCATCTTCGCGGAGAACCGTTGGCAGAGCGATCAATCGGCGAGCGGCACGGGCTCAACGCAGCGCGCGACGGCTGAGCTCATCCCGCAATTGCAGGAACTCTATGGCGCGCTTGGAATCGAGAGCGTGGCGGATGCGCCGTGCGGCGATTTCAACTGGGCCGAGCCGCTGGCGCGCGGGCTCAAGAGCTACAAAGGCTTCGACATCGTCGCGAGCGTCGTGGCGATCGCGGCGGAGCGCGCGAGCCACTTGCCGCACTGCAGTTTCGCGACAGCCGACATTTGCGAAGAGGTGCTGCCGGCGTGCGACCTCATCCTTTGCCGCGACTGCCTGGTGCATTTGCCGTTCGATCTCATCGCACGCGCGCTCTGCAACATGCGCGCGTCCGGCGCGACGTGGCTCTTGACCACCACATTTCCCGATCTCGCGGCCAACGCCGATGTGGAGACGGGGCGCTGGCGCCCGCTCAATCTTCAGGCGGCGCCGTTCAATCTCCCGCCGCCTGAGCGGCTCATCATCGAACGGCCGAGCTTGGCGCCGCATCCGGACCGGGGACACAAATCACTCGGCCTTTGGCGTTTGAGCGACCTTCCCGCATGACGACGCTTTTCTACACATGCGCGAACAAGAAGTACGAGCCGTTCGCGCTTCTCTTTGCTGCGTCCGTGCTTGAGCACGTGGCCGACTCGGCGGTCGAGATCGTGCTTGAGTCAGCGGAAGCGTTCGAGGCGGAGAACGCCGCCGCGCTTGGGCTGATCCGCGAGGCGCATGGCGCGCACTGTTTCACAGTCACGAGCGATGCCTTCCGGCGCGGCGATCCACCACGTCCGATCCTGCCGAATTCCGTGCGCTTCATCGTCGAGCCGCAAACACAAGCGGAGTTCACCTATATCTGCGACATCGACATCATCGTCCTCGACGGCTCGATTGTCGCGCAGCATCTCGCGTTCATGGAGCGCACGGGGCTTCCCTATTCAAATTCGCAGCGCGCCGGCACCGACCGGCTGACGGGGCTGCACTTCGCGCGGAGCGCCGCGCTGTATCCGCTGCCCGATCTTTCCGATTGCGATTTTGCTTCGATGAATGACGAGCAATTGCTGCGCCTCATCGTGACGCGCAAAGGCATGCCCGTTCAGGATCTAGAATGGTTCCGGCCCGTTCCGGGCATTCACGCCAGCCCAAACCGGACGCCGCAGCACACGCCCGGCATCACCGACCGGTATGGAAATCAGATGCTGAATTGGGGGCTTCCGAGTTGGCTTGGACCCTACGCCGCCTTCAGGAGGTCAGCGCTGTTGCTTGCACTGTACCAGCATCTGCCCGCGCGCGTGGTCAGCACATTGGCCGAGATTGATGCGGTGCTTGGCGACAAGCAGAATGCACTGACCAATCCGGAGTTGGCTGCGTGCGTGTCCTAGGCAATCCGCTCAGCAACTAAGCGAAACTCTCGTGTCATCAAATCGAGCATGGACCATCTGCCTCGCTCCACAAAATCGGGAACCACCTTATCGCTCACCAAGCGTCGCTCGAAGCGCACGATGTTCCAAGGCAGCTCGGCAACCTCACACAGAAAATCTTTGACTGTATATTGATTGAGGTGAGATCCGGCGCGACCGTCGCCACCAAGCGGACTCTTGGTCATGTAGTGCTCGCTCGCCGGATTAAGGTGATCCCAATCGGGCAAATGACGCATGTGCGAACCTGTCGGCGAAAAATAGAGCGGCGAGACGGAAATAAAAGCAAGGCCGCCAACTTTGAGAACGCGATTGAGGTCGGCGAAAACCTTCGCGGGCTCCGTCAGGTGCTCAACCACCGAGTGTGAGACAATAAGGTCGATGCTCTGGTCGACAAGTGGAATGCAGCCATCCGCGCGCGGAAGGAGGAACCGAATGTCCTGAGGATAGTGCTCCGAATAGTCGTGCAGATCGATTGCGAAGCCGCTTTGGCCAGGCCGCCTGTAGAGATCAATGAACCCGCCCTTGCCGCATCCAAACTCAAGTATGTTGTTGACCCGTGAATACCGTCGTTCGCCAATCGTCTTGATGAGCCAAGCATAAAGCGTCTCGAAGTTCCTTTGACGCACATCGGTCGAGGCAATCGGTTGCGGTTGGGACATTTGCTACCTTAGCGCAAACTCGGCGTCGCGCTCTAGCCCGCACCGTTCATAGATTGGGGTGATCGGAACGCCCGTTCAAACTTCGTTCTCGCCGGCGCCCGCGCCAAAAACAACGCCAACTCCGATAGCGCGGCGCGTTCGATGGAATAGGCTTGCGCGGTCTCCAGGGCCGCGGCGCGGAGCCGTTCGCGCAAGGGCGCGTCTTCGATGAGGCCGCGCAGCGCCTCGATGGCGGCGCGCTCCGATTGCGTATCGATGACGAGCGCGTTCTTGCCGTGGCGCGCGAATTCGTGGGCGCCGCCCTCTTGCGGGACGATCGCTGTCGCGCCGCACGCCATGGCTTCGAGCGCGGTGCGCCCGAAAGCCTGGTAATCCGAGAGATCGACGAACACGTCCGCGGCGCGCAGGAGATCGGCGACGCCTTCGCGCGCGAGCTTGCCGTGCACGGCGATGTGAGGATCGCAGGCGAGGCCCGCAGCCACGATCTCCTCGGGGCCGGCGCCGAACACGTCGAGCGCGACGCGGGCGCCATATTCGCCGGCGAGAGCCGCCAGCACGTTGAGCGTGCGCGCCGCGCCGCGGCGGGGCGTGCGCGGGCGCACCATGGCCGCGATGCGGACTTTGCCGTCCGCGGCGCGCGGGCCCGGGCGATAGATTGAGCGATCGATGCTGGCCTGGACGCGGCGAACGGGCACGCCGTGGCGCGCCTCGACGGTGCTGCAGAGCCAATTCGTCTTGGCGAAGAGCGTCGCGTTTGGAACGAGCGAATAGGAATCCTCGGCGATGCGCCGCTGCGGATCGGCCTCATCGTAGAAGAAGGGCTCGTAGTCCTGCACGTAGTAGAAAGGCGCCATGCCCGGCAGGCGCGCGGCCAGATCGGCCAAGAGCGCGATGGAACTGTGAATGGTGGCGACGCAAACATCCGCTTCGGCGGCGCGATCGCGCAATTCCTGCACTTCACGGTAGGAGACGATCTGCGCACGGTCGGCGCCGGCGTAGAGCGCTTCATAGCTCGCCAGATGATTGGCGCGCACCGCGACGCGCACGTCGGCGCCGAGCTCGGCGAGGCCGCGGGCTTCCTGAATGATCGAATGCACACCGCCGCCGCCAGCGCTGCACGGCAGCAGAAACAAGATCGAAGGCAGCGCGCCCGTTTCGATCGCGCGCAAAGTCTCGCCCATATGCGTGCGCGCGGCGGCGAGGTGTTCGTCATGGCGCAATGCATCGGTCGCGGCGAGGATGCGCGCCTTGCCGTACGCCTCTTCGAGCACGCCATTGCCGGCCTTGCTCAGCACGCGGCGGCGCTCGTGGGTGAAGCTCTTCGACTTTGCGTGGAACACGTAGGCGTCGAGGGCGATCGCGGCGTTGAAGCCCGCATCGGCGGCGCGGAAGCAGAAATCCGTCTCCTCGCCGTAGCCTTGCGGGAACCGCGCCTCGTCGAACGCGCCGATCTTGTCGAGCAAAGCGCGCTTGATGGCGAAGCAGAAGCCGTTGACCAACGGCACAGGCGCGGCGCGCGCGGCCAGCGGCGCGGATTCCGCGATGCGGCTCATCAACACCGGATCGAAGCCCTTGGGCAGCGCATTGACCATCCAATCCCCGGCTGGGCCGAAGCGCTCGGGCGCGGACTGCCAGCTCGCGGCGTTCGAGAGCGGGCCGACAATGCCAATGCGCTCATCGCTTTCGGCGGCGGCGATCAGCTTCTCGACCCAATCGGGCGTGACGATCGCGTCGCTGTTGAGCAGGATGACGTAATCGGCGGACGAAGCCGCGATCCCCTTGTTGATCGCGCGCGTGTAGCCGCCCGCTTCGGCGTTGACGAAATGCAGATCCCGGGGATTGCGCGCGGCGAATTGCGCGACGAGTGCGCGCGTCTCTTCGGCCGAACCGTCGTCAATGAGGATCAGACGGTCCTTCGGGCGGCGCCAGCGATCGAGCGCGGCGAGGCACAGCCGCACATCGTCCGGGCTGTTGTGGATGGGAACGACGATATCGGCGCTGCGGGCTGCGGAACGGCTCAGTGGAAGCGCGGCGTTTGGCGACGCGGGGGAAGTGTCAGCGGGGTTGAGCGCGGGCGCGCCTTCGCTCAGCCAACGGAGCACGGGATTGGTGCGCTCATGCGCGCGGGCGAAGAGGTGGAAATGCGGGCTTGGGCTGCGGCCTTCGATCCAGCCGTGGCGCACATAATGGAGCGCGGGATCGATTCCGGCGCGGCGCACATCGGGATTGGCGGCGAGATAGTATTCGGCGTCGAACGCGGCGGCGGCGCGCACGATGCCGGCCTGCAAGCGCATGGCTTCCGGGTTGAGCGCGGCGTGCGTGCGCCAGAGCAGGCCGCGCCCGGCCGCGCCCAGGCCCGCGAGGCGGGAGGCCAATTTGATCGCGCGCGCGCGGGCGGCGCGTTCGGCGCGGGCGATGATGGATCGTTCGAAGCGCTGCAAGCGTTCGCGCAGGGCGGCGCGTTCGCCGGCGAGGGCGGCGACGCGCGCTTCGAACGCCTGCTTCTGCTGATCTTTCTGCGCAACCACCGATTTCGCGTGATGGAGATCGGCCTTGAGCCCGCCGATCAAGGCGTCGCGCTTGCGCGCCTCCGCCTCCAGCCGACTGACGCGTTCGGCCGCGGCGGTCTGCGCGTTCCGCAGTTCGGCGTTTGCGGCGGCAAGCCTGGCGCGCTCCTCCTGGGCGGCCTCAATTTGCGCGGCGCTCTCCTGCCCGGCCGCGGCGAGCGCGGCCTGCGCGCCGACAAAGCGGCCTTCAGCATCGGTGCGGCGCGCACGCTCCTCTTTCAGCGCGGCGGCGGCTTCACTTTCCGCGCGGGCCGCTTGCGTGCGCAGCGCATCGACCTCGGCGCAGACCGCCGCGAGGTCGGCGGCGGCGGCTTCGGCGCGTCCCTCCGCGTCCTGCAGCTTCTCCGCGTATGCGGCTTGGTGCGTTTCGAGCGCGTGCACGCGCGCGGCGCTCTCGGCAAGCGCATCTTGCGCTTGTTGAAGCGACCGGGTCAGCGCCTCGATTTCGCCCGCGCCGGCATCGCGCTCGACGAGCGCGGCCTCTGCTTGGGCCAACGCGCGATTCAACGCGGCGATCTCCGCTGCAACGCGCTCGGCGCTCTCGCGTGCGTGCGTACGTTCGGCCTCCGCGGACTCCTTCGTCTCGGCGAGCGCGACGCGTGCGGCGTTGCGCTCAGCGGCGAGCACGTCGCGCTCGACCGATGCTGCACGGAGCGCGCTCTCCGTCTCCGCGCGCGCGCCGGCCAACGCCTGCTCCACAAAGCGCGCCGCGGCTTCCTTTTCGCTGCGCCGGGCGGCTTGCTCGGCTTCGAGCCGAGCGTTCAGCGCGTCGAGCTCCTGAGCGTGGCGCGCCGCCGCCTCTTCAAGGGCCGCGCGCAGGCGCGCGCTTTCCTCCCGCCGCGCCGTCTGAACCGTTTCCGCTCCCGCGCGAAGGCCTGCCAGTTCGCGTGCGTGCGCGGCGCGCTCGGCGGCAAAAGCCTCGGCCTGGCCGGCGATCTCCTCGTTGAGAAGGCCGCGCACACGCTCATGCTCCACGGCGTCGGCCTTGCGCTTGCGGTGCAGCGTTTGGCGTTCGATTTCGGTTTGCACGCGCGCGGCTTCGATCATCGCCAGAGCCGCGGCTGCGGGGCCCTCCGTTGGCAGTGCGGCGATGGCTGTCTTGAGCGCCTCGCTCTCATCGGCGGTGCGCGTGAGGACGCCAAGGCCGTGAAAGGCCGGAACGATCCGGACCGCAAAGCCTTCCGCTTCGTGGGCGGCGATGAAATCCTCCACCGCGGTCAGCACGCCGTTCTTCAGTGCGTTCTCGTAGATCGCGTTGCGCAGGTGTGGATTGAGGCCTTCCTTGCCGGCGAGGGCGCCCTGCCCCGGCAACATGCCGGCCTGCTGGAAGGGATGGCGGTAGGCGAGCGGGATGACTTCGGGATCGTAGTAGAGATCGCGCCGGCCGTAGGGCCATCCGACGTCGTGCAGCAAAACGAGCGGAAAGCGCCGCCCGCTCGTCCGCGCGGCGCGGGCCAGGAGCGTGAGTTCCGCGTGGACGGTCCACCAATTGTGGTCTCCGTCGATCAAGACGAGATCGGGCGCCTCGATTTGCGGCAGCGCGTTGAGGCTCAGCGCCTTGTGGAAAACGAAGCGCTCGCCCCAGCGGGCTTGCGCGGCCTCGACGTCGAACTTGGGGAGCGGATCGACGATGTGGGCGACCGCGCCCGTCGCTTCGCAGAATTTGAGAATGTTTTCCGTGTTGTGGCCGTTGTCGGCGCCGATCTCGACGATCACGCGGGGCGCTGCGGCGCGCGCCAAAGGCGCAATGATTGCGTCCCACAAGCGGTGCACGCCTACCCCCAATGACCCACGGGCCGTGCTGCGCGACCGCGCGCCCGGCTCTCACCCGAATCGAGTCTAAACCGAAACGGCGGCGATTCGGCAGGGCGGGTTGCATCGGAAACGCCCGGCTGCAACGAAAGCGGCCATGAAGGGGATCATTCTCGCTGGCGGCGCGGGCACGCGGCTCTATCCGGCGACGCGCGCGATCTCGAAGCAATTGCTGCCGGTTTACGACAAGCCGATGATCTATCATCCGCTGACGACGCTCATGCTGGCCGGCATCCGCGAGATCCTCGTGATCTCGACGCCGCGCGACACGCCGCTCTTCCAAGCGTCGCTGGGCGATGGATCGCAATGGGGCATTTCGCTTTCCTACGCAGTGCAGGAAACGCCGCGCGGCCTGGCGGACGCGTTCATCGTGGGGCGCGATTTCGTCAACGGCGCGCGGTGCGCGCTCATCCTCGGGGACAATCTCTATTTTGGGCCGACGCTCGAAGAGCGCGTGCGTGCGGCGGCGGCGCGGCCGAAGGGCGCGAGCGTCTTTGCGTATCGCGTGCGCGATCCGCAACGCTACGGCGTCGTCGAGTTCGATTCTCACGGGCGGGCGCTTTCCATCGAGGAGAAGCCGGCCGAGCCGCGCTCCGATTGGGCGGTGACGGGGCTCTATTTCTACGATGAGCGCGCCTGCGATTTCGCGGCGGCGCTTAAGCCCTCCAAACGCGGGGAGATAGAGATCACCGATCTCAACCGACTCTATCTCGATGCGGGAGAACTCACCGTCGAGCAACTCGGGCGCGGGTTCGCTTGGCTGGACACAGGCACGCACGACAGCCTGCACGATGCGTCCGCCTTCGTGCGGACGATCGAAAGCCGCCAGGGCGTGAAGATCGCCTGCCCAGAGGAAATTGCGCTGACGCTGGGCTATGTGGACGCGGGCCATGTCGCGCGCCTCGGCGCGGAAATGCCGGGCACCGAGTATGGGCGCTATCTGATCGACATTGCGCTCGCGGCGGCTGAGAAGCCCGCGCCCACATTGCGCGCCGTGAACGACGGCTCATGAGCGCACGGCGCGTCGGCGTCGCGATCGTCAGCTACAATACGAAGCGTTGGTGGCCGCGTCTCAAGGCGGCGCTCGAAACTCAGACGCTCCGCGACTTCAACGTCATCGTCATCGACAATGCATCGCGCGCCGAGGAGCGGCTGGTTGCACGCGATATGCCCGCGAACGGCACGCTCGTGCAACTTGAGGAGAACATCGGCTTCGCGGCGGCGAACAATCGCGCGGCGCGGATTCTCGACGCGGATTACTTCGTCTGCCTCAATCCGGATGCGTTTCCGCAGCCAAATTGGCTTGAGAAGATCGTTGCGGCGGCGGACGCGCGTCCAGACGCGGGCGCCGTCGGCTCGCTACAGCTCGACGCCGCGGATGAAGAGCGCCTCGACGGCGCCGGCGACGAATACTGGCTCGGCGGCCTCGCCTATCGCGCTCTCTTTCGCGCGCCCAACACGCCGCAGCGCCCGGGCGAAGCGTTCAGCGCCTGCGCGGCGGCGGCGCTCTACCGGGGCGCGGCGTTCGACGCCTGCGGCGGGTTTGACGAACGCTTCTTCTGCTACAGCGAGGACGTCGATCTCGCGTTTCGCATGCGCCTGCTTGGATGGAAGATCGTGCAGGCGGACGACGCGGTCGTCGCGCATGTCGGCGGCGGCGCGGCGGGCGCGCGCTCCGCGTTTGCCATCGAGTACGGCACGCGCAATCGGATCTGGACGTTCGCGAAGAACATGCCGCTCGGCCTGATGCCCGTCGCGCTGCCGCTGCATGTCGGGCTTTGCATTTTCACGCTCGCGTGGTCGTTCGCTCGCGGCACGGTCGCGCCGACGCTCAAGGGGACGTTCGCGGCGATGCGCGGGCTCGCGCCCATGCTGGAGAGCCGGCGCAGCATTCAGGGCAGCGCACGCGCTTCAAGCGCCGCGATCGCGCGGGCGATGATCTGGTCTCCGCTCGCCGTCCTCGCGCGGGCGACGAAGCGCGGGCCCGCTTAGAAGAAGCACAAGACGCGGACGATCCCATCGCCGCCAGCGCCGCCCGCCCCGCCATCGCCCGTGCAGCCCGCGCCGCCGCCGCCGCCGCCGGCGCCGCAGGCGCCAGTTCCGCCGACGCCGCCTATGCCGGAAGCGTTCGATCCTCCCCCGCCGC
>JBFWVZ010000005.1:0-278096 GCA_050246475.1 Hyphomonadaceae bacterium | reverse complement strand
ACCTGCACATAGATCATGTAGATGTCGCGCGTCGGCGTTGGCGGCGCGTTCTGCTGCGCGAGCGCGCCGGCCGCGCACGCCCATAGACCGGCCGCAAGAAGCAATCTCAGCATCGTCGCCCCCGTTTTTTGCCATCCTGCCCTGGGCTTGGCCAAAACGGAACGCCTATCGGCCGGCGCGGTCCGCGTCCTCCACGGCGCGCGCGAGTTCGACGACCGCCGCGTCGATCGCGGCGGGCGCATAGGGCGCGAAGCCGAGAAAGAGCCCGGAGCGCGCGGGAAGCATCGCGTGATCGCTCATCGCGTTGACGATCACGCCCCGTTTCGCCGCCGCAAGCCGGATTGCGCGATCGCCTTCGCCCCAGGCCTGCACGAGGAGGCCCTGCTTGGGCAGTGAAACGGCGAACCGGCCGGCGAGCCTGCGCGCCATGCTTTCGGCGAGCGCATCGCGCCGTTCGCGGAACAGCTGGCGGCACTGCCTTATGTGCGCGGCGAGCCAGCCTTTCTCCATGAAGGTTTCGAGCGCGCATTGCGCCTGCAGATTGGCGGCGCGCAGCGAGCTCAGCTCCGGCTTCAGAAACGCACCGATCGCACGCGTGGGCGCGATGAGGTAGGCGATGTGCAGCGCGGGGAAGATGAGATTGTTGAACGTGCCGACGAGAATGACCCGTTTGGCGTCGCGCCGCGCGGCGATGGGTGTCGGCGCGCGCCCATCGAGCGGAAAATCCGCTTCGAAATCGTCCTCGACGATCCAGCCGTCCGCGGCGCTCGCCCATTGCATGAGCGCGGCGCGCCGCCTCTCGCTCATCGCCGCGCCCGTCGGCATTTGCGCGCACGCCGTGACATAGGCGATTTTCGCGCGCGCGCGCCGCTCGGCCTCGACGACGTCGAAGCCGTCCTCGTCCACCGGGACGGGCGTGACGGCGAGGCCCGCGTTCTTGAGCGCATCGCGCGCGCGGTGATAGCCGGGATCCTCCATCCAGGCCGCATCGCCCGGCGCGGCGAGCGCGCGCGCTGCAAGCTCGATGGCGGCTTGCGAACTCGCGGTTACGATCACCTGATCGCCGGAGCAGGCAACGCCGCGCATGGCCGCCACGCGCGCCGCGATGAGGTCGCGCAGCGGGGCCCAGCCGCCGCCGCTGCTTTCCAGATACGAGGCTTGCGCCACGCCGCGCGCGGAAAGATCGAGCGCCTTGCGCCACAATTCGAACGGGAAGAGCGAAACGTCGGGCATGCCGGCTTCAAGCGGCAGGGCGCCTTTCCGCGCCGGGGCGCGCGCGCCCGGCTCGTTGTCATACGCGCGTGCGCGCGGCGGGCTTGCGACGACATAGGTGCCCGCGCCCACGCGCGCTTCGAGCAGGCCCTCGCTCGTCAATTGCGCGAGGGCCGCCACGATCGTGTTGCGCGAGACGCGAAAATCCTGCGCCATGATGCGTTGCGACGGCAGCCGCGCGCGCGGCGTGATGGCGCCGCTGAGGATGAGGCGGCGCAGGTGCGCGGCCACCGCCTCGTTGACCGGCCCCACGAAGCCGCCTTCGGGAAGGTTGAAGAGGCGTCCGCGCCCTTTGAGCATGCAGCGCGCATTAGAGCGCGCCGCGCCCGCTCCGCAACGGCGGAAATGGCCCCGCGCGCAGCGCGGAAATGGCGCCAGCCTAAACCTGCCGCGCCATCACGGTGCGCGTCATCAGCGCCATCACCAGTTCGCCCTTCTGGTTGAGCACTTCGTGATTGGTGATGAGAATGCCGCGATCGGCGCCGACCGGCTGCTTGGAGAGAAACTCGAGCCGCACGGAGAGTGTGTCGCCGGCCTGCGCGGTCTTGTACCAGCGCAGCGCATCCTGCCCCAGGCGCGCGATCACCGGCCACGTCTTCGTCTCTTCCCAGAGCATCCGGCTCCACAGCGCATAGACATGCGCCTGGGCGGCGGGCTTACCGGTCTGGGCCTCGTCCGTCAGCGGGAGATGCGGGGAGAAGCGTTCGTGAAAGAGCGCGATATCCTCGGCTGTAACCGCCGCGGCCCCGAAGACGTGTATATACCCGACGGGGATATCGTCGAAATGCCAGGATTGCCCGCGTACAGCCATGTCATGCCCCGCCCGAACATAACGCGAAAAACCTCCGCCAAGGAAGGCGCCGCATCTCCCCGCATGGCCAAATCGGCGCGCTCGCCCTATCTCGCGCCCATGCTGAGATGGATCGCCGCGTTTCTGGCGCTGACATTGGCGTTCGCCGCGCCCGCGCATGCCCAGATTCTGCGCACCGATCACGCCGAGCACGAATTGGTGTCGAGCGTTTCCACCGTTGCACCCGGCCAGCGATTCACCATCGCGCTCAATCAGCGCATCGTGCCCGGCTGGCATACCTATTGGACCAATCCCGGAGACAGCGGCGAGCCGACCGATCTCACCTGGAGCGTCCCGCGGGGCTTTACGATCGGGGAGCTGCGCCATCCCGCGCCGCATCCGATCTCGTTCGACATCGTGATGAGCTACGCGCACCAGGGCGACGTTCTCTATCCCATCGAGATCGTCGCGCCGGAGACTCTGCGCCCCGGTGAAAGCGTGACGCTCAACGCGCACGTCTTCTTCCTCGTCTGCGACGACATCTGCCTGACGGAGGAGGGCGACGTCTCGCTCACGCTGCCGGTCGCGGCCGACAGCGCGCCCAATCCGCAATGGGCGCCGCGCATCGAAGCGGCGGTTCAAGCGTTGCCGCGCGATCGCGGGTTCGACGCGCGCATCACGCCCGGTTCGCCCGCGCGTCTCACCGTGTCGCACGCGGACCTCTCCGATCGCGCCGGCCGCTTGCGCAATCTCTATTTCTTCCCGTTTGCAGCGGACGTCATCCGGCACGTCGATCCGCAGCGCGCGGAGATCGGCGCGCGGGGCGTCTCATTCTCCTTGACGGAAGGCAGCGCGCGCAATCTGGGCGAAGCGCCGCTCGCAGGGATCATCACCTACGAAGAGCAAGCCGCGGGCCGGTGGTCCGCGCGCAGCGCCGTCGTCAACGCGACGCCGGGCCAGCCGCTCGGCGAAACATCAGGCGCGCCCGATCCCGCATCGAACTCGTCCGCCGGCGCGGCGAATGCGGAAGGCGCGCTCGGGCTGCCGCTCGCGATCCTCTTCGCGTTTCTTGGCGGGATTATTCTCAACATCATGCCCTGCGTGCTGCCGGTGATTTCGATCAAGGCGCTGGCGCTCGCGGGGGGCGTACACGACGGCAGCGCGCGCAGGCATGGCCTTCTCTACGCCGGGGGCGTGCTCGCGGCGTTCGCCGCGTTTGCGGGCGCCTTGATCGCGATCCAAAGCGCAGGGCAGGCGCTCGGCTGGGGCTTCCATTTCCAATCGCCGCTGGTCGTGGGGGCGCTCGCGCTCCTCTTCTTCGCCATAGGCCTCAATCTCCTGGGCGTGTTCGCGATCGGCGGTTCGCTGCAGAATGCGGGCGGATCGCTCGCCAATCGCGGCGGCGATGCCGGCGCCTTCTTCGTCGGCGTGTTGGCGGTCGTCGCCGCAACGCCTTGCACCGCGCCCTTCATGGCTGGCGCAACGGGCGTCGCGATCACGCAATCGCCGGTTTGGATGCTTGCGATCTTCCTCGCGCTGGGCGCCGGTTTCGCGCTGCCTTTCCTCGCGCTTTCCTTCATGCCCGCGCTGCAGCGCCTCATCCCCGCGCCCGGCCCGTGGATGGAGCGCCTCAAGCAAGCGCTCGCGTTTCCGATGTTCGCTACCGCTGCGTGGCTCGCCTGGGTGCTGACGGGGCAGGCCGGCGCGCAAGGCGTGCTCGTGTTGCTCGCGCTCGCCGTTGCACTCGGCTTCGCGATCTGGGCGCTGACATCGTTCAAGAGCTTCGCCTGGCGCACCGGCCTCGTCGCGCTCGCATTGATTTTCGCAACAGGCGTCTGGTTCGCGACGCGCCCGTCCGCACTCGCGTCCGAACCGTGGAGCGCCGATCGCGTCGCGGCATTGCAGGCCGAAGGCCGCCCCGTCCTCGTCAACTTCACGGCCGATTGGTGCGTCACGTGCAAGGTGAACGAAGGCATGGCGTTTGCGCGCCCACGCGTCGCTGACGCATTCGCCAGCCAGAACGTCGCCTACCTCGTCGGCGATTGGACGAACCGGAACGATTCCATCGCCGCCGAGCTTGCCCGCCATGGCCGCGCGGGCGTGCCGCTTTATCTTTATTACGCGCCGGGCAGCGCCGAACCGCGCATCCTGCCGCAAATTCTCACGGAGCAAGCGCTGATAGACGTCGTGACTCCGCAATCTTGAGCCGCATGCGTCTTTTCTCACGCTCCCCGGCCGAGCGCGAAGCGCGAGAGCCGGGGCCCATCGTTCCGTACGCACGATCGAAACACGAGCGCGCGGCGCCGTGGACCCCGGATATTTGCTGCGCAAATTCCGGGGAGCGATTTCACTTGATGCCCGTTCGTGCGAAAACGCCCTCAACTCGGAGAGCCCCATGACGATCCTCACCCGCCGCAACATCCTCCTCACCGGCGCGATCGCCGCCGCCGCCGCGCTCACAGCCGGCGCGCTCATCGCCACAAGCGCCGACGCCGCGGTCGAGACCGGGGCGCCGGCGCCCAATTTCACGCTCCGCGATGCGCAGGGGAACACGCGCACGCTCGCGGAATTTTCGGGGCGCACCATCGTGCTCGAATGGACGAACCGGGACTGCCCCTATGTCCGCAAGCACTACAATTCCGGCAACATGCAGCGCATTCAGCGCGAAGCGACGGGGGACGGCGCGGTGTGGCTCACCGTGCTTTCCTCCGCGCCGGGCGAGCAGGGCTATCTCCAGGGCCCGGCGGCCGCCGCGCACGTGCAAGCGGTGAACGCCGCGCCCACCGCCTTCCTGCTCGATCCCGAAGGCACGATGGGCCACGCTTATGGCGCGCGCACGACGCCGCACATGTTCATCATCAATCCGGAAGGGCGCGTCGTTTATCAGGGCGCGATCGACGATCGCCCGAGCGCCAATCCGCGCTCACTCGAAGGCGCGCACAATTATGTCGAAGCCGCGCTCGAGGATCTTGCCGCGGGGCGCGCGATCCGCACCGCGGAGACGCAAGCCTATGGCTGCAGCGTGAAGTACGCGACGTAGCGCAACGCGTTTTCCTCCCTTGCCTGTGGGGGAGGTGTCGCCGGAGGCGACGGAGGGGGCGATCCAACCGCTCGGCCCTCGCGCAAGCGAGGGCCCAGAAGGCGGCGTGGTCGACCCTCGCGTTCGCGAGGGTCGAGCGTGAAAAAACGGGGATAGTCGCGACTCCCCCTCTATCCCCACAATCCAAATCGCTAAACGCTTGATTTGTCAGTGTTCGGACGATTTTTGCGCCCAATCTATCCGACACCTTCGCGCCGCGCGGATAATGCGCGGGTCAATGTTGTCCGACGAAACACCGAGCGCCCCGGAAGGAGATGCGCATTTCAACCCGGAAGCGGGCTTCACCGAAGCGCGTGTGATGCTGGGGTGCCTCACCGCGATGACATGCGACGCGGAAGAACTCGCGTATCGCCAAGGCGTCACGCGCCATTGGCTGAAGCCCTTCCTCGCATTCCTCCGCCCCATCGAGCATTTCGTCCGTAGGCTGATCTTCATCCTCGCGGCGAAGACCGCTGAACACCTCCCGCCGCCAAGCGCGCCCGCGCCGAAAAAGAAGCGCGTCTCGCCATCGCGCCGCGCGCTCGGCCCCGCGATCGACGGCGAAGACACAAGCAAATGGCGCGTCTCCTTCCGCATGGTTGAGCGTGCGCACGAAGCGCCCCGCGCCAAGCGCGTGAAGCGCGCGCCGCGCTGGAGACACCTCGTTCCTTCGGCGCCCTACGCCGCGCGCCTTGAAGCGCTGCGGCGCGTGCTTGAAGACCCAAACGCGCTCATCGCGCGCCTCGCCAAGCGCCTGCGCGCCGGCGCGGCGATCCCGATCAAGCTTTCGCCGCCGAAAGAAAATCCGATCCCGGCCAAGGATCCCATCGGCGCCGATTGGCACAATCGTGCTTGCGCCGGGGCCAAGGCCGCGATCGCCTGGCGCGATACATCCTGAAAATGTCCGTTTCCGACGGATTTTTTCGCCGCGGAGCGTTTAGCCCGCGGGCGAACGCGCATGCCTTCACGCGCCTGTCACCCTTTGCGGCCTTGCGGCGCCGCCGCGCCATCTGGGAGAATGGGGCCATGTCGGTTTGGTCCAGAATCGTTGAGCGCGCCCAGCGCGCGTTCGATCCCGAAGCGGAGGCGCCCGTCTTCGCCGAAGAGTGCGCGCCGGTTGCGGGCGATGTCGGCTTCACCGCCGCCGTCATCGGGCTCGCCGCGAAAATGGCCAAGGCGGACGGCGAAGCGACGGACGAGGAACTCCACGCCGCCGCGCAAGTCTTCCGCCCGCCGCCGGGCGAGGAGGCGAACTTTCGCCGCGCGTTCAATCTCGCGAAACAGACCGTGCTGGGCTTCGAGGGCTACGCCAAACAGATCGGCAAGAAATATCGCGCGCGCCCGTGCCTCTTGGAGGACGTGCTCGACGGGCTCTTCCACATCGCCGCCGCCGACGGCGCGATCGGCGAACGCGAGCTCAAATATCTCGAAACGGTGGCCGAGCATTTCGGCTTTTCCGAACTCGAGTTCCGCCGCATCAAGGCGACCAATCTCGGCCCCGACGCCGGCGATCCCTATGCGATCCTCGGCCTTCTGCCCGGCGCGACGCGTGAGGAGGTTCGCGCGGCTTGGCGGCGCGCCGCGGCTGAAAATCACCCGGACAGGATGGTCCAGCGCGGCGCCCCGCCTGAATTCGTCGCCATCGCGAAAGAAAAGACCGCCGCGATCAACGCCGCCTACGCGCTCATCATGGAAGAACTCAAAGAGCCGGCGTGACGCGCAACGCGAGCCGCAACTCCCCCTGAAAGGGGGAGCAAGAGGGGGTGAGCGCGACGCGAAGAAACATTGGCGCTGACCCCCACCCAACCTCCCCCTTGCAGGGGGAGGGGCAGGTCAGCGCCGCCTCCTTTTGCGTCAACACGCCGCTCCGCTTTCACGCAAAACATGAACACGATTGACGAAGCGCGCCCGCGTTCCGACATGATTGCGTTGTGCGATAAGGGCCAACGAGGCGGAGGCCTTTCATGACGACGCGGCAATGGAGCTTTTCTGGTCAGCGCGCGCTTTCGGGCGTTGCGGCGCTCTTCGTGGGCGTGGCGGCTGGGCTCTTTGCGATCCTCGCGGCGATTGCGATCGCGTTCGTCGGCGCCGCGGTTGCGCTGGCCGCGCTTGCGTTCCGCTTTATCCCGCGCATGCGCCCGCGCGAACGCGCGCCGCTCATCCTCGAAGGCCGCCGCACGGCTGACGGCTGGGTCGCGGAGCCCGCGCCGCGCTGAGCGCGGCCGAGCCTTTCGTCTTCGCGGATTTTCTGCGCGCGAATTTGCCCGCGCGCCCCGTTCCGACCGTTCCGGAAATTTCATTGCACCAGATGCAGCCGTCGAGCGGCCTCTGGCGCTTGAGCGAGTGCGGCGAGGGCGACATTCCGTTTTGGGCCTACGCATGGGCCGGCGGCTTGGCGCTCGCGCGCTATGCGCTCGATAAGCCGGAAGCATTTCGTGGCAAGAGCGTGCTCGATCTGGGCACAGGCTCGGGCCTCGTCGCCATCGCCGCCGCCAAAGCCGGCGCGGCGCATGTGCTTGCCGCGGATATCGATGCGAACGCCGTCGAAGCCGCAGCCATCAACGCCGCGCTCAACGATGTCTCCATCGAGGTGCATCATGGAGACTTGACGCAAGGGCCGCCGCCCAAAGCCGATCTCATCCTCGTCGGCGATCTCTTCTACGATCGCGCTTTGGCGAAGCGCGTCCTCAAATTCCTCGATCGCTGTCTCGCCGCCAAAACGCGCGTATCGATCGGCGATCCGGTGCGCGAATTCCTGCCGCGCCGGCGCATGAAAGAGATCGCCGCTTACCCCGCCTACGACGTCGGCGGCGCGATCGGGCGCAGCAAGGGGAATTCGGTGTTTGAGCTGAGGCGCTGGCCGGGATTGTTCTAGCGCCTCAACGCTCGGCCCTCGCGAAGGCGAGGGCCCAGATTGGCCTCGCCTGGACCCTCGCTTGCGCGAGGGTCGAGCGGATGCGTTGAACTTGCCTCAGCCCCGCGCCACATTGGCGGCGGGGATGGCTCTTCGCGATTTTGCGCTGCTCTTCGCCATTTGCTTGGTGTGGGGGCTGAACCTTGTGCTGACGCGCTTCGTCGTCACCGAGGTGCCGCCGCTCTTTTACGCGTTCATCCGCTTCTTCCTCGTCGCCATTGTGCTCATCCCGTTTCTCCGGCGCCCGCCGAAGCAATGGGGCTGGGCGACGCTCATCGGGCTTTGCGTGGGCGCGGGGAATTTCGTTCTGCTCTTCCTTGCGCTGAAGAACGGCACGGCGTCTTCCATCGCGGTCGCCGGCCAGATCGGCCTGCCGATCTCGACCGCTCTCTCGATGATCTTCCTCAACGAGAAAGTCGGTTGGCGCCGCGGCCTCGGCATGGCGATGGCGGGCATCGGCGTCGTCATCATCGCGTACGATCCCGAGGAGGTCGCGCTCTCGCTCGGCGTCGTGCTCGTCATCTGCGCGGCCTTCGTCGGCTCGACGGGCGGCATCGCGATGAAGAAGATGGATCCGATCCCGATCTTCGAGATGCAGGCGTGGATCGCGCTCGTCTCCATTCCGCTGCCGCTCGCGCTCTCGCTTCTGTGGGAGGAGAACCAGATCGGCGCCGCGTTGGAGATGGGCTTGCCGTTTTACGCCGCGCTCGCCTTCTCCGTGATCGGCGTCTCCATCTTCGGCCACGGCAGCTTCTACCATCTCGTGAAGCGCTACGACGTGACGCTCCTGACGCCGCTCACCTTGATGACGCCCGTCTGGGCCGTCTTCTTCGGCGTCGTGCTCTTGAACGAGGAGCTGTCGATGCAATTGGCGCTCGGCGCAATCATCGCGCTTTCCGGCGTCGCGCTCATCGCCGTGCGCCCCAACCTCCGCTTCCCCGATCTCGCCGCGTTCTGGCGTAGGCCTGGGGCGTGAGGGCGGCCGGTTCCCGAGCCCCCCCCGTGGAGGGGGGTGGTATGGTGGGGTGGAGCGCCAATTTTGCAGGTTGCGCGCCTACCCCCTCCCAGCCTCCCCCTTTCAGGGGGAGGGGTTGTTGAGCGACGATTGCCGCAATGAGTCTGTCTTTCACCGAGCGCCCTTCGCCGAACTTCGACGCGCGCAACCGCGCCATTGAGCTTGTCGTGCTGCACTACACGGGCATGCAATCGGCTGAGATCGCGCTCAAGCGCCTCACCGATCCCGCGCCCGTCGCGGGCGATTATCCCGGCCCCTGGCAAGATCCCGCGATCGATCCGAAAACGCCGCTCGCGCGCGTCTCCACGCACTACGTGGTCGATGAAGAAGGCCGCATCCATCGCGTCGTCGCGGAGCAGCACCGCGCCTGGCACGCCGGCCGTTCGCGCTGGAAGGGTGAGGAGGATGTGAACGCGCGCGCCGTCGGCATCGAGATCGTCAATGGCGGCCACGATTTCGGCTTGCCCGATTTTCCTGACGTTCAAATCGATGCGGTGATCGCGCTCGTGAAGGACATCCTCGCGCGCAACAACCTTCCGCCCGCCGCCGTCGTCGGCCATTCCGATATCGCGCCGGGCCGGAAACTCGATCCTGGCGAAAAATTTCCCTGGCATCGCCTTGTCGAAGCAAACGTCGCCATCAGCGCCGTCGCATCCGCGCACAGCGGCGAAACGCTCAAGCCCGGCGATGAAGGCGAAGCCGTTCGCCGCCTGCAAAAAAACTTATCCGACATCGGCTACGCGGCCGTACAATCCGGGCTCTTTGATCAGCCAACGAAGGAGATCGTCGAAGCCTTTCAGCGCCGCTTCCGCCAATCGCGGGTGGACGGCATTGCGGATGACCAGACTCAAGCCGCCATCAATTCGCTTCTCGCCGAGCGCCGTTGAGTTTATAGCGGCGCCGTCAGTCGGCCGGGCGGCCGCTCGCGCAGGGGCTTTTGGGTGCGCGGGAGGAAAGTCCGGGCTCCATGCAGACAAGGCGGCGGATAACGTCCGCCCGGCGTAAGCCGAGGGAAAGCGCCACAGAGAATAGACCGCCCTTCGAAGCCTCGGCGGAGAAGGGCAAGGGTGAAACGGTGGGGTAAGAGCCCACCGCCGCGACCGTAAGGAAGCGGGCACGGCAAGCCCCGCCTGGAGCAAGACCGAATAGGACCGCGCGCCGGGGGCAGCTCCGGCAGGGGCGTCTGCGCTTCGCGGTCGGGTTGGTCGCGCGAACCGCGCCGCGAGGCGCGGTCCAGATGAATGGTCGCCCCGCCGCAAGGCGGACAGAACCCGGCTTATAGGCCGACTGACATTGTTTTCGCGCGCGTTCGCCGCGACGCCGGGTTGAGAGGGTGAGCCGCGCGGGCGGCCAGAGCCGGCCTTGGCCGCAGTCAGCGCCGGCCCTCATGTCTCGCGGTGTGCGCGGCGGTGGCCGCCCCTCCCCCTGCAAGGGGGAGGTGAGGTGGGGGTGTTCGCCTGGGGGAGGGGGGCGTCATCTTCTTAACCACCTTTCCGCCTATCCCATATCTTCCCATCCAATCCCAACCGGTGGCATAAGCCTCCCGGCATGTTTTTCACCGGCCGATACCGGATGGGTGTGGATTCCAAGGGCCGCGTGAGCGTTCCGGCGCCGCTGCGCGCCGCGCTCACGGGCTCTGACGGCATCTATGTGTTCCCGGCGCGCCACCTGCGCTGCCTCGAAGGGGCCGGCCCCGATTTCTTGGAGAATCGCGCGAAAGTGCTCGATGCGCTCGATCCGCTGGACGAGCGCCGGTCCGCGCTGGAGCGCGTGTTTTTCGGCGAGGCGCAATGGCTGGGGTTCGATACGGCCGGGCGCATCACGCTGCCGGAGGCGCTGCGCGCGGAGTTCGAACTCACGGAGGAGGCCGTGTTCGTCGGCGTGCGCGATCGCTTCGAGATTTGGGCCCCGGTGCGCGAGGCCGAATGGGCGCAAGAAGCGCGCGGCATTGCGGCCGGCGTCACCAGCCTCAAGGCGCTCACGGAGAGCGCCAAGTGAGCCACGCGCCCGTTCTGCTGCGCGAAGCGCTGGAGGCGCTATCCCCGCGCGACGGCGGAACCTATGTGGACGCCACGTTCGGCGGCGGCGGCTATACGCGCGCCATCCTTGAAGGCGCGAATTGCAACGTCATCGCCATCGATCGCGATCCCGACGCCATCGCGCGCGGGCAAAAACTCGCGCAGGAATTTTCTCCGCGCCTCAAACTCGTTCAGGGGCGCTTCGGCGCGATGGATGAGGTTGTGAGCGAGGCTGACGGCGTCGCGCTCGATATCGGCGTCTCGTCCTATCAGTTCGACGAAGGCGAACGCGGCTTTTCTTTCCAGGCCGATGCGCCGCTCGACATGCGCATGGAGCGCGAAGGCGCCAGCGCCGCCGATGCGATCAACAAGCTGTCCGAAGCCGCGCTCGCCGATCTCATCTATCATTACGGCGAAGACGATGAGAGCCGCCGCATCGCGCGCGCCATCGTGCAGGCCCGCGCCGCTCACGCCATCGAACGCACTGCCGCGCTCGCCGATCTCGTCGAACGCTCCGTAGGCGGACGGAAAGGCGCGCGCATCCATCCCGCGACCAAGGCGTTTCAAGCGTTGCGCATGCTGGTCAATGACGAGCTCGGCGAACTCTCCCGCGCGCTCGGCGCGGCGGAGAAAATCCTGAAGCCCGCCGGGCGCCTCGTCGTCGTCGCGTTTCATTCGCTGGAAGATCGCCTGGTGAAGAATTTCCTGTTCGATCGCGGCGGCCAGCGCGGGCAGGGCTCGCGCCACTTTCCCGATGGCCCGCCCGAACGCGCGCCGAGCTTCCGGCTCGAGCAGCGCCGCACGGTGACGCCCGGCGAAGCGGAAACAGAAGCCAATCCGCGCGCGCGCTCCGCTTCGCTCCGCTGGGCCATCCGCACCGATGCGCCCGCGTGGGGGCCGCTTGAGGCGCCGGCGCTGGCGCCGCGCGCGGAAGAGGAATGGAGGCGCATCGCATGAATCTCGTCAGGCGTTGGTTTCCATGGGCCGCGCTCGCGCTCATCATTCTGCTTGCGGTCGGCCTCTACAAAGCCAAGACCGATGCGCAGCAGGCGCGCCAAAACGTGCGTGAGTTGACGCGTGAAGTGCGTGAGGAGCGCGCGGCCGTGCGCGATCTCCGCGCCGAGGTCGCGCATCTGGAAAGCCCCGCGCGCGTCGAAGAACTCGCGGAGGAAAATCTGGAGCTGGAGACGGGCGCTGAAGCCCGCCGCTTGCCTGAAACCGCGATGGATGAAGCGCTTCCAGCGCCTGAGCGGCGCAATTGAAGGAGGCGCGCGCTTACGAAAAGCTGACGGGCGAGCGCGTCATCGAAGCCGCGCCCGCGCGCGCGCGCATCCGTTTCCTCGCGCTCGGCGTCTTCGTTCTCTTTCTGGCGTTGAGCGGGCGCGCCATCCAGCTTTCGCTCGCGGGCGATCCTGTTCCGGCGCAGCGCCAAACAACGCAAGCGCCTGTCATCGAACGCGGCGACATCGTCGATCGCACCGGCGCGCTCCTGGCCACGAACGTGCGCGGCTACATCCTCGTCGCCAATCCCTCGCGCGTCTGGGATGCGCCCACTGCCGCGCGCGCCATTCGCCGCATCTTCCCGGAGCTTGATCAAGCCACGCTTGAGCGGCGCATGCGTGAGAGCGGCCGCGAGGTTGTCTATCTGCGCCGCGGCCTCACGCCGCGCCAGCGTGCGCAAGTGCTGGAGCTTGGCCTCGCCGGAATCAATTTCGAGGAGAGTGAGCAGCGCGTCTATCCGATGGGCGCGCTCGCGGGGCACGTGCTCGGCTACACCGATCCCGATTTCAATCCGCTCGCCGGCGTCGAGCGCGGCTTGAACGAGCGCATCGTCCGCGCGGGGGAGACAGGCGCCAACATCCGCCTCTCCATCGATGCGCGCATCCAATTCGCGGTGGAGGAGGAGCTGGCGCGCTCGGCGCAAAGCCTCAACGCCGAAGGCGGCGCCGCCATCGTGCTCGATGGGCGCACCGGCGAAACGCTTGCGCTCGCTTCATGGCCCGCCATCGATCCAAACCGCTTCGGCGGCGCCAACGATAATGCGCGTCTCAATCGCGCCGCCGCCGCGCGCTTCGAGATGGGTTCTACTATCAAGCCCTTCACGCTCGCCATGGCGCTTGAGGATCGCCGCACCACCACGCGCGAAATCTTCAATCTCGCGTCTCCCTATCGCGTGGACGGCCATCCGCTCCACGATCTCCATCCCATCGAAGGCACCGCCACGCTGCGCCGCATCCTGACGGAAAGCTCCAACATCGGCGCCGCGCAACTCGCGCTGCGCGTCGGCGCCGAACGCCAGCGCTTCTATTTCGAACGCCTCGGTCTCCTCGCGCCCGCGAGCCTGGAGCTTGCCGAAAGCGCGCGCCCGATCTTTCCCGCGCGCACCGATCGTTTGAGCGTCGCCGTGCTCGGATACGGTCACGGCCTTGCCGTCTCGGTCGCCTCGCTCGCCGGCGCCTATACGGTCTTCGCCAACAATGGCGAACGCGTCGCCCCGACGCTGCTTGCCCGCGCGGCGGGGGAGCCGATCACGCGCCAGCGCGTCTTCTCGCCTGAAACCTCGCGAACCGTTCTCACGCTGCTCCGCGCCGTCGTCACCGAAGGCACCGGCAGGCGCGCCGATGTGCCGGGCCTCGAAATCGCCGGCAAGACCGGCACCGCCGAAAAGCCCGGGCGCACCGGCTATGACCAGGACCGCATGCTTTCCTCATTCGCGGCAATATTCCCGGCTTCAAACCCGCGCTATGTCATCGTGCTTGCGCTCGATGAGCCCGCGGCCGCGGGCGGCGATCCGAGAACCGGCGGCGCGGTCGCGGCGCCGCCAGTCGGGCGCATCGCAGCCCGCATCGCGCCCATCCTGGGCATGAGCGTGCGCAGAGGAGAACCCTCTTGAGATTGGGTGAGTTGTTCGATGCGGGCGTGCCGGAGGCGGCGCGCGATCTCGCGGTGACAGGCATTACAGCCGATAGCCGCCGCGTCGCGCCCGGCTTCGTGTTCGCCGCGCTCAAAGGCGTCGCCGCGCATGGGCGCGATTTCATCGACAGCGCCAAAGCGAAGGGCGCCGTCGCGATCTTGTCGGCGGGCGATGCCGGCGATCCTGGCTTGCCGCATGTGATCGCGAGCGATCCGCGCCGCGCGCTCGCCTTCGCCGCCTCGCGCTTTTATCCGCGCCGCCCGCAAACCATTGTCGCTGTCACGGGCACGAACGGCAAAAGCTCCACCGTCGATTTCCTTCGCCAGATCTGGGCGCGCTCGGGCAAGCGCGCGGCGAGCATGGGGACGTTGGGCGCGCTCTGGGCCGATCAGAAACTCGATCTCGGCCACACCACCGCCGATCCGGTGCACGTGCATCAAACGCTGCAAGTGTTGGCGGATGACGGCGTCACCCACGTAGCGATGGAGGCGTCGAGCCATGGGCTCGAACAATCGCGCGTCGCCGCGCTCACGTTCGCGGCGGGCGCCTTCCTCAATCTGACGCAGGATCATCTCGATTATCACGGCACGATGGACGCCTATCGTGAAGCGAAGCTGAAGCTCTGGCCGCTCGTCGCGGGCGATGGCTGGGCGGTTGTGAACGCGGACGCCAAAGAAGGCCCGGCGTTTGAAGAGGCCGCGCGCAAGCAAGGCCTCAACGTCGCGCTCGCCGGCTGGCGCGCGGGCGAGGAGCATGGACTGAAGATCGTCGAGATTCAGCCGCGCCCGAATGGGCAAACGCTCACGCTGCGTTGGCAGGGCGAAGAAACGAACGTCGAGCTGCCGCTCATCGGTGAGTTCCAGGCGCTGAACGCCGTCACCGCCGCGGCGCTTGCTTTGGCGCTCGGCGAAAGGCCCGCCGATGTGTGGGCCGGCATGGAAATTCTGCAGCCCGTCAAAGGCCGCATCGAAGAAGTGGGCGCGACGCCCGATGGTGCGCATGTGTTCGTGGATTACGCGCACACGCCGGATGGCTTGAACGTGCTGCTGCGCGCCGCGCGCCCGCACGCGCCTGGACGCGTCGTGCTCGTCTTCGGCTGCGGCGGCGATCGCGACAAGGACAAGCGCCCCAAGATGGGCGCCGAGGCCGCGAAATTCGCCGACGTCGTCATCGTCACGGACGATAATCCGCGTACGGAGGATGCGGCCGCCATCCGCAAGATGATCCTGGCCGCTGTGCCGAACGCTTTCGAAATCGCCGATCGCGGCCAAGCCATCCGCGAAGCCGTATCAATGCTGCGCGCGGGCGATGCACTGCTCATCGCCGGCAAAGGGCACGAGACGGGGCAGATCGTCGCCGACAAGATCATCCCGTTCTCCGATCAGGAAACCGCCCGCGATGCGCTCGCTTCCCTCGGCGCGAAGGAGCGGGCGCATGGTTGAGTTCCATCGCTCCCTGGCCGAGCGCTCTGCGCGAGAGCCGGGGCCCATCGCTCCGCTCGCATTGGCCGCGCAGAGCGTGCGCCGCCGTGGCGCCCGGATCGACGCTTCGCGCCGTCCGGGGCGCGTTCTGCGGGAGAGGGGGCTTTGAACGAACCTCTCTGGCTCGCGGAGGATGCGGCGGAGGCGGCGGGCGGGCGTCTCATCGGCGCGGATTCCTGGCTCGCATCCGGCATTTCGATCGACACGCGCTCGCTTGAGAAGGGCGATCTCTTCGTCGCGTTGAAGGACGTGCGCGACGGACACGATTTTATCGAGGCCGCCTTCGCCGCCGGCGCATCGGCTGCGCTGGTGAGCGATGCGGAGAAAGCGACGCCGCACGGACCCGCGCTCGTCGTCGGCGATGTGCTCGAAGGCCTCACGCGCCTGGGCGAGCGCGCGCGCGACCGCAGCGAAGCGCGCCGCATCGCCGTCACCGGCTCCGTCGGCAAGACGTCCACCAAGGAAGCCATCGCCGCGTGCCTGCGCGCGTGCGGGCCGACGCACGCGTCGGTGAAGAGCTACAACAATCATTGGGGCGTGCCGCTGACGCTCGCGCGCATGCCCAAATCGTCCGCCTACGGCGTGTTCGAAATGGGCATGAACCATCGCGGCGAGATTCTGCCGCTGGCGAATCTCGTGAAGCCCCACGTCGCCATCGTCACGTGGATCGCGCCCGCGCATATCGAGCATCTGGGCTCCATCGAGAATATCGCGGACGAGAAGGGCGATGCCTATGCGGGGCTTGAGCCTGAAGGCGTCGCGCTCGTCCCCAACGAAGCGCCCGCCGCCTCGCGCCTCATCTCCCGCGCCGAGGAATGCGCCAGCGCCGTCATCCGCTTTGGGCGCGAAGAAGGCTGCGAAGCGCGCCTGCTCAAATTTGAGATGGTCGAAGGCGGCGCAGTCGCGGAGGCCGATATCCTCGGGCGCCAGATTCGCTATCGCATCGGCGCGGAAGGCGCGCACTGGGCGCTGAACAGCGTCGCCGCGCTCGCCGCCGCTGATTTGGCAGGCGGCGATCTCCACGCCGCCGCGCATGCGCTCGCACAATTCCAATCGATCGCTGGCAGGGGCGCGGCGCGTGTCATCAATGCGTCCTTCGGCGCCTTCACGCTTGTGGATGATTCCTACAATGCCAACCCCGCCTCGATGAGCGCGGCGTTCGAAACGCTGGGCGCGCGCAAAGTGCAAGGCCGCCGCATCGCCGCGCTTGGGGATATGTTGGAGCTCGGCCCGGAGGAGCGCACCCATCACGCCTCGCTCGCCGCGCCCATCGATAAAGCCGGCATCGATCTCGTCTTCGCCGCCGGGCCGCGCATGGCCGCGCTCTGGGAGAAGCTTCCGTCGACTCGGCGCGGCGGCTATGCGGAGACGGCGGAGAGCCTTGCGCCGATGGTCGCTGGCGCGCTCCGCGCAGGGGATGTTCTTCTCGTCAAAGGCTCGAACGGCTCGCGCATGGCGCGCGTCGTCGAAGCCGTCACGCAGTTGGCGACGAGCTAGGGGAAGGCACGAGAATGCTTAAATTGCTCGGCGCGTTGGAAGAGACCAATCAGGTCTTCAACCTCTTCAACTACATCACCTTCCGCACCGGCGGCGCGGTGGTGACGGCGCTCATCGTCGCCTTCCTCATCGGCGCGCCGATGATCGCGTGGCTCAAGAAGGCGCAAGGCAAGGGCCAGCCGATCCGCACGGACGGGCCCGAGAGCCATGTGCTCACCAAATCCGGCACGCCGACAATGGGCGGCTTCATCATCCTCATCAGCTTCGGCATCGCCGCCTTGCTTTGGGGCGATCTCAGCAACGCTTATGTGTGGGCGGTGCTGCTCGTCACGGCGGGCTTTGGCGCCATCGGCTTCATCGACGATTACCGCAAAGTGACGAAGCAAAGGCATGACGGCCTCTCCGGCCGCGTGCGGCTCGCGCTCGAGTTCGCCATCGCGCTCGCCGCGAGCCTCATCATGGTCGCGGCGCAATGGTCGAACACGGAAGGTCTGGGGCAGGATGCGCAGGTCTTCTGGCAAGCGCTGATGGAGGGCGGCAATTTCACCGCGCTCGCGCTGCCTTTCTTCAAGGACATCGTCATCCAGCTCGGCCCGTTCTTCATCGTCTTCGCGATGATCGTCATCGTCGGCGCGGGCAACGCAGTGAATCTGACGGATGGATTGGACGGCCTCGCCATCGTCCCGGTGATGATCGCGGCCGCCACCTTCGGCTTCATCGCGTATTTCGTCGGCAACGCGGTTTTCTCCGATTATCTGCAAATCCACCACGTGCGCGGCGTGGGCGAATTGTGCGTTCTCTTGGGCGCGCTCTTGGGCGCGGGCCTTGGCTTCTTGTGGTACAACGCGCCGCCCGCGCGCATCTTCATGGGAGACACAGGTTCGCTCGCCTTGGGCGGCTTGCTCGGCGCCGTCGCTGTCGCTTCGCGCCATGAGATCGTTCTCGCGATTGTCGGCGGGCTCTTCGTTCTGGAGGCGCTCTCGGTGATGATCCAAGTCGCCGTCTTCAAGATGACGAAGAAGCGCGTTTTCCTGATGGCGCCCATCCATCACCATTTCGAAAAGCTCGGCTGGGCTGAATCGACCGTGGTCGTCCGCTTCTGGATCGTCGCGGCGGTCTTCGCTATGGCCGGCTTGGCGACGCTCAAACTGCGGTGATCCCGGTCCGCACCTTCGAAGGCCGCGATGTCGCGGTGTTTGGCTTGGCGCGCACAGGCCTTGCCGCCGCGCGCGCATTGAAGGCCGGCGGCGCGCGCGTGCATGCCTGGGATGACAGCGAAAAGACCCGCGCTGCCGCTGAAGCCGAAGGCGTCGAACTCTCCGACATCAACGCGATGGGGTGGGGCAGCTTTGCCGCGCTCGTGCTTTCGCCCGGCGTGCCGCTGACGCATCCCGAGCCGCACCGCATCGTGGCGCTCGCGAAAGCGACGGGCGTGCCGATCATCGGCGATATCGAGCTCCTCGCACGCGAGGTGAACGCAACGCCCCCCGCGCAGCGCCCGAAAGTCATCGGCATCACCGGCACCAATGGCAAATCGACAGAGACGGCGCTCATCGGCCACATCCTCGCCGAAGCGGGGAAGGATGTGCGCATGGGCGGCAATATCGGCCGCGCCGTGCTCGATCTCGCGCCCCTTCACGCCGGCGCCTATTACGTGCTGGAGCTTTCGAGCTATCAGCTCGATCTGACGGACGAGCTTCGCTGCGACGTCGCAATCTGGATGAACATCACGCCCGATCATCTGGATCGCCACGGCGATATGAAGGGCTATGTCGCCGCCAAGAAGCGGATCTTCGCCAATCAAGGCGCGGGCGATTTCGCCATCATCGGCGTCGATGACGACATTTCCTCCGCCGTCTGCACCGAAGCGATGATCGGCGCGCGCATCGTGACGCCGATCTCGTCGCGCCTCGCGCTCTCCAAGGGCGTCTGCGCCATCGGCTCGAAGCTCTTCGATGCAACGGGCCCGCGCGCCGATATGGTCGCCGATCTTGCGAACGCGCCCGCGCTCCAGGGCCGGCACAACGGGCAGAACGCCGCCGCCGCCTACGCCGCATGCCGCGCGCTCAACATCGAGCCGCGCATCATCGCGAAGGGCCTTGAGAGCTTTCCTGGCCTCGCGCATCGTTTGGAGAATGTCGCGACGGTGCAAGGCGTGCGCTTCGTCAACGATTCAAAGGCGACCAACGCCGATGCAGCCGCCCAAGCGCTCGCCGTGTGGCCGCGCGTCTATTGGATCGCGGGCGGGCTTTCGAAGGAGGGCGGCATCGAGCCGCTTAGGCGCTTCTTCCCACGCCTCGCTGGAACGTATCTCATCGGCAAATCCGCCGAGAGTTTCGCGAAAACGCTCGAAGGCCGTGAGAACATCCATCTCTGCGGCGATCTCGAAACGGCAACCGCGAAGGCTTTCGCCGATGCAAAGGCGAGCGGCGAGAAGGATCCGATCGTCTTGCTCTCGCCCGCCGCCGCTTCGCAGGATCAGTTCAAGGACTTCGAGGATCGCGGCGATCAGTTCAAAGCCATCGTCACGCGCCTTGGCGAAGAGAAGCCGAAGAAACGGAGCGGGCAGACATGACGGCGCTCTCCGCCGTGCGGGCGCGTTTCGCGGCGCTCTCCGATGCGGCGCGCGGATTGGATCGCCCGCTCATCGCCATCGTCGCGATCCTGATCGCGATCGGGCTCATCCTTTCGCTCGCCGCCAGCCCCGGCGCGACAGCGACGCGCACGGAAAGCGATAACCCGTTCTATTTCGCGATCCGCCAGGCAGGCTTCGCGGGCGCCGCCGCGCTCATCATCTTCGCGATCTCGGCGCTGCCGCTCATCGTCGTCCGGCGCGCCAGCGCGCTGCTTTATCTCCTTTCGCTCGTGCTCGTGGCGATCGCCACGTTCCTTTCGCGCGACGTGCAAGGCGCAGCGCGCTGGATCGATCTGGGGCCGATCTCCTTTCAGCCCTCGGAGCTTCTAAAGCCCGCGCTCGTCGTCGTGTGGGCGTGGATGCTGTCTGAGCACATGAAGCGCCCGGCCTTTCCCGGTCATTGGGTCGCGCTTGGGCTTTACGCGCCCGCCGCGCTTCTCTTGCTCGCGCAGCCCGACGTCGGGCAGACGGCGCTCCTCGGCGCGACGCTTGCCGTGATGTTGCTCCTCGTCGGCGTCTCGTGGCGTTGGCTCGCCGGCGGCGCGGCGGCGGCGGCAGTTCTCGGCGCTGCGCTCTACAATTTTGAATCCCACGTGCGTGCGCGCATCGATGCCTGGCTCAATCCCGCTGCGCCCAGCGAACAAGTCGGCCGCGCGTTGGACGCCATCGCCTCGGGCGGCCTCTTCGGGCGCGGGCCGGGCGAGGGGATCGTCAAGCATACGCTGCCCGATGCGCATTCCGATTTCGTCTATGCGGTGGCGGCTGAGGAGTTCGGCCTCCTCGCCTCCGTCGGCATCATCGTGCTCTTCTTCGCGTTCGCGTTTCGCGGCCTTTCGCGCGCGAGCCGCTTGATCGATCCCTTCGCGCAGCTTGCCGCGGCGGGGCTGGTCACGCTTTTGACGTTGCAGGCGGTCATCCATATCGCGGTCAATCTTTCGCTCATTCCCGCGAAAGGCATGACGCTGCCCTTCATCTCCTATGGCGGCTCTTCCATGATCGGCGCCGCGATCGCCGTCGGCTTCGTGCTCGCGCTGATGAAGCATCGCCCCGGCGCCTATCTCTATGAAGGCTTGCCGCGATGAGCGCGAAGACCATCGTCATCGCCGCCGGCGGCACGGGCGGGCATCTCTTTCCCGCCGCCGCGTTCGCCGAAGAGATGCGCGCGCGCGGCTGGCGGGTCGTGCTGATGACGGACGTGCGCGGGCGCCGCTACGCGCAGAACTTTCCGGCCGACAGCGTCGAGGATACGCCCGCCGCCACCATCCAATCGAGGAACCCGTTCGTCATCGCCGGCGCGGCGATGAAAATCTGGCAGGGCATCAGCGCCGCGAAGAAACGCCTGCGCCAACTCGATCCCGCCATCGTCGCGGGCTTCGGCGGCTATCCGGCGCTGCCCGCCTGCTGGGCGGCGCGCGCGCAGCAGCGCCCCATCCTCATTCACGAGCAGAACTCCGTGCTCGGCCGCGTCAACCGCCATTTCGCACAGAGCGCCGCCGCCGTCGCCTGCGCGTTCGAGCGTTTGGATCGCTTGCCGCCGGGCGTGCGCAAGGTTGTGACGGGCAATCCGGTGCGCCCGCCCATCCTCGCTGTGCGCGAAGCGCCGTACCCGACGCTCGCGCCCGGCTCGCGCATCAACATCCTGGTCATCGGCGGCAGCCAAGGCGCGCGCCTCTTCGGCGATGCGATCCCGGCCGCCATCGCGCTCTTGCCGCAGGAACTGCGCGCGCGGCTCTCCATCGTGCAGCAAGTGCGCGAAGAGCAGCTTGAAGACACGCGGGCCTCGTACGCAGAGATGGGCGTCGCCGCTGAGATCGCGCCCTTCTTCACCGACATGGGCGCCAAGCTTCAAGCCGCGCACCTCGTCATCTCACGCGCGGGCGCTTCATCGGTGACGGAGCTTCAGGTCGCCGGGCGCCCCGCCATCCTCATCCCGCTCGCCATCGCCGCGGACGATCACCAGACCGCGAACGCCGACGGCCTCGCCAATGTCGGCGCCGCCGACGTGATCGCGGAACGCGGCTTCGATCCGGAAGGTCTCGCCGCTGTTCTTCGCGAGCGCCTGGAAAACCCGCACGATCTCGCCGTGCGCGCCGCCGCGGCCCGATCGGCCGGGAAGCCGGAGGCAGCAAAAGCGCTCGCCGATCTCGCGGAGGAACTCGCCCGCTAAGCAAGACGCCCACCCTGCTTGACTCTCCGCCATAGCCATATATCTTGTAATACAAGATGACTGGCAGAGCAAGAGATGAGAAGCGCGGGGACAACCGCCGCGCCCAGCTCAACAAGGGCGTGCTCGATCTCGCGCTTCTCGCCATCCTGAAGGAGGAGGCCTGCTACGGGCTCGAAATCCTTCAGCGCATGAACGAGGCCGGCCTCGATGTCGCGGACGGAACGATCTACCCGCTGCTTCATCGCATGGAGGGCGCGGGCTTCGTCGCAGCCGAATGGCGCATCGAGGGCGACCAGGGCAGGCCACGGAAATATTACGCGCTCACGCGCGAAGGCGGCGCGGAATTGAAGGCGGCGAGCGAGGCGTGGCGCGATCTCGCGCAACGCATGGATAGATTGCTTAAGCGAGGCGTGCGATGATCCCGCAGAAGGAAGACAGGCGGCTGACGGATTATGCGCGCACGCTCCGATGGGCGCTCGCCGCACTGCCGGAGGCCGATCGCGAAAGCATCGTCGCGGAGATGCGCTCCCATGTGCTCGATCGCGTGGATTCAGGCGCGAGCCTTGATGAGGCGCTCGCCGCGCTCGGCAATCCGCAAAGCTACGCCAAGGAATTTTGTGACGCCTATATGGTCGCCTCTGCGCTCTCGACGCGCCGGACGCCCCACCTCATCGGCGCGCTCGCGCAGAGCGTTCTGCAAAGCGTGGCGGCGCTGGCAGCGGGCGTTGCAATGCTTGTCATTTGGGCGGCTGCAACGCTCATCGCCTATTGCGCGATCCTGAAAATATCCGATCCAGAGCATGTCGGCCTTTGGCTCGGAGAGAATTTCTTCTTCATCGGCATCATCGACGATCCTTCCACCGGCGAGGAACTCCTTGGCCCGTGGCTCATGCCGTTGGCGTTCGTCGTGATTGTGTTGGCGTGGTTCGTGACGCGCGGGCTCGCGGTTTCGGCCTTGAGGCGCCGCGCGCCCAGGGCCTGAAACGCACCTTCATTCCATTAGCCAAACTCGCTCTGAAAGGGAGAACGCCATGAGTATGCGTACGCTCTGCCTGTTTCTTGCAAGTCTCCTCGTCGTTTCTTGGGGTGTGCAGTTCGCCGCGCTCGTCATCGTGGGCGATGTGCATTCCGGCGCGATGACGCCTTGGCTGCTTGGCCTCATGTTCATGCCGTCGCTCTGGGCGATCGGTTATCTGACGCTCGTCAACCGGAAGGAATGGAAGCGCATCCAGTTCTGGCCCGGCAATCCGATCTATCTTGTGTTCGCCGCGCTCATCCCCGCGGCGATCGCGTTCGCGACTTTGGGCGTCTCGCTCTGGCAAGGCTGGGGGGGCTCTTCCTACTTCACCTTCACTGCGGACGGCGCCGAGGTCCTGCGCGGGCCTTGGGTGCTGGGTGATGGCGCGCAAAGCTGGGCGCTCTTCGCTGCGAACGTTGCCGCGACCGCGCTCGTCTTCGCCGGGATCAACGGCCTCGCCGCGGTCGGCGAGGAGTTCGGATGGCGCGGCTTCCTGCAGCATCACACGATCCAGCGGCTTGGCTTCGTTCGCGGCGTTGGCATTCTCGGCCTCGTTTGGGCGCTTTGGCATGCGCCGATGAATTTCGCCGGGTACAATTTCCCGGAAGCGCCGGCGCTTGGCGCTCTCGTCCTCTTCCCGATCGAGCTCATCGCCGTCTCGTTCGTCATGGCGTGGCTGACAATTCGCGCCCGCAGCTTTTGGCCGGCGGTGCTGATGCACGGCTCCGGCAACGGCATTGAGGAGGGCGTGATGCAGAGCTTGACGCTCAATACTCATCTTGCGCCGTTGGCGGCTGAGTTCGTGCAGATCGCCATCACCGTTGCGCTCGGCCTGATCGCCATCGCGCTATGGCCGCGCCGCGCGCAGGCCTCCGCTCAAACGCCCGCGCCGGCAGCCGCTTGAGGTTCGCCAATCGCGCCGGTAGGCGATGGGCATGAGCATGCTCACCCATCGCCTCGCAGCGCCTGAAGATGTTCCTGCGCTCAAGGAGATGATGAACGCCGCCATTGGCGAATTGCAGAAGCCGTTTCTCACGCCGGCCCAGCTCGCGGCTTCCTACGCAACGATGGGGCTCGATACGCAACTGATCGAAGATCGCACGTACTTCGTCATCGAATGCGGCGGCGCCATCGCCGGCTGCGGCGGCTGGTCGAGGCGCGCGACGCTTTTCGGCGGCAATCACTCAGCGGGGCGCAACGATGCGCTGCTCGATCCAGCGAAGGACGCGGCGCGCATCCGCGCGATGTACACGCATCCGGATTTCACGCGCCGCGGCGTCGGGCGCTTGATCATCGATTTGGCGGAGGAGGCCGCAAGGGCCGAGGGCTTCGCACGCATGGAGCTCGCCGGAACCTTGGCGGGCGAGCCGCTCTATCGCGCGTGCGGCTATGAGGTCGCGGAGCGGTTCAGCGCGGACACGCCCGAAGGCGTGCCCGTGCCGCTCCTCAGAATGGTCAAAGCGCTTTAGGCGCGCGTGCCCTTGACGGGGGACGAGCCGAACGCGCCGGCCTTCACGCTGCCCGTCAGCGCATCGCCAGCCGCCGTCACCGTGAACTCGAGATCCATTGGGAAGGGCTGGGTGATCTTCGTGGTCCAGACGCCGGTGTCGCCATTGACCGTGCCGTCGACCGGCAGCGAGCCTTGCGCGCCGGTTTGCGTTCCGGTGAGCTTGCCTCCCGCAGTCGAAAGCTGAAGCGTGCCCTTTTGCACGCCCATCGGCGAGTTGACTTCGATGTTCCAGTTGCCGTCGAGAGACATTGGGCGCTCCTCACTTTGAAAGGTGGGGCTCACTTAACCTTCCGCGCCCGGCGCTTCAAGCATAGGAGCGCTTGCATGGGCGTTCGGAAGCGCGTTCTCTCAGCGGAAACTTGAAGGGAAATTCATGAGCATCCGCCCCGTTCCGTTCGATGTCGGCCCCGTCCATTTCGTCGGGATCGGCGGCATCGGCATGTCCGGCATCGCGGAGGTGATGAAGAACCTCGGCTACGATGTGCAGGGCTCTGACGCCAAGGAAGGCGCCAACACTGAGCGCTTGAAGAAGAAGGGCGCGCGCATCTTCATCGGCCACAAGGGCGAGAACGTCGATGGCGCGGGGGTCGTCGTCATCTCGTCGGCGATCAAGGCGGGGAACCCGGAGGTCGATGCGGCGCGCGCGCGGGGCGTGCCCGTGGTGCGCCGCGCCGAAATGCTGGCCGAGCTCATGCGCCTCAAATGGACGGTCGCGATCGGCGGCACGCACGGCAAGACGACGACGACCTCGCTTGTCTCGGCGCTCCTCGAAGCGGGCGGCAAGGACCCCACCGTCATCAATGGCGGCATCATCAACGCCTATGGCTCCAACGCGCGCATGGGCGAGGGCGATTGGATGGTGGTCGAAGCCGACGAGAGCGACGGGACGTTCACGCGGCTGCGCGCTTCTGCTGTCGTCGTGACCAACATGGATCCGGAGCATCTCGATCATTACGGCACCGCCGAGGCGATGAACGAGAGTTATCGCGCTTTCGTGGAGAACATTCCGTTCTACGGCTTCGCCGTGCTCTGCATCGATCATCCGGTCGTGCAATCGCTGGCCGCGCGCGTGCAGGACCGGCGCATCATCTCCTACGGCTTCAATCCGCAGGCGGATGTTTGCGCCGTCAATGTGCGCCCAGGGCGGGACGGCTCCACCTTCGATGTCGTCGCGCGCAAGAAGGGCGAGGGGCCGGGCGTGACGCTCCACGATCTCTTCCTGCCCATGGCCGGCGCGCACAATTTGCAGAACGCGCTCGCGGCCATCGCGGTCGCGCGCGAACTCGGCGTCAATGACGCGCATGTGCGCGGAGGCCTCAAGAAGTTCGGCGGCGTGCGGCGGCGCTTCTCGACCGTGGGCTATTGGAACGACGTGCAGCTCGTGGACGATTACGGGCACCACCCGGTTGAGATTGCGGCGGTCTTGAAGGCCGCGCGCGAGGTGAGCCAGGGGCGCGTCATCGCCGTCGTGCAGCCGCACCGGTTTACGCGGCTTCGCGATCTCTTCGAAGAATTCTCCAATTGCTTCAATGAAGCTGACATCGTTGCGGTCGCGGATGTCTACCCCGCCGGCGAGCAGCCCATCGAAGGGATCAACGCGGACACCCTTGTCGAAAGCGTCACAAAGCACGGCCACCGCGATGCGCGGAAACTCATCGCGCTCGATGCGCTGGCGGATTTCGTCCGCGGCGAAGCCAAGCCGGGCGATCTCGTCGTCTGCCTCGGCGCAGGCGACATCACAAGCTACGCGAACGCGCTTCCGGAAAAGCTCAAGGCCGCGGCGGCGTGAGGGAGCGGCGGGGCATGCGCTGGGCGCATATTCTTGCGGCGGCTCTTGCCGCGCTCGCCTTCGCGGCGCCCGGTGCGTCGGCGCAAAATTCCGAACGCGTGCTGGCGCCCTGGTTCGATTCAGACGGCTTCTACAACCGCCCTGGCGCATCGATCGAGCGTGTCACGAGCGATCTCATCGTGTGCCGCGCCGAGGCATACCGCCTCTCGCAAGTGCGCAACACGAACACGCGCGTCGGCAATGTCATGGCGTTCAACGCCGACGGTTCCTACAACCCAGTCGTCTCCGGGGCCGCGCAGGGCATCGCGGCAATTCTCTTCGCCATCCAGGACGCGCGCTACAATGGCAGCATCGAGCATATCGAGTTTCGTGACTGCGCCGCCGCGCTCGGCTTTCGTCACTATCGCATGGGAGAGCGCCTGCGCCTTCGCTTTGACCGCGAGCCGGATCGCGGATTCGCCGCGCTGATCGCGGCGGAGACGCCGGCGGAGGGGCGCCGCAACGAGCGCGAGGCGCAGCGTTCCTACTACGCCGCTGAACTCGCCGGGCGGGCGTTCGAGAACCCGCCGCCGCTGGCAGCGGGCGCGGGCGAGCAGCACGCGCAGCCTGACGCGGCGCCGGTTCACATTCAACGCGTGGCGCCGGGCGCCTTGGCGAGCGCGCGCGAAGGCATGGCGATCGTCGTCATCTCAGCGCGGCAGCGCTTGGCGGTCGTACCGATGGCGGGCGACACGTTCCGCTTCGTGCGCGTGCCGCCCGAAGGGGGCTTTGCCGATCTGCTTCAGCCAGCCGCCTCATTCGGCGTGCGGTCCTACTTTGAAGCAGAGCGCCGCGCCGATCCGACGCTTGACGGCGAGATCGAGACGCCGCGCTACAGCACTTACGAAATTCCAGCAGGACGCTATGCGCTGCAGACGCTCGGGACGTTCAATGCGTGCTTGGGGACGGTGTCGTTCGAAGCGCGCGCGGGCGACGTTCTCTATCTGGGCGATTACACGCTGCGCCCGCCCGGGCTGCCCGTTGCGTCGCTCTTCATTCCGATGGGGAATGTGCGCAGCGGGATGGACAACAATCTCCGCGACGATCTGCGCGCCGGCATCGGCGAGGATCTGGAGGCGGCGCGCCGGGCGCTGCAAGCCAACGACACGGTCCGCGGCGAGCTTCGGCGCGCCTCTTATGAGAACGGCTACCGTCTAGCCTGCGACGGGCGCTATATCGGCCGCGTGCACAATCCTGCCTGGCCGGAGCGCGATCGGACCAGAACGGACGCGTTTCACGACGCCATGGCCGCGGCAATCGCCACGAACGCTGTCTCCCGCTAGAACGGCATTTCGCTTCCGCCACGATTCATGATGAGCATGCCCCGCGCATGATGACGATCAACCCCGCGCTCGCCAGCACGCTCGTTCTCGCGTGCGCGTTGGCGCTCTTTGCGTCGGGGCGGGTCCGGCACGATCTGGTGGCGCTGTTGGCGCTGGCGGCGTCCTTGCTGCTTGGGCTCGTCGCGCCGGCGCAGGCGTTCATGGGATTCTCCGACGCCTCAGTCGTCGTCATCGTCGCGGTGCTGATCATCGGGCGCGCCATCGAGTTGACCGGCGTCGCCGACGCGGTGACCGATCGGCTCGCGGCGTTGAAGGCGCCCTTTGCGGTGCAGCTCGCGGGGCTCCTCGTCGCGGCCGCGGCGCTCTCGGCCTTCATGAACAACATCGCCGCGCTCGCGATCACGATGCCCGCCGTCATCGGCATTTGCCGCGCGCACAATCTGCCGGCCAGCGCGGGGCTCATGCCGCTCGCCTTCGCCACCATCCTCGGCGGCATGACGACTTTGATCGGCACGCCGGCGAACCTCATTCTTTCCTCGGTGCGCGAGGATCAACTCGGCGCGCCGTTCGCGTTCTTCCAGATGACGCCGGTCGCGGCCGCGGTCGCCGCCGCGGGCGTCGCCTATATCTGCGTCGTCGGCTGGCGGCTCGCGCCGCGGCGAGACACGGGCGAGGGCGCGCAAAAGGAAGCCTACGCGACGTTCGAGATCGGCCCGATCGGGCCTGACATGTTTGACGAAGAAGCGCCCGACGACGACACCCCCGTGATCGAGGCCGTGCGCGCCGCCAAGGTGACGCCGCTCGCGGTGCTGCGCGGCAGCCGCTTGCTGGAGCTTTCGACCGCGCGCCCCTTGCAGGCGCGCGATCGCTTGCTGGTCGGCGGCGCGGCCGATCCGTGGGAGGCGGCGAAGAAGAGCGGGCTTTCGCTGCGCACGCAGCCTTCCACCGCGAAGGACGCCGCGACCATCGTGACAGTCGTCGGTTACGGCTCGCCGATCATCGGGCGCCCGTTCGAAACCATACGGCTCGACACCAACGGCGAGATCCAGGTCGTCGCGGGCGGCCGGCGCGCGGCGAGCCTCCGGCAGCCGCTCGAAACGCTGCGCATCGAAGCGGGCGATCAGGTGACGCTGCACGGCTCGGCCGAGCGCATCGCCGCCTACGCACGCTATGCGCGCTTGCTCGAAGTCGGCCGCCGGCCGATCGCGCGCATCGATGCGCCGCGCGCCGCCATCGCGATCGCGATCTACGCGGCCGCGGTCGCGGCCTCCGTCGCGCTCGGCATACCGACCGTCTTTTCCTTCGCCGCCGCCGCCGCGCTGGTCGCCGCGTTGGGATTCCTTCCCGCGAAAGAAATCTATTCGTCGGTCGACTGGTCGATCATCGTGCTGATCGGGGCGATGATCCCGGTGGGGCAGAGCTTTCAGACAAGCGGCGCGGCGCTCTTCTTCGCGCAGCAGCTCGCCGATGTGCTGGGGCAAGCGCCTCTCTTCTGGGCTGCGGCCGCGATCGCGACGGCGACGATGCTCGTCTCGATCTTTTTGAACAATGTCGCGACCGCGATCATCATGGGCCAGATCGCGCTCTCGGTCTCCTACGCCATCGGCGCGCCGCCCGATGCGCTGCTGATCGCCGTGCTCATTGGCGCGTCTTCGGATTTCCTCACGCCCATCGGGCACCAGAACAATCTGCTCGTCATGGGGCCGGGCGGCTATCGCTTTGCGGATTACGCGCGCGTCGGCGCGCCGCTCTCGATCATCGTCATTTTCGTCGCAGCGTACATGATCGCGATGCGCTACGGGGGTTGAGCGCTAACGCCCCTCGGAGATGCGCCGGCGCTCGAGGTAAGCGATCATTTGCCGATCAATCTCAGGGTCGTTGCAGGCGATTGAACACGGACCGTCTCGCAGGTTGGCAAAGCACAGCTCAATCAGCTCAGTAAGGTGGCCATTTCTTTCCGCTGGCCTGCCAGTCGTGATACTGCACGTGAAGTTTTCAAGCTCGCTGAGATCGGCGGACCTGAAAATAAAGTAGGCGCCGACGGCTGAGTAATAGTCATAGCCGCTGTATCCCAACGCTGACATCGCAGTTCTACGATCGATCTCTGCGCCGCGGCCGATTTCGATCCGTGACGCCGGAACCGATCCGCTTGGAAATGAACTGTAGCGCGGGAAAAGTTGCGTTGGAGGCGAAGGGTGGCCGCCGATGGTGATATAAAGCTGAACGTGCACCTGCAGGCAGCCGCGTTCCTCACAGCGACAAGCTGCGACCGCTTCTGCATCCTCGCCGCGTCGCAACGCCGCTTCGCGGATTGGCTCGAGCGAATCGTTACCGCAGATGCGTCGCGGTCGAAACGCTCGCATCGCCGCTAACGCACTTGCCTCGATTGTTCGTTGCTCTGGAAAGAGCCGCGAGAGCTCCGCCGCCGTCCGATATGTTTGCGGCGCTATACACCGCCCATCGGACGTGCGCTCACAGGCGATCGCATTGTATTCCGCGACCGTTAGAACGCGATCCAGGCCTGTTGGCTCGGCGGGCGCCGGCGCGGGTTGCGGCGCGCACGCCGTGGCGCACAGCGCAAGCAATGCAAGCACCATTTTCATGCCGGAACCGTAGTGCAACTGCGCCTTCGCGGCGACGGTTTCTTGACCCCGCGCCCGACTCTCCCCCTCACATCCTCGCATGCCGGATTCCGCCTCACGCCACCCCCAAGCTGGCCCGCTGCGCGCCGCCATCGTCTATGATTTCGACGGCACGCTCGCGCGCGGCAATCTGCAGGAGCGCAGCTTCATTCCGGAGATCGCCGGCGTCAGCCACGATGAATTCTGGCTCGACGTGAAGAAGACGGCCCGCGCCGCCGACGCCGACGAAATCCTCGTCTACATGCAGAAGATGGTCGAAGCGGCCCGCGCCCGCGGCAAGCCCTTCACCCGCGCCGATCTGATGAAGCACGGGCGCGATCCCGATCTCTTCGACGGGCTCGATCATTGGTTCGATCGCATGGACGCCTTCGCCGCCGATCTCGGCGTCGAGCTTGAGCACTACGTAATCTCCTCGTGCATTCACGAGATGATCGAAGGCACGCCGATCTACCGGCGCTTCCATCGCGTGTTCGCGTCCAAGTTTCTCTACGACACGAAAGGCGAGGCGCTCTGGCCCGCGCTCGCGATCAATTACACATCGAAGACGCAGTTTCTCTACTGCATCAATAAGGGCGTCGAACACATCTGGGATTCCGAGGCGATCAATCGCTGGGCGCCGGAGCCGCGCCGCCCCATCCCGTTCGAGCGGATGATCTTCATCGGCGACGGGGACACCGACATTCCTTCGATGAAGACGGTGATGAAGGAGGGCGGCTGCTCGATCGCGGTGCTCGATCCTTATCGGTGGAGCGATGAACGCAGCGTCGCGAAGCTGCACAAACTCATCGCGGAGGATCGCGTCCGCTTCGTCGCGCCTGCGGCGTACCAGCCCGGCGAGCAGCTCGACGTCATCGTCAAGGGCGCGCTCGAGCGCATTGCGCTCCGCGCAGGGCTCAGAGCCGCGGAGACGCCGGTTCTCCGTTAAGGGCGCGGCTTAACGCGGGCCGGGCGGCCTGTTAGTATCCTGTGGATATGGTCGCCCACACCCTTACACGCTTGCAATCTTCCCCGTCGCCGGCGCTCGACGGCGAGGGCGAACGCGTTGGGGCGCAACGCATTCCCCTGACGCAAGAATCCGACCGGCACCTGCGCGTGCGCGCCAAACTCCAGCGTGCTTTGAACCGCGCGCTTGATGACACGCACCTCGTTGTCTCAGGCGGCGCGCTGCGGCTCGCGGAGGACGTGGAGTTACGGCCCGATCTCCATGTCTTTCCCGCCGCGATGCAAGGCTCGGACGTGCGGGGCAAGGATGTTTCGCTCGCGGTAGAGGTCTGCTGCGGCACGGCGGAGCAGGATTTCGAGGTGAAGATCCCGATCTATGCCGCGCACGGCGTGCCGGAGGTTTGGGTGCTCGATCTGGAGACGCAGCGCGCGGTCATTTTCCGCCGGCCCTCCAAGGGCGGCTATCTCTTCTGCACGGAATCTGATCTGAACGCGCCCTTGCAGCCTTCGACGCTGCCAAACGTGACGACGAATTTCGCGGGCCTTCATTGAGTCTTCCGAAGAGCGATGAGCGTGAATGGCCGCAAACGCGCGGAGCGCTTGAGCGCGGCGCGGCGCTTGCGCCTTACACGTGGTTTCGCGTCGGCGGCCCCGCGGATGCGCTTTTCATTCCAGCGGACGAAGAGGATCTCGCCGTCTTCCTTCGTGCGCTGCCGGATGATGTTTCAATCCTGCCTTTAGGCGTCGGCTCCAACGTCATCATCCGGGACGGCGGCATCGAAGGCGTCGTCATCCGCTTGATGGGCCGCGCGTTCGCCAGCGTCGAAGCTTTGCCCAACGCGCAGGTGCGCGCCGGCGCCGGCGCCTTGGATGCAAACGTCGCGCGCGCTGCGGCGAAAGCGGGCATCGGCGGCTTGGAGTTCTACGTCGGCGTGCCCGGCACGATCGGCGGCGCGCTCACCATGAACGCGGGCTGCTATGGGCGCGAGACGAAGGATGTGCTCATCTCCGCGCGCGCGATGAAGCGGGACGGCTCGATCGTGGCGATCCCCGCCGCAGACTTCGGCTTCACCTATCGCAGGAACGCGTTGCCGGGCGGGATGATCTTCCTCGATGCGCTTTATCAGGGCGAAGCGAGCACGCCCGAGGCCGTTACGGCGAAGATGGCCGAGATCACCGCGCAGCGCGAAAGCTCCCAGCCCATTCGCGAGAAAACGGGCGGCTCCACCTTCAAGAATCCGCCGGGCGAGAGCGCGTGGAAATTCGTCGATCGCGCTGGCATGCGCGGCGCGCGTTTGGGCGGCGCGCAAGTGAGCGAGAAGCACGCGAACTTCTTGATCAACACCGGCGAAGCGCGCGCCGCCGATATCGAAGGCCTCGGCGAAGAAGTCCGCGCCAAGGTGCGCGAAGCCTTCGGCGTCGAGCTTGAGTGGGAGATCAAGCGGCTCGGGCGCGCAACCTAGGACAGATAGAAATACGCCGCTGCCGCGCCGCCTGCGGCAAGAGTTGCCAGCAACAGACCGATCCAGATCCCGGCGCCGCTTTTCTTCTTCGCGGGCGCGGACGCTGCAAGTGAAGGCGCAATGCTGCGCGTGGGCGCGGGCTTCGCGTTCGCCGTGGATTTCCCAAGCGCGGGCAAGCGCGCGAGCAGGCTCTTCCACGCGCGCGTTTCGCGGCCCATCCATGCGGAGAGATCGGCCGCCGCCGTGCGGATGCGCACGGGCGGCGCCGCCTTATCCAAACGCGCGAGCGCGAGTTTGCCTGCCGCTTGCGCGCGCGCCGCCGCCGCGATCATGCCCGGCGCGGCGGGCGCCTCCTTGGACCAGAGCACCAGCACGCATTGCGCTTTATCGATCGCGCCGTTGAGTTGGCGCTGCGCGAAGGCGCCCGGGGCGGGAAGGGCTTCTTTGATCGTGTAGCCGAGGCCCGCGAGCTTCTCGCGCACGCGCGCCGCGCGCGCTTCAGCCGCCGGCGCATGCGCCACCAGAATCGTTCCCATGCCTATCGCCTCCCGGTCGCGCCCGTGCGTGCGGGCGCGCGGTGGTTTTCGCAACCAAGATGAAGTGAACGTGCATGGTGAAAATCTGCGGCGCCCAAGATGCGGGCGCCTGTGCCGGTTCGATGCACAAGCCCTAGCGGGCACTGGAAGCGCTTGGCGAAACACGGTTTACGCGCGTTCACCTTCGCGCCGCGCGCAACGCAAAATTCACCATAAAAATCAGCGATTTCGTGCAGGAATTTTCTGCCGACACAACATCGCCTTAACCCTGGTCTGGCGTGATGCGTTTTCCAGAACGGAGCGAGCGCGAAATGGCGCGGGTGGGTGTTCTTCTCGGGGGCTTGAGCCCCGAACGGCCCGTGAGCCTCGTCTCCGGGCGCGAATGCGCGGCCGCGTTGAAGCGCCTCGGGCATGAGGTTCACGAGATCGATCCGCAGGCGGAGGATTGGATCGAACGGCTTCGGCATCTGAAGCCGGACGCCGTTTTCAACGCACTGCACGGCGAATGGGGCGAGGATGGGCGCACGCAAGGCGTGCTCGACTATCTGAAGCTTCCCTACACGCACTCAGGGGTGCTCGCCTCGTCCATCGCGATGGACAAGGCGAAGTCGAAAGCCATCTTCGCGCAGGCCGGCTTGCCGCTCGCGGACGGGCGTTTGATGCAGCGCCGCGATGCGGCGCGCGCGCACCCGATGGATCCGCCCTATGTCGTGAAGCCCAATGCGCAGGGATCGTCCGTCGGCATCTTCATCGTGCGCCAAGGCGCCAACCGCCCGCCCGAACAATTGCTCGATCCCGATTGGTCCTTTGGCGAAGAAGTGCTGGTCGAAGAATTCGTCGACGGCCTCGAATTGACTGTCGCCGTCATGGGCGAACCAACCGGCGCGCGCGCCTTGACCGTGACCGAAATTTTGCCCGCCGGCGATTGGTACGATTTCGATGCGAAATACGCCGAGGGCGGCTCGCGCCATGAAGTCCCCGCGAATATCTCGTCAGAAGCGGCGCACCGCATGATGCGCGCGGCGGAACTCGCGCACACCTGCCTCGGCTGCCGGGGCGTGACGCGCAGCGATTTCCGTTACGACCCGAAGAAAAACCAGCTCGTCATTCTCGAAGTGAACACGCAGCCCGGCATGACGCCCACGTCATTGGCGCCGGAGCAGGCGGCGCATGCGGGGATGAGCTTCGATCAATTGGTGGAGTGGATCCTGGAGGACGCCTCATGGCCCCGGTGAGAGGCCGCCGTACGACGAAACGGCGCCAGCCTGCCTATTACGAGCCGCCGGAGCCGCCGAAGCCGCGCGCCAAAGGCACGCCGCGTCTGGCGACGCTGGCGCTTGACCGCGAGGGCGCGATGGAGCGCCCGCAGGTCACCAAGCGCGGCTTGGCGATCGCGGCTGCGCTCACCGTCTTCACCATCGGCTTCGCGATCGCGGGGGCGACCTTCATCGGCGGTTCGCTGTTCGACGTGCGCGAGGCGGCCGCCGTCGCCGCGGATCGCACCGCCGACGGCATCGGATTCTCAGTCGATCACGTGGAGATCGCCGGCGTCGAAGGCGCGCGCGCCGATGAAATCCGCGCACTCATCCTGCCGGAAAATCGCCGCTCACTTATCGCGGTCGATCCGCGTGAACTGCAGACAGACATCGAAAGCCTCGACTGGGTTTCGCGCGCGAGCGTGCGGCGCCTCTTCCCCTCCACGATCCGCATCGACGTGGTGCGCCGCGCCGCCTTCGCGCGCTGGCAGGAGAATGGCGTCGTCTCCGTGATCGATCATCTGGGCGAGCGTCTCTTCGCCGAGCGCGTGGCGGACAATCTCGATCTGCCGCTTGTCGTGGGCGAGGGCGCCGGCCCTGCCGCCGCGCCGCTGCTCAATGCGTTGGAGCGTCTGCCTGAAACGCGGCGGCGCACGCGCGCCATCGTGCGCGTCGGCGATCGCCGCTGGAATCTGCGCTTGAACACCGGCGCGACCGTCGCGCTGCCGGAGAACGATCCTGTCTCCGCACTGGCATCGCTTGAGCGTCTGCAACAACGCTACGTGTTGCTCGACCGCCCTGTTTATCGCATCGATTTGCGCTTGCCCGGCCGCGCGGCCGTGCGTGTGCATCCCTATCTCGCCGGCGCGCGGCGCGAGCGCGGTGAAGTCTGATGGCGCTCGATCTCGCTCCCGCGCCGCATCGCGTTGAAAAATCACGCGCGGTTCTGGCCGCCGCGCTCGATGTCGGCTGCGCCAAGACGGTTTGTCTCGCCACGCCCATGAGCTGCACCGCGCCGGGCCAGCGTGGCCGCCCGCTCGACGTGATCGGCGCCGGCATCCAAGCCACCAGCGCCGCGAGCGGCGCGGCCGATTTCGAATCCTGCGCGCGCTCCATCCGCATCGCCATCGATGAGGCCGAACGCGGTGCGGAGGAAAGCATCCGCGAAGTCGTCGCCTGCTATTCCGGCCCCGGTCTCCACGCACGCATCGTGCGCGGACAAGCGCGTGTGCGCGGAACCGAAATCGGCGTGCGCGAGGCGCAAGCCGCGCTCGCCGCGGCAATCCATGCGGCGCCCGCGCCGGGCAAGGCCGCGCTGCACGTTGCGCCGCTCGGCTATTCGATTGACGGCGGCGCGCTCGTTTCCGATCCGCGCGGCCGCCAGGGCTCGACGCTCACGGTCGAAGCCTGCATCGTCACCGCGCCCGGCCAAGCGGTCGATGCGCTGCGCCAATGCATCCGCGCCGCGGGCGTCGAACCCGCCGACATCGTCGCGGCGCCTTATGCCGCCGCACTTGGCGCGGCGACCGACGAAGAACGCGCGCAAGGCGTGCTGGTGATCGATCTTGGCGCGGGCGGCGCGGGCGTCGCGGTGCTGTGCGCGGAAGGCCTCGTCCATGTCGATCATGTGCCGATCGGGGGCGCGCGGATGACGCGCGATCTCGCCAAGGCTCTGGGCGCGACTTTTCCGGCCGCGGAGCGCGCCAAGCTGCTGCACGGCGTCGTCGGCGGCGCCTACGATCCGCGCGAAGCGCTGGAAGCTCCCCGCGTCGGCGACGACGGGCGTCTCGAAGCGCAGATCATCGCGAAAAAGACGATCCACGATGCGCTCGCCCCGCGCTTCCGTGAGACGATTCTGTTGGCGCGCGCCCGCGTGGCGGAGGCGCGCTTGGGCGCCAACCGCGCACCGCAGCGCGCCATCCTCACCGGTGGAGGCGCTCAAATCGCGGGCGCGCGCGAAGTCGCGCAAGAGCTGCTGGGTCTGCCAGTCCGCATTGGGCGCCCAATGGGCGTCAACGATATCGATGCCGGCCAAGCGGGCGCGGCCTTCACCACCGCAGCCGGGTTGCTTCGCTGGCGCCTCGACCGCCCGCCCGAAGCCGCTGAAGCGCAGGCTTACGAGCCGAGCTTGCGTGAGGTGAGCCGCGCGGCCACGGCTGCGGCTTCGCGCGCATGGGCCTGGCTCAAGGACAATTTCTGAGCCGCGCGCGCCATTCTTGCGCAATCGCAATGCTGAAAGAATTAGCGGTGTGTTAAGCGCGCGCCCTGGAAAACACATGTTCCCTAGCGCACATTAGCGCGGGCTGGGGATTCGAACGTCCCCTGGAGCAGCGGATGAACCAGAATAGCGCGGCCGGCGTGAGCGAGTTGAGGCCGCGGATCGTTGTCTTCGGCGTCGGCGGCGCCGGCGGAAACGCCGTCAACAACATGATCGACGCCAATCTGGCGGGCGTCGAGTTCGTCGTCGCCAACACGGACGCGCAGGCGCTGCTGCGCGCACGCACGCCCCATCGCATCCAGCTCGGCCAAGCCATTACCGAGGGGCTGGGCGCGGGAGCGCGTCCCGAGGTCGGGCAGGCCGCCGCGCAGGAGAGCGTCGCCGAGATCGCGGAGTTTCTCGACGGCGCGCACATGGTCTTCGTCGCGGCCGGCATGGGCGGCGGCACCGGCACGGGCGCGGCGCCCGTCATCGCGCGCGCGGCGCGTGAGCGCGGCATCCTGACGATCGCGGTCGTCACCAAGCCGTTCCACTTCGAAGGGCAGCGCCGGATGGTGCTGGCCGAGCAGGGCGTGCAGGAGCTGCGCAAGCACGTCGATACGCTGATCGTCATCCCGAACCAGAACCTCTTCCGCATCGCCAATGAGCGCACGACCTTCGCCGAGGCGTTCCAGATGGCGGATCAGGTGCTCTATTCGGGCGTCCGCGGCGTCACCGATCTCATGGTCATGCCCGGCCTCATCAATCTCGACTTCGCCGACGTCCGCACTGTGATGGCCGAGATGGGCACCGCGATGATGGGCACCGGCGAAGGCGAGGGGCACAACCGCGCGCTCGACGCCGCGCACGGCGCCATCACCAACCCGCTCTTGGACATCGTCTCGATGCGCGGCGCCAAGGGCGTGCTCATCAACATCACCGGCGGCTTCGACATGACCTTGTACGAGGTTGACGCCGCCGCGAACGAAATTCGCGCCGAGGTCGATCCCAACGCCAACATCATCCTGGGCTCGACGTTCGATCAGGCGCTCGAAGGCCGCATCCGCGTTTCGGTCGTCGCCACGGGCATTGATGACGAGGCCATCGTCTCGCAGCAGACGATCGTGCAGCCCGCGCGCCGTGCGGCGGAAGCGCCGTCGCGCCGCTTCTCACTCGAAGATCGCGCCGCCGCGTTCGACAGCGCCGCCAGCGTCTATGAGGAAGAAGAGCGCCCGAGCTTCGCCATCGCTGAAAGCGAACCCGAGCGGCGCGGCTTCAGCCTCTTCGGGTGGATGAAATCCGGCCAGGACGATCCGCCGCCGCCGCGGCGCGAGCCGGCGGGCCGCCAGCCTCAAGAACCGATCGATCCCGCGCTCGATGAAGAGCTTGAGATCCCAGCCTTTCTGCGCCGCCAGATGAACCAGCGATAGGCGCGTTTGCGTTCTCATTGCGGATATGCAACTAAAGGTTGCATCAACCCGCATAGGAGGCGCAGATGATCCATCTCGACAATTTTCTGCTCTGGGATGACGAAAAGTCACCCACGCGCGTTCCGCGCATCTCCATCGATCCCGAACTCTTCTCCCGCCGCAACGAAGAGGAGCAATGGATCCGCGTCGGCAAATGGAAGATCAAAGTGAGGGTTGAGCAAAACGCTCAGGGCGTTTCCGTTGTCGGCAAGGCGGGCAAGCGCTTCAGCACGGAAGCCAGCGGCTCGATGTTCATCGACGACACGATGTTCGAAGTCTCCGCCGCGGACGGCGCAAAGACGCTCGGCTCGGCGCGCGGCTGCTTTGAGGTTATCTGGTAGCGCGCCCGAAGCGCCCTCGCTTGGCGCGCGCTTCAGGCGCGCTCCAGGCGGGCGCGCAGGGCCTTATCGTTCTCGCTCAATTTTCCCATCGCTTCGAGCTGATCGAGGAGCGCGAAGGCGTCCGCGCGGTGCGCGTGCATATCCGTCTCTTCGAGCGTTACGATGTGCGCGTGCACGATCGCGCAGAAACGGATCGCGGCCTCGTCGCGCGGCGTCGCCACCATGAGCGCGTCGGCGATCTTCAGCTCGTCGCGCCAAGCGGCGCGGGCTAGTTTCTTGTCCCCCGCGCTTTGGGCCAGGAGCCCGATGCGCTCCATCCCTACGGCCAGATCTCGCGCCAGTTTGAAATCGTTTGGGCTTGCTTCGACGAGCGCGAGCCGCACGCTGCAGGATTGAGTGAATGCCGTGCGCGCGCCGTCGCGGTCTCCCGCGGCGAGGGCGGCTTCGCCCGCCTTCAAGGAGAGGCGCGCATCGGCCTTCTTGTCGCTCGCGCCGAGGAGCGCGCGTGCGCGGGCGAAAGCGTCGCGCGCGCCGGCGTGGCGCGCTGCGGCCGCGCCCACATCGCCCAGCCGCTCCCAGGCGGCGGCAAGGAGCGGCGTCCATTCCGGATCGCGCTCGACATGGCTCTGTGCAAACTCGCATGCTTGGGCGAACGCCTGGCGCGCGCCCTCGAGATCGTGCGCCTTGAGTGCGATGTCGCCTTCGAGCAGCAACGCCGTGTAGAGCGCCTTGACGCCGGCTTCGCTCCCGTCGCGCTCCGCCAGCGCGCGCGCCTGCGCGGCGGCATTCTTTGCGTGCGCCCATTCCTCGACACGCGCGGCGCACTGCGCCGAGAGCCGCCACGACGCGGCAAGCAAGCGCCGCCGGCGCGCATCGTGCGGCGCGGCCGCCGCGATCCCGACACGCAGCTTGATCGCGCGGTCGCAGGATTCACGCGCCTGCAGATAGCGTCGCGTCAAAAGCTCGACGGCGGCCTGCGCCTCGTAGGCGGCGGCCAAATCCTCCCGCCATGCCGCGACATCGGGCTCGCCATCGGCCAGGCGCAAGCGCCAACCGACGCACGCCTCGGCGCATTTCTCCGCGGACTCAAGATCGCCGAGTTCAACGGAGAGCGCCGCCAGCCGCGCGCATCCCAGCGCCAAGTCCTCCGCGAGATCGAGCTTCGCGTCTTCGCGTTCGGAGAGCGTCTCCAGCACAGTGAGCGCTTCAGCGTGCGCGAGCCGCCCTAGGGCTGCGCCCGATTCAACGACAGTGAACTCCGCGAGCCGCTGGCATGCGCGCGCGTGGTGCCTGAGCGCGTCGTAATCGCCGGGGTCGCTCTTGAGGATCGCCTCGAAAAGATCGTGCGACGCTGCGAAGGCGTTCTTCGCCTCGGCCTTGCGCCCGCGGGCCAACGCGATCTCGCCAAGCGCGAAGGCGGCCAGCGCCTTGGCGGTCTGCTCGACAGCCTCCGCGAACGCGCGCGCCGCATCCGCTTCCGCGGCCGCGAGGTCGCCGCGATCGGTCTTGAGCTGGGCCAGCGCCAAGCGCGAGATCGCGTCCAGCGGATCGGCCGCGAGCACGCGTTCGAACGCCTCTTCCGCGAGCCTGGGATCGAGCTCCAACGCGATGGCCGCGGCGGCGCGCCCGGCCTCCGCGGCGCGCTGGCCTTGGCCCTTGGCGTCGGCCATCAGCGTTTCGAATCGCCGCCCCAGCGAAGGGCGCGCGGGAGGCCCGCGCGGCGGGTTTTGCGGCGGCCCGCTCACGTGCGTTTCAGGCCCCCGCGCCGGTGGTGAAAATCCCCAGTCTTTTCATTAGCTTTAATTGTCACAAACCGTAGCGCAACGTGTTTTGAGCGCATCCCGCTCCATCCGTACATCCTCTTTGGTGAGGGGATAAGGAGCAAAGATGGCCTTCGGCGGGGGAGAACCCATGCGCTTGCAGACGACCATCGCAGGCCCCGCCATGTGCGCGGGCATCGGCGTGCACTCCGGCGCGCACGCGCGCCTTGTCGTCAAGCCGGCCGAAGCCGGGACGGGCATCGTCTTCGTCCGCACCGACATCGCGGAGAACAACCGCATCAAGGCCGCCGCCGAGAATGTCGCGGCCACGCTCCTGGGCACGACGCTGCGCAACGAGGCGGGCGTCGAGATCGCCACCGTCGAGCATTTTCTCGCCGCCTGCGCCGGGCTTGAGATCGACAATCTGATCGTCGAGATCGATGGCCCCGAGCTGCCGATCCTCGACGGCTCGGCCGCGCCCTTCGTGCAAATTCTGGAGAATGCCGGCCAGCGCGTTCTGGGCGCTCACCGCCGCGTCATCCGCATCGTGGAGCGCGTCGCGGTGAAGGACGGCGCCAAGGAAGCCGCGCTCGAGCCCGATTTCGATGCCGAGGAATTGGCGCTGGATGTGACGATCCGCTTTCAGGATGCCGCCATCGGCACGCAGCGCCGCACCGCGAAACTCACGCGCGAGAGCTTCCTTGCCGATATAGCGGATGCACGCACGTTCGGCTTCGCGAAGGACGTGGACGCGATGCGCGCCGCCGGGCGTGGGCTCGGCGCTTCGATGGACAACGCGGTCGTCGTGGAAGAGGGCCGTGTGCTCAATCCCGAGGGCCTGCGTTTCGAGGACGAGTTCGTCCGCCACAAGATGCTGGACGCGGTGGGCGATCTCGCCCTCGCGGGCGCCCCCATCGCGGGGCGCTATGTCGCCGATCAGCCCGGGCACGCGATGAACGCCAAGCTCCTGGCCGCGCTGATGGCCGCGCCGCACGCTTGGCGCTGGGAATCGCTGGATCAGCCTGTGCGGGCCGCCGCGCTCGGCTAGACACCCGGCGAAGGCGCAAAGCCGCCGTAATTTCAGGGTTTTGCACAGTCCGCTGCGGGCAGCGGCGCCCGCCGCTTTCCCGGCGCGGAGAGGCATAGTAAGCCCATGGCCGCGCCGGGCGGCCGAGGGGCCCCGGCTTAGAGGGTTTCGTCCATGATCCGAGACATTCCGCTTTGGGCGCGCGCGGCGGGCCTGGCGGTCGTGGCGCTGACGGCGACGGCTTGCGCGGGGGACCGCCAACGTGCGTCGCTGCAATATCAGGAAGAGCCGGTCGAGCAGCTCTACAACCGCGCCGCCGATCTTCTCGATCGCGGCCGCTGGTCCGATGCGGCCACCGCCTTCGAGGAAGTGGAGCGTCAGCACCCGTATTCGTCCTGGGCGCGCCGAGCCATCCTGATGAACGCCTACGCCAAGTACCGCGCACGCGACTATGATGACGCGGTCTCCGCGGCGCAGCGGTTCATCGCGCTTCACCCCGGCAATGAGAGCGCGCCCTACGCCTATTATCTCATCGCGATTTGCCACTTCGAACGCATCCTCGACGTCGGCCGCGATCAGGCGACGACGCAGGCCGCGCTCAATGCGCTCCAAGAGGTCGTGCGGCGTTTCCCGGAGAGCGATTATGCGCGCGACGCGCGCCTCAAGATCGACATGACGTACGATCAGCTGGCCGGCAAAGAGATGGAGATCGGCCGCTTCTATCTGAACCAGGGCCAGACGCTCGCCGCCATGAACCGATTCCGGCGCGTCGTCGAAGACGAGCACTATCAGCGCACGAGCCACGTGCCCGAAGCGCTCCACCGCCTGGTAGAATCCTATCTCACCGTCGGCATGCTCGATGAAGCGCAGCGCTCCGCCGCCGTGCTTGGGTACAATTTCCCCGGCAGCGAGTGGTATGAGCGCACTTACGAGCTGATGGAGCGGCGCGGCGTTACGCCGGCGACGCAAGAAGAGCGCCAGCGGCGCGGCTGGCTCTCGCGCATCTTCTGATGCTGGCGCTCAGGCCAAACTGCGAATGTTGCGATCGCGATCTGGCGGCGGATGCGGATGCGCGGATTTGCTCGTTCGAGTGCACGTTCTGTCCCGATTGCGCTTCGCAGAAATTCGCCGGCCGCTGCCCGAATTGCGGCGGCGAATTGGTGAAACGCCCGGTGCGCCCCCAAGCCGCTCTCGCGCGCTTTCCCGCTTCAACGGAACGCGTGACGAAAGCGCACAAAGCGTGCGCCTAGAAGGGGCGGCGTGACCCCATGGCCAAGGCGGCCGAAAAACTGGTTCCAGATTTGACGGCGAAAGAGGCGGAGCGGGAGCTTGCGCGTCTGGCCTCCGCCATCGCCGAACACGATCAGCGCTACCACGAGGAAGACGCGCCGGTGATCTCCGACGCGGCGTACGACGCGCTGCGCCGCCGCCATGACGCGATCGCCGCGCGATTCCCCGAACTCGTCTCCGCGGATTCGCCCGCGAAGAAAGTCGGCGGCCGCCCCAGCGAAGGATTCAAGAAGGTCCTTCACCGCGCGCCGATGCTTTCCCTCGACAACGCTTTCGCGGAAGAAGACGTCGCGGATTTTCTCGCGCGCATCCGCCGTTTCCTGAACATCGCGGAAGCCGACGCGCCGATGATCGAATCCGAGCCGAAGATCGACGGCCTCTCCGCGAGCCTGCGCTACGAGAACGGCGTCTTCGTGCAGGGCGCCACGCGCGGCGATGGGCGTGAAGGCGAGGACGTGACGGAAAACCTCCGCACGATTGGCGACATTCCCGCAAAGCTCAAAGGTGCGCGTTGGCCGGAAAGCATCGAAATCCGCGGCGAGATCTATATGGAGAAAAAGGCATTCGCGGAGATGAACGCGCGCGCCGAGGCCGCCGGCGCGCAGATCTACGTGAACCCGCGCAACGCCGCCGCCGGCGCGGTGCGCCAGCTTGATCCAAAAATCACCGCCTCGCGCCCGCTGCGTTTCTATGTTTGGGGCTGGGGCCAAACCACAGCGCCGCTCGCGGAAACACACCGCCACGCGCTCGATCGTTTGGCTGAAGGCGGCTTCCGCGTGAACGAGCATCGCCGCGCCGGGCGCACGGCGGCGGAATTGCTCGCCGCCTACAACCGCATCGCCGAAGCGCGCGCGAAGCTGCCTTATGAGATCGACGGCGTCGTCTACAAGGTCGATCGCCTCGATCTGCAGGAGCGCCTGGGCTTCGTTTCCCGGAGCCCGCGCTGGGCGATCGCGCACAAATTTCCGGCCGAACAAGCGGAGACGGTCCTCGAAGGCATCGACATCCAAGTTGGCCGCACAGGCGCGCTGACGCCCGTGGCGCGCTTGAAGCCCGTTTTCGTCGGCGGCGTCACGGTGACGAACGCGACGCTGCACAACGAAGACGAGATCGAGCGCAAGGACGTGCGCATCGGCGATACGGTCGTGCTGCAGCGCGCCGGCGACGTCATCCCGCAGATCGTCTCTGTCGTGATGGAGAAGCGCCCGAAGGGCGCGAAGAAATACAAGTTTCCGGATGTTTGCCCCGTCTGCGGTTCGCGCGCCGTGCGCGAAACCGATCCGGACACCGGCGAAGCCGATGTCGTGAAGCGCTGCACGGGCGGGCTCACGTGCCCGGCGCAAGCCAAGGAGCGCTTGAAGCATTTCGCCTCGCGCCGAGCGCTCGATATCGAAGGCCTGGGCGATAAGCAGATCGAGGAATTTTACGACGCCGGCTTCCTCAAGGCGCCGGGGGACATCTTCCGCCTGCACCAGCACGCGAACGAAATCCGCGAACGCGAAGGCTACGGTGAAACGAGCGTCGCCAAGCTGATGGCGTCCATTGAGGCGCGCAAGGCGCCCGCGCTGGAGCGGTTCATCACCGCGCTCGGCATCCGCCACATCGGCGAAACGCTCGCGGGCGTGCTCGCGCGTCACTACGGGTCGTGGGATGCGTTTGCCGAAGCTGCGCTCGCCGCCGCGAAGGGTGATGAAAGCGCGCGCGCCGAACTGGCGAGCGTGGAGAAGATCGGCCCCATAAAGGCCCAAGCGATCATCGATTTCTTCGCGGAGCCGCATAATCGCGAAACGCTCGACGGCCTTATCTATCACGCGCGCAAGAACCCTGACGGCGTGACGCCCGCCGAAGCGGAGAAACCGTCGCAGTCGAGCCCAGTGTCGGGCATGACGGTCGTCTTCACCGGCACGCTGGAGAAGATGACGCGCGATGAGGCGAAGGCGCGTGCGATCGCGCTCGGCGCCAAAGTGGCCGGCAGCGTCTCGAAGAAAACCGATCTCGTTGTCGCCGGCCCCGGCGCGGGCTCGAAGCTCAAGGAAGCAACCGCCCTCGGCGTGCGGGTGATCGACGAGGACGGCTGGATCGCCTTGATCGGCGCATGAGCCGCACGATCCTCGCCGCCTACGTCCAGCATCCCGTGAGCCTCGACATCGCGACAAACGAGGCTGTGTTGAAGCGGCTCATCGATCGCTGCCCGGACAATTCGCTCGTCGTCACGCCCGAAGGCGCGATCTCAGGCTATGCGCCGCAGAGCGATTTTCTCGCGCGGATCGATCACGCTGCGCTCGATGGCGCGATTGAGCGCCTGCACGCGCATGCGGCGAAGCGAGGTCAGTTGCTGCTGCTCGGCGCGTGCGTCCGCCGCGACGGCCTCTGGCGCAACGCCACGTTCGTGTGCGAACCGAACGGCGCGCGCGGAGAATATTGGAAGGTCAATCTCGCGCACCTTGAGCGGCGGGATTTCACGCCCGGTGACGCGCTGCCTATCTGGGACGTTTCGCTTGGCGGCGTCGCGTTCAAACTCGCCGTGCAGATGTGCCGCGAAATCCGCCATCCCGAACAATGGCGCCATCTGGCTGCGAACGGCGCGGAGGTGTTCGGTTTTCTCAACAACGCAATCGGGGATGCGCGCGTGGCGCCGGTTTGGCGCAGCCACCTCATCAGCCGCGCAGCGGAGACGCAGCGTTTCATCGTGGGGGCCAACGCGGCCGCGTCAGAGCAGAACTGCCCAAGCATCCTCATCGCGCCAGACGGCGCGGTGCTGCATGAAACGATGTCCCCCGGCGAGACTTTCGCCATTGCCGAACTCGATCTCACCAAAGTCTCAACCTGGGTGCTCGATCAATCGCGGCGAGATCTGAATTTCGACTTCTAGGCGGTTGCGGGCTTCCCAAACCGGATCGCGGCGCGTTCTTTCGCCTTCGCCGCTTCGATCTCGCGGTCCTTCGGCGGCGCGTGGGTTTCGAGCGAGTCGATCAGGCGGCGCGCGGAGGCGAAGACTTCCTCGATCGCGGCGTTAAACGCCGCCTCGTTGGCTTTCGAAGGCGCGTTCATGCCGGAGAGCTTGCGCACGAATTGAAGCGAGGCCGCGCGGATTTCCTCATCGGTCGCCGGCGGCGCGAAATTATGCAGCGTCTTGATGTTGCGGCACATGGATCCTGATCCTCAAATCGGCGCGGTCGCTTCCACGAGCCACGTCTTTGCCTCGCCCGAGAGCTTCGGGCCGACAATTTCCGCCACGCGCGCGTGGTAGGCGTTGAGCCAGGCGCGCTCTTCCTTCGAGAGCATCGTCTTCACGATGAGCTTGCGGTCGATGGGCGCCAGCGTCAGCGTCTCGAAGCCAAGCATCGCGCGCTCGCCGCCGTCGATTTGCGAAGCAGGCGTGACGACCTGCAGATTCTCGATGCGGATGCCGTACGCGCCCGTCTTGTAATAGCCCGGCTCGTTGGAGACGATCATCCCCGGCTCGAGCGGCTGCGTGTTGACGAACTTGGCGATGCGGTGGGGGCCCTCGTGAACGCCGAGATAAGAGCCGACTCCGTGGCCGGTGCCGTGATCGTAGTCGAGCCCCGCTTCCCAAAGCGCCATGCGCGCCAGCGCATCGAGCTGATGCCCGCTCGTGCCTTTGGGGAAGCGCACGCGCGAAAGCGCGATGTGCCCTTTGAGCACGCGTGTGAAGCGGTCCTTCATCTCCGGGCTCGGGCGCCCGATGGCGACGGTGCGAGTCACATCCGTCGTGCCGTCGAGATATTGCCCGCCGGAATCGATCAGGAAAAGCGAGCCGCGCTTGAGCTTCCGGTTCGATTTGACGCTTGCGCGGTAATGCACGATGGCGCCGTTCGGTCCCGCGCCGGAGATTGAATCGAACGAGAGGTCCTTGAGCGCGCCGGTTTCGTGGCGGAAATTCTCCAGCACGCCGCAGGCCGTGATCTCATCGGCCTTGCCGGTTTGCGCCTCGGTCGCGGCCCAATGCAGGAAGCGGGAGAGTGCCGCGCCATCGCGCGCATGCGCCTTGCGCGAGCCCTCGATCTCCACCTCGTTTTTCGTGGCGCGCGGCAACATGACGGGATCGACGCCGCGCAGCACTTGCGCGCCGGCTTCTTTGAGCGCCTCGAAATACCAGGCGCTGGCGCTGCCGGGATCGAGCCGCACGCGCTGCCCGGACAAATCCGCCAGCGCTTGCGGCAAATCCTCGGGGCGCTTGAGCGCCACTTCGTTGCCGAGGAAATCACGCAGCTCAGGAGTCACTTTCTCGGGCGCCAGAAAGAGATCGGCGCGTCCGTCCGCGCGCAGCACGGCCTCGCCAAGCGGCAGCGGCGTGCGCGCCACGTCGCCGCCGCGAATGTTGAAGAGCCACGCGAGGGACGCAGGCGACGTGATGACGACCGCGTCCGCGCCGTCGGCGGCGATGGAATCGCCCAAGCGCCTGCGCTTCGCGGCCGAAGCCTCGCCCGTGTATGCTTCAGGATGCGGCGCGACCTTCGCCATCGGGATCGCGGGGCGATCGTTCCACGCCGCATCGATCGGATTGGGCGAAACGGGCGTCAACTCCGCGCCCGCATCGCTCGCCGCCGCACGCAGGCGATCCAGGCTGTCGGGGCTCACGAGCTTAGGATCGAAGCCGATCTTCGCGCCGCGCCCGCGCTCGCGAATGTAAGCGGCCGGCCCCCCTTCGATCAGATCGCGATACTCAAAGAGCTTCGCATCCACCTGATCGCGCACCTGCAGCGTGTAGCGGCCATCGACGAAGACGGCGGCTTCGTCTTTCAACACAATTGCTGCGCCCGCCGACCCGGTGAAGCCAGTCAGCCACGCCAAACGATCATACGCCGGAGGGACGTATTCGTTCTGCCATTCGTCCTCGTGCGGGATGATCATCCCGTCGAGGCCGAGGCGCTCCAATTGCTTGCGCAGGAGCGGGAGATGCTTGCGGCCGAGGGCGGGGCCGCCCTGTTGCTCGAATGTCTGGATCATCCGGGGAAATTAGGCGCCTGGCGCCAAGGGCGCAATCCGGCGCGCCTGTCGCCTCATTGATGCCGGGTTAAGCGGGCTTGTGGCTTCCTGCGCTCGGGGCCGCGAGTCGCGTCCCTGTTCGAGAGCTTGGCTGGACCCTCCGATGCTGCGCCGCTTCGCGATCAAACCCGCGCTTGCGTTGGCCGCGCTTCTGGCGCTGGGCAACGCCGCGTCCGCGCAGGTGCCGCCGAATTATGCCGCCCAGCTTGCCGTGCAGCTTTCAGCCGTCGAGCAGACGATGGCGCGGCAAGGTTTCCGCCGCGTGCCGGGAACGTTTACGGGCATTCTCCCGCAAGGAGGCGCGCGCGGCTACACGTTCACGCTTCAGGCCGGCGCGGAATACCGCGTCGTCGGCGTGTGCGACCGCGCTTGCGGCGATCTCGATCTCCGGCTGTTCGATCAGGGCGGTGGGCTCATCACCGAGGACACGGGGCCGGGCACCGTGCCGAACGTCAGCTCCATCCCGCGTTGGACCGGGCGCTTCTCCGTGCAGGCGCTGATGCCTTCCTGCGGCGTGCGTTCGGGCTGTTATTTCGCGCTCAATCTCTATGCGCGCTGAGCGCGCCGCCAAACGAGCGTCACCCAGCTTTCGCGCCTCAGCCTCGCCGCGAGCGCGAGCCCGCGCGATTGATAGGCGAGCCGGATGAGCGGCTCTTGTTTGTGCAGCAGCCCCGAGAGGATGAGCGTGCCGCCAGGCGCGGTCGCGCGGGCGAGCAAGGGCGCAAGCCGGATAAGCGGGCGCATCAGAATGTTCGCGAACACGAGATCGAAGCGCTTCTGCGCGATGTGGCGCGCGCCGTCGGCGGCCAGCACGCGCACGCGCGGGCGCATCTTGTTTTGCCGCACGTTGATCTCCGCGATCGCCGCCGCGCGCGGATCGATCTCGATGGCAAGCGCCTGTGCGCCCAGTTTCGCCGCCGCGATCGCCAGCACGCCTGAGCCCGCGCCGACATCGAGCACGCGCTTCACGCGCCGCGCCTGCGCGGTCTTCTCAAGCGCGGCGAGACAGCCATAGGTCGTGCCGTGATGGCCGGTGCCGAAGGCTTCGCTCGCTTCGATCCAGAGTTTTTTGGCGCCGCCATGTACGCTTTTGAGCGCATGCGCGCCTGCGACGACGAACCGCCCCGCGCGCACAGCCGGAAGACCATCGAGCGCCATCGCGACCCAATCGGCGTCGCGCACGTCTTCGCCGTTCACATGGAGATCGGGCGCCGCGTGCCCGATCACCGCGCGCGCGGAAGCTTCGTCCTGCTCGCTATGCACATAAACTTCGAGCCGGAAGCGGTTCGGGCTCTCTTCGAACCAGGAAACCGCGTCCGCGGGCGAGGGATCGAGCCCGTCGAATTCCTGCGCCGCGGCTTTGATCTCCGCGAGCGAACCAAGGGCCGTGAGGATGCGCATGGGGGCGGGCGCTTAACGCAAGCGCCGCGCCCTGTCACGCTGCCGCGCCAATCGCGCGATCAATCGAGATACGCGGGGAACGCCGGCAACGCCTCGAAATCTTCCGGAACGTGCTCGCGCACGACGCGCGCATTCGTCGCCGCTGCAATCGCTTCGATGCGGTCCATGCTAGCCAGCGTCTGTTCGCGATTGACGTTGAAACGCGGCACGCGCCGGCCTTCGCGGCTTTCGGCCAAGTGCCACATATCGCCTGTCAGCAGGACGACGCCCGCATTCGCAAGGCGAAGTTGCAGGATCGTGTGCCCCGGCGTGTGCCCTGGCGTCGGAACAATCTGGACGCTGCCGTCGCCGAACACGTCATGCGGCGCGTCGCCTTCGATGAGGCGCGTCTGCGCGTTCTCCAACGCCGAATAGAAGGAGAAGGATTCCGTATCCGCGCGCGCTGCATCGCGGAACGCATGCGCGCGCTCGTCAGGATCGACGATCCAGGTTGATTGCGCAAAGAGACCGCCATTGCCAATATGATCGACGTGGCTGTGCGACACCGAGAGGAACTCGATGTCGGCCGGCGTCAAGCCGAGTTCTGCAAGCTGGCTGGCAAGCGTGCGCGCCATTCGCATGTGGCCGATCGGCGTCGTGCGCCCGTCCGGCAGCAGCGCGAGCGCGTCGGGAAGGCCGGTGTCCCAGATGAGATCGCCTTGGGGATGGCGGATCAGGTAGCACGGCACGACGAAGCGGCGCTGCACCCCCGCGTATGAGCCGTCATCGGCGAACGCATCCGCGTTCGATACGTTGAGCTCGCCGCAATTCATCGCATAGAGCCGCACGGATGCGGCCTGTTCCGCGGGCGCCGAGGCAGTCTGTGACTGCGCGCATGCCCCAAGCGCGAGCGCGCTCAGAAGCGCGATGGCGGCATTTTTCATTGATTGTCCTCCCACGTGATCCAATTAATGGGCCGAGCGCGGGATGACAAATCGAACCGCCGTAAGGCGCGGGGAGGCGATCATGGAAATCCTCAACCGGTCGATCGGTGCGGGCGGCGTTGCGATCCTGGCGGCGGGCGCCGCGGGGCTTCTCGGGCTCGGCGCCTTCGCTCTCGCCAGCCTGACGGACCTGCCCTTGCCCGCACCGGCCGCCGCGATCCTCAATCCGGGCGCAGCGGCGAATGCGCAGCCGCCTGCCGCGAAGGGCGCCGTCCCCCCGGCGGCGCAGCAGCGCAACACGAATTGGTCGCCTTTGTGGGCCGCGCCATCGGATGCTGCGCGTGCGGACCAAGCGCCCACGCGTGCGGCTGTCCCTGTCCGCTCGGGCGATGACGATGATGATGACGACGACTAAGCGGCGCTCGCGGGGATGACAAACGTGTCGATGACGCGCTTTTCGCCCGCTTTCTCGAAATCGACCGTCAGCTTGTTGCCTTCCACCGCGCGGATGCGCCCATAGCCGAACTTCTGATGGAAGACGCGCTCGCCGATGCCGAAGCGCTGATCCTTGTCGCCCGATTTGATGACGAGGCGCGCTTCGCCTTCGATCATCGGCGCGCGGGGCGCCGGCTCGCCCGCGTTCATGCGCTCCTGCGCACGCCGCCACCCAGGGCTCGCATAGCCCGAAGAGAATCCCGCGCCCGGCGCGTAGGCGTCGAGACGCCGATCCCCAACACCTGCCGTTTGCCCATAGCCCGTCTCGCTCATCGCATCGACATTCGCGTGCGGCAGTTCATCGACGAAGCGCGACGGCAGCACGTTCTGCCAGCGCCCATAAATCTGCCGATTCGCGGCGAACGAAATGCGCGCGCTTTCCCGCGCCCGCGTGATGCCGACGTATGCGAGGCGGCGTTCCTCCTCCAAACCCTTCTCGCCGCTTTCGTCGATCGCGCGCTGCGAGGGGAAGACTTGCTCTTCCCACCCCGGCAGAAAGACGAGCGGCCATTCGAGCCCCTTCGCGGCGTGGAGCGTCGAGAGCTGCACTTCGTCTCCGCCGCCTTCGGCTTCGATGTCGAGGACGAGCGCGACGTGCTCGAGATAGGCTTCCAGCGTTTCGAACTGCCCCATGCTCTGCACGAGCTCTTTGAGGTTTTCGAGCTTCGTCTGCGCTTGCGGCGACTTATCCGCCTTGAGCATGTCCGTGTAGCCGGACTCGTCCAATACGATTTCGGCGAGATCGATGTGCGAGATGCTGGGGGCCCGGTCACGCCAGCGATCCATGTCGGAAAGGAATGCGCGCAGCGCGGTGCGCGCCTTCAAAGGCAGTTCGTCCGTCAGCACCATTTCGCGGGCCGACTGGGTCAAGGTGCGGTGGCGCCCGGAGATCGGCGGCTCTTCCGGAACGATCTCGCCCGTCTCGCCATCGAAGAGGGGCCCGTTGTCGGTGATAAAGCGCGGCGGCGCCTTGGCGGCGTAAGCGTGGAGCTTCTGCACCGTGCCGTCGCCGATGCCGCGTTTGGGCTGATTGACGATCCGCTCGAAGGCGAGATCGTCATCCTCCGACCGGATGAGCCGCAGATAGGCGTGCGCGTCGCGGATCTCCGCGCGCTCGAAGAAGCGCGGGCCGCCGATGACCTTGTAGGGGATGCGCAGCATCAGGAAGCGCTCTTCGAACGCGCGCATCTGCCAGGCCGCGCGCACCAGCACCGCGCACTCCGCATGTTTGCGTCGGCTTTGCACGAAGCTCTCGATGTCGTCCGCGATGAGCCGCGCTTCGGCGTCCCCGTCCCACACGCCGCGCACTTTCACGCGTTCGCCCAGATCGTCGTCGGTGAAGAGCGTCTTGCCGAGGCGCGCGCGGTTGTTGGAGATAAGATGTGAGGCGGCCGCGAGGATGTGTCCGGTTGAGCGGTAATTGCGCTCCAGCCGGATGACTTTGGCGCCCGGAAAATCGCGCTCGAAGCGGAGAATGTTGTCTACCTCCGCGCCGCGCCAGCCATAGATGCTCTGATCGTCGTCTCCGACAACGCACAAGTTCTGTGAACCCTGCGCCAGCAAACGCAGCCAGAGATACTGGGCGACGTTGGTGTCCTGATACTCGTCCACCATCAGATACGTCAGCTTGCGGTGATACTCGGCGAGCACATCCGGATGGTTCTGGAAGATCGAGATCATGTGCATCAGCAGATCGCCGAAATCGCAGCAATTCAGAATCTGCAGGCGCGCCTGATAGGCGGCGTAGAGCTTCAAGCCCTTGCCCTCGGCGAAGAGGTAGGCGTCCTGCTTCGGCACGCGGTCCGGCGTGAGCGCGCGGTTCTTCCAGCCGTCAATGATCCCCGCGAGCGCGCGCGCGGGCCAACGCTTCTCGTCGATGTTCTCGGCTTCGATGAGCTGCTTCAGCAGCCTGATCTGATCGTCAGTATCGAGAATTGTGAAATTGGGTTTGAGACCCACGAGCTCGGCGTGCTGGCGGCGCAGCATCTGTGCGCTGATCGAGTGAAACGTCCCGAGCCAGGGAATGCCGCCGCCGCCGGGACCGAGCAATTTCTCGACGCGCTCGCGCATCTCGCGCGCGGCCTTGTTCGTGAAGGTGACGGCCAGAACCTGCCAGGGCTTCGCGCGCCCGGTGGCCAGCAGGTTCGCGAGCCGCGTCGTCAGCACGCGCGTCTTGCCCGTGCCGGCGCCGGATAGCACCAGCACCGGCCCATCGAGCGTTTCGACGGCTTCGCGTTGCTCTGGATTGAGCCCGTCCATGAACGGCGGGCGCGCCATCGCGCGCTGAGAGATGGGGAGCTCAGTCATTCTGATTCGAGCAGGGTCCGCCTCTATGTAGCACGAAAAGCGAACAAATCAGCCCGTTCAGGCGCCTCCTAAAGGAACCTCGCGCGCCGGGGCGCATTGGATGGGCGAAGGAGGCAGAAGATGGCGCATTCCCATTCTTCCGGCGGCTCAACGCCTTGGTTCGCGTTCCTGATGGGCGCGCTGATCGTGGTCGCCCTTTTCATTGCGTACTCGGTCTACGTGGGCCAAGGGCTCGATTTGATGCAAACCGTTGAGGCCCCGCGCCCGGTGATCGAGCGGCCGGACCTGCCGGATTTGCCGACGCCGCTGCCGCGCGCGTGAGAGCGTTGAGACATCTCATTCCGATGGCGCTGCTGGCGCTTGCTGCTTGCGGTGAGCCGAGCGCCCCCGCGCCCCAAGCGGCGCCAAGCGCAACGCCGGCGCCGGTTGAGCAAGCGCCCGAACCGTATCGGTTCATCGGCCTTTGGGCGGCAAGCGAAGCGATGTGCGCCGATCCCGCCTGGGAATTCCGCGCGGATGGAATCGCCACGCAGGGCGAAGTGAGCTGCACGTTCAATCACGTTCTCGCCGTCACGAACGGCTACGACGTCAACGCCAGCTGCGTGGCGCAGGCGCCGCCGGAAGAGCACACCATCGTGCTGCGCCTGGAAGGCCAAGGCGATCGCATGCGCGTCGAGCAGGGGCCCTGGAGCGCGCCGATCACGCTCGTCCGCTGCGGCGATCTTCCCGCCGAGTGACCTTGGTCGCTGCCGCGCTGAAACACCCATGATGATCTGAGCACGACGCCCGTCTCCGTCCGCGTCGCCGCACAAGGATCGTCCCATGTCGTTCTCAATTGGCCTGCGCGTCGCCGCGCTCGCGCTCGTCTTGACCAGCGCCGCCGCCGCCAGCGCGCATGCGCAAAGCTTCACCGGCGCAAGCGCGTTCAGCCGCCATCAAGCCGTCGCGCTCAATCCCCAGCCTCTCCCGCCCGAGCCGCCGGATCGCAGCCGCTTTGTCACGCTCAACCCGCAGCCTTTGCCGCCCGGCCCGCCGCCGGAAGTGCTGCTCAATCCACAGCCGCTGCCGCCGGAGCCACCGGATCGCTTGGGCGCCGTGGCGCTCAATCCCCAGCCGCTGCCGCCCGAGCCGCCGGATCGCACGCTCCGCGTGCGCCGCGACGCCCAAGCCGTGCGCCGCAACGCCTATTACCGCATGTTCGGCGGCGAGTGAGCCGTACGCGGAAACGCCCCTCGCATCGCCGGAAGCGGGTTGGTAAACCCGGATTCGACCAAGCGAGGGGCGAATGGCCGATCTCTTCATTTCCTATGCGCGTGAAGACCGCGAGCGCGCCGAGCAGGTCGCGCGCGGGATGCAGGCCGCCGGCTTCGACGTTTTCTGGGATCCCGACATTCCACCCGGCCAGACCTGGGCCGATTACATCGAAGAGAAGCTGGCGAGTTGCGCGGCGGTGATCGTGCTGTGGAGCCAGCACTCCACCAAGTCGCAATGGGTGCGCGAGGAAGCGCGCATGGGCCGCGAGCGCGGCAAGCTCATCCCCGCTTCGCTTGACGCCTCGCAGCCGCCATTCGGCTTCGGCGAAGTGCAGGCAGCCAATCTCTCGGACTGGCAAGGCCAGACCAGCGGGCACATTCATTGGGAGCGTTTGATCCAAGCGGTGCGCAACGCGGTCAACCGCGCGCGTCCGCCCGCGGCTGAGCCAGAGCCGGCGCCGCCGCCCGTCGCGCCGCCGCCTCCGGCCGCGTCCGCGCCACCGCCTCCGCCTCCGCCGCCGCGCATCCAACCCGCGATGAGCGCGCCTGCGCCGCCGCCTCCGGCCGCGGCCGCGCCACCGCCGCTCTCACCTTCGCATCCTGGCGCGCCGCCGAAGGGCGGCATCCATCCGCTGGTGCTGATCGGCGGGCTCGTCGCCGCCGCCGTCGTCCTCTTCTTCATCTTCGCCGCGATCGCCGGGGGCGGAATGGGCGGCGGCAACGCACCGGTGCAAGGCGATTACGCGACACAGATTCAGACCCGCCTCGAACGCGCGCAGCAATCGCTGAGCGGCCAGGGTTTCCAGATGCAGGGCCAAGCCCACTACAGCCAGCTGCAAAACGGCGCTTCCGAAGCGATCCCGCTCACACTCGTTCCAGGCAGCGATATTCGCATCGTCGGCGTGTGCGACAACGATTGCCGCGATTTCGATCTGACCGTGACAGACGCATCGGGGCAGATCGTTGCGCAGGATCGCGGCGGAGACGCAACGCCGCTCGTCTCGCTGCCGGCGGGGACGCAAGGCCAGTTCTCCGTCAATGCGATCATGGCGCGCTGCACGGTGGCGCCCTGTTTCTATGCAGTGGCGCTCTATCAGCGCTGAGCGAGCGCACAGAGCGCGTAAACACGCAGGGCCGACGCAAGCCCGCGTTCGGCGCGCCCTGCGTCAACCTGCGCGACGAGCGCGGTTAGCGTTAATCCGTCGCGCGCCGCAATTTCCTCCAGCGCCGCCCAAAATTCAGCCTCGAGGGCAAGCGATGTGCGGTGGCCCGCAATTCGCAGTGAGCGTTTGTGTAGTCGCGCCATTCACGTTGATGTTACAACAGCGCGCGGGGGGAGGCGGAGCCCTTTTCTATGCGTCGAGTGTTGGCGGTAATCTTTGCGGCGACGTGCCTTGCCGCGTCCGGCGCCGCGCAGGACGTGACCGTCGATGCGCCGCTGCAATTCCGCTCGCGTCCCACGCCCGAGGATATCCAATCGGCCTATCCACATGCCGCGCTTGAGGAACGCCAGGAGGGCCGCGTGCTGCTTTGCTGCCTCGTGCGCTCCACGGGAACGCTCGCGTGCGCGGCGGTGAGCGAGGCGCCCGAAGGCCTGGGCTTTGGCGACGCGGCGCGGGAGGTTTCCTCGCTCATCCGGCTGACGCCCGCTTCGGCCGCGCAATGGCGCGATCGCAACGGCGGACCGATGCGTGTGCCGATCGAATTCACGCTGCCGCGCGCCAACGCACCGGCGCCGGCCTACGCGGAGGAGCCCCTATGCGGCACGCGCACCGGCGTGGGTTCCGATCTCGACCCGCCCGCCGCGGGCGAGAGCGCCGAGCGGGGCGCAGATCCGCCGGCGGTTGAACAGCAATCCAGCGAATTGCTGCAATAGGCTAGTCGTTCTCGCGCTTGTGCGCGTCGAGCTTGGCTGCCTCGCGCTTCTTCTCGGCCGCGCTCAGCTTCTTCTCCGCCTTCGTGCGCCCATGCGCGATGCGGTTCGCTTCCGCTTTTGCTTCGGCCTCCGCGCGGCCCTTGGCTTTCTTAACGCGCCGGAGATTGACGATCTCGGCCATCAGCCTTCCTCCTTCGCCGCCGCGCGCTGATAAGCCGGCCGCGCCGCGCAGCGATCGACGTATGCGCGCAGCGGCGGCGTTTCCGGCAGCATCGGATTGCCGAGGAAGAGCGCGAACGTCGAGCCGTAAAGCACATCCGCCGCCGAGAACGTATCGCCAAGCAGCCAGGGGCCCTTCTCCAGCGCGGCGTTCACATGCTCCATCGCTTCTTCAACGACCACCCAGCCGGCCGTCCCGCGCGGCGGTGTGATGTTCATGAATTTGGACATGAACGCCGGCTCAAGCACGCCGGTGTAGTACGCGAGCCACGTGAGGTACGGCCCGCGCTTGGGATCGCCGACTTGCGGCCCGATGCGGTTCGCGGGGAACGCATCGGTGAGGTACGTGCATATCGCCGCGGATTCGAACACGGGCACGCCGTCATGCACGATCGCGGGCACTTTGCCGTGCGGATGCGGGTTCGTTTCCTCGACGGCGCCCGAGCCGTCGCCGCGGCGGATGTTCGATATCTTGAGTTCGTAAGGCGCGCCTAGTTCCTCGAGCAGCCAGATGATGCGCGAGGAGCGCGAGCGCGGCGCGTGAAAGAGCGTGAGCATGTCAAATCCTTACTGCTTTCAAGGGGAACGAAACAAGCCGCGCGCCGTTCAACGGCAACAGGCGCCGCACATGGGCGGCGCCATCAAGGAGATTTGACTTATGGTTGAGCCAAGCGCCATCCGCGAACACATGGAAGTCGTCGGCTCCGACGGCAAACACATCGGCAAGGTCGATCACGTTCTCGGCCAAGACATCAAGCTCACGCGCTCGCTGGGAGTCGGCTCGCATCACGCGCTGCCGCTCACGTTCGTCGCGCGCGTCGATGATAAGGTTCGTCTCTCCATCACGGAAGACGAAGCGAAGGATCGCTGGCGCGAGGTGAACTAAGTCCTCCGACGACAGCGAAAGAGCGCGCCGCCTGAGCAATCGGGCGGCGCGTTTCGTTTGCGCTTCGCACTCCTCCCCCTGAAAGGGGGAGGCTGGGAGGGGGTAGGCGCCAACGCTTCGCTAGCGCATCAACCGATGCGAAATTCCAGCAACGCCGTCGACACGCTCAAACCCCATCCGCTCCCAAAAGACGCTCGCCGCTTGCGAATCCGAGCCGCCCGCCGACACATTCACATAGAGCGCCGGCGCCTCGTCGAACGCTTCCTGCACGATCGCGCCAGCGATCGCGCGCCCCACGCCCAGCTTGCGATAGGCGGGGCGCACATAAAGCCGCCGCGCGCGGAGAACCGCGCCGTCCGGTTCGTTCGGCTCGCGCGTCACCCCGCCAATGCCCGCGACCTCGCCCTCCATGAAAACCGCGAAGAGCGCTTCGCCCGGCTTGTCGAAGCGCTGCGCGCCGCTCTCCCACTCATCCGCCAGCCGCTCCATGTGCCGATACCCCTCCGCGCGCGCCTCGGCGCGGAGCGTGGAGAGATCGGGAAGCTCGTCGGTGATGCGGATGGTTTGCATTAGCCCGGGCTGATCATCTTCTCCGGGCGCACGATGGCGTCGAACTCGTCCGCCGTCACGTAGCCGCCGCCGACGGCTTCTTCGCGCAGCGTGGTGCCGTTCTTATGCGCCGTCTTGGCGATCTTGGCGGCGTTGTCGTAGCCGATCTTGGGCGCAAGCGCCGTCACGAGCATCAGCGAACGCTCCATCGCCGCTTTGATGTTGGCTTCACGCGCCTCGATCCCGTCCACGCAATGATCGGCGAAGCTGCGCGCTGCATCGCCGATGAGGCGCGCCGATTGCACGAATGCGTTGATGATCACGGGCTTAAACACGTTGAGCTCGAAATGCCCCTGGCTCGCGGCGAATTGCAGCGTCGTCTGATTGCCGGCGACTTGGGCGCACACCATCGTCAGCGCTTCGCTCTGCGTCGGGTTCACCTTGCCTGGCATGATCGAGGAGCCGGGCTCGTTCTCCGGCAGCGCCAATTCGCCGAGGCCAGAGCGCGGGCCGGAGCCGAGGAAGCGGATGTCGTTGGCGATCTTGAAGAGATCGGCCGCGCACGCCGAAAGCGCGCCGTGCGCGTAGGTGAGCGCGCCGTGGCTCGCGAGCGCCTCGAACTTGTTCGGCGCAGTGATGAAGGGGAGCGATGTGATCCGCGCCACTCTGGCTGCAAACATTTCCGCGAATCCGACCGGCGCGTTAAGCCCGGTTCCGACCGCCGTGCCGCCCTGCGCCAATTCGAAGAGATCGATCATGCTCTCTTCGATGCGACGGATCGAATTTTCGACGGCGTGCGCGTAGCCGGAAAATTCCTGCCCGAGCGTCAGCGGCGTCGCATCCTGCGTGTGCGTGCGCCCAATCTTGATGATGTCCTTGAACGCCTCTTCCTTGGCGCGCAGCGCTGCTAGAAGGCGCGTCAGCCCCGGCAGCGTCACGCGCACCAGCGTCTCCGCAGCGGCGATGTGCATCGCGGTGGGAAACACATCGTTCGAGCTCTGGCTCATGTTAACGTGATCGTTCGGGTGGATCGGCTTCTTCGAGCCCTTCTCGCCGCCGAGCATCTCAATCGCGCGGTTCGAGATCACCTCGTTGGCGTTCATGTTGGATTGCGTGCCGGAGCCTGTCTGCCACACGGCCAAAGGAAAGTGCGCGTCGAGCTTGCCGTCGATCACTTCCTGCGCAGCATCCACGATGGAGCCGGCGAGCTTTGCGTCGATTTTTGCAAGCTCCAGGTTCGTCTCCGCCGCCGCGCGCTTCACGATGCCGAGCGCGCGCACCAGCGGCTTCGGCATTTTCTCTTCGCCGATCTCGAAATTGCCGAGCGAGCGCTGCGCCTGCGCGCCCCAATATTTGTCCGCGGGGACTTCGATGGGGCCGAAGGTGTCGGTTTCGGTGCGGGTCTTCATGCGGCGGCTCTAACCTCGTGCGGAGATTCAGTCGAGCACGCGGTCCGCCCAGGCTGGATCGGGCACGAGGCAGGCGCGGCCGAAGAACGCGTAGCGCCGCTTGGCGACGAAATCATAGGCGGCGTCGCGGATGACACGCGGGACCAATTGCCCCAGGCGCGCCAAGAACGGCCAGGGCGCCTTGATGAGCCGCGCCGCGCGCAGCGACGCTTCGGACTTGATGTAGTGTTTGCCGTCCAGAACCAGAAGGATCGAAGAAGGCGCGCCGGGATCGATGCCCGCGGCCTGCGCATGCGCGCGCCCGTGCGGCCCCGCGATGGCGGCGAAGCGCAGCCGCGCGCGCGTGTCGCGCGGCGCCAGGAACTGGACCGAGTGGGCGCAGAGCGAACAATCGCCGTCATAGAGGAGGAGCGCGGGTTCGTTCATGGCGCGATGCGCTGCTAGAATGGCGCCGATGGACGATCCAGGGTCAAGCTGGCATGGGCGCGGCAAGGTGCGCGCCCGCGCAATCGACGGCGGCGTCGAGATCGCCATCGACGGCATCACGACGCAGGCGCGCTATTATAAGCCGCTCGTCTATGAGTTTTTCCGGAAGGACTTTCAGCACCGCCCGCGCTGGGGCGATTTCGAGGTCGCGATCCGCATGGAGCATGCGGGCGAGGCGCCGCGCCTCGATCTCGACAATCTCGCGAAGGCGCTGCTGGACGCGCTTAAGGGCTTCGTCTTCTTCGACGATCATCAGATCGCGCTGCTGCACTGCGAACGCGCGCCGGCGGAGCGGGACCGCATCTTCGTGCGCGCGGTGGCGCGCGCGAGCGCCGGCGATCGCTTCACCGACTTCGCCTGACGGCTATTTCTTGAACTTTGAATAAGGCTGCGGCAGCGCCGTCATCGAGGCTTTCGCCAGCATCCGCCCTTCAGAATCAAACAGCTCGCCTTCGACGAACGCAACCGTGCGGCCCCATTTCACGACGCGCCCGATCCCGCGGATCGTTCCCGGCGTCGCGGCGCGGAAATAGCTCGTCTTGATTTCGAGCGAAGAGACCACATGCGTCATGCCGCTCGTCACCGAGCACGCGACGCTCATCACTTCATCGAGCATCGCACAGAGAAAGCCGCCTTGGATCTGGCCCATCGGGTTGCAGAACTCAGGCTTGCCTTCGAACGTGATCTCGCAGCTCTTCTCGGCTTGCGAGAGCGTGACGATGTCGAACCCGAGCGTGACGGAGCTCTTCGGGCGGTTCTTGGAATTGCGGATGCGCGCGAGAAGGTCTTCGTCGCTGACCTGCGCTTCAGTCTCGCTCACTTCTTGCGGAACGCGTCGAGGCTGACGACGGCGCCGGCCGGCGCTTCATCCTCGACGGCGCGCGGCGCTTCGATCGCGGGGGCCGGCGGCGCATCGCCGGCCACCATGCGCTCCTCGTTCGCCAGATGCTGGTCGAACTGGAGGCCGAACTTCACCGAAGGATCGAAGAAGCGCGTGATCGCGAGGAACGGAATGACGATGGCGTGCGGCTGGCCGTTGAACTTCAGCATCACGCGGAAGCGGTCTTGGTAAACTTCGAGATCCCAGAATTGATGTTCGAGGACGATCGTCATCTCTTCCGGGTAGCGGCTCTTCAAATGATCAGGGATCGCCACGTTCGGCGCATGCGTGCGGAACGTAATGTAAAAATGATGCTTGCCGGGCAGACCGCGGGGGCCCGCGCCTTGCTGCAGTGCAGCGCGCACGACGCCGCGAAGCGCGTCCTGCATCAACTGGTCGTACCCGATCATATCTTCCGCCATCGGCGCCGCCCCTCAACTGCCTCGCACCCTTAGCGTCTCGTTTCGGGCAGTCAACGCATCATCCAGAACGCGCGAACTCGCGGCAAGCGCATGGCGCGGAGGAGGCGAAATGATCGCGCGCCGCGCTTCAAGCGCGCAGAAGAGGAGAGTTGCAGGCGCGGCATTCGCGCCGCGTTTGTGTGTCGGTGCGACGAACGGCGCGGCGCAAAGCGATGCGTCGAAAAGAAAATCCCGGACTTCTGTTGCCGGGCGGCTCATTGCTTTCTTGGACGCCGCAACGATTGAGGGAAAATCCCGGACTTCTGTTGCCGGGCGTCCGGGGGCCCCGCCTGAGGATGCTACTCGTCAGGACTTAGGTTGGAATGTCTCGCACCGCTTACGCGGCGAGAGCGTATTCCTCAGCGTGATTGTCGTTGGCAATCATTCTGAACGGCCTGTAACGGGACCACCCGAGCAAAAGCAGCGTCCTTCAACGTCCGTCGATCCTGATCGGCCCCATACCGGAACCCCAACGAGGTCCGACTTCGCGTCTTGCGACGCTTCGTCGGGACAGCCTTCGCGCCTCCGGAGGTGGAGGCTGGCTTGCCCTGCCGAAGCGCGAAGCGCGAAGGCTGGTGGAGCCGCCGGGAATCGCACCCGGGTCCGATCCGCCTATCTACGCGCGTTTATCGCCATAGTCCGGGCAAGCCCGGACTCGCCTAATATAGCGCTTCGCCGGCTCGCTCGAAAGGCGTCGCCCGTTCATCCTGTTAAGGACTCGCCTTACGCTCCCCTCGACGCACGCCGAACGCGGCGGCGAGGGCGGAGGCGACATGACCAAGAAACTCGCGGCCGAATTCATCGGCACATTCACGCTTGTCCTATTCGGCTGCGGCGCGGCCGTGCTGGCGGGCGGGCAAGTCGGCCAGCTGGGCATCGCGTTCGCGTTCGGGCTTGCGATCGTGGCGATGGCCTACGGAATCGGGCCGATCTCCGGCTGCCATGTGAACCCAGCCGTTTCGTTTGGCGCGTTCCTCGCCAAGCGGATGAGCCTCAACGAGTTCATCGGCTACGTCATCGCGCAATGCCTGGGCGCGATCGTGGGCGCAGGCGCGCTTTACCTCGTCGCCAGCGGCCGGGCCGAATACTCGATCATCGACAGCGGCCTCGGACAGAATGGCTATGGCGAGCATTCACCGGGGCATTACACGCTCATGGCCTGCCTGGTGTTCGAGGTGCTGGCCACGTTCCTGTTCGTGGTGGTTATTCTTGGCGTCACGCAGGATGGATCGCCCTCGCAGCTGGCCGGCCTCGCCATCGGGCTGACGCTCGTCGTCATCCACATCGCCGGCATCCAGGTGACGGGCGTCTCGGTGAACCCGGCGCGCTCGCTGGGCCCCGCCTTGCTGGCGGGCGGAGCGGCGGCCGGCCAACTATGGCTCTTCATTGTCGCGCCACTCATCGGGGCAGGGCTCGCGGGCCTCGCGTTCAGGACGCGCTTCCTATCGGCGGCCTAAAGCGCCGCGCCTCGCAGAATCGGCCCCATGCGCCTACCTTAGGCGCATGGCTCAAACCGCCGCCGCAATGAAAGCCGCCCCCTCCCAGGCGGACGAGGCCTATCTCGCGCTCCTGCGGGATATCCTCGCCAACGGCGTGGAGCGGAGCGACCGCACCGGCGTCGGCACGCTCGGCGTCTTCGGCCGCCAGATGCGGTTCGATCTCGCCGCCGGCTTCCCGTTACTGACGACCAAAAAGCTGCACCTCAAGAGCATCATCTACGAATTGCTCTGGTTCCTGCGCGGGGACACGAATGTCCGCTGGCTGCAGGATCGCGGCGTCACGATCTGGGATGAGTGGGCGGACGAGGGCGGCGAGCTCGGCCCCGTTTACGGCAAGCAATGGCGCTCTTGGGAAACGCGGGACGGTCGTGAGATCGATCAGATCGCCGCCGTGGTCGAAGCCATCCGCAAGAACCCGCACTCGCGCCGCCACATCGTCTCTGCGTGGAACCCGGCGGATGTCGAGCAGATGGCGCTGCCGCCCTGCCATTGTCTCTTTCAGTTTCATGTCGCGGAGGGCCGCCTCAGCTGCCAGCTCTATCAGCGCAGCGCGGACGTGTTCCTCGGCGTGCCGTTCAACATCGCGAGCTACGCGCTCTTGACGCAGATGATCGCGCAAGTGTGCGATCTCGCGCCGGGCGATTTTGTGCACACGCTCGGCGACGCGCACCTCTATCTGAACCACATCGAGCAGGCGAAGACGCAGCTTGCCCGCACGCCATACCCATCGCCCACGATGCGGCTCAATCCGGCGGTGAAGGATCTCTTCGCGTTCGAGTATGCGGATTTCACGCTGGAGAACTATCAAGCGCACGCAGCGATCAAGGCGCCGATCGCGGTTTAATGGCCTTCGTTTCTCGCATCGACTTTCAGAGCATGGCGCAGGCGAAGTTCGACGACGCGTCGCTGCTCTTGAAGAATGGACGCCACTCGAACGCGTTCTACCTTGCTGGATATGCCATTGAACTGGGTCTGAAGGCGGCCATTTGCAGGCAGATACTTGCTGAGTGCCTGCCGGATCGGAAGCTGATCGAGGACGTGTACCGGCAAGGACACAAATTGCAGGTTCTCGTTGGTCTCGCTGGCCTTACTGAGGAACTCAATAAGGCCGAGGCCAACGCCGTCTTTCAGGCGCACTGGTCCATAGTTTCCCAGTGGTCTGAGAGTGCGCGGTATGAGATGATCGATGCCGTGAAAGCACTAGAACTAGTGACGGCGATTGGCGATGCGAAGGATGGAGTGCTGAGGTGGCTGAAGCAGCACTGGTAGACGCCGACCTTAGAAAAGGTCGCGACTTTGTGATGCTGATGGATCGCATCGGCGTTTCCGTTCGGGCGGCCTTTTGGTTCTTCTATCCGGACAATGACCGCTGGCGACTTGTTGTTGTGTCTGATGAAGCAACCGCCGGATCCCGGAACTTATACTTGCGTGCGATTCAAGCTGGATCGCCGTTGGATGTTGCGTCTGTTGAATTTCAGCCGCCGAGCAGCCCGCTTTACAAAGCGTTGGGTCGCCTAGTGCGCTTGCAGGGCCTTGGCGAGGTTCGCCTGACCCGAAACATGATCAACGGCATCTATATCGAGGATGCGATCGTCTACCGACTAACGTAGCGCTTAGCTCGCCAATCGCTCCACCTTCGCGAACGGGCTCAAGCCCAGCCAGCCTTGCATGTTCCCCGCGAGCGCGCGGTCTCCGGTCAGATGCAAGCGCTTCTGCGCGAGCGCGGCGCGCACGGTGTCGTGGCCCATCCAGATCGCGGTCATCGTTTTCAGATCGCTCGACACGTAGAGATCGACGTCGAAGCCCGGGTCGATGCTGCATAGCTCCGTATCGCCGCCCGCGGGATCGACGATCAGCCACCATTGCCGGAGCGCTTGCGGCGCATCGGGATATTGAAACTGGATGACGCTGCGCTTCTTCGGCAGCGGCGTCAGATCGAGGCCGCGCCGCATGTCCCACATCAAAAGCTGCGCATCGAGATGCTGGAGCGAAAGATCACTCTCGATCCAGCGCTGCCCCCAAATGCCGAACGCCTCCACGATCGGCTCAAGCTCGCGCCCGGATTCCGTCAGCCGATATTCGAAGACGCCCGGCTCGCCGCGCGCCTCGATGCGCTCGATGACGCCGGATTGCTCAAGATCCTTGAGCCGTTGTGAGAGCAGGGCAGGCGACATCCGCGGCACGCCGCGCCTTAGATCGTTGAATCGCGTCGAGCCGGCGACGAGTTCGCGCAACAGCACGATCGTCCAGCGGCTGCAGAGAACCTCCGCCGCCATCGCGACGGGGCAGAATTGCTTGTAGCTGCCTTGAGCCATGGGATTTCTCCGGACGCGCGAACGGACCGGCGCCCCTAGGGCCGCCAGTTCAGTTTCTATACCAGGGTAGATTCAGTTCCTGAACTGGCCGCGCCAGGGCAATTTGGGGGACACCTCCGGTCAGAGAGCCCCAAACCGGAGTAAAGAGATGGCCGCCATGATTCAGGAAGCATCCCGCGCAACCGATTGGGTTGCCTTGGCCGATGAGATTGCCCCCACCTTGGCCGCGCGCGCGGCCGCCCACGACGCGGAGGACCGTTTCGTCGCGGAGAATTTCGCGCTCCTGAAGGAGCGCGGCTTCTTCAAGATGCACGTGCCCGCCGAACTGGGCGGCGCGGGCGCCTCGTACCGCGAAACGGCGCAGACGATCCGCCGCCTGGCGAATGCGTGCGGCTCAACAGCGCTCGCATTTTCCATGCACACGCACATCGTGGCCGTCGCTGCGTGGCGCTGGAAGAACGATGGCGCGCCGACCGACGGCCTCCTGAAGCGCATCGCCGCGGAGAACCTTCTCCTCATTTCGAGCGGCGGCAGCGATTGGCTGAAGAGCGCGGGGAGCGCGACGAAAGTCGATGGCGGCTTCCGCATCACCGCCAAGAAGATCTTCGCGTCGGGTTCGCCCGCCGGCGACATCCTGAACACGTCCGCGGTCTATGAGGATCCCGAAGCAGGCGCGACGGTTCTGCATTTCGGCGTGCCGTTCAAAGCCGAAGGCGTGTCGATCCAGGATACGTGGCGCGTGCTCGGCATGCGCGCGACGGGCTCACACGATGTGGAGCTCAAGGACGTCTTCGTGCCGGACGCGGCGATCGCGGGGCGGCGACCGCAAGGCAAGTGGCATCCGCTCTTCCACGCGATCTCGCTTCTGGCGTTTCCGCTGGTCTATTCGGCTTATCTCGGCGTTGCTGAAAGCGCGCGCACGCGCGCGATCGCGATGGCCAAGAAGCGCGCGGACGAAACGACGTTCCAGACGGTCGGCGAAATGGAGAACGCTTTCGCCGCCGCCGAAATCGCTTGGAACGACTATGTCAGCCTCGCGGAAACGTCGCGCCCCAGCGCGGAGGCGACGAACGCCGCGATGATCCGCCGGCAGCTCATCGGGCAGAACGCCATCCGCACGGTCGAGCGCGCGATGGAGGCCGCCGGCGGCGCGAGCTTCTACCGCGATGCGGGCCTCGAACGTGCGTTCCGCGATATCCAGGCCGCGCGTTTCCATCCGCTGCAGGAGAAGCCGCAAACGCGCTTCGCGGGGCGCATGGCGCTCGGTCTCGATGTGGATGGGTAAGGGCGGACGCGCGGCGCTCGTGAGCTTCGCGCTTCTATCGCTGACGCCGTGGATCGCCGCGGCGTCAGCGGCTGGCTGGCCGGCGTGAGCAAGCATCCGTTCGCCGCACGGCGGAGCCATCCGTCGCAATCGGATTGACGGCGCGCCGCGCCGCCGCCGCTTTCGCCCCGAAGCGAGGAGGCGGCCATGAACCTGATCGCACGCTTATGCGCCTTGTGCGTTCTTCTTGTTGCGGCGTTCGCGCCGGCGGGCGCCGCGGCGCAGGATTTGCGCGGCGATCCGCGCGCGGTCGCGGCGGTCGAGCGCATGTTCGAGCGCTTCGGCGGGCGCGATGTGTGGGCGAGCGCGCGCACGATCCATGTAGAGTACAATGTCTGGCGTACTGAGCCAGACGAACACCTGATCGAGCGCGCGTGGCGTGACATGCGCACGCCCAATCAGCGCATCGAGATGCAAAGCCCGAGCGCGCCTTTCGTTTGGGCCTTCACGCCGGAGAGCGCCTGGGTGGAGCGGGGCGGCGTGGCGCGCGCCATCTCCGCGGAAAATCACGCGAACGCGCTCGGCTTCTGGCCGTACGATTTCTACACCATGCTGCATCGCCTCGCGGCAGGAGACGAGGAGATCGAACTCGCGTTCGAGGCGCCGCGGCGCGTTCTCGCGCGCTCACGTGCCGGCGCCGATTGGGGCTGGTGGGAGATCGATGCGAACGGCGCGTTGCTGCGCTGGGGCGCTCCGGATGGGGACGACACGCTCGAATACGTCTACGGCCCCGTGCGCCGTTTCGGGCCGATCGCGTTTCCAACTTGGGGCGCGGCCACCAACGGATCGTGGCGCTTCGAGTATGCGCGCATCGAATTGAGCGATGAGCCGATCGACGCGGCGCTGCTCGCTCAGCCCGGTTAATGCCCGGCAGAAAGGTCGTCCATTCGGACTTTGCCCCGCCTGCGCTGACGACGAACGCGAGTACGAAAAAACTCGCGCCGCCGACGAGCGCGCCTATAAGGAGACGGAGTAGCCAGCGGGCTATGCTGCGCTTTGGTGGTCAGGAGCGCCCAAGGTATCCCACCAAGGGAGAACATCCCTTAGTTCGAATGGGTAGGGCTTATCGAGTCTAAGCCCGGTTGTTTTCTTGTGAACGTCTGGCAACAGCCAACCAACATAGCTCTCCGTGCCTGCATGTCTGATTGCTTCGAACAATGTAAATTCATTCGCCTGGATTAGCGTTCGCTCGTAGTCCTTCACCGAAGTGAAGACCACTTCGCAACGATCCTCGGAGGTGATGCAAGGATCGTCCGCGGCCAATGTTTCGGCGCTGGCAACAATTTGTTTGCGGAGTTCTCGTGACATCAGCAACCATTCGTCGAGCGTGACCAGGAGTGCAAGCGGTCGAGTCCCCCTGCACCGCTCTCGTGTTGCGCCAAGTCGCGTGTGCGCTTGGAATCTCCAAAGCTGAACGACGCCTTTAACGAGCTGATCGTAGCCCGTCTTGGCCACAAGTGTCGGATTTTCAGCAAACTGAGCGTCAAAAGTCAGTTTTGATGCTTTACACTCAACAATCAAAGCAAGCTCGCCGCCTTGACGCACAATCATATCACACGAGCGATATTCCCTCGCCCCGATGCGATACCGATACTCGCCGACTGCATCAAGCTTCGGAACCAGCGCATTGGTAAGCGCTACGCAGTAAGACTCGAAGCGGGCGTTGCACTCATTGAGAAGACCTTGCCCACCGGGGACTAGGTCATAGTACAGGCCCGCCGTAGCGCGTAGCGACAGAAGTTCCGGAAGTGGTGCCTTGTATGAGTTGGGCGAGACGCAAACCAATGGAAAGGAGCGCAACAGGCTCGGGCGAAATGCGATCGGAGGGCGCACGCCCCAACGAGCGGTGGTTCGCATCAATTGCTCGCGAGACTCCCTTCGCAAATCGCCTATTGGTTTACTTAGCAACGAAACGGCGGCCCGGAACGTGGATCCTTGCACAAACTCGTTCGTGAGCTGCAAATCCCCATTGAAAGTCGGCTGTTTTTGAAAATGAACGTACAGAAGGAAAGCGACCAGCGCCAGTTCGTGAATCCGCAATCCATTTCGTTGTTGGAAGAACCGAGCGCACTCGTCTCCACCGTAAATGTAGAGGTAGCGATAGAATTGAACGCGGTTGAAATAGCCCGCCTGCCAAGGAAATGTGCGTTGTGCGATCCTGTGTAGCTCATCCAAGACGCAAAAACGCTTGAGGTATGTGCCGGCCTGATCGTTCTCGGCGCGCCTCAGCGCGTTTATTACGACCGCCATCGCGCTAAACTTGCGACAATTCAAAACTCGATTGGGGCCGGGACGCAACGCGCGTTTCTCCCGGATGAATAGTTCTCCCAGTACGGACTCAAGTTCCCAGGGATAGATGCCGAGGCGCCCCTCGAACCGTGCCATCGCTGCACCTCTTGGGAAGGTGATGTGCCGCGAAGCTTCTGGAACGCGATCCGTCTGCAGGGCATCGACTGCCCAGCACAAGTCAAGGAACTCAGTGTCGTTTGCAGTCTCAACGAGCTTTCGAAGTCGTTTCGCTCCACGCTCAACAGCCATCTAGGCACCTGGATTTAAGCTCCAACCTTCCGCTTCTCCATCAGCTTGTCGAACTCGCCCCAGACGCCTTGCGTGCCGTGCCAATCGCCCTTGGTTGCGGCTTTCGAATATTCCGTCGCGCGCGCTTCGAAGAAGTTCGCGTGTTCGACGCCGTTGAGGATCGCCGTCAGCCACGGCAGAGGATGCTCTTTCACATCGCCGTAGAGCTTCGGCAGCTTGAGCTGCCCCAGGCGCCAATCGGCGATGTAGCGGATGTATTTCTTGATGTCGTCCGGCGTCATGCCTTCGACGGGGCCCATCTCGAACGCGAGGTCGATAAACTTGTCTTCCAGCGAAACGACGTGGCGGCAATTCTCCACGATGTCGTCCTTCACGCTTTGCGTCAGCGCGCCGGTTTCATTCGCAAACGCGTGGAAGAGCTTGATCATGCCTTCGCAGTGCAAGCTCTCGTCCCGCACGCTCCAGGTCACGATCTGGCCCATGCCCTTCATCTTGTTGAAGCGTGGGAAGTTCATCAGCATCGCGAACGAAGCGAAGAGCTGAAGCCCTTCGGTGAAGGCGCCGAACATCGCGACGGTGCGCAGGATGTCCGGGATCGTTTCGACGCCGAATTCTTGCATGTAATCGTGCTTGGCCTTCAGCTCCTCGTATTCGAGGAACGCGGCGAACTCCGTTTCCGGCATGCCGATCGTTTCGAGCAGCAATGCGTAGGCGGCGATGTGCACCGTCTCCATGTTGGAGAAGGCACTCATCATCATCTTGATCTCGGTCGGCTTAAAGACGCGCGCGTAGCGCTCCATGTAATTGTCGTTCACCTCGACATCGGATTGCGTGAAGAAGCGGAAGATCTGCGTCAGCAGATTGCGTTCTTCCTCGGAGAGCTTGCCGGCCCAGTCCTTCAAGTCCTCGCCGAGCGGGACCTCCTCCGGCACCCAGTGAATCTGCTGTTGCCGGCGCCAGAAATCGTACGCCCACGGATAGCGGAAAGGCTTGTAGGAGCGGGACGGGATCATCAGCCCCGGCAGCTTTTCGCCGTTCTCGCCAAACGCCATTGGATCGGTCTCCATAAGCACACAACTTACACTAGATATTGGGGCTCGTCTATCCGCAGACCCCTATATCTCGCGCCAGCCTGGGCCGAGTCAGGTTGAAGAAAGGTTGCCGCCATCCCCAGCGGCGGGTTCACCCTGGCGCGATTCCGGCCCCGCGCCTTGGCCGGGAGGGCGCCTCTCCACAGGCAAAGTTCGAACGGTTAGGGTCCGGCGCGGTTTCGACGAGAGAAGGGGCGGGGATGCGCGCACTTGCGATTTTGACGGTGCTGGCCGGCGCGGCCATTTTGGCCGGGTGCAGCCCGCAAGCGCGCATCCAATCGGCCTGTGAGCGAAACGGAAACCCGGCGGCGGCGTGCCGCTGCTTCGCCGGGGAATTGCACCGCAATCTCTCGCCCCCGCAGCTCGAAGCCTTCGCGCGGCTGCAGCAACAACAGCAGCCAAACGCGAACGACGAGGCGGTGCAGCAAGCCATGAGCCGCACGCTCGGCTTCGACGGCGCGCTGGCGGTCGCGGCCGCGGCCAAACGCTGCGAAGTGCGGAGCGGCGCGCCGATGCGCACGTGATCCGCGCGCTCGCCGCCGCACTATCAACGCTCGCACTGGCGTCAGCCGCTCCGGCGAACGCGCCGCGCGCGGAACGGCACGCGCCCATCGCGCAGCCCGTTTCGCTCGAGCCCGGCGACATCGTTTTCATCGGAGTGGACGGCGCCTTCTGGGCCGATCTCGCGAGCGCCAGCTCGGATCAGCGCTTCGGCCATGTCGGCATTGCGGCGCGCGACGAGCGCGGGCGCATGCTCATCGTCCATGCCGGCGGGGCGCCGGATCGGGACAACGCGCCCGTCGTGGCGGAGCTTTTCCCGGTGTTTGCAGCCGACGCCAGCCGCGTTGGGATTTATCGCGCTTCCGATCGCCTTGCAGCCGAGCGCGCGGCGCACAATGCGTTGAATTACGCACGCTCCGGCGCGCAGTTCGACGGCGCATTCTCACTCGAAACGCGCGATCGCCTCTATTGCACGGAGCTGGTTTGGCGCGCCTATGACGAGCGCATCGCGCGGCCCTCGACGATGGGGACCCGCGCGGTTATCGCGCTCAGGGATATCGAGCGCAGCGATGCCTTTGAGCAGATAGCCGTGAGGGAGCGCTGAACGCTCAAGCGTAGCTCACGACCTCGTATTCGATCCCGTCGTGATCGAAGAAGTAGAAGCGGCGGCCTGGCGCGTAGTCGCCATGTCCGAACGGCTGAAGCCCCGCGGCTTTGACGCGCGCCTCCGCGCCGGCGAGGTCGTCCACTTGCACGCCCACGTGATTGAGCGGCGCGCCCTTGCTGTGGCCGCGCGCGGCGCCTGGCGTCCAGCTTTCGGAATAGACGGCGAGATAGTGCGTGTCGGAGCCGACGTGAATGGTGCGCCCGCCGCTGGCGGCCGCCCCCTCCCAGCGCGTTCGCCAGCCGAACACATCGGCCAGCATGCGCGCGGTGCGCTCCACGTCGGAAACGGAAATGTTCACGTGCTCGATGAAGGCGGCGGCCATTGAATCGTCCTCGTTGCGTTCGAAGGACGACCTGCCTACAACCTCAACTTAACTTGAGATCAAGAAAAATCTCACGCCAATGCGCGCCTCCGACATCATTTCCATCGGCGAACTCGCCCGGCGCACCGGCGTCTCGGTCTCAGCCATCCGGTTTTACGAGGAGCGCGGCCTCATCGCGCCGCTGCGCAGCTCCGGCGGTCAGCGCCGCTTTCGCCGCGCGGATATCCGCCGGCTTTCCTTCATCCGGATCGCGCAGCAGATGGGACTCTCGATCGACCAGATCGGCGGTGAACTTGCTCAGCTGCCAAACGCACGCACGCCTACCGCTTCCGATTGGGCCCGTATCAGCCGCTCGATCCGCGACGTGTTGGACGAGCGCATCGCCGCGCTCGAGCGTACGCGCCGCCTGCTGGACGGCTGCATCGGCTGCGGCTGCCTCTCGATGAAGAAATGCGCGCTCTACAATCCGCAGGACCGCGTCAGCGCGACCGGTGCGGGCCCGCGTTTCGTGCTCGAGGATCGCGCCGCGGTGGAAGCGATGCTGAAGCTGAAGCCCTAGCGGATCAGCGCCGCCACGTCAGCGTCAGGCCCGCGAAGCTCTCATCCTCCGACCAGCCGCCCGTATTGTTCGAGTAGCTGACTTCGCGCTGCGTGAGCGCGAGCGAGGTCTGGAAGCCCCAGCGCTCGTAGGAGACGCCGAGTTGCGTATCGCCGATCGTGACCCGGTCTTGCAGCCGCAGGCCGCGCTGGCCGGGAAGCGCATTCTCCGCGGTCCAGGTCAGCGCCTGGCCGTCGGACGCGAGGAAGATGTACCAGCTGCCTTCCTGGCGCTGGCGCCAAGGGCGAACCACCGTGCCGATGCGGCCGAGGCGCACCTCGGTGCCGACGCCGGCGCGATCGACATCGCCGCTCGCATCGACGCCCAGACTGGCCCGTTGCGCGAGCTCGACGTCGAGCCCCGCGGCCGCGCCCGGCGCCGTCAAGGCGACTTCATAGCGGCGGCGCAAGCCGTCATCGCCGCGGAACATGGTCTCGGTGCGATTCATCCGCGTCTCGGCGTAGCGCGGCGCGGATTCGTCCCGATAGGTGAGCGAGAGCGCCCTGTCCGGATCGCCTTCAGTGAGGGATATGCCCTCGAAGGCGGATTGGCGCATCGGCGGCGGCGCGGATTGTTCGTCGAGCGCCGGAGCGGTTCCAAATGCGAGCCCGGCCAAACTGACCAGACCGGCAAGCACGGCGGTACGTGCAACCATGGCGAGTCTCATCCCCCTAGGGTCGAGCGTCATGCTTAACGATGGATTGACGCTTCAATTGGCTTGAAGCCTCCGATGCGTCGCGCCATCCGGCAAGTGACGTGCAAGAAATACGCCCAGGTTTTGCCTAAGTTCCCTGCGGATCGCCCAATGAGCGTTGCATAACAACCACATCGAGCCAGCGGCCGAACTTCTGTCCGACGCGGTGCAGCAATCCCGCCTGGCGAAAGCCAAGAGTCTTATGCACGCCGATAGAGGCGTGGTTTTCGCTGTCGCCGATGAGCGCGAGGACTTCGCGCGCGCCGTCATCCTTCAATTGCTGCAGTATATGGCTAAGCAGGGCTTTGCCGACGCCTTTGCCGGTAGCGCCGGGTGCGACATAGACGCTGTCCTCGAATGTCTTGGCGTAGGCGTCGCGGTCGCGAAATTGTTGTGCGTATGCGAAGCCGATGACGCGGGTGAGATCGCTTGTGGGGCTTGCGACGAGATATGGCCAAGAGCGAGTAACCACGTTCGACCATCGTTGCGTTATCGTTTCGAGGTTGGGCGGCTCGGTTTCGAACGTGCCAGTCCCGGTCATGACATGATGCGCGTAAATCAGCTGCACCATTTCCAGATCCTGCTCGAAGCAGGGGCGGATGAGCGTGGTTGGGCGCTGTTCGGGCATCGCCATTCGCTTGGCGGGGGCCGATCTTAAGGTCAATGGCCCTTTTGTTGCGATGCGGCGCCCCATCTAGTAAGCCCCGCGCTCCGTCATGGCAGAGAAAGACGCATTCCGCCCAAAGGCGCGCGCCCCGCGCGGCTTTCAGGACCGGCGAGGCCCATCCCTCGCGGCGGAGCGCGAACTCGTGGCCAAGATCAGCACGGTCTATGAAGCCTGGGGCTTTGAGGCTTTGGAGACGGGCGCTTTCGAATATGCCGACGCCTTAGGCAAGTTCCTGCCGGATCAGGATCGCCCCAACGAAGGCGTCTTCGCGCTCGAGGACGATGACGAACAATGGATGGCGCTCCGGTACGATTTAACGGCGCCGCTCGCTCGCTTCGTGGCGGAGAATTTCGATCAGCTGCCGAAACCCTATCGCCGCTGGGCCGCCGGCCCCGTGTGGCGCAACGAAAAACCGGGGCCGGGGCGCTTCCGCGAATTTTGGCAATGCGACGCAGATACCGTCGGCAGCGCCTCGCCCGCCGCCGACGCCGAAATGATCGCGATGGCGTGCGCGGCGTATGAAGCGGTGGGGCTGAAGCCTGCGCAATATCGTATCAACATCAACACGCGCCGCATGCTGAACGGCGTGCTCGCCGCGATCGGCGCCGAAGCGCCGCAGACTCGGCTCGGCGTGTTGCGCGCGATAGACAAACTCGATCGCTTGGGCGCGGACGGCGTGCGTGCGCTGCTCGGCGCCGGACGCAAGGATGAGTCCGGCGATTTCACCAAGGGCGCCGGCCTCGACGCGCAAGCGGCGGATCGCGTGCTGGCTTTCGTCTCCGCCGCGCGCGGTTCGCGCGCTGAGACGCTCGACGCGCTCCAAGTTTCGGCCGGCGCTACGCAAGAGGGCGATGCAGGTCTCGCCGAGTTGCGCGAAATCGATTCCGTTTTGCGCGGCCTTGGCGTTCCCGAGAACCAAGCGCGCTTCGAGCCCTCAATCGTCCGCGGCCTCGAATACTACACGGGCGCCGTGTTCGAAGGTGAACTCCTCGGCGGCTTCGATGAGAACGAAAACGCGATCCGCTACGGCTCCATCGGCGGCGGCGGGCGCTATGACGATCTCGTCGCGCGCTTCACCGGCCAATCCATTCCCGCGACCGGCTTTTCCATCGGCGTCTCGCGCCTTGCCGCCGCGCTCGAGGCGGCCAAGCAGAACGAAGCGAAAGCGGACGGCCCCATCGTCGTGCTGCCGTTCGATAAAGACGGCATGGCCGATTGCTTCGCCATCGCGGCCGATCTGCGCAACGCCGGCTATCGCGCCGAGGTCTATCTCGGCGGCGCCGGCACGAAGCCGCAGCTCCGCTACGCGGATAAACGCAACGCCCCGCTCGCCATCATCCTCGGCGGCGATGAGCGCGCGAACAATCAAGTCACGGTCAAGGATTTGAAACTCGGCGAAAAGCTCGCCGCAGAAGCGGGCGATGATCGTGAGGCGTACAAAGCCGCGCAATCCCGCATCCAGCAAACCATCCCCCGCGCCGATCTCATCGCGCACGTCCGCAAAGCGCTGTCGTGATGCAGGAGAGAGCGCAAACCACTCCCCCTCCCCCTTGTGGGGAGGGGGCAGGGGGTGGGGGGCGTGCAGACTTGCGCGCAGCGGCGCCATTTGCGCCGCTCCTTGATCGCCCCCCCTCCGCCGCCTTCGGCGGCGCCTCCCCCACAAGGGGAGAGGCATGACCGCCGCTCAAATCCGCGGCGCGCTCGAAAAGCTCTCCCCGCGCTGGATCGATCCGCCGGTGTTGCAGCCGGCGGCGCTCTATCTCGAACTCTCGGGAGAGGAGCTGCGCCGCCGCGCTTTCCTCGTCGCGGATGAAAACGGCGCGGAGCTTTGCCTGCGCCCGGATATGACGGTGCCCGCGCTGCGCGCTGCGCTCGCCGCGGGCGTGAAGCGGGGCGTCATCGCCTACGAAGGCCTCGTCTTCCGCCGCCAGAGCGAAGCCTCCGCGCGCGAAAGCGAGTTCGTGCAGATCGGCGCCGAATGGCTCGGCCCCTCGGATGACGCCGCGATTGTTGCGACTGCGCTTGAAGCCTGCGGCGCCGCCGCGAAGAACGCGACGCTCAAGCTCGGCGATCTCGCGCTCGTCGGTGGCTTCGTTGCCGCGTGCGCGTTCGCGGCGCCGTGGCAAGCACGCGTCAAACGCGCGCTCACGCGCGCGCACGGCCTCGATCTCTTGCGCGCCGAGCTTGCGGCGCCCGCCGATGGGGAAGGCGCCGCGCTCGCGGATTCGCTTTCGCAGCTTGATGAGGCGCGCGCCGAAGCTGCGCTTGCCGATTTGCTCGCCGTCTCGCGCATCACGCCGGTGGGCGGCCGCTCCATCGCCGATATCGCACGCCGCTTGCGCATGCGCGGCGAAGCCGCCCGTGCGCCAAAGCCGACAAGCGATCAACTCGCGCTCCTCGATGCGCTCATGCACGTCGACGCTCCGATCGCGGAAGCGTTGAAGCAAGTCGAAGCGCTGACGAAGCACAAAGGCGTCGCCCAAGCTGCACCGGCGCGCGCCGCCTTCGAAGCCGCCGCCGCGCACGTCAAAGCGATCGAAGCCGCCGCGCCCTTGCCGAAAGCGACGCGGTTCGCCCCCGGCATGGGCCGCGGCCTCGCTTACTACGATGGCTTCCTCTTCGAACTCGAAGCGCCAGCGCTGGGCGATCGCGCGAGCCTTGGCGGCGGCGGCCGCTACGATGCGTTGGTCGCACGCTTGAGCGGTGAGAAACTCGAAGGCGCGGGCTTCGCGCTTCGCCCCGCGCGCGTGGCGGAGGCGCAGCGATGAACGCGCTCATCCTCGCGATCCCTTCGAAGGGCCGCTTGCAGGAGCAGGCGAGCGCCTTCCTCGCCGATTGCGGCTTGAAACTCGCCATCGAGGGCAGGGGCTATAGCGCGCGCATCGCGTCTCTGCCGGAGATCGACGTGCGCCTCGTCTCCGCCGGAGAGATCGCGCGCTGTATCCGTGAGGGCGAGGTCCACGCGGGCGTGACAGGCGAGGACGTGCTCACCGAAGCCGATCCCGATCTCGCGCGCGCCATTCCGGTGAAGCGCCTGGGCTTTGGCCGCGCCGATCTGGTGCTCGCCGCGCCGATGAGTTGGCTCGATGTCGCGCGCGTCGCCGATTTCGCGGAAGTCTGCGCCGATCACCGCGCGAAAACGGGATCGCGCCTGCGCATCGCCACCAAGTACCTCCATCTGGCGCGCCGTTTTCTCGATGAGAACGGCGTCTCCGACTATCGCTTGGTTGAAAGCCTCGGCGCCACCGAAGGCGCGCCGGCGTCCGGCGCAGCGGAGGCAATCGTGGACATCACGACAACGGGCGCAACGCTCGCCGCTAATCATTTGAAGCCGCTCGCCGATGGCGTGATCCTGAAAAGCCAGGCGCTCATCGCCGCGAGCCGCGCCGCAGCTTGGAGCGCGCCCTCGCATGAGGCGTTCGCGCAATTGCTCGACATCGTCGAAGCGCGCAGCCGCGCGAAGGATTGGCGCCTCATCCGCGTCGCGCCCGGCCCCGCCGGGCCAGAGCCGATGATCGCGCGTGCGGCTGAGCTTGGCTGCAAGCTTGCGGGCGGCGAAGAGGGCGCATTGCTCGAGCTATACTGCCCAGCATCCAACGTCTTCGCCGTGAGCGCCGCATTACAGCAATTGCTCGGCGGCTCGGTCGGCGTCGTGGACGCCGATTTCGTCTTCGAGCGCCCGAACCCAGTTTACGAAGCGTTTCGCGCCGCGCTGTAAAGACGAATACAGTAAATGCGAGCCGTTCGCGGGAGAAGCGCGCGCCATTGCTCGCCTCGACTGGCGTGATCGTCGCGATCTGCTTGACTTCTGCGTCGCTCGTCCTGCATCGTCACGGCGCTGTCGTGCTGGCGAGAGACCGGCGCCGATGGCTGCGCGTTTCGGGGAGGAGACGCCCCTAATAACAAGAACAGACGCGACAAAGAGCGGCCGCCCGAGCAATCGGCGCGGCCGCCATTGTTTTCAGCCCTGACGCGGCGTGACGCTGGCCGAGCCAAGCGTGCGCACCTATGCTGACGCAAAAGAACAACGTCCAAGGGGAGGTCTTGATGATCCTGCGTTTCGCGGCGCTGGCGCTTGCGCTCACACTCGCGGCGTGCGGCCAGCGCGGCCCCGCCGCCGTCGATCAGGCGCGCATCGAGAACGCCGATCGCGAGCCCGGCAATTGGATGACGCACGGGCGCACCTACAACGAAGACCGCTATAGCCCGCTCGATCAGATCACGACCGAGAACGTCAACCAGCTCGGCGTCGCGTGGACCTATGAGCTGCGCACGCCGCGCGGCGCGGAAGCCACGCCCATAATCGTTGACGGCGTGATGTACGTGACGTCCGCGTGGTCCGTCGTGCATGCGCTGGATGCTGAAAGCGGCCGCGAGCTTTGGGTCTATGATCCTGAAGTCCCGCGCGCGCGCGGCGCTTCAGCCTGCTGCGACGTCGGCAATCGCGGCGTCGCCGTTTGGGAAGGGCGCGTCTATGTCGGCACGATCGACGGCCGCCTGATCGCGCTCAATGCGCGCGACGGCTCGGTCGCGTGGAGCCAAGTCACCGTCGATCAATCCCGCCCCTACACCATCACCGGCGCGCCTCGCGCCGCGCGCGGGCTCGTCTTCATCGGCAATGGCGGCGCCGAGTTCGGCGTGCGCGGCTACGTGAGCGCTTACGATGCGCGCACGGGCGAAATGCGCTGGCGCTTCTACACGACGCCAAATCCCGAAGGCCCCGACGATGCGGCATCCGATTCCATCCGCGACCGCGCACTCGCCACCTGGAACCCCACTGCCGGCGCCTGGCTCGAAACCGGCGGCGGCGGCACCGCGTGGGACGCGATCGTCTACGACCAGGAACTCGATCGCCTCTGGATCGGCGTCGGCAACGGCTCTCCGTGGAACAGGGACGTGCGCTCCCCGAATGTCGAAGGGCGCAACAACGACAATCTCTTCCTCTCTTCGCTCGTCGCGGTGAATCCGCGAACCGGCGAATATATCTGCCACTATCAAGAGACGCCCGGCGAAACGTGGGACTACACCGCTACGCAGCCGATCATCCTTTCGACGCTCACCATCGGTGGGCGTGAGCGCCAAGTCGCGCTGCACGCGCCGAAGAACGGCTTCTTCTATGTGGTGGACCGCACGAATTGCGGCCTCATCTCAGCGGGCTCGATCGCGCAGCAGACGTGGGCGAGCGGCGTCGATCTGCAAACCGGCCGCCCGATCGAGAACGCCGAAGCGCGGTATGCGACGCAGACGTCCATCGTGCTGCCGTCTCCCTTCGGCGCGCACAATTGGCACCCGATGTCGATGAGCCGGCAGACCGGCCTCGTTTACATCCCCATCCAAGAGCTCGGGCAGGATTACACCCAGGACAGCGCCTTCGTGTATCGCCCCGGCCGCTGGAACACCGGCATCGTCACCGCCGCGCTGCCAAGCGACCGCGCCACGCGCCGCGCCATCGCATCATCGCTGCAGGGATTCCTGCTCGCGTGGGATCCCGTGAATCAGCGCGAAGCGTGGCGCACGCCGCTGACAGGCCCATGGAACGGCGGCACGCTCGCGACCGCCGGCGGCCTCGTCTTCCAAGGCATGGTCGATGGCCACTTCGCAGCGTTCGATGCGCGCACGGGTCAGCGCCTCTGGCAGAATGACAATGGCGCAGCAACGCTCGCGGGGCCTGTCTCCTATCAAGTCGGGGAAACGCAATATGTCGCGAGCCTCGCGAGCTATGGCTCCGTCTTCTTCCTTGCGGCGGGCTTTGCCGCGCCGCGCGAAGGCGACATGCTGAACGGGCGCGTCATCGTCTATCGGTTGGGCGGAACGGGAACGATCCCGCCGCGCGACTTCGATCGCGTGGAAACACCTCAGCCGCCTGTCATTCGCGCAAGCGCATCGGTGATGACGAACGGCGCCAACGCCTACACGGCCTTCTGCGCTGTGTGTCACGGCCCGGGCGCCATCTCTGGCGGCATCGTGCCGGATCTGCGGCGCTCGCCGATCCTGGCCGATGCGGCAGGCTGGCGCGCCACGGTTCACGGCGCCCGCGCCGAGGCCGGCATGCCGGACTTCACCCAGTGGGTGAACGATGCGGAAGCAGAGGCCATCCGCGCCTACGTCGCGGGCGAAGCCCGCACGCTCTACGCCGAAGAGCAGGCGGCGCAGCGAAACGCGCAGTAGGATCGGCTCGGCCCTTGCGAAAGCGAGGGCCTAGTCCGTCGACGGACCCTCGCTTTCGCGTGGGTCGAGCGTGTAGGCGTGCACGGATTGTTTTACCTGGAGCGCTAGAATGCGCTGGATGAAGTTCGCGCTCGCTTTCGCCGCGCTCGCCGCGGCCAGCCCCGCATGGGGACAGGCCATCGTCGTGACGGGGGAGCGCCGCGCGCAGGAGACCTCCACGCTCGCCGGCAATGCGGCGGCGCTGACAAGCGACGATCTCGCTGAAATATCGCCGCAAGTCGCCAGCGAGGCGCTCAACCGCCTGCCGGGCGTCGCCATCCATCGCAATAACGGCATTGAGAATTTGCCCGCGATCCGTTCTCCCGTGTTGGTCGGCAATCAGAGCGCCGGCTCCTTCCTCGTGCTGGAGGATGGCGTGCCGATCCGCGCGCCGGGCTTCGCGAACGTCAACCAGCTCTTCGAGACGAGCTTGGATTTCGCCGAACGCGTCGAGGTCGTGCGCGGCCCCGGCAGCGTGCTCTACGGCTCAAACGCCGTGCACGGGATCGTCAACGTCATCACGCTCACGCCCGGCGTCACGCCGGAGGAGCGCTCGACGCTCGATGCAAGCTACGGATCATTCGGCCGCGCATCGCTCACCGCAACGACGAACTGGGGCACACGCGAAGGCGCGGTCGATAACAATCAGCTCGCCTTCCTCGGCGTGTCGCTCGCACACGATGATGGTTGGCGCGCCGCGTCTTCGCTCGATCAGCAGCAAATGCTGCTTGGTTTCGATTCTTATCTCGGCGCCTGGAATCTCGAGACGCGCGTCTTCGCACAGAACGTCAACCAGGAGAGCGCCGGCTTCATCCAAGGTCCGCGCGCCTACGATTCCGGCGTGCTCGCGCGCTCCAATCCTGCGCCCGAAGCCTATCGCGATGCGCGCCTCGTGCGCGCCCGCGCCACGCTATGGAGGGAGTGGGGCGCTCACCGCCTGACGCTCACGCCCTATGGCCGTTGGATCGAAGGCGATCTCAACCTCTTTTTCTTCCCGTCGCGCGCGCAGGAATTGACCGAGCAGACGGGCGGCGGTCTACAAGCATCGTATTACTGGGACCCGAACGAGAACTTCACGCTCATCCTCGGCGGCGACGCCGATCGCACGCAAGGGTCGCTCTGGGAGTTCCAGACGCTGCCGGATCAGCCGAACGGCTATCTGCAGGGCCTACACTACGATTACGACGTGACGATGGATGTCGCCGCGCTCTATGCGCAGGCGAATTGGCAGTTTGCCGAAGATTGGCGCCTGGTCGCGGGGCTCCGCGGCGAATACGTCCGCTACGATTACGAAAACAACGCGCCGGTTGGCGATTTCGGCCGCTTCCGCCGCCCCGCGGACCGCACCGACGCGTTCGATGCGATCACGCCGAAGATCGGGATTGTCTGGACGCCCGGTGAAGAAACCTTCTGGCTCAATCTCGCGCGCGGCGCGCGGCCCCCGCAGATCACCGATCTCTATTCGCTGCAGACCACGCAAACGCCCGGCGAGCAGGATGCCGAAACCATCGACTCCATCGAACTCGGCTGGCGCGGCGATTGGGGCCCGGCGACGTTCGAGATCGCGCTCTATCACATGGACAAGCGCGACACTTCCTTCCGCAACGCCGATGGCTTCACCGTGACGGACGGCGAAACGCGCCACCAAGGTATCGAAATCGGCGCCATCCTTCCCATCACGGAGAATTTCGAACTCTCCGGTTGGATCACCTATGCGCAGCACACCTATCGCTTTGACGATCCCGTCGCGCGCGCGGGCGAAAGCATTTCATCGGGCGACGATGTCGATAGCGCCCCGCGTTGGATCTGGAACGCGCGCGCCGCCTGGCGCCCGTTCGAGAGCGTTCGCACGGAGCTCGAATGGGTCCATATGGGCGAGTACTACACCAACGCCGCGAACACCGCGCGCTACACCGGCCATGACGTCTTGAACCTCCGCGCCGATTGGGACGCCAACGAGCACCTGACTGTCTTCGCCGCCATCCGCAATCTGACCAACACAGACTATGCGGACCGCGCCGACTTCGCCTTCGGCAATGACCGCTACTTCCCCGGCGAGGATCGCGGCTTCACCATCGGCATCAGGGCGCGCCGCTAGCCCGGCGGCGGCGGGCGGTTGATCTCGCTCTTGATGGCGCTGACCGTCGCCTCCTTCGGCACGTCGATGTCGATGTCTTCGAGGACGCCCTGGCTCTCCGCCAACTCCTCTTCGCGCGCCAACGCACGGTCGTAGATGCGCCCGCGCAACGTCAACGAGAGCACGATGAGGCCGAGCGTCGCGGCCAAGAACGATCCGCCCAGCACGCCAAACCGAACAGGCGCGGCGATCTCGCCTTGCCCGAACGCGAGCGTGCCCACGAAGAGGCTCATCGTGAAGCCGATGCCGGCGACGAGCGAGAGGCCAACCATTTGCGGCCACGCGCACGGTGCGGGGCGTTTGAGGAAGAAGGCAGCGGCAAACGTTGAAAGCGTGATGCCGATAGGCTTGCCGAGCAAAAGGCCGAGCGCGACGCCGAGCGTGACGGGATGGGTGAAGGATTGCAGCCCCGCGCCCGCGAGCGGCACGCCGGCATTGGCGATGGCGAAGATCGGCATGATGGCGAGCTGCACCCAATTCTTGAGCGCGTGCTCGGCTTCGATGAGCGGGGAGGAGCCGTCCGCGCGGCGCATCGGCACGGCCATCGCCGTCAGCACGCCCGCGATCGTCGCATGCACGCCGGAAATCAGCATGAACGCCCACAGCAGGACGCCCATCAGCCAATAGGGCCAGAGCTTCTTCACGCCGCCTCGATTCATCATCAGCATGGCGAGGAAGGTCACGGCCGCGCCGCCGAGCGCCCATCCCGTCAGATGCGTCGTGTAGAAAAGCGCGATGACGAGAATGGCCCCGAGATCGTCGATGATCGCGAGAGCAAGCAGGAAGAGCCGCAAGCCCGAAGGCACGCGCGAGCCGAGCAGCGCGAGCACGCCGAGCGCAAAGGCAATGTCCGTCGCGGCGGGGATCGCCCAGCCGCGCACATACGAAGGATCCGCGCTCCCAGCGATCGCGAGATAGATGAGCGCGGGCGCGGCCATGCCGCCCGCCGCGCCGATGATCGGCAGCGCCGCCTCGCGCGGATTCTTGAACGGCCCTTCGACTGTCTCGCGCTTCAGCTCCAATCCCACATAGAGAAAGAAGATCACCATCAGCCCGTCATTGATGATGAGATGCAGATTGACGGGATGCGCGTGCCCCGCGGGGCCTACGGCAAGCCCCGCGATCTGATCCTCGAGAAAGTGGTGAAAAGCTCCGCCAATCGAGCCGTTCAGCAGAATGAACGAGACGAGCGTCGCCGCGATGAGCAGGTAGCCCGGCGTCGTGTCGCGCTCGTACCAGCGCGTGGATGATCCTTGGGATGCCATGCGCGGAAACTATTGATGGAGGGAGTGAGGGCAAGAAATTTAGGCTCGCCCGCGACGATTTATCGGATGCGCGGCGGCGCCCGCTCCGGCGGCGCCAGGAAATGCGGCGCACGCGTCACATTCGCGCCGGGATCTTCCGGCGCCGCGAGCGTCAACAGCGCGAAGAGCCGCTCCTCGCGCGCGCGGCACAATTCGTCCGGCGCGCAGAAGGAACGGATGCGCGTGCGGAAGAGGCCGCGGTGAATATCATATCGCACGGCGGTGACACCGTTCTCCACATTGCCGCCGATCGCGAGCACATCGCGCCCGTTGATTGCGACGACGAGATCGCAATGCATCTCGCCTTCGGCGCCTGCTTGCTCGCGCCGCGCGGCGAGATCGGTGCGATAGCCGGCGCGGTGCGCGCACAAGAGATCGCCGACGCGCGGCGTCTGATCCGGCGCGCGCGCGCGATAGAGATGCGGCGCGTCGCTCTCTACCGCGGCGATGGAGGCGTCCACATAGTCGCGATGCGCCCATGAAAAGCGGAAGGGCGCCGCGCCCGCTTCGCACATCACCCAGGAGATGAACGCGGCGGACCACGGCGTCGCCCAGCCGCCTGTCTGCCGGTATTCGCCGGCGGCATTGGCCCACGCGATGTTTTGCCGGGCGATCTCGTAGGCGCCCACTTGCGAGACGCCGCTGCTCGCCGCGTCAGTGAGCGCGGCCCAGTATCCGCCAATCGCTCCCATCAGCAGCGGATCGTTCTCATCATACGGCGCAAAGCTAAAATCGCGCCCCGCAAACTCAGGAAAGTGCGCGGAGATGTCTCCCGCGCGGCGCGATACGCGATAGCCGAACCGGGCCCATTCCTGCACGGCGAGGTCGACAAGCCGTTGCCGCACCCCGGCGATGGGCGCCGCCGCGCACGTTTGATCCGCGCGCGCCTCGTAGTGCGGATGCTGCATGCCGTTCGTGTGCGCGCGCATCTCAAGCGCGCCGCGCGCTGCGCCGCCGCTCTGCGCAAGCGCGGGCGTTGTAAGCGTGAGCGACGCGGCGGCGATGGAAAGGAGTCGCATCTGCGTTTGATCCCGCAGCTAAGCAAGCCGCGCAACAAAAAGGGCGGAGCTTGCGCCCCGCCCTCAATGCTTCGACGTTGGCCGAATGGATTAGAAATCCATATCGCCCATGCCGCCCATGCCGCCGCCGGGCATGCCGCCCGGACCGCCGGCCGCGGGCTTCTTCGGCGCTTCCGCGATCGAGGCTTCCGTCGTGATGATGAGGCCCGCGACCGAAGCCGCGTCCTGCAGCGCCGTCCGGACGACCTTCGTCGGGTCGATGATGCCGGCCTTCACCATGTCGACGTACTCTTCCGATTGCGCGTTGAAGCCGAACGCTTCGTCCTTCGACTCGCGGATCTTGCCGACGACGATGGAGCCTTCAACGCCCGCGTTTTCCGCGATCTGACGGATCGGCGCTTCGAGCGCCTTCTTCACGATCTGGATGCCGACGTTTTGGTCTTCGTTGTCGCCCTTCACGTTGAGCTTCAGAGCCGCGCGCAACAGCGCGACGCCGCCGCCCGGAACGATGCCTTCTTCCACGGCAGCGCGCGTGGCGTTCAGCGCATCGTCAACGCGATCCTTGCGTTCCTTCACTTCGACTTCCGTCGCGCCGCCGACCTTGATGACAGCCACGCCGCCCGCGAGCTTCGCGAGGCGCTCTTGCAGCTTTTCGCGGTCGTAGTCGGAGGTGGTGTCTTCGATCTGCTTGCGGATTTGGCCGATGCGGGCTTCGATGTCCTTCTTGTCGCCGTAGCCGTCCACGACCGTCGTGTCGTCCTTCTTCACGACGACCTTTTTGGCCTTGCCGAGCATCTCGATGGTGACGTTCTCGAGCTTGATGCCGAGGTCTTCGGAGATGACTTGACCGCCCGTGAGCACGGCGATGTCTTCCAGCATCGCTTTGCGGCGATCGCCGAAGCCAGGCGCCTTCACCGCCGCGACCTTCAAGCCGCCGCGCAGCTTGTTGACCACGAGCGTCGCGAGCGCTTCGCCTTCGACGTCCTCAGCGATGATGAGCAGGGGGCGTTGCGATTGCACGACCGCTTCGAGGATCGGCAGCATCGGCTGCAGCGAGGACAGCTTCTTTTCGAAAAGCAGCACCACCGGCTCTTCGAGCGTGGCCTCCATCTTGTCCGCATTCGTGATGAAGTACGGGGAGAGGTAGCCGCGGTCGAATTGCATGCCCTCGACGACGTCGAGTTCGGTGTCGAGGCTCTTGGCTTCTTCAACCGTGATGACGCCTTCGTTGCCGACCTTGCCCATCGCGTCGGAGAGGAACTTGCCGATGTCGGTGTCGCCATTGGCCGAGATCGTGCCGACTTGCGCGATCTCTTCCGAGGTCGTCACCTTCTTGGAGCGCTTCTTGAGATCTTCCACGACCGCCGAAACGGCCTTTTCGACGCCGCGGCGCAGATCCATCGGATTGCGGCCGGCCTGGACGGCCTTCATGCCTTCGCGCACGATCGATTGGGCGAGCACCGTCGCCGTCGTCGTGCCGTCGCCGGCTTCGTCGTTCGTCTTGGACGCAACTTCACGGATGAGTTGCGCGCCCATGTTCATGAACTTGTCTTCGAGTTCGATTTCCTTCGCGACCGTCACGCCGTCCTTGGTCGTGCGCGGGGCGCCGAAGCTCTTCTCGATGACGACGTTGCGGCCCTTGGGGCCGAGCGTGACCTTCACCGCATTGGCGAGGATGTCGACGCCAGCGAGCATCCGCTCGCGCGCATCGGCGCCGAAATGTACGACTTTCGCAGCCATATGTTTGCCTACCTTGATTGAATGAGTGGGGGAGGAGAGCGAGGCGCGCTTAGGCGGCCTTCTTGCTCGCCTTCTTTTCTTCGATGACGCCGAGGATGTCGGACTCCTTCATGATGAGGAGTTCTTCGCCGTCGATCTTCACTTCCGTGCCCGACCATTTGCCGAACAGGATGCGGTCGCCGACCTTGACGTCCATGTCGATGCGCTCGCCGTCTTCGTCGCGCCCGCCGGGGCCGACGGCGACGACTTCGCCTTCTTGCGGCTTCTCTTGAGCCGTCTCCGGGATGATGATCCCGCCCTTGGACTTCTCTTCTTCCTTCACGCGCTTCACGAGAACGCGATCATGCAACGGACGAAAGCTCGCCACGAGCGACTCCCTTCTTGAGATCAATGGGTGCAGCCGGGGAAGAGGGCGTTAGCACTCTCCCGGCACGGCTGCTAACGCCGGGCATTTAAGGAGAGGCCGGGGACCGGTCAACCCTGCCGGGGCAGGGGAACGCCCAATTTTTCCACGCGTTGGCCGTTCATGACGACGATTCCACCCCCGCCGCCGCCGCCAGCGCCAGATGGACCCATGCCAGGCTCGCCGCCTGGCCGCCCATCCCCGGAAGTCCCCCCAGCCCAGCCGCCGACCGAAGTGCCGGCGCCGCCCGTCGCCGACCCGCCGCCCAGCCCCAGTCCGCCTCTGCCGGCGACGGCGACGGCGCAGACAAAGGGCCGCTCCCTTTCGGGAGCGGCCCAATCCTAGCGCCGGGTCAGACGATCAGTACCCGTCGTAATAGTACCCATCGTCATAGTAGCCGTCGTCGTAGTAGCCATCGTCGTAATAGTAGCCGTCGTCGTAGCCGTCATAGCTGTCGATCAGCATGATGGCGTCGAGCACGATGAGCGAGCTGATGGCGATCAGCAGGATATCGCTGCCATAGCGCACGTAGCGGCAGCCGTAAGGCGGCGGCGGCAAGCGGCTGTAGAGCGCGTACGGCACCGGCGAGTAATGCAGATGGCGCGGGAACGCGTAGCCCAAGCGCCATGCGCGCGAAGGCGGACGCCAACCCGGCTCGCCCCACCAGCGGTAGTGGCCACCGTAGTAGCCGCCGATCACCGAGGCGTAGCCGCGATCGAAATACCGCCCGCGCGGAACGGCGCGCCAATCGCGGTAATTGTGGTGGCGCGGGCGCAGCTGTGCGTAACGCTCGGAACGCTGGCCGCGCCGCACACCGTCGCGGCGCGGGCCGTCCCTGCGCACGACGTCACGGCGATTGTTGGCGCCGTTCCACTGGCCGTCGCCGCGGCGGCGTTCGCCGTTGTATTGGCCGTTGCGCGGGCCGCGATTGTTGCCCGCGTAAGCGCCCGGTCCGCCTTCACGGCGGCGCACTTGCGCGCGGTTGTTGTTATTGTTCTGGCCCTGCCACTCACCCCGGCGCGGTCCGTTGTTGCCTTGCCATTGGCCCTGACGCGGCCCGTTGTTGGCGCCCGCATAATTCGGCGGGCCTTGCCGGCGCATGCGCGCCGCGGGGTTGTTGTTGTTGTTCTGGCCTTGCCAATTCCGCGGGCCGTTGTTTTGGCCCATCTGGCGCTGCGGATTGCCCCGCCGCACGCCTTCGCGGTTCATGCGAGCCATGTTGTCGCGCGCGACGGGCCCCTGCCGGTTAACATGTGCCTGCGGCCCGCCTTCGCGCCGGCGCGTTTGCTGCTGTTGCGGTTGATGCTGGCGCTGCGGCGCGGCTTGTTGGCCGTCGCCGCGGCGGCGCTCGCCGCGGTTCTCACCGCGATCGCCGCGGTCTTCTCGTTCACTCTGTTCGCCGCGACGTCCGCCCCAGCGGCCGTCCTGCGCCTGCGCCACGCCCGCCCAGCCAATGACTGAGGCGAGCGCAATCGCGGCCAAAAGCCTGCGCTTCATGTTGTTCCTAGCTCCAACGCACGGGTCCCAAGCTGAACAATTTCTGAACAACTCGACCTGAACGCAGGCTGAACGAATGTTCAGGCGAGGAAGCGGGCGAGCCGCTCGAGCCCTTCCTCGATTTCCCCCGTCGCGCGAGCGTAGGCGATGCGGATCCACTTCTTGCCGCGCCGCTCGTCAAAATCGACGCCGGGCGTCACGGCCACGCCGGCTTCCTGAAGTGCGCGCTGCGCGAAGGCGAGGCTGTCGTCGCCATGCGCGGAGATATCGGCGAGCACGTAGAACGCCCCATCCGGCGGCGCCACGAGCGGCAGCTTCATGCCGGGCAGGGCGTCGAGAATGAGCCGCCGGTTCGTGGCATAAACCTGCATCCGCTCCTCGCACTCATCGCGCGCACCCAACGCCGCCAGCGCAGCGACCTGTGAAATGTGCGGCGGGCAGATCGTGAGGTTTTGTGTGAGCCGCTCGACCGCGCCGACGAGATGATCCGGCGCCACGATCCAGCCGATCCGCCATCCCGTCATCGACCAGTATTTGGAGAACGAGTTGATGACGATGGCGTCGGGATCGATCGAGAGCGCCGTCGTCGCCGGGCGCTCATACGTCATCCCGTGATAGATCTCGTCGGAGATGAGCGGCGCCTTGTGCTTGTGCGCCGCCGCCGAAAGCGCGCGCAGCTCTTCCTCCGTGAGCATCGCGCCGGCCGGATTGGCGGGGCTCGCCGCGAGCACGCCATGAATTGGCGCTTCGTGTGCAAGCTCGTCCAAGCGATGCGCCTGCAGCTGCATGCGGTCGTTGCCGGTTGCTTCGATGATCGCCGGCTTCATGCCGAGCGCGGTGAGGATGTGCCGATAGGGCGGATAGCCCGGCGCGCACATCGCGATCCTGTCGCCAGTGTCGAAGAGCGCGAGAAAAGCGAGCGTGAACGCGCCCGATGCGCCCGTCGTGATAACGATGCGGTTCGCCGAGACATCGACGCCGTAGGTCTCCGCATAGTGCCGCGAGATCGCTTCACGCAGCACGCGCGAGCCTTTGGCCTCCGTGTATCCAAGCGCATCGGCGCTGAGCGCCGTTTTGACTGCTTCGATCGCCTTCTTCGGCGCGCCAGTGGAGGGCTGCCCGGCATGGAGATGCACCACGCGGTGGCCTGCCGCTTCGCGGATGTCGGCGTCGCGCGCCATTTCCATGGCCAAAAAATTCGCGATCTGCGCGCGGGCGGAGGCGGGTCTCATGGCCGCTCAATCGAGGCTTTGGGGGGCCTTGTCCAGGGTGTGACTGAGGTCACAGCGATCACGAGTGCGCGGGCCTAATCTCCACTCATCGCAAGGACGCGATGAACAAGAACCTGGAGCTAAGCCGATGACCCGCCTCGTTTCCCTCGCCGCCGCCGCTTTTGCTTTCGCCGTGGTCGCCTATCCCGTGCTGAACCAAGCTGCCGCGATCGTCTCCTAATCCTCACTCACCCGAATTCAGAGAGCCCTCCAATGACCCGCATCATGTCCCTCGCCATCGCCACGTTCGCCTTCTGCGCCATCGCCGCGCCGGTGCTGAACCAAGCCGCGATGATCGTCGCGTAATCCAGCCAAGCGGCTTCGCAAAAGTCGCTTAGCTCCCGATCAAGCGAAGCCAAAAACGAAGAGCGCGACGGCCGCCCCGTCGCGCTCTTTGCTTTTGCGATCGGGCCAATCGGGAGTTGCGGATTCCGTTTCTTTGCCTGCATCCTTCTGGGAAGGAAGAACGATCAGAGGGGGAAGGCATGAGAACCATTCAAATTCTGGCGGCCGGCGCCGCCGCAATTTCGCTGTGTGCGTGCGGACCGGCAGCGGTGAATGAAGCCGAAACTTCATCGGAGACTGTCGTGGCAGCGGGAAACGATGGACAACCGGCATGAGGGCGCCATGGCGCCCGTCACGCAACCTTCCGCGGACTCAAGCGCGGGCGCCTGTCCAACGCTTGCGAACGTCGACGGCGCTCAACTCGATCGCGTGTGGAACGGCGAGCCGGCCATCGACGCCACGCCGGGCGCCGCAACGTGCGGCGCCCCGGATGCCGAAAATCGCATCTCGTGCACCGTTCGCGGCCCGGCGCAGCTGGCGGTGTACGGCATGCAATTCGTCTACCATTCGGTGCCGGCCGGCAGCAGCGCGCGCTACGTCGTGAGCCTCAACGACCACGGCGTTCAATGCGTTCTTGAGTGAGCCGGCGACGCGGTCTTCAGCGCTCGAGCGGGGCGTTCGCGCGGCCTTCGGCGATCGCCTCCGTCAAGAGGGCGTCGAGCGTCCACTCATCCGCGCGGATATTGTGAAGCCGCCATGCGCCGTCTTCGCGGATGAAATCGTGCTGCTGCACGCGCTCGTCGCCCAGGATGAAGCGCACGTCGACTGATGCCGTCCCGTCCGCGCGGATAGCCGGCTGGCCGACGCGCACATTCTCGATGATGTCCTCCTGACTCTCGGTCAGCGGATTGAAGACGAGAATAGTCTGATCAAGGGTCTCGGCTTCCGCCAGGCGCGCACGCGTGGCGGCACTCCAGGGCGCGGCGTCCACGAGAGGCACATCGCCGGTGCGTAAATCCTCATCGAGATACTGTGCGTAGATCGTCTCCACGATGGCGCGGATGCCGGTTGCGTCGGGTGCTTGCGATGGGGAAGGCGCGGGGCTGCATGCCGTAATCAGCGAAGCGACAGCGACTAAGGCGCCGCGTATGTAGGGCATGTGCCGCCCTCCAATTGCCTCGCCACACTGCGCCTGCAGGCACAGCTGTTCAAGCGTCGCTTACTCCGCCGCCAGCGCGTGCGGCGCGGTTTGGCGCCCGCGAACAACGCGCCCCGGCAGTGCGCCGGTGGGCGCGTCGTCGCGGGAGACGATCTGGCCGGAGAGGATGGTCGCGCGGTAGCCCTTCGCGTTTTGCAGCAGGCGTTTGCCGCCCGCGGGGAGATCGCGCACGAGGCGCGGCGCTTCGATGGCGAGCGCGCTCAAATCGATCACGTTCACGTCCGCTTTCATGCCGGGCGCGAGGAGGCCTCGATCTTCGAGGCCAGCGAGTTCGCACGGCTTGCGCGTAAGCATCGCGATCGTTTCGGGGATGGTGAAGCGTGCGCGGTCCCGCGCCCAGTGTTGCAGCAAGTAGGTCGTCGCGCTGCCGTCGCAGATCGAGCCGACATGGGCGCCGCCGTCTCCCAAGCCGAAGATCGTCAGCGGGTGGGCGAGCATCTCCTCGACAACGCGGAGATCGCCGGACGTGTAGTTGTAGAGCGGCAGATAGAAGAGCGCCTTGCCCTCCTTCTCAAGCAGCAAATCATACGCCAGTTCTTGCGGCGCGACGCCGCGCGCGGCCGCGAGCGCGGCGATCGAGGCTTCGGGTGGGGGCGCATAATCGGGCGGATCGCCGAGCGGAAAGAATTTCGCGAACGCGTTGGTGAGATAGACGAGGAGCGGGTTGGTCTTGTCGATCTCCTCGCCCAAGATGCGCGCACGCATCTCCGTATCACGCATTGCTCTGACGCGTTCGGCGAGCGGCAGGTGCGCCAACGCGCGGTAGCTCGGCTTGCCGGTGAACGGGTTCATGCTGGCTTCAAGGCCCAGCAGCACGCCGACGGGACGCGGGATCACTTGCGCGCGGATGTTGAGCCCGGCGCGATCGGCCGCTTCGACCCGATCCAAAAGCGAGCGCCACTTGGCGGGCGCGAGATCGGCTTGGAGCAAGGAGAACGACGCCGCACAAGCGCCGGCCTTCGCCGCATCCTCGAGCAGGCCGAACTCTTCTTCCTCATCCACGAAATCGGAGACGAGCTGGAAGACGCCGCGGCCTTTGAGCGTTTTCGAGAGGCCCGCGACTTCGGCGCGCGCGGCGCCGTACATAGGCGTCAAATCGCCGGTCGATGTTCTGTGCGCGATGGTGCGCGACGTGCCCAAGCCCACGGCGCCGGCATCGAGCGCCTCCGACAAGATGCGCCGCATGACGGCGATGTCTTCCTCAGTCGCGGGATCGCGGTTGATGCCGCGTTCGCCCATTGCGAAGACGCGCAGCGCGCCGTGCGGCACCATCGCGGCGATGTCGCAATCGCGCGCACGCTGCGAGAGTGCATCGAGATAATCGGGGAAGCTCTCCCAATTCCACGGCAGCCCTTCGTGCAGCGCCGCGCCGGGAATATCCTCCACGCCCTCCATGAGACGCACGAGCGCATCGCGATCATCCGCGCGGCATGGCGCGAAGCCGACGCCGCAATTGCCCGTGACGACGCTCGTCACGCCGTGGCGCGTCGAAGGCTCGAGATGCGAATCCCATGTCGCCTGGCCGTCATAGTGCGTGTGCACATCAACAAAGCCGGGCGTGACCAGGAGGCCAGCCGCGTCGATCTCTTCTTTCCCCGTCGGAAGGTTCTTGCCGATGGCGGCGATGCGATTGCCCGCGACGGCGACGTCGCCCGTCTGCATCGTGCGGCCGCTTCCGTCAGCGATTTCACCGTTGCGGATGACGAGATCGTATTCGGGCATGACGCTTCCTCTTGCGTGCGCATGATGCGCGTGAAGCGGCGGATGACGCAACACGTTCTCCTCCCCCGGAAAGGGGGAGGCTGGGAGGGGGTGGGCGCAGCCTTCGGCAGGACGATGCGCTTACCCCCGCCTTACCTCCCCCTTGCAGGGGGAGGGGCTGCGAATGTCGCGAAAGTTCAATGCGCGGGTTCGATGGTTCCGGGCGCCGGCGGGGCCGCACGCTTCAGCGCAAAGATGGCGAAGCTCGCGCACGCGAGTGCGACCGCGAGCATCAGGAATCCGTCATTGAACGCCATGACGAGCGCCTCGCGCTCCAGAATGTGAGCGTAGAACACCTGCCCGAGGCGGTCTGGATCCGCGCCGGGCGGCGCATTTTGCGCCGCGCCCTCGATCATTTGCCGAACGCGTGCATTGTTCGGATCGGCGGCGATGAAGAGTTCATGCCGGTGCATGAGATAGGAGCGCGCCTGCACGGTGGAGAGCGCCGCGAGCCCGAAGGCGCCGCCCAGATTGCGGCACAGGTTGAAGAGCGGCGTGCCCGATTGAATGAGGTTGAGCGGCAGGGACTGGATCGTCGGCTGCATGATCGACATGAAGCAGATCATCATGCCCGCGCCGCGCAAAACTTGCGGATAGAGAAACTCCCAGAAAGCGCTGTCGCGCGTGAGATGCGCCTGCATCCAGCATGACGTCGCGATCAGCAGAAAGCCGATAAAGCCGATCGGCCGCAAATCCGGGATCGCGCGCCCAACGTAACCCATGATCGGCGCCATCACGAACATCGTTGCGCCTTGTGCGAACATCGAGTGCCCGATCTGTTCGGGATTGTAGCCGCGCACCTCCGCCATGAAGAGCGGCTGCAGGAAAACGGGCCCGTAGAGCGAAGCGCCGACGACGAAGCCGAGCGCGCAGCCGATGGCGAAGGTGGGGACCTTGAAGGGGCGCAGATCCACGATGGGGTGGTCGTTGCCGAGCGTGCGCCAAAAAAAGAGGAGCGCGCCGGATGCGCTCACACAGGTCCAGAACACGATCTCGCCGGATTGAAACCAGCTCTCGCCCGTACCTTCCTCCAACACATACTGCGCGGCGCCCAGCATCGCGGCCAGGCCGACGAGCCCGAGAAAATCGATGCGGCGGAACATGTCGGCGTTGAAGCCGCCGAGTTTCATGTTCCTCCAAACCAGGAACGCGATGAGGAAGCCGGGAATGATGTTGATGTAGAAAAGCGCGCGCCACCCCAAGTGCTCAGAGATGTAGCCGCCAAGCGTGGGGCCGATGGAGGGCGCGAGCGTCATCACCAAGCCGATCATCGCGCCGGCCGGCGCCTGCAGGCGCTGCGGGAAGATCAGATAAAGCGCGCTCATGACGGTCGGCACCATGCCGCCCGAGATGAAGCCCTGGATCACGCGGAAGGTGATGAGGCTCGTCATATCCCACGAGAGCGCACACGCGAGGCTCGCGAGCGCGAAGCCGATGGCGCTCCAGGTGAAGAGGATGCGGATGCCGAGCGCGCGGGAGAGAAAGCCGGAAAGCGGAATGCCTATCACTTCCGCGATGAGGTAGCTCGTCTGCACCCAGCTTACTTCATCGCGCGATGCGCCGACGCCGTTCTGGATGTCGCCGATGGCGCTCGCGACGATCTGCACGTCCAAGAGCGCCATGAAGTTCCCGAAGATCATGGCGATGAAGCCGATCCAGATGGCCAGAGTCGGCTCTGGGATCGCTTGCCACTCGGGGGCCTGCGCCTGGGCGGGCGCGCCGCTCATTGCGTTCACTCGTCCCGCGTGATGACGGTCGTCGTCACGGAGAGGCCGGGGCGCAGCAGCGCTTGTGCGCCGGGCGTTTCGTCTATGCGGATGCGCACCGGAACGCGCTGCACGATCTTGGTGAAATTGCCCGTCGCCGTTTCGGTCGGGATGAAAGAGAACTCGCTGCCTGAAGCGGGCGCGAAGGATTCAACGACGCCCGTCAGCCGCAGAGAGCGATCGATGTCGGGCCGTATCTCCACGCGCTGGCCGACGCGCATGCGGCGAAGCTGGGTCTCTTTGTAGTTGGCCTCGACGTAGAGCGTGTGCGGCACGATCGCCATCAGCGAAGCGCCGGGGCGCACCAACTGGCCCACCTGCACCGTGCGATTGCCGACAATGCCGTCGATCGGGGCGCGGATGATGGTGCGCTCCAGATTGAGACGCGCCTGCGCCAGCGCCGCCTCGGCCGCGGCGACTTCCGCCTGCGCGGCAGCTGTCGTTCCGGCGGTCTGCACCGCTTCGCCTTCCGCCGTGTCCAGCCCGGCGGGTGAGATGAGCCCCCGCTCCGCCATGAAGCGCGAACGCTCCAATTGCGCTGCCGCGACGCGGCGCGCGGCGGCGTTCGCGCCGACTTGCGCACGCGCCCGCGCGACATTCGCCTCCGCGCTCGCGACCGCGGCGCGGAAATCCGAATTGTCGATCTCAAGCAGCACATCGCCCGCACGCACCTGCTGGTTCTCGGCTACAGCCAGGCGGTGCACATAGCCCTCCACTTGCGCGGAGACGCTGGAGATATCGGCGCGAACGTAGGCGTTGTCCGTCGTCTGGCGGTATTGGCCGACTGTCTGCCAATTGTGCAGGGCCGCGCCCGCGCCGGCGATCACGGCGAGCGCAATGGCGATCAGCAGCAGGCGCCGCGCGAACGGCATCCGCTTTTGCGCGGGCGTCAGTTCGGCCCCCGCCTCGAGCGCACGCGCTGCGCCGGCATCGTCGGCCATGGTGACCTCTCCCGGCTCGGCGGGGCCGAGTCGACATTGTTATTCGCGCAGTATGTAGCAACCACTACGGTATCCTCAATAGGCTTTGCGCGACAAATAGGCTTATCCATAGTGTTAATAGGGAGAAAGGCGGCAGCAAATGACGCCTGATGCGCCAGTCGAAGCAGAAGAAAAACTCTCACGGGGCGAAGCGCGGCGGCGCGCTTTCTTGGAGGCGGCCAGCGCTGTCTTCCTCGAGCAGGGTTACGAGGCGGCGAGCGTCAACGAGGTCGTGCGCCGGGCCGGCGGCTCGTTGGCGACGCTTTACGCGCAATTCGGCAACAAGGATGGGCTCTATCTCGCCGTCATCGAGGATGGGGTTGATCGCTTCGTGGAGCCAATGGCGAAGGCGGCTGAGCCGAACCGGCCGGTTGCCGACGGCTTGCAGGAGATGGGCGAGTCCTTCCTGCGCGCTCTGGTGGAGCCGGACGGGCTTGCCTTCTTTCGCATCGTGATCGGCGAGGGGCGCAAGTTCCCGGAAACGATGGTGCGCTTCCTGACCCTTGGGCCCGACCGCGTGCGCGAAACGGTGGCAGCCTATCTGCGCGCCCGCGCGAAGCCGGACGAACTAAACATCAATGACTATGAGCAGGCGGCGAACTTCTTTTGCGACATGATCCGCTCGCGCCATCAATACCGCGCGCTTGCGGAGCCCGGCTATGAGATCGGAGAACCGCAGATCAGCGCGCATGTGGAGAAGGCCGTGGACTTCTTCCTGAGGGCGTTGCGGGCTTAGCCAGACTTCTCAAAAACGCAAAGAGCGCGACGGGGCGGCCGTCGCGCTCTTCGTTTTTGGCTTCGCTTGATCGGGAGCTAAGCGACTTTTGCGAAGCCGCTTGGCTTGGGGCTTACGCGACGATCATCGCGGCTTGGTTCAGCACCGGCGCGGCGATGGCGCAGAAGGCGAAGGTCGCGATGGCGAGGGACATGATGCGGGTCATTGGAGGGCTCTCTGAATTCGGGTGAGTGAGGATTAGGAGACGATCGCGGCGGCTTGGTTCAGCACGGGATAGGCGACCACGGCGAAAGCAAAAGCGGCGGCGGCGAGGGAAACGAGGCGGGTCATCGGCTTAGCTCCAGGTTCTTGTTCATCGCGTCCTTGCGATGAGTGAAACCTACTCGCCCCCGCCCAAGGCGGCTGTGACTGCGGTCACACTCCGATAGACAGCGCCGCGCGGTGCGTGCGAGCCTGCTCCAGGGGGTGCTGATGACCATCGAAGCCGAAGCCTCGGAAGCGCCCAAGCGCCGTTTTGAATTTCCCTCGGCCTTCTCCATTCTCTTCGCACTCATCGCCATCGCGGCGATCGCGACGTGGTTCGTGCCAGCCGGGCAATACACGCGCGTCGAGAACGAAGCGCTTGGGCGCGAACTCGCGGTGCGCGGCTCCTACCACACGGTCGAAGCCAATCCGCAGACCGTGTTCGACGCCATACTGGCGCCGGTCGAGGGATTTTACGACGCGGAGACGGAAACGACGCGCGCCGTCGATGTCGTGCTCTTCGTGCTCTTCATCGGCGGCTTCATGGGCGTCGTGGCTCGCACTGGCGCGATCGACGCCGGCATCGTCGCGGCCATGCGCGCGCTGACGGGGCGCGAACTCTGGATGATCCCGATCCTGACCGGGCTCTTCACAATCGGCGGCACGACGATCGGCATGGCCGAGGAAGCTTTGCCGTTCATCGCGTTGCTCGTGCCCGTGATGATGCGCGCCGGCTACGATTCCGTCGTCGCGGTCGCCGTCGCGCTCATCGGCACGACGATCGGCACACTCGCCTCCACGACAAACCCGTTCGCAACCGTGATCGCCTCGAACGCCGCGGGCATCTCCTTCATGGACGGCATCGAATTGCGCCTTCTCATGCTCGCGGCCGTCTTCGCCGTCAGCGTCGCTTTTCTCATGCGCTACGCCATGCGCATCAAGGCGGCGCCCGAGCACTCCATCGTCGCCGATCGCCGCGCCGAGATCGAGGCGCACTATCCCACGCACGCTCCGGACTCAGCGAAACTCACGCTCCGGCAGTGGCTGGTGCTCGCGCTTTTCATCGCGACGTTCGCGCTCATGATCTGGGGCGTCGCCAGCCAAGGCTGGTGGATGGCGCAGATGACGGCGCTTTTCCTCGCCGCTTCGATTGTCGTCGCGCTCGCGGGCGCGATCGGAGAGCGCGACCTCGTGGAATCCTTCATGGAAGGCGCGCGTTCGCTTCTGGGGGTCGCGCTCATCATCGGCGTCGCACGCGGCGTGCTTGTCGTGATGGAGGACGGCCGGATCACGGACACGATTTTGCACGCGGGCGAAGTGACGCTTGCCGGCTTTTCTTCGGTCGTTTTCGTGAACGCGCTCTTGGGCATCGAGTTGGTGATGAGCTTTCTTGTGCCCTCATCGTCGGGCCACGCGGTGCTGACGATGCCGGTGCTCGCGCCGCTCGGCGATTTCGCCAACGTCGATCGCTCCTTGATCGTGACGGTCTATCAAGTCGCCAACGGCGTCGTCAGTCTCTTCACGCCGACATCCGCCGTGATGATGGGCTCGATCGCCATCGGCCGTGTGCCGTTCGAGCGCTGGCTCGCTTTCGTGCTGCCGCTGGCGCTCATTCTGCTGATCATCTGCGGGCTCATGTTGAGCATCGCGGTGAGCGTCGGCTAAGCCAGCGTCTTTTCGATCGCGCCGGTGAGCTCGAGCGCGAGCGGCGGCGTCTTCGAGGAGAACCCGTCCACCAGCGCGCCGTCGCGCCCGATCAGATATTTATGGAAGTTCCACTTCGGCAGCGCGTCTTCGCCGAGTTCGCCCGCAATCCATTGATAGAAGGGATGGCGGGCCTCGCGCGAGACGATGTGAACCTTGCCCGTCATCGGGAACGTCACGTTGTAGCGGCCCTCGCAGAACGTCGCGATCTCAAGCTCGGAGCCTGCTTCCTGCGCGCCGAAATCGTTGCACGGCGCGCCGACAATCACGAGCCCGCTCTCCGCTTTCGCATCATAAAGCGCTTGGAGATCGCGGTATTGCGGCGTGAGCCCGCAGGCGCTGGCGACATTCACCACCAGCACCGCCTTGCCGGCATAATCCGCGAGCGAAAGGTCTCCGTCCGCGTTGAGCTTCTTGAACGTGAAATCGTGCGCGCTCGCCATCGTTCGCCTCTTGCGTAATGCGTTCATCGTCTCGTCTCGCGAAGAGGGTCAGGCCGCGCCGACCGCGAGATCGGAAACGTAGGGGTTGGTTTTGCGCTCCCAGCCGAACGTGCTCATCTCGCCGTGCCCCGGCAGGAAGCGCACATCGTCGCCGAGCGGAAAGAGCTTGCCGCGGATCGAGTTGACTAGATCCTCGTGATTGCCGCGCGGAAAGTCGCTCCGCCCCACGCTGCCGCGGAAGATCACGTCTCCAACAAACGCGAACTTTGCGTCGCGTTGGTAGAAGACGACATGTCCCGGCGTATGCCCCGGGCAATGGATGACATCGAAAGCCGCTTCGCCCACGCGCACTTCGTCGCCGTCCTCAAGCCAGCGATCCGGCGTCACGGAGCGCGCGTCGCTCATCCCGAAGCGTGCGCCTTGTTCGGAGATGGAGGAAAGAAGCCAATCCTCATCCCGGTGCGGGCCCTCGATCGGCACGCCCAAGCGCTCGCGCAATTCAGCCGCCGCGCCCGCATGATCGAGATGGCCGTGCGTGAGCAATATCTTCTCGATCTCGACCTGCGCTTGGCCGGCCGCGGCCATCAGCCGTTCAACCTCACCGCCGGGATCGACGAAGGCGGCCTTCTTCGTCGCCGAGCACCAGACGAGCGAGGTGTTCTGCTGGAAGGGCGTCACGGGGACGATGAGGGCCTGGATTGGCGCGGTCATGAGCCCGCTCAAGTGGGGCGCCGGGGCCCCGTTGTAAACGAGCGGCTTTGCCGCGCGGATGCTCAAGTTCAGGGTTAAATTGCGTGCGGGACGGCGCGCGGGCTCCCTAAGCGGGGTCCTTTGCTTGTTCGCCTTTCGTTTGGCGTTACGTCTTACGACTCGGGCAGAAAGCCCATGGGAGCTGGGATGAGCGTCGCGGCGGCGGCATTTGAGGTGCGGGAGGCGGGGCGAGACCGCATCTTGGCGCTTCGCGGCGATTGGACGGTGGAGACCGCCCAATCGCTCGATCAGCCATTGCGCGAACTGGGGGAGCGGCTGGGGCCGGGGCTCGCGGTGGACGTTTCAGCTCTCGGCCGAATGGACACGGCCGGGGCGTTCCTTGTGGATCGCACCGTGCGAGGATCGTCCGCCTGCGGAAATCTGGAGACGCCGCTCGACATTCGCGGCGAACACGCCGCTGCGCCGCGCTTGCTCGCGGCCGCCCGCGCCGCGGCGATCCCTTGCCCGGTTCCCGGCAAGCGCTCCTGGGGCTTCGTGGACATTGCCGAGCGCGCGGGCCGCGGCCTTGACGATTTCGCGCGGGAAAGCGTGCAGACGGTCTCCTTCCTCGGCGAAACGCTTTACGCCTTCTTCCTCGTCCTCACGCATCCGCGCCGCATCCGCTGGACGAGCGTCGTGAGCGTGATGGAGCTCGCGGGGCTCAACGCGCTTCCCATCATCGCGACGCTCAATTTCTTTGTCGGCCTCGTGGTCGCTTATCTGGGCGCGCGCACGCTGCAGGATTTCGGCGCGACCGTTTTCACCGTGGAGCTGGTCGGGATCGCGGTCTTCCGCGAGTTCGGGGTCGTCATCACGGCGGTGCTGCTCGCGGGCCGCACCGACAGCGCCTTCACCGCCGAGATCGGCGCCATGAAGATGCGTCAGGAAATCGACGCGATGCGCGTCATGGGCCTCGATCCCATGCAAGCGCTCGTCGCGCCGCGGCTGATGGCGATGCTCATCATGGTGCCGCTCCTGACGTTCGCCGCGGTGATCGCTGGGCTGCTCGGCGGCTGGATCGCTTGCTGGAGCTATCTCGGCATCAGCATGGAGATGTTCTTCCAGCGCATTCAAGATGCCGTGCCCGCGCAGCATTTCTGGGTCGGCATGATCAAGGCGCCGGTGTTCGCGCTCGTGCTCGCCGTCGTCGGCTGCCGCCACGGCCTCGCGGTGGGCGGCGATGTGGGTTCGCTCGGCCTGCGGGTCACGAATTCTGTGGTGCAGGCCATCTTCCTCGTGATCATTCTCGATGCGGCCTTCGCGCTCTGGTTCCTGGAGATGGATTGGTGAGCGCGCCCGAGCACGAAATCGCCATCCGCGTGCGCGGACTGCGCACGCAATTCGGCGACCATGTCGTTCACGAGAACCTTGATCTGGATGTGCGCCGCGGCGAGATTCTCGCCGTCATCGGCCCTTCGGGCTGCGGGAAGTCGGTGTTGCTGCGCCAGATCGTCGGGCTCGACGAGCTTGCGGCCGGCGAGATCGAAGTCTTCGGCGTGCGCGTGCGCGAAGCGGGAGAGCAGCCGCGCCGCATCGGCGTCATGTTCCAGGACGGCGCGCTCTTCTCCAAGCTCACCCTCAAGGAGAATGTCGAGGTGCCCTTCAAGGAGCACACCGATTTGCCGCACGAGCTGATCTCGGAACTCGCCGATCTGAAGCTCATCATGGCGGGCCTCGGGCCAGAGTCGCATCATCTCAAGCCCGCGCAGATTTCCGGCGGCATGCGCAAGCGCGCCGCGCTCGCACGTGCGCTGGCGCTCGATCCCGAATTGCTGTTGCTCGACGAACCGACGGCGGGCCTTGATCCCGTCACCGCCGGCAATTTCGACAAGATGCTCGAGGATTTGGCCAAGGCGCTCAAGCTCACGGTCTTTCTCGTGACGCACGATTTGGACACGCTCTACGAAACCGCGGACCGCATCGCCGTGCTGAACGCCGGCAACGTCGCCGTGATCGGCACGGTCGCTGAGGTGACGGGTTCGGATCATCCCTGGGTGAAGGAATATTTTCGCGGTCCGCGCGGACGCGCGGCCGCGGGCGCGCACGCGCCGCAAGGAAGGTGACGAATGGAGACGCGCGCGAATTTCGTTCTCTTGGGCGCGGCCGCCATCCTCGGCGCGGCGCTGTTGATGATCTTCTCCGCCTGGCTCGTCGGGTCCGACTGGCGCACGGGCTACAATCATTATGACGTCGTCTTCCAGGGGCCTGTGCGCGGCCTCTCCGAAGGCGGCGAGGTGCGCTTCAACGGCATCAAGGTCGGCGAGGTGAAGCAGCTCTCCATCGATGATGAAGATGCAACGCGCGTCATCGCGCGCGTCCGCGTGAGCGCGACTACGCCCGTGCGCGCCGATACGCGCGCGCGCCTCGAGGCGATCGGCTTGACGGGCGTCAATCTGATTCAGCTCGACGCCGGCTCGTCGAACCAGCCGTTCCTGCGCCCGCGTCTTGGTTTTCCTCCGCCGCGCATCTACGCCGTGCCCGGCGCCATCGAAGGCTTGCTCACGGACGCGAACGCGGAAAGCCTCGCGGAGACGCTGCGCAATCTACAACGCATCTCCGCGCAGCTGGCGCGCGAGGATTCTGTGGTCTCCCAATCCGCCGCCGCGGCGCGCGAACTGGCGAGCGCGGCGCGTTCCGTCACGCGCCTTTCCGATGAAGCGCGCGGCCAGATCAGCGGCCTCACCTCGAACGCCAACGCCGTGCTGGTGGAGACACGCGAAGCCATCGCGGGCGCCAACGACACGATCAATTCGTTGAGCGAGGCAGCGGACACCGCATCGAACGAAACGCTCCCCGAGATGACGGAGGCCGCGCAAGATCTTCGCCGCCTCTCGCGCGCGTTGGAGCGCCTCGCCACCGAGGTCGAAGAGAACCCAAGTCAATTCATCAGCGGGCCGCAGCGCCCAACCATCGAGGTCGCGCCGTGAGCTTTCATTTGAAAACCCTCGCCGCCGCGCTCCTCGCGCCGCTTGCGCTTTCCGCGTGCATTCAGCTTTTGCCCGATCCGCCGCCCGCGCCGCGCATCTATCCGCTAGAAGCGGGCGATGTTCAGAGCGCGGCGCGTGAGAGCGCCCTGGTCGCAAGCGTCGCGCGCCCGACTGGCCCGCAAATCCTGATGGGCGACGGCATCGTGTGGCGTCAGAACGGCGTGCTTGCCTATATGAGCGGCGCGAACTGGGCAGGCAGCGCGCCCGAGCTTCTCCAGACGCTCGTCGCGCAAACCATCACACGTCAGGGCCGCCTCGCCGCGGGCGTTCGCGCCGGCGATGGCCTGCGCGGCGATGTCGAAGTGCGCTGGGATCTGATCGCGTTCGAGGTGGTGGAGGAGGGCGGCTCGCTCAATGCGCGTTTCGCCGCCGATGTGCGCGTCATCCAGGCGCGCGGGCGCACGCTGCTCGCATCCGAGATTGTCGATGTAAGCGAGCCGCTGTCGGATCGCTCCGGCGGCGCCGCCGCTCAAGCGCTTGCGCGCGCCGCCCGGTCAGGCAGCGCGCGCATCGCAACTTTGACGGCCAATGCGGCCGTTGCCTTGCCGCCTGATCAGGCGAGCGCGGCGTCGATCAGCAGGTAAGCGCGGATCACGTCCTGGCGGCCTGAAGCGCGGTCGGCCTTGGCGAGGTCCGGGCGGGCGCGGAAGGCGCACGCGGCGTCTTTCGCGCTTTGATCGCGACGGACGAAGCGGGCGATCCGCGTGACGGCCACCGGCGCGCAATCGAGCACCGAGCGGCGGCGCGCTTGGGCGCCATTGCGCGAAGCCGCGGCCACTTCGTCGAGATCGCGCGCATTGAGCGTCTCTTCGAGCAGCACGCCGGCATCGGCGATCACATCGAACGCGGCGTCGACGATGGCGCGGTTGGCGTCAACCTTCGGCGCGAACGCGACGAGGTCTTCCTCTTGCGCCTTGCGCATCGGCAGGCCTTGCCAGCCCTTGCGCGCGGGCGCCGGCGCCATGTCGGCGGCGACGTCGGCGAGCGAGGGAACGCTTTGAACCGGCGCTTCTTCGACGACTGGCGCTTCCACCACCGGCGCTTGAACCGTGCGCGGCGCCTTCTTGGCGGTCGCGGCGGTCATCGCAAGCGCGGAGAGGCGCTTCTCGATCGAGGAGGCGTGGCGGTCGGCGGCCGCTTGCGCGTCCTCCGAGGCGATGCGCGCGGCTTGCGCGGCTTCCGCGAGCGTGGCGAGCGTCATTTCCGCTGCGTCCTGCATGGCTTGCGTTTCGCTGCGGATGAGATCGGCCGCGCGCTTGGCGTCGCCGATGGCGCGCTGCGTCGTCTGGCTGACGGCGTCGGCCGTCGAGTGCGCGGCTTCAACCGCTTGCTCGGTCGAGCGGAGCGCCGCGTCCGTGAGGCGCGAAGCTTCCGTCAGCGTGTCGAGCGCTTGGCCCATCGTTTCGTCCAAGCGGCCCGAAGCGACGTTGGCGACGTGCGCCGCGTCGTTCATCTCCGCCGTGCGCTGGCCGAGCACGTCGGCCGTGGCGCGGAACGAGGAGAGGTGCGTTTCGAGCGCTTCTTCAGCATCGCCAAGCTCGGTCTTCACCAGCTTGGAGGCTTCACGCATCAGGCGCACTTGGCGGCCGATCGTATGGGCGAGCGATTCCGTCTGGCCTTTGAGTTCGGCGTTCAGTTCGGCGAACGCGGCGCGCTCGCCGGCGAGCTGGCTGGTGAACGCGTCGTCGCGGGTCACGCTGATCGCTTGCTCGAACGCGAGCGCTTGGCGCGAAGCGGCGCCTTCAAGCTGCTGGAGGCGCTGGAACGCGCCTTCGACAGCTTGGTTGAGCTGCTCGATCTCGTTCTTCACATGCAGCGTGAAGCGCTCGCTCGCGGCTTCAGGCTGTGCGGGCAGGATCGCTTCGCGCGCCAGCTTGGTGAGTTCGGCGGCGAGCTTGCCGGCCTTGGCGGCTTCGCCGACGGCGGCGGCGCCCAGCCAAATGAGAATGGTCGGCCCGAATGCGAGCGCGACAAGGCCCGCCTGCATGGCAGGGTGCATGCGCGCGAGCGCGTCAATGCCGAAATAGGAGACGGGCAGGCCGATCGCGGCGGCAAGCCAGCCGAGCGCGGCCAGGCCGCCCATGAAGGCCGTCCACGAAAAGCTCGAGGGCGCCTTTTCGACGGCGGTGCGTTCTTCAACGACAACAGGCGCTTCAGGAGCGGGCGCGATGGGCTCTTCTTGCGCGGCGACCTCGTCGAGCACGATTTCGCGGGTTGTCGGCTGCGAAGCGGCGTCGAACAGATCGTCCGATTCCGGCGCGGCGCGCTCGGCATCGTTCGCGGGTTCGATTTCGTCGAGGTTGAATTCAGCAGCGGCTTCGTCGAGCGTGCCGAATTCGGGGAATTCCTCCTCGCGGGCCTCGCTCTCTTCGAGATGCATCATCGTCCAGCTCCCATAGGATCGTTAAGCGCGCGAAGCGTGCGCGTGGGTATCTCGGACGAGGCGAGTGCAACGGGTGTGCCAGCGCGGCGTTAAGCTTGATCGCCGCCAAATGCGCCAGAATGGAGCGCTTCAAAGCGCGTTTGCGTGCTGTGGGAGAGTGAATCGCCGCGCTTTGGTTCGCGCGCGGCGCTAGGCGCTAACCTTTAGCCCAGAGCGCTTCGAGCTCCGTCTTGTCCGGCGCGGCCGTTTCCGGATGGCCGCTGCGCGCCATGAAGAGGAGCCGCGCGACCTCGGCCTGCGCCTCGATGTTCATACGCTTGAGCTTGCGATCTCCGGGTACTTTGTAGGCGCCCTTGCCCAGCGCGCCGAGCTTGGCGAAGGCGAGCCAAGTGCCCTTCCGCGCCTGCCAGACGTGCGCGAGCTCGTGGATGAACCAGCCTTGCTCCTCGATCTTCACCTCCGCGAAATCGAGCGGCGCGCGCCACGAAGCGAAGTAGATCGTACGCCCGAACGGCACCATCGCGCCAAATCCCAGAAACTTCGGAAGCTGCACAATCCGGAGGCGCTGCGCCTCCACCGCGCCGGCGTAAATGCCGCGCGCCAAACGCATTTCTCCCTCCGTCAGCCGGCGCGACGCGAAGGTCCGCATCCGCCGGGGAATCTGTTTAAGAGCGTCAGGGGCGGCGGAAGGGGCGTCCGGGTCGTTCATGAAGCGTCTCGTCATTTGTTGCGACGGCACCTGGCAGCGCATGGCGGGCAAAAGGCTCACCAATGTCGCGTTGACCGCTCGCGCCGTGGCCGCGCGCGACACGGAAGGACGCGCGCAGATCGTTTACTATAGCGCGGGAGTCGGCGCATCGCTCGATGGCTTTTCCCTTTGGCAAGGGATGACCGCCGAGGATCTCGATGACCACCTGATATCCGCCTATCAGTTCCTCACGCTCAATTATGAACCCGGAGATGAGCTTTTTCTCTTCGGTTTCTCCCGCGGCGCGTACACCGTGCGTTCGCTCTCCGGTCTGTTGCGCAAATGCGGAATTCTGCGCCGCGCGCACGCGGACAAGGCCGAGGCCGCGCTTGCGCTCTATCGCAAGATCGATCTGCGCGTTGACCATCCCGAAGCCGTGGCGTTCCGTGAAGCGCACGCCGCGGCATGGCCCCAGCTCGATGCGATGGGTTTGCACCAAGTCGCCGCGCGCGGGCCCGATGCGCCGCGCGATCTGCGCATTCGCTATATCGGCGTGTGGGATACGGTCGGCTCGCTCGGCATTCCGCGCATGCTGCCAGTGTCGCTCGGCTTCAACCGCCAGTACGAATTTCACGATACGGCGCTTTCGCGCGCTGTGGATTATGCGCGCCACGCCGTCGCCATAGACGAGAAGCGCCCCGCGTTTGCGCCGACGCTTTGGAACAATGTCCACAGATTCAACCGCGAAGGCGAACGGCCCCGCGTGTTGCAGACATGGTTTCCGGGCGATCATGGCTGCGTCGGCGGGGGCGGCGTGGGCGAAGCGCGGTTGCTGTCGAACTGCGCGCTGCTCTGGATATTGGAGGGGGCAGAAGAGGCGGGCCTTGCGCTCGCGCGCGAGCCGGGCAGCGTTCTCTCCGCCTGCATGGCGGAGCTCGATCCGGTGAATGGAGGCCTGCGTGCGCGTGGGGAAGCGTTCAACATCATGAATTATCTTGGCGCACGCTGGCGGCGCGGCCTGAGCGATTTCTCCGATATCAACGAAACGGCGCGCCTGCGTTGGATCGCCGATCCGCGCTATCGCCCGCTGCCGCTCTCGCGCTACCGGCGCCGTTTCGACCAAATGATGAACGAACTCGTCCGTTGAATCGCGCGCCCCGGACACGCTAAAATGCCGGTCATGGCCTCGCTCTCGCAAACGATCGGCCGCGCGCGCTACGCCGCGACGCAGGGCGCGCGCGTCGCGTGGTACATGGGGCATTATCTCATCGCGCGCCGCATGAGCGGCCCGTTCAATCGCCCCGGCGAACCCAAGTTCGAGCCGAAGGCCGAGCCGGGCGATCCCAATCGCATCCGCAACGCCTTCCTCGCACTCTTCGCAAAGGATCGCGCCAACATCGAAGCGGGCCTCTATCCCGCGCCGGATGACGGCGGCGTCGATGCGGCGTTCAGCGCGTTGAAGGACAGCGCGCGGTTTTTCCGCGATCTGCCGCGCGTCGATGCGCGGCGCTTGCAGCGCGCGGGAGCGGAAGTGCGCAACACGAATGAGCGTGGGCGCTATCCGAGCTATTATCTGCAGAACTTCCACTACCAGACTGGCGGCTGGCTCACGCATGAAAGCGCGCGCCTTTACGATCATCAGGTCGAAGTTCTTTTCGGCGGCGCGGCGGACGCCATGCGCCGCATCGCCTTGGGATCGCTTGCGCGCGCGCTCAAAGGCAAGGATCAGCGGCGCATCAACCTGATCGATATCGCCTGCGGCAACGGCCGCTTCCTTTCGCAGATTCTCGCGGCATATCCGAAGCTCAACGCCACCGGTCTCGATCTCTCGCCAGCCTATGCAGAAGAGGCGCGCAAGCGCATCGCGCCATGGCCGCAAGCCGAGATCATGGTCGGCATGGCGGAATCCATCCCATCGGACGATGCGTGTTTCGACGCCGCCACGTGCGTCTATCTTTTCCACGAGCTTCCGCCGCGCGTGCGGCGCGACGTGGCGCGCGAGATGGCGCGTGTTCTGAAGCCGGGCGGCGTGCTCGTGCTGGCGGATTCGCTGCAGACGGGGGACGCGGCCGATCTCGATCAAATGCTTGAGTATTTTCCGGTCGGCTTCCACGAGCCGTTCTTCGGCTCCTATCTCGAAGAAGATCTTGTGGAGATGTTCGCTGAGGCCGGCCTCGAAGTGGAAGATATCGAGCACGCCTTCCTGACGAAGGTCATGCGGTTCCGCCGCAAGTAACGCCGCCGCTTGTTTTTGCGCATTCGCGCGCCAATGTCTGGGTCATGTCACGCGCATTCGTCAAAGAAGATGACGGCGCGATCGAGGAAGTGCCCGATCGCCCGATCTCGCCGCACAAGAATCTCGTTACGCCCGAGGGCCTTGCCGCCATCGACGCTGAGATCGCGCGTCTGACGGATGCGCAATCGGCCGCGCGCGACAAAGAGGATCGCGAGGCGCTTGCCCATATCGGGCGCGATCTTCGCTATTGGCATGCGCGCCGGGGCAGCGCCCACCTTGTCGAGGACCACGCCGATGACGGCGCGGTGCGTTTCGGCTCGCGCGTGACGATCGAGCGCGCGGGCAAGCGCGAAATCTTCCGCATCGTCGGGGAGGATGAAGCCGATCCGGAGCGCGGCACGCTCTCCTACATCTCGCCGCTCGCGCAAGCGCTCATGGGCAAGGAAGAGGGCGATGAAACACGCGTCGCCGGCGCCGATGTGGAGATCCTGAAGATCGCTTAGTCGCGGCCGAGAGCGGCCTTGAGCGGCGCGAGGTGCTTTTCGTATTTGCGCCATCGCTCCCGCGATGATGTGAACACGCCCTTGCGCACTTGCGCGGCGGAGAGCGTGAACACTGGGCGTTTGTTCTCTTGGAATTTGAGGCACGCTTCCTCGAATGGCAGTCCGCAATGATCGAGGATGCGCCGCACCTGCGGCTCGAAGTCCTCGACCAGCGTCTCGTATTGCACGGTGAGCGCCCAGTCTGGGATGGTTGCGTCCCAATGAGAGACGGTGCGCGCGAAGATGCTGTGGAAGTGCGCGATCTGATCCAGGTCGCAAGCAAAGGAGAGCGTGTCGAGGAAGCTCAGCCGGAAGATCGAGAGGCATACGTCCATCGGCTCGCGGCGCATGAGGATGATTTTCGCGGCGGGAAAGAGCCGTCTGATGAAGCCGGCGTTCCAGAAATTCGTGACGAGCTTGTCGACGATGAAGTCCGTGTGCGCCGGCAGCGATTTGTAATAAAGCTCCGCGAGCGCGCCGGCCTCGCGGTCGAGCGCGGCCGCCGCATCTTCTCCGGGTTTGAGGGCGGCGAGAAAGCGCTGCGCGATGCGTTGGATCGCGGTGTTCTCACCAACGCTGGCGGCCCTGCTGTGGCTCGCGACAATCTGATCGGTCAAAGTCGTGCCGGAGCGCGGCATTCCGACGATGAAGATGAGTCCTTCGCCGCGCCCGGACGCAGGATGGGCCCGCGCGAAGAAGGCGGGGGAATAGACTTCTTTGAGCGCGGCGAGCATTTGCTCCATGCGCGCGGCGTCATACCCTCGCCCAGCCTTCTCCAGGCCCTCCCGCACATGCGCGTTGCCTTCGCGAAAGCGCGCGAAGGCGGCGTCATAATCTCCCGCCGACTCCAGGGCGTGCGCCAGGGCTAGTAAGGCGCGCCCGCGATCTCCGCCAGGGAGATCGGTGCGCGCGCCGGCGGCTTCGAGGTCGGCGTACATGCGTGGCTCGATCGCTTTGGGATCGACCTCCGCGAGGCTCGCATAAGCGGGGATGCACCCTTTGTCGCGTGCGATGGCGTTAAGTGCGGCTTGGCGCGCGCGCGCAAGATCGCCGAGCTGGATGGCGCACTGAGCCATCAGCGCATGCGCGCCCGAAGGGTTGTCGCTGAGCCTGAGCGCGTGCTCGAGAACTGGCAGCGCGGTTTCGGGCCTGAACGCCTTGATGAGATATTCCGCATACTGAATTGAACGTTTGTAGGTGGGCGTCGCCGCGTCGATCAGCGCGCGGTACACGACCGCCGCCTCCGCGAAGCAGTGCTGATCGGCGAGCCGCGCCGCCCAGAATGTAATCAGATGCTCGCCCGTCGCCGGCGGCGCCTGGGTTAAGTAAGCGAAGCACGCTTGGACCGAAGCCGTGTCTTGTTGCCGGATCGCCGGCGGCGCCAGCGCCATCAGCGTGCCGATGGCGCGAGGCGCCAGCTCGTAGGCCGCCAGCGCATGCTTGTGCGCTTCCGCGACGCGGCCTTGCCCCCATGCCGCAGCGGATAATCCCGCCAGCGCATCGGGCTTGCTTCCGCCGGAATTGAGCGCGCTTTGAAATGCGGCCGCAGCGTCCGCGAACCGGGATTGTTCGAGAGCGGCCCTTCCGGCCGCCAGTGCTGAATTGGCGTCGCCCATGCGCGATGGCGCGGTTAAGCGCTTGCGACGCCCCGCGCAACCAGCCTCGTTGTTTCTAGAAGTCCGCGCCGATCTCGGGCTCTTCCGCAAAGAGCTCGTCTTCGAGCGCATTGTCTTCGTCGAACGCGGGGAGCGGGGCCTCGGCCGGTTGCTCCCAAGAGGCCTGGGCGAAACCGGGATCGGCAGGCGCGCCGGTCAGCGTCTCGTCGGCGGCATCGAAGGCCGCTTGCTGAATGCGCGGCCGCGCCGCGGGGGCGCTCAGCGTTTCCTCAATCTCAGCCCAGTCGATCTCGCGCGGCTGATGTCCGTCAAGCGCCATCGTATTGCGCGGCCCGTGCGCCTCCGCGCCAGGAACCAGATCAAGTCCGCCGGTCACGCTGAACGCAAAGAGCGCCGCCGCGCCGCCGACGATCGCGGAGAAGACGCCCGCGCCGACGGCAATTCGCTTGCCGAGCGGCGCTTCTTCCGTGAACGCCCTCTGCCGCGGCGCGTCGTCTCTGTAAGAATTGTCGAAATAAGCCATGGCTCCATTCCTTGGCGCTTGGGCCAAAGAACAGCGGAGTAGGCACTCGGTTCCGCTTCGCCAGATGTGAGCCTAGCGTCCCGTCTGCCCGCGATGCCGCAGGAAGTGATCCACGAGCACGCACGCCATCATCGCCTCCCCGACAGGCGCGGCGCGAATGCCGACGCATGGATCGTGGCGCCCCTTCGTTTGAATGTCCGCCTCAGCGCCTTGCGTGTTGATTGTCTGGCGCGGTGAGAGAATGGAGGAGGTGGGCTTCACGGCGAAGCGCGCCACGATCGGCTGCCCTGTTGAGATGCCGCCCAGGATCCCGCCTGCATTGTTGGAGAGGAAGCGCGGCGCATCGTTGCCCGCGCGCATCTCGTCTGCATTCTGTTCGCCGCTGAGTGAAGCCGCCGCGAAGCCTGCGCCGATCTCGACGCCCTTGACCGCGTTGATGCTCATCAGCGCGCCCGCGAGCTCGGCGTCGAGCTTCCCATAGATCGGCGCGCCCCAGCCGGCTGGAACGCCTTCCGCATGCACTTCGATGATCGCGCCAAGCGACGAGCCCGCTTTGCGCGCCGCGTCCAAATCTTCTTCCCAGCGCGCGGCGGTCTCCGCGTCCGGGCACCAGAACGGATTGGCTTCAACCTGCGTCCAATCCCACGCCTCGCGTGAGATCGAGCGCTTGCCGATTTGCACAAGCGCCGCGCGGATCGTCACGCCGGCGATCACCATGCGCGCCACCGCGCCCGCCGCGACCCGCGCCGCAGTCTCGCGCGCGCTCGAACGCCCGCCGCCGCGATAGTCGCGCACGCCGTACTTGGCGTCGTACGTGAAATCCGCGTGCCCCGGCCGGTAGAGATCGCGCGTCTCCGCATAGTCGCGTGAGCGCTGATCGACGTTCTCGATCAATAGCGAGATCGGCGTGCCGGTGGTGACTTGCGCGGTGCGCTCATCGGCGAACACGCCGGAGAGAATCTTCACCGCATCCGGCTCCTGCCGCTGCGTGACGAAGCGGCTTGTGCCGGGACGTCGCCGGTCGAGCCAGTGCTGGATATCCGATTCCGAAAGCGCGATCCCCGGCGGGCACCCGTCGATCACGCAGCCGAGCGCTGCCCCATGGCTCTCGCCCCAGGTGGTGACGCGGAAAAGATGCCCGAACGTGTTATGAGACATGACGTTGGCTGCTTGGCGTGTTTCGCCAAGCGTCGCAACCGGAGCCGCCTTTGCCCGACGACCTCATCCCGCCGTCTCCGCGCTACGACCCGAACGCGCCGCCTCCGCCGGACGATGCGGCCTTCTTCGCGGCCGATGAGCCCATCGCGCTCTTCGCCGACTGGCTGAAGGATGCCAAGGCCAAGGAGATGAATGACCCGAACGGCATGGCGCTCGCCACCGTCGATGCGGACGGTTTGCCCGATGTCCGCATGGTGCTCTTGAAGGAATTCGATGCGCGCGGCTTCGTCTTCTATTCCAACGCGCAAAGCGCCAAGGGCAAGGAACTGGCGTCCGCGCCGCGCGCCGCGCTCGTCTTCCATTGGAAGAGCATCCGCCGGCAGGTGCGCGTGCGCGGGCTGGTGGAGGAGGTGAGCGCGGCGGAGGCCGACGCCTACTTCGCCACGCGCGATCGCGGCGCGCGTTTGGGCGCCTGGGCCTCGGATCAATCCGATCCGCTGGAGACGCGCTTTGCGCTCGAAAAGCGTATCGCCGAGTACGCCGCGAAGTTCGGCCTGGGCGAGGTGCCGCGGCCCCCGCACTGGACAGGCTGGCGCGTCATGCCTGTGCAGATCGAGTTTTGGCGCGACCGCCCCTTCCGCCTGCATGATCGCCTGCAATTCGTGCGCGCCGAGCCCGGCGCCGCGTGGGAAAAGCGCCGTCTTTTCCCCTGAAGCGCGCGCTTCGCGGTCAAAATTTGCGCGAACGTGCTGCGGCGCCTAAAGTCGCGTTGAAGAAAAATCCGTCACTAGGGAGAAGCGGCTGATGCTGGGCTCGATGCAGGATTGGGGGCTGACGCTCGATAAGATCCTGGACCACGCCAAGACGAACTACCCGCAGGAGCGCGTCGTCTCCCGCAGCGTCGAAGGCCCGCTGGTCAGCGAGACCTACGCTGATATGTGGGATCGCGCCAAGCAAGTCTCCCACGCGCTTTGGCAAAGCGGCATCGCGCAGGGCGATCGCGTCGCGACCCTTGCCTGGAACACCGCGCGCCACATGGAGGTCTGGTACGGCGCGCAATGCATGGGCGCCGTCCTGCACACGGTGAACCCGCGCCTCTTCCCGGAGCAGATCGCGTGGATTTGCAATCACGCCGAAGACAAGATCATGTTCCTTGATCTCACCTTCGTGCCGATCATGGAGAAGATCGCGAGCCAGATCCCCACGCTCAAGACCTACGTGATCCTGACGGACGCGGCCAACATGCCGCAAACCTCGCTGCCTAACGCGCAGCCCTATGAGGAATTCATCGCCGGTCGCCCGCTCGAAATTCCGTGGGGCCAGTTCGACGAAAACACCGCCGCCGGCCTTTGCTACACCTCAGGCACGACAGGAGACCCGAAGGGCGTTCTCTATTCGCACCGCTCGAACGTGCTGCATGCGCTCGCCGCCAACCAAGCCGACTGCTTCGGCATTCGCGCGGAAGACACCGTCATGCCCGTCGTGCCGATGTTCCACGCCAACGCCTGGGCCATCGCGTTCGTGGCGCCGATGGCGGGCGCCAAGCTCGTCAATCCCGGCGCCAAGCTCGACGGCGAGAGCGTCTTCGAGCTGCTCGAAAGCGAGGGCGTGACGTTCACTGCTGCTGTGCCCACCGTGTGGCTCGGGCTGCTGCAATTCATGCAGGCCAACAACAAGAAGCTTTCCACGCTCAAGCGCGTCGCCATCGGCGGCTCCGCTGTGCCGGAAAAAGTGCTGCGCGCGTTCGAAGTCGATTACGGCGTCGACGTCATCCACGCCTGGGGCATGACGGAGATGAGCCCCATCGGCACGCTGGGCGCACTGCTGCCGAAGCACAAGAAGGAGCACATCGACGAGCGGATGCGCCTCAAGCTCAAGCAGGGCCGCGCGCTCTTCACCGTCGAGATGAAGATCGTGGACGATGAGAACAAGGAAATCGCACGCGACGGGAAGGCGTTCGGGCGCCTCGTCGTCAAAGGCCCCGCGGTGGCGAAGGCCTATTTCAAGAACGCGGGCGCGCGCCGCGCGGACGGCACGGTGCTGGAGGAGGACGGCTTTTTCGACACCGGCGACGTCGCCACCATCTGCCCCGACGGCTACATGCAAATCACCGATCGCGCGAAGGATGTCATCAAGTCCGGCGGCGAATGGATTTCCTCGATCGACATTGAGAACATCGCGCTTGGCGCGCCGGGCGTCGCCAACGCCGCCGTCATCGGCGTGGCTCATCCCAAGTGGGACGAACGGCCTTTGCTCATTCTCGAGCCCAAGCCCGGCGAGACGCCGGCGAAGGAATCCGCGCTGGCGCACCTCGAAGGCAAGATCGCCAAGTGGTGGATGCCGGACGACGTCGTCGTGATCGAGAAGATCCCGCTGGGCGCCACCGGCAAGATCAATAAGCTGGCGCTCAGGGAGATGTTCCGGGAATACGTGCTGCCGAGCGCTCAAGCCGCGGAGTAGAAGATGAATGCGGTGCGCAACACATGGGTGCGGGCGGCGCTGATCCTATCGCTGCTCGTGCCGGTTTATTTCGTGGTCGCCGCGCTCGGAACGCGCTTCGGCCTTTGGGATTGGCGTCTCGGTTTCGTGACGATGACGTTTCGGATGGGCGCGCCGATCCTTATGGGCGCCGCGCTCATCGCCTTGATCGGCCTGCTTCTGGCGCTCTTCGTGAAGCCTCGCACGGGCTGGCGCAGCGCCCTCGTCGCGCTTGCCATCCCCGCGATCGGCCTGGGGTACGCCGCGCATGTGCGCCAGCAGGCGCAATCCATTCCGCCGATCCACGACATCTCCACCGACCTCGACAATCCGCCCGCTTTCTCGCAGGCCACGATGGATGCGCGCCGCGCGGCCAACGCCGCCAATGAGGTGGTGAGCGATCCCGATGTGGCCGCCGCGCAGCGCGCCGCTTACGCCGACATACAACCCATCACGCTCAACGCGCCGCGCGACGAGGCGTTCGATCGTGCGCTTGCCGCCGCGCGCGCCCTGAACTGGACGATCGCCGTTGAGAACCGCGATGGGGGTGTCATCGAGGCCAATGTATCGAGCTTCTGGTACGGCTTCACAGACGACATCGTCGTGCGCGTCGGCGAGGCGGGCGAAGGCAGCGTCGTGGATGTGCGCAGCGTTTCGCGTGTGGGGCAAAGCGATCTGGGCGCAAACGCCGCCCGCATCCGTGCTTTCCGGGATGCGTTGACCGCGGCCTAGGCCGCTTTCGCGCCGAGCTTGAACTCCGCGTCCACGCTCGGCGCGCCTTCGCACGCGACTTCGCCGAGCTCTACCAAGCGGATCATGTGCGCCAGCACACTGTGGCACGCGGCTGGGTGCAAGCGCGGATCGACGTCCGCATATATGACCGGCACCATATCCTTGATGTGCGTGCGCCCGGCGCGCAGCTGCGCCCGGATTTGCTCTTCGCGCGCCAGGCGATGGGCGACGTAAGCGTCGATGAACGGCGCGACTTCACGGATCGGCGGCCCATGCGTCGGCCACAGCGTATCGAAATTCCGCGCGCGCACTTTCTGAAGGCTCGCGAGATAATCGTTCATGTTGCCGTCGGGCGGCGAGATCACGGTGGTGGACCAGCCCATGATGTGGTCGCCGGGGAAGAGCGCGTTCTCTTCAAGGAGCGCGTAGGCCACGTGATTGCTCGTGTGTCCCGGCGTCGTCACCGCTTCGATCGTCCAGCCCTTGCCAGGATAGCGCGCGCCGTCCGTGACCGCGATGTCCGGTGTGAAACTGTCGTCGTCGCCTGCCTCCATGCGCACATCGCCCTCCTCGGGCGTGACGTGCAGGCCCGAAGCGTAGATGACCGCGCCGGTCGCTTCCGAAAGCGGGCGCGCCGCGGGTGAGTGATCCAAATGGCCGTGCGTGACGAAGATGTGCGTCACGCGCTCGCCTTTGACGGCGTTGAGCAGCACATCGAGATGCCCCGCTTGATCCGGGCCCGGATCAATGACGGCGACCTCGCCTTGCCCGATGATATAAACGCCCGTGCCGCGATACGTGAACGGCCCCGGATTGTTCGCAACGACGCGCCGGATGAGCGGGCTCACTTGCTGCGAGACGCCGTACTCGAACTCCATGTCGCGCACGAAGGGGATCGCCATCAGCGCGCGCCTTCGATGAAATGCGCGCGAAACGCCGAGGCCAGCATGCGCGTAGCCGCGAGCTTTTCCTTGAGCGGCAGGGCCGTTGGCGGGCCCATGTCGGTCTTGTTGGCGTCCACGATGTAAAGCCGTCCCTCTTGGCGGTCTCGGAGCACGTCCAATCCGCCCCAGTCAAGGCCGAGGCGATGTGCGAACGCAGCGATGCGCGAAAGCTCATCGGCGCTGAACACATCCTCCGGCGCCTTAAGCTCCACCTCCACGTTCGCGTTCGCAAAGCGCTTCGTTACGGGGCGGCGCTTGATGAATACAACAACCGGGCGCCCGGCGATGGTGGGGCAACGCAGATCTTCGACGAGGTCGCCGCGCTGATTGTCCACCAGGCGCTGATAGACCCGCCCCGGCAGCGCTTGTTTCGGGCAGGTGACGATATGCCCGTCATGGGCGCCGTTCAGCTCGGACTTTTCCACAGCCGGGCCGCTGTGCCGCGCCGGATCGATCGCGAGCGGATAGCCGAAGGCCTCCTCGAACGCCTCGGCGACGCGGGATTTGGAGACGTCGCTGCAATCGAAATTGATCAGTCGCCCGCGCGACGTGGGCGGCGCGTTCGGTGAGAAGGTGGCGTCCTCGAAATGCATCACGAGGTCGGCGTCGCCGGCGCGCGTCGCGATGCGCCCGCCCGCGAGCTTCACCGCCGCCCAAATGAGATACCAGGGCCGCCCGCGATCCGGTGAAAACGCAATGGTGAACGTCTTCGGCAGGCGCGCTGCCTCGCGCTCCACGGCGAAGTAGAATGTGAGCCAGGCGCCCAACTCCTGCATCAGCGAGCGTGAGAGAGCCACGCGCGCGCCTGTCTTGCGGTAAACCAAACCCTGGCGCCCGAACGAAAACTCGTCGAGCCAGGAGAGTCCGCGCGGCGGAATGGGGGCAGGCGCCTCAACGCTCAAGCGCACGGCCCTCGATTTGCAGCGAAGCGCGCAATGCGCGCGCGCCTGTTCACCATATTGATTTTCATATCGGAGCGGATCCGTGTGATCTGCCTCGCGCTCGCGCTCATCGTCGCCGCGAAAATCGTCGGCGGCGTTCTAGTGGACGCTGTCTCTCCGCGAGGCGAGTCCGAAGCCATCGCTCAGCCCTGAGCCAACGCGTCGAGTGTGGGTTTCAGACGCGAGAGATCGTAACCCGCTGCCTTGGCCAGCGCGATGAGATCATCGGGCGCGCGCTTCTTGCGCTGCGCTTCGGCCAGGGCCCAGAGCGTGATCGAGCGCGTGCCGGAACGGCAGTAGGAGAGGAGCGGCCCCTCCGCATTGTCGAGCGCGGCGGCCATTGCATCGATCGCCGCAGCGTTGGGTTGGCCTGACACGGGTATCGCCTGATAGGCGAGCCCGGCGCTCGCCGCGGCCGCTGCTGCTGCGGCGCCGGCGAGCTGATCGGGCGCCTCGCCGTCGGGGCGGTTGTTGACGATGAGCTTGAAGCCGGCGCGGCCCGCGGCGGCGAAATCCTCAGCCTTCAACTGCGGCGCGACCGAAAAGCCCGGCGCGACCGGAATGAACTGCGTCATCGTCCGTCCCTCGCAACTGGTCGATGAGCTGCGCCCGAATTGCGAAGCATCGTTGACATGACGGCTCCGCAAAGAAAAGCATGCCCCCGCCCGGCCCGACGCAGGCCGGGCGCACGCGTCGGCGGAAGAACAGGAAATCTCATGCTCGCCTTGGCCGTGCGCCGGCTCTTCTTCGCGATCCCGACTCTTTTAGTCATCATCGCGTCGGCCTTCTTCCTGATGCATTCGGCGCCCGGCGGCCCGTTCGACCGCGAGCGCCAGCTGCCCCCGGAAATCGAGCGCCGTCTCGCGGCCGAATACAATCTGGATCGTCCCGTTCCCGAGCAATTGGGCCTCTATCTTGCCGATCTCGTGCGCGGCGATCTCGGCCCGTCGATGAAATACAAGGACAAGACCGTCGCCGACATCATCGCGGAAGGATTTCCGACAAGCGCGATTCTCGGCATATGCGCCATTACGCTGGCGCTGCTTGTCGGTTGCTTTCTGGGCGTTTCAGCGGCGCTCAGGCAAAACAAGCCGCAAGATTACGCCGTGATGGCTTTCGCCATACTCGGAGTCTGTCTGCCGCCCCTTGTGATGGGTCCGATCCTTTCGCTCGTGTTCGGGGTCAATTTGCATTGGCTGCCAACGGCGGGCCTTGCGCGCGATCAATTCACGGTGACGCACCTGCTCTTGCCCGTCATCACATTGTCGTTGCCGCAAATCGCGATCGTCTCTCGCCTGATGCGCGCCAGCATGATCGAAGCGCTGCGCTCCAACGCGATCCGCACCGCGCGCGCCAAAGGATTGCCTGAGAGCCAAGTCATCTGGCGCCACGCACTGCCCGTCGCGCTCTTGCCGATCATCTCCTATCTCGGGCCCGCCATCGCCGGCGTGCTGACCGGCTCGTTCATCATCGAAACGGTGTTTCAGCTGCCTGGGCTAGGGCGCCAATTCATCACCGGCGCGCTGCAGCGCGATTACACGCTCGTGATGGGTGTGGTCATCGTCTACGCCAGCCTCATCATTTTCATGAACCTGGTCGCCGATCTGCTCTACGGCGTCTTCGATCCTCGCGCGCGGCGGACGACATGACAGACATTCCCATCATTGATGCATCAGCGGCCACGCGCGACGTGAAGGGCCGCTCCCTATGGGACGATGCGCGCCGGCGCCTTATGCGCAATCCCGCGGCCGTCGTCAGTCTCTGGGTCGTGGCCATACTCGTGGCGCTGGCCGCGTTCGGCCCGATGCTGTGGGTGCACGACATCGACACGATCTTTCGAGACGAAGTCGCCATCGCGCCGACGCTCACCAATTATCACTGGCTCGGCACCGACACCGAGGGGCGCGACATGGTGGCGCGTCTGCTGTTTGGGCTTCGCATCTCGCTTCTCGTGGGCGCCGCCGCGACCGCGGTCGCGCTCACCATCGGGCTCATCTACGGCGCCATCGCGGGTTTTCTCGGCGGCTGGGCCGACAATCTGATGATGCGCTTCGTCGATGTGCTCTATTCGATCCCGTTCATCTTCTTCGTCATCGTGCTGATGACGATCGTGCCCGAGCGCAACATCATCCTCATCTTCATGGCTATCGGCGCGGTCGAGTGGCTCACCATGAGCCGCATCGTGCGCGGGCAGACGATTGCGTTGAGGAACAAGGAATTCGTCGAGGCCGCGCGCGCATCCGGCGCCTCGCCGCTGCAGATCGTCTTCCGTCACATCGTGCCGAACGTTCTGGGGCCCGTCGTCGTTTTCGCGACGCTCAACATCCCCGTCATCATTCTGGCCGAGAGCTTCCTCTCATTCCTGGGCCTAGGCGTTCAGGAGCCGATGACGTCGCTTGGATTGCTCATCTCGCGCGGCGCGCGCGAGATGGAGGCGACGCCCTGGCTGCTGATCTCACCAGCCGCCACCATGCTGATCACGCTGCTCGCGCTCAACTTCCTGGGCGACGGCTTGCGCGACGCGCTCGATCCCAAGGAGCGGTGAGGTTATTCCTCGCGCCGCACCCGGTGCGCCGAGCCGCCGCGCGAGGAAGACATCATATAGCTCCCGAGCGAGGCCTGCCGGATGGTCACGTTGGTGCCCGCGCGTACGTTCCGTGCGCTTTCGGCCTGCACTTGGCGCCAGACGCTGCCATTTGTCATCACGAACGCATGATAGCCGTTGCCGCGATCGAGCACGCGCTCGACCGTGAGCGACACTTCGGTGATTTCGTCTTCCTCGCTCGCCTCGCGGCCGCCGAGCCGGGGCAGGAGCCGCGTCAATCCGCCGATCGAGAAGCCGAATCCTTCGCGCTGCACTTCGCGCACCTGCTCGCGATCGACCGAGGCGAACGTGCCCGCTTGCTGAGCCGATTGAAGCTGGCCCACGGCCGCGTCGAAGCAGGCGAGGCGCGCGGCGTCGTCGGCGATCTCGCGGCACTCGAACACATTGTTGAGGATGGCTGGCCCGCCCTCCGGCAACTGGGCCTGCGGCTGCGCGGCCGCGCTTCCTGCCGCCAATAACCAAAAAGCGATGACGAACAACCGCATGAATGTCTCCCCAGGGCGTCCTGGGCACTTTAGAATGCCCCAATCGCTTTGCACACTGGCCCGCCGCAGCCGGAGATTTTGATGCCTTTCTGGACCAGCCGCCGCCGCTTGCTCCAAGGCGCCGCAGGCGTCGCCGCCGCTTCCTCGCTCGGCGCATGCGCTTCCGCGCGGGTCATCGGCCTCGATCGCCAACGTCTTTCCCTCGATGTCGCCAACCAGGGCGAGCCGCTTTCGCTCGATCCGCACAAGGCCTCGGGCGTGTGGGAAAACAACATCATCGGCAACATGTTCGTCGGTCTCACCACCGAGAACGAGCGCGCCGAACCCGTGCCGGGGATGGCGACCCGATGGGAGACGAGCGATGACGGCCTCTTCTGGACGTTCCATCTGCGGCAAGCGAATTGGTCGGACGGCAGGCCCATCACCGCGCATGATTTCGTTTACGGCTTTCGCCGCATCCTGAATCCCGCGACGCTTGCGGAATACGCGGCCGTTCTTTTCACGATCAAGAACGCCGAAGCGGTGAACAACGGCTCGATGCCTGTCGAATCCGTCGGCGTTCGCGCGATCGACGACCACACGCTTGAGATCGAGACGGAATACCCCGCCGCCTATCTGCCGTCGCTCTTGAAGCACTACACAGCCTTCGCCGTGCCGGCGCACGTCGTTGAAGAGCACGGTTCGAATTGGACGCATCCGGACAATATTGTCGTCAACGGCCCGTTCCGGCTGGTCAAGTGGTGGTCGAACTACATCGTGCATTTGACGCGCAACGAAGGTTTCTTCGATGCCGACAACGTCACGCTGCGCGACGTCTATTTCTACCCGACGCCGGAGACGAATGTCGGCGCCCGCGGCGTTCTCTCGGGAGAGCGGGGCTGGGCAACGGACTTTCCGAGCAATCAGGTGGACGAATTACGCACCGAATTGCCGGGCTATGTGCGCATCGCGCCGTATTTGCTTGTCCAGTATTTCTCACTCAACACGACGCGCCCGCCGTTCAACGATCCGCGCGTGCGGCGCGCCATCGCCATGTCGCTCAATCGCGAATTCATGGCGGAAGAAATTTACCGCACGGGCGAAGTGCCGGCGTACAATTTCGTGCCGCCGGGCATCGCCAATTATCAGGCCGGGGCGCGCTATCCTTGGGCGGATATGTCTTTGGCGCAGCGCCGCGAGGAGGCGCGCCGCCTCTTGCAGGAAGCCGGCTACGGCCCCAACAATCCGTTCCGCTTCGAATTCTCACACCGCAATACTGGGCAGAACCCGCGCGTCGCCGTGGTCGCCCAAGCCGATTGGGGTGAGATCGCGCCCTGGGTGCGCGTGCAGCTCGCGGGCGTCGAGACGCAAATCCACTACGCCAACCTACGCGCCAAGAACTTCACCGCCGGGGACGGCGGCTGGGTGGCGGATTTCAACGATCCGAAAAACTACCTATTCCTCTGCGAAACGCGCACCGGCCCGCAGAATTATTCAGGCTACTCTAACCCCGAATACGATCGCCTCGTGGCGGAATCCGATCGCGAAGCTGATCAGACCCGGCGCGGGCAGATGATCAGTCAGGCCGAACAGCTCATGCTCAATGACGCGCCGCTCGTCTGCAACGTCTTCGGCGTCTCGCGCGAACTCGTGAACCCCGCGCTCACCGGCTATCAAAGCAACGCCGAGAACATTCACCGCGCGCGCTATTTCGGCATTTCCAACGCCTAGAGTCGGGTCATAGTCGCGCGATGCGAGCGAGGCGGCGCGATGTGTTGTTGGTAGCGGGGGGCGCGTTGGCCTCCTGCGCGCCGCCGGTCATCGGGCTCGACGCCGAGCGCGGCATTCTCGACATCGGCAATTCGTATGAGCCGTTCACGCTCGACCCGCACAAGGCGGTGTCGAACTGGGAGTCGAATGTCATCTCGGGGATGTTCGTCGGCCTCGTCGCGGAGGATCCGCGCGGGCGCGCCATTCCCGGCATGGCGCTCAGCTGGGAAACGAGCGAGGACGGCCTCGCCTGGCGGTTTCATCTGCGCGAGGCGAACTGGTCAGACGGAAGGCCCGTCACGGCGCACGATTTCGAGTTTTCGTTTCGCCGCATCCTCGATCCCGAGACGATCGCCGAATATGCGGCGCTGCTTTACGTCATCGAGAACGCGCAGGCCGCCAAGAGCGGCGAAACGCCAGTCGAAAACATCGGCGTGCGCGCGCTCGATGCGCGCACGCTGGAGATCAGGCTCGCTTACCCCGCGCCTTATCTTCCGAGCCTCTTGCGCCACAACACGGCCTATCCCGTGCCGCGCCACGTCATCGCGCGCGTCGGCGACGATTGGGTCAAGCCGCGCCACATCGCGGTCAACGGGCCGTTCAAGCTGGTCAAATGGTGGTCGAACGCGCTCATCCGCATCTCGAAAAACCCGGCTTTCTTCGACGCACCTAACGTGGCGCTCAACGATCTCTATTATTACCCGACAGGCGATTCCGCGGTGACGGCGCGGCGGGTGCGCGCCGGCGAACTCGCCTGGTCCATCTCGTTTCCCGCCAATCAGCTCGAACAGCTCGAGCGCGAAATGCCGGATTACGTCCGCGTCGCGCCGCAGATGATGGTGCGGTATCTGCCGATGAACCGCCGGCGGGCGCCCTTCGATGACGCCCGCGTCAGAGAAGCGCTCTCCCTCGTCGTCGATCGGGCCTTCATCGCCCGCGCAATCTTTCGCACCGGGGAGCAGCCGGCGGCGCGCTTCATTCCGTTCGGCGTCGACAACTATCCTGACGAGCGCATCCAGGATTTTATCGGCGCGCCGATCGAGGCGCGGCGCGCCCGCGCGCGGCGGCTGCTGGAGCAGGCGGGCTATGGCCCCGAGCGTCCCCTCGAGTTTGAAATGACGCACGCCACGGGCGAGGATTCGCCGCGCCTCGCCGTCGTTATCCAGTCGGACGCGCGTGGGATCGCGCCTTGGGTGCGGGTGCGGCTAAGACCGCTCGAAGGTCAAATCTACTACGCGACGCTGCGCGCGCATGATTTCCAGATCGCGTCGGCGACCTGGTTGGCGGATTTCAACGACGCGCGGAACTTTCTGTATTTGTTCGACAGCCGCACCGGCGCGCAGAATTACTCGGGCCACCAAAGCTCTGCTTACGACGACTTGCTCGATGCCTCAGACCGCGAACTGAACCGGGATCGCCGGGCCGCCCTCATGCGCGAGGCGGAGCGGATGGCCATGGCCACATTCCCGGTCATCCCGCTGACGTTCGGGGCCTCGCGGAACCTCGTCCATCCGCGCCTGGCCGGCTACGCGGACAATGTCGAGGATATCCACAGGGCGCGCTGGTTCCGCATCCGCCCCTGAGCGGGAGAATCGGCCGCTGGCGCGCCAGATCGATTCCCGCGGCGCACGAACCCGAAACGATCCAGACGCCTCGATCACGCGCTGGTGAAAATGCGGCTTTCGCTGTGGATAAAGGGCCTAAGTGCCTGTCGCGATTGCGACGAACGGGCCCGGCGGTCGCCTGAATTGCGTCTTTTGCGCCACAGTTTCGCCCCGACCTCCTTTGGGCGCTAACCAATCGCTTGCTCCCCCGCTGACGATCAGTCCAAGTTCCCGGCAGCGACGAGGGTGAGGGCCCTCGCGCGCTCGACACTCAAGGCTGGGCGGCACGGCTTCACGACGAAAAGCCACCGCAAAGCCGATGGGCAGAGGTCTGGCGCTAGGGATTCGACTTGGAGGTTTACGTGAAGAGCTGGTTGTCCAAAAAAGACCGCCTACTGGCGGGCACGATCATGGCGGGCGCCGCCGTTACCGGTCTTGCTGGCCCGGCGATGGCGCAGGATGGGGACGATGAAATCGTCGTCACCGGCTCGCGTATTCCTCAACCCAACCTGCAATCGGTCAGCCCGATCACGCAGGTCGGCTCCGAGCAAATCTCCGGCCGCGGCGTCACCCGCGTCGAGGACATGCTCAACGAGCTGCCGATGACGATGGCCGGCCAGGACTCGGGCGTTTCGAACGCCGCGTCCGGCGCCGCCACCGTTGACTTGCGCGGCTTGGGCTCGGCCCGGACGCTCGTTCTGATCAACGGCCGCCGCACCACGGCGGGCGACGTGACGAACTCCGCCGCGGACTTGAACTTGATCCCCGGCGCGCTGGTCGATCGCGTTGAAGTGCTCACGGGCGGCGCCTCCTCGATCTACGGCGCGGACGCCGTCGCCGGCGTCGTCAACTTCATCATGCAAGACGATTTCGAAGGCGTGCGGTTCGACGCTGGCTACAGCTTCTATCAGTCGAACACCGAGGACGACCAAATGGGCGGCGACGCGCCTGTTGCGTTCGCGCTCGCCCGCCTCGGCAACCTGGAGCAGATGCAGTCGATTTCGCCGCGCTTCTTCCGCGTTCCGGAAGAGAACCAGGTCGATGGTGAAACGTGGACGTTCACGACGGTCTTCGGCGCCAACACCGAAGACGGCCGCGGCAACGTCACGGCTTACCTTGACTATCGCAATGTCGGCGCGACGCGGCAGGATAGCCGCGGGTTCTCCGCCTGTAACTTCTTCTCCGGCGGCACGCCGAACCTCGATCAGGATTTGAACTCGTACTTCTTCATCGATGACGAGTTTGTCTGCGGCGGTTCGTCGACGACGTTCCCGTCTCGCCTCCAAGCGACACGGAACTCCACGTTCACGATCGGCAATTTCAACGTTCGGAACGCGTTCTCCTCGTCGGGTCTTCCGTCCCGGCAGGCCGGCCCCGGCGCAACGCTCACGGCGCCGGTCGTTCCCTATAACTTCGCCCCGGACAATTACTTCCAGCGTCCGGACGAGCGTTATTCGGGCGGCGCTTTCGCGCGGTACGAAATCAACCCGCACATTGAGCTCTATGCGGAAGCCATGTTCATGGATGACCGCACGCGCGCTCAGATCGCGCCCTCCGGCGCGTTCCGCGGCGGCGGCTTTGGCAACTTGAACGGCTTCTACGCCGTGAATTGCGACAACCCGTTCCTCGGCGCGACGCAAGTCGCCCTGATTTGCGGCGCCGACATCGTGCCGGACTTCACGGGCCAAGCGCTCACCGATCTCGTCGATGACATCGTCGCGGCGGGCGACAACCCTGACACGGCGCTGGATGAGTCGGATCCGGTCGCGGTCGAGGCCTATATCACCACGAACGTGAACGGCGTCGTCCAGGAGAACTGCCCCGATCCGGTGCCGGACGTGGCGGACGATCCGATGACGCCGGAAGATGAATCGGCTGGCACGGTCGGCAACCAGGCGATCTGCTTGTTCGACCTTGGCCACCGCAACGTGAACGGCAATCCGCGGATCGCCGATCTGCGTCACACCCAGTATCGTTTCGTGCTCGGTTCGCGCGGCGAACTGACCGAAGGCTGGAACTATGACGTGTACGGCCTCTTCAACCGCATGGTCTATCAGCAGAACTACCTCAACGAGTTCTCGCTGAGCCGCCTGCAACGCGCCCTCATCAACGATGGCGGCCAGTGCGCGGTGAACACCGACGACGACGCGACGAACGACGACATCGGGTGCGTCCCGATCGATCTGTTCGACGACGGCGGCCCGACGGATGCGCAGCTGAACTACGTCGTGCAGAATGCGTTCCAGATGGGCCAAACCCAGACGAGCGTGTTCTCAGGCGCTGTGACCGGCGATCTCGGCACTCTCGGCATGACGTCGCCGTGGGCTGAAGACGGCATCGGCGTGGCGTTCGGTGTTGAAGCACGGCACGAGGAACTTGAGCTCCGGACGGACGCAAACTTCTGCCCGTCCACGATCCTCGGCACGGTGTCGGATCTCATCGGTCAAGGCGGCACGACCTGCCCGGTGGACGGCGCTTACTCCGTGTTCGAAGTCTTCGGCGAAATGAACGTTCCGATCGTTCAGAATCAGCCGTTCTTCGAAAGCCTCGGCCTCGATCTCTCCTATCGCTTCTCTGATTATTCGATCAGCGGCGGCGATGGGTACCAGACCGACACGTACGGCATCGGCGGGCACTGGGCGCCCACGGAAGATATCCGCTTCCGGGCCGCGTACCAGCGGGCGGCGCGCGCGCCGAACATCGTCGAGCTGTTCGCGCCGCAAGTTGTCGGCCTCGCCGGCGTCACCGATCCTTGCTCGGGCGGCACGCCAACGGCGTCACTGGCGGCTTGCCAAGCTATGGACGTGACGGCTGGTCAGTACGGCACCATCGCGGCCAACCCGGCGGCGCAGTACAACGGCCTTGGCGGCGGCAATCCGAGCTTGCAGCCGGAAATCGCGGACACGGTCACCATCGGCTTCGTGTTCACGCCGACCTTCCTGCCGGGTCTCGCGGTCTCGGTCGACTGGTACAACATCCAGCTTGAAGACCGCGTCGGCCCGATCGGGACGGACACGATCTTGGCGAACTGCGTCGCCGCTGCAGACGCGCTCTCACCGTTCTGCCAAGCCGTGGTTCGCGCGCCTGGCACCGGCTCTCTGTGGCTCGGCCCGAACGGTTATGTGATCGACTTGAACACGAATTCCGGCGGTCTCGAAACGACAGGCATCGACGTCAATGCGCGCTACCGCCTTGACATCGGCGCCGCCGGCGGCCTCGGCTTCAACTACACGGCCACGTTCGTGGATGAGTACATCGTCTCGCCGTTCGGCGGCGCGCCGTTCGATTGCGCGGGTCTCTATGGCCCGGCCTGCGCCGGCGCCATCGGCGGCTTCGGCAACCCGATGCCGGACTATCGCCACCTCGCCAGCGTGACGTGGGAAACCCCGATGACGGGCCTCGCGCTCACCGGTTCGTGGCGGCACATCGACGAAGTCCTGCTTGAACCGAGCGCGGCAGCGTTCACTGCGGGCGGCGTCGATTACGTCAACCTCACCGACGCGGTCCTCGACTCGCAGAACTACTTCGATCTGTCGGGCACGTGGGACATCTGGGAGAACGTCACGTTCCGCGCGGGCGTCAACAACATCACGGACGAAGATCCGCCGCTCACTGGCGCGACGAACTGCCCGTCCGGGCCCTGCAACGGCAATACGTGGCCGGGTGTGTACGATGCTCTGGGTCGCTACTTCTTCTTCGGCGTCACCGCCGACTTCTAAGAAGCGACTTAACCTCCAAGTCTGGCGGCGGGTCTTCGGACCCGCCGCTTTTCTTTTGCGCGCTTCGCTGGACGGGGAGGCGCGCCTCTGTTAGCTCGCGCTCATGCAGCACGCCGCGCGCATAGCCCGAATTCGCCGCCCGGCCCGCGTCTAGAGCCCTCGCTCCGCGGAACCGGGATCACGCACGCACAAGCAATTCCCCGCGAACGCTGCTAAGGCGAACGCCGCCGACGGAGATCATGATGGCCGCTGAGCCAAGCGCCGCGAAAGGCGCTTCTGAAACGCTTGAGAAGGGCCGCGATTATCGCGAGACGCTCTTTTTGCCCGACACCAGCTTTCCCATGAAGGCGGGCTTGCCTCAGCGCGAGCCTGAACTCCTCGCCTATTGGCGCGAGATCGATCTCTACAAGCGCCTGCGCGAAGAGGCCGCCGCGCGCCCGAAATACGTCCTGCACGATGGCCCGCCTTACGCGAACGGCCCCATCCACATAGGCCATGCCGAGAACAAGATCCTGAAAGACCTCGTCGTCCGCTCACGCCAGATGATGGGCTTCGATGCGGACTACGTGCCCGGCTGGGATTGCCATGGTCTTCCGATCGAATGGAAGGTCGAGGAGGATTTCCGCGCGCAAGGCAAGAAGAAGCAGGACGTCGATCCCGTCGAGTTCCGCCGCGCCTGCCGCGCCTACGCGGACAAATGGATCCCGCTGCAGAAAGAGGAATTCAAACGCCTCGGCATCGAAGGCGATTGGGAGAATTATTATTCGACCATGAGCTTCGCCGCAGAAGCAGCCATCGCGCGCGAGTTTCTGAAAGTCGTGCGCACCGGCCTCGTCTATCGCGGCTCGAAGCCCGTGATGTGGAGCCCCGTGGAGCGCACGAGCCTCGCGGAAGCGGAAGTCGAATACGCGGAGAAAACGTCGCCGACGATTTGGGTGCGGTTCCCATTGCGCGCAGCGGATGAAGCGCGTGGCACTTCATTGGAGGCGTTGCCCGATGCCGTGGTGATCTGGACGACAACTCCTTGGACGATCCCAGGGAACCGCGCGATCTCGTACAGCGAGAAGATTGCGTACGGTGTCTATGAGGTACAGAGCCTTGAACAAGGCCTGCAGTTCGAGCCTTGGGTAAAGCCTGGGGATCGGATCGCGGTTGCAGACAAACTCGCAGAAGACACTTTGAGGAGCGCGAAGGCGGCAACGTGGAAACGTCTCGGCGCGTTCAACCCGGAAGGGGCTGTCTGTGCGCATCCGTTCGCCGGCAAAGGCTACGATTTTCCCGTCCCGCTGCTCGCCGGCGATCACGTCACGGACGATGCAGGCACAGGTTTCGTCCACACCGCGCCGGGCCACGGCGCCGATGACTTCAACATCTGGATCGCCACCGGCCATAGCCAAGCCGACATCCCCTTCACCGTCGATGAAGAGGGCGCCTTCACCAAGGAAGCGCCCGGCTTCGAAGGCCTGCACATCCTTGAGCTGGAAGGAAAAAAGCAGGGGAAGGATGGCCCGGCGAACGAAGCCGTCATCAAGGCGCTGATCGAGGCCGGCGCGCTCCTCGCGCGCGGCCGCTTGGTGCACCAATATCCCCATTCCTGGCGCTCGCACGCGCCGCTCATCTTCCGCAACACCGCGCAATGGTTCGTCGCGCTCGATCGCCCGTACAGCGATGGCAAAACGCTGCGCCAGGTCGCGCTCGCTGAAGTCGAGCGCGTCGATTGGGGCCAGCACCGCTTGAACGATGAGCGCGATAAGAACCGCATCAAAGGCATGGTCGAGGATCGCCCCGATTGGCTCGTCTCGCGCCAGCGCAATTGGGGCGTCCCGCTGCCGATCTTCGTCTCTAAGAAGGACGGCGCGATCCTCATGGACGATGCGGTGGACGCGCGCATCGTCGCCGCGATGGAGAAAGGCGGCGCCGATGCGTGGTGGGCTACGCCCGCGCAGGACTTCCTCGGCAGCGCGTACAACGCGGAGGACTACGAGAAGGTCGAGGACATCCTCGACGTCTGGTTCGATTCCGGCTGCACGCACGCCTTCACGCTGGAGACGAAGCCGACTTTGCCTTGGCCCGCGAACCTCTATCTCGAAGGCGCGGATCAACATCGCGGCTGGTTCCAATCCTCCTTGCTCGAAAGCTGCGCCACGCGCGGCCGCGCGCCCTACGATGAGGTCATCACATACGGCTTCACCGTCGCCGAGGACGGGCGGAAGATGTCGAAATCGCTCGGCAACGGCGTTGAGCCGCAGGATGTCGCCAAGCAATACGGCATCGAGATTTTCCGCCTGCTGATCGCGGCCGCCGATTACCGTGACGAACTCCGCATCGGCAAAACCATCTTCGATCAATCGATGGAGATGTACCGCAAGCTGCGCAACACGATGCGCTATCTCCTCGGCACGCTGAGCTCGTTTCCTCCCCCGCCTGCGGGGGAGGCGGCGCGCGAGGAAAGTTGGCCGCTCCTCGAACGCTGGCTCCTCCATCGCCTGCGCGAGCTCGATGAGGAAGTGCGCGACGCCTACACCAAGTTCGAGTTCCGTCGCGCGCTTTCAGCCGTGGTGGAGTTCTGCAACGTCGATCTCTCCGCCTTCTACGTCGATGTGCGCAAGGACGCGCTCTATTGCGATCGCCCCGATAGCCCGCGCCGCCAAGCCGCGCTCACCGCGCTCCACGAGACGTTCGAACGGCTCACCGCGTGGCTGGCGCCCGTCATGCCCTTCACCATGGAGGAGGTGTGGCGCACCCGTTATCCCGAGAGCGTCTCGGTGCATTTGCGCACATTCCCGGAAACGCCCGCGGATTGGAAAGTGGACGCCATCGCCGCCGAGATGGCGCACATCAGAAAAGTCCGCAGCGTCGTCACCGGCGCGCTCGAAGTCGCGCGCCGCGAAAAGCAAATCGGCGCCAGCCTCGAAGCCGCGCCGCGCGTCTACATTGCCGATCCGGTCCTCCTCGGGCCCGTGAAAGCCGTCGATTTCGCCGAGCTCTGCATCACGAGCGCGATCACCATTGAAGCAGGCGAGGGGCCGGCGGGCGCCTTCGCGCTCCCCGAAGTCCCAGGCGTTTGGGCTGTCGTCGAAAAGGCGCGCGGACAAAAGTGCGCCCGCTCGTGGCGCTTCACGGAAGATGTCGGAAGCGATCCGCGCTACCCTGATCTCTCCGCCCGCGACGCCGAAGCGGTGGCGGCGTGGGACGCCGCGCACGGCCGCTGAGGAGAAGAGATGGCGCTCACGCCCGAACAGCTCGTCTGGCCAGTTCTTATCATTGCGGGCGTCATCGTCATGGCGATCTGGCTCGTCGCGCGCGGGAAGCGCGGCCGGGACGGCGCTCCGCCGCAGGAGTGAGCGCTTGGCGGGCCGCGCCCGATGCGCCATGAGGGCCCGATGCTCCGTTACGGCCTGATCCTCGCCGCTGTCATCGTCGCGGCTGACCAGCTCTCCAAATATTGGGTGCTGGAGATGCTGCACTTCAGTCCGCCAGGCTGCCGCGAAATGGGCGCCGGCTGCGGCGCGATCGAGGTTTCGCGGATTTTCGATCTCACCATGGTGTGGAACCGCGGCGTCAGCTTCGGGCTGCTGCGCGCGGGCTCCGAGGCAGCGAGCTGGGGCCTGGTGGCGCTTCAGCTGGGCATTGCGGGCTTCTTCGGCTGGTGGCTGAGAACCGCGCAGACGCGCCTCGCCGCCACCGCGCTCGCTTTCGTCATTGGCGGCGCCATCGGCAACGTGATCGACCGGGTCCGCTTTCAGGCGGTTGTGGATTTCCTGGACTTCACCGGCCTGGGCTTTCCCTGGGTGTTCAATGTGGCGGACGCGGCCATCAATGTCGGCGCGGGGCTGCTGATCCTCGATTTCCTGCTGCGCCGCGAACCCAAGCGCGCGCCCGCTGCGCCGAGCGAGCACGCCGCCTCAGAAGAGCCGGAAATCCACTGAACCTTTCCTTGGCGCCCGCGCCGGGGGCGGGCTAGAACGAATCCAAATTCGAGGGAGCTTCCATGACCCATCCTTTGGCCAAGCCAGCGGCGCTGGTCGCGATTCTGGCGGCCTGCGGCGCGACGAGCGCGTGCGGCTCTCTTGGGCGCTCCATGGGCATGAACGCGCAGGCGCCGGATGAATTCCGCGTGGTGACGCGCGCGCCGCTTGAGTTGCCGCCGGATTATTCGCTGCGCCCGCCGCGCCCCGGCGAGCCGCGCCCGCAAGAAGCCGCGCCGACTGAAGCCGCGCGCTCGGCGCTGTTCGGGCAGGATGTCGGGCAGAACGCCAGCGAAGGCGAACGCGCATTGGTCGGCGCCGCCGGCGCGACGACCACCGATCCGAACATCCGTCAGCAAGTAGATTTCGAAGGCGGCAATGTCGTCTATCGCTCGGAGGAATTTTCCGATCGCGTGATTCAGCAAGGCCAGCCCGGCGCGCCGGAACTCACTGAAGAGCAGCGCACCGCGCAGCAGGAATCGATCCGCCGCGCCACAGGCGACGGCCAGGTCACGATCGAACGCGGCTCCACCAACACGCGCCTGCCCGGCACATGATCCGCGCCGCCGCGCACGCGGCAGCGCTCGCGTTACTTTTCGTCGTTCTGCTGATCGCGCCCGCGCACGCGCAAGCGGTGCGGCCGGAGACGTTCACACTCAGAAACGGCATGCAGGTCGTGGTGATCACCGATCGCCGCGCGCCCGTCGTCACGCATCAAGTTTGGTATCGCGTCGGCGCCGCCGATGAGCCGCGCGGGCGCTCCGGCATCGCGCACTTCCTGGAGCATCTGCTCTTCAAGGGCACCAACACCATCGGCCCCGGCGAATTCTCCCGCATCATCGCGCGCAACGGCGGGCAGGATAACGCGCAGACCTCGTGGGATTACACCGCCTATTACGAGCGCATCGCGCGTGACCGCCTCGAACTCGTCATGCGCATGGAGGCCGATCGGATGCGCAATGCGCGGATCACCGAAGAGGTGATCGCCTCCGAGCGCGACGTGATCATCGAGGAGCGCCGCCAGCGCATCGACAACAATCCGGGCCAAGTTCTGGGCGAGCGCATGCGCGCCATGCTCTACCCGCATCATCCCTATGGCACGCCCATCATCGGCTGGCTGCACGAGATGCGCACGCTGACGCGCCAGGACGCGCTCGATTTCTATCGCATCTATTACGCGCCCAACAACGCCATCCTCGTCGTCGCCGGCGATATCGACGCCGCCGAACTGCGCCCGCTCGCGGAGCGCTATTACGGCCGCATCCGCCCCACGCCGAACCTGCCCGCCCGCACGTGGACGCGCGATCCGCCGGCCGTTGGCCCCATGCGCGTCACGCACCGCGATGAGAAAGTCCGTCAGCCCTCGGTCTCGCGGCTTTATCCGGCCGTGAGTTACACGACGGGCGAGGGCCGCCAGGCCCACGCGCTCGACGTCGCGATGGAGATTTTGGGCGGCTCGGAAACGAGCCGGCTTTATCGCAGGCTCGTCGAGGAGCGCGGCTTGGCCGTCTCCGCGGGCGCGAGCGCCGACACAGCTGGCCTCGGCGGCGGCAGCGTCACGCTCTTCGCCACGCCCTCGGCCGGCGTCACGCTTGAGCAAGTCGAAGCCGCGATCGATGAGGTCGTCGCCGAGTTTCTGCGCGACGGGCCCACGGAGGCAGAACTTGCGCGCGCGCGCAACAACATCGCCGCCGCCGCCATCTACGCGCGCGACAGCCAGGAGAGCCTCGCGTTCTGGTACGGCTCTTCGCTCGCGGAGGGCGAAACGTTGGAGCAAATCCTCGCTTGGCCCGAACAAATTCGCGCCGTCACGCGCGAAGAAGCACTCGACGCGGCGCGCCGCACGCTCATTCTTGGCAACTCGGTCACTGGCTGGCTCATGCCGCCCGAAACGGCCGCGCCACAATGAACAAGGCTTCCTCAGTGTTCGGACGTTTGCGCCCCTCCCCCCTTGTGGGGGAGGGTAGGGAGGGGGCGCGTTCAGAACGAAACGCACCGGCGCCCTCGCGCGCAGGCCCACGGCCCCCCACCCCAAACCCCTCCCCACGAGGAGGAGGGGCCTTGCGTGCAATCCTCTCCGCGCTTGCGCTTGCCCTCGTCGCGTTCGCGCCTGCGTCCCCGCCCCAAGCCCTAGCGCAAGAAACGCAGCAAGCCCCCCCGCGCCGCGGCGTGGAGATCGAGCGCGTCGTTTCGCCCGGCGGCATCGAAGCGTGGCTTGTTTCCGACGCGACTGTGCCGATGATCGTGGTGCGCGCCTATTGGCGCGGCGGCGCCGCCGTCGAGCCTGCAACGCACATCGGCGTCACCGGCGTCATGGCCGACATGCTCACCGAAGGCGCGGGGGATTTCGATTCCAATGTCTGGAAGGAGCGCATCGAGACGCTCAATATGAGCCTCGGCTTTTCCGCGGGGTGGGACGGCGTCGGCATGGCGATGACGACGCTCTCGGAGAATCGCGACGCCGCGTTCGAAATGGCGCGCCTTGCGCTCGCCAGCCCGCGCTTCGACGAAGCACCGCTCGAGCGCATCCGCCGCCAAATCGAAATCGGCATCCGTCAGCGCGAGACCAATCCCGGCTACATCGCCAATCTTGCGCTCGACGAGGCGATCATCCCAGGCCATCCCTATGCGCGCCGCGCCGAACTGGAGACGATCGCGCGCATCGATCGCGCGAGTCTGGAGGAGCGCCGCGCGGCGCTGCTCACACGGGCGCGTCTGCTGATCACGGTGGTGGGCGATATCGACGCGCAAACGCTCGCGCGTTTGCTCGATTCAACGTTTGGACATTTGCCGCAAGGCGCCGCGCTTGCGGATCCGCCCGTCGCTGAAGTGCGCGCCGGGCAGGGCGTCATCCATCGCCCGCTGCCGCAGCCGCAAAGCCTCATTCTCTTCGCAGCGCCCGGCATTCAGGACGAAGACCCCGATTGGATACCGCTCGCTGTGGCGAATTACACGCTGGGCGGGGGGAGCTTTTCCTCGCGCCTGATGAGCGAGGTGCGCGAGAGCCGCGGCCTTGTGTACGGCATCTCGACCGGCCCATCCGTGCGCGATTTCAGCGCGCAGGTGCGCGGCTCCGCGCAAACGCAAAATGAGAACGTCGCGCAGGCGATCGAGGTTGCGCGCGGCGTGATGCGCCGCCTGCACGACGAGGGGCCGACGCAGGCCGAGGTCGACGACGCGATCACCTATCTCACCGGCTCCTTCGCATTGGAGCTCGACAGCAATGTCGGCATCGCGGGCGTCGTGCATTCGTATCACGTCGCGGGGCGCGGCATCGATTACATCAACCGCCGCAACGATCTCATCCGCGCCGTCACGCGCGCGGACGTGCAGCGCGTCATGCGCCGCCTGTTCGACCCGGACGATTTCACCTTCGTCGTCGTCGGCGGCGAGGCCGCGCCAGCAGCGGCGCCAGCGCCAGCCGCACCGCAACAGCAGCAATAATCAGGCTTCCGGCGGTTTCTCCGCCGGCGGCGGATCGTGCATAGGCGGCCCGCCCGCGGGATGCGCCGCGCCAAGGCCTTGCGCGACGAGCGATGCCCATGCGCCCTCCGCGCTCTCCGCATAGCGAAAGAGCTCCAGATCTTCCGGCAGGATCATGCCGTGCGCGACGAGCGCATCGAAATTGATGATCCCGCGCCAATAGGTTTCATCGAACAGCACGATGGGGATCACAGGCGCCTTGCGCGTCTGCCGCAGAGTCAAAATCTCGAACACTTCGTCGAGCGTGCCGAACCCGCCTGGAAAAATCACAAGCGCATTCGCGCGCATCGCCAGATGCATTTTGCGCATCGCGAAATAATGGAAGCGGAACGTGAGCTCCGGCGTCGAGTAGGCGTTCGGCTCCTGCTCATGCGGCAGGGAGATGTTGAAGCCGACAGAGGGCGCGCCCGCATCCGCCGCGCCGCGATTGGCCGCCTCCATCAGTCCCGGCCCGCCGCCCGTCGCGATCACGTTCTCGCGCTGATGCTGATTGACCGTGAGCGCGCCGCCGCGCTCGCTGGCGATCCGCCCGAACGCGCGCGCCTCGGTGTACCAATGCGCGTAAGGCCCATCCTCGCGCACGCGCGCGCTGCCGAACACGACGATCGTCGAATGCACGCCCCACGCCTTGAGCGCTTGCTCCGCGCGCTCATACTCAAGCTGAAACCGCACGCCCCGCTGCGCATCCGCGAGCAGAAAATCCTGATCGAGCGCCGCCAGCCGATAAGAGGGCGAGGCCATCTGCGCCGCATTGGGCTTCTTTGCGTCGGTCATGGGTTGACGCTATCGGACGCGATCAAACCGCCGTCAAATCGTGCGTCTCCGCTTGGCGCACTCTGAGCGTGGCGAAGCGGGCGCGGTATTCGTTGGGCGCCATCCCCGTCGCGCGCTTGAAGAGATCGCGGAAGAAGGCGACGTCGTCGTAGCCGACGGCCCCCGCGATGGTGGCCACAGGAACGCTCTCGCGCTCCAGCATCGCTTTGGCCGCCTCCATCCGCACGGCCTGGAGATAAGCCACAGGCAAGCGCCCGGTCGCTGCCTTGAAGCGGCGGATGAGCGTGCGTTCGCTCATCGCCGCGCGATCCGCCAATTCCTCGACGGAGACCGGATCGCGGTAGTGCTGCTGTAGGTAGGCTTCGAGTTCGCGGATTTTCGCATCGTCATGCGGCGGCGAGAGCGGCAGCATCGCGTAGCCCGTCTGATGCGTGCGCGGCATGTTGAGGAGGAGCGCCTTCGCCGTCTGCACGGCGATCTCATGCCCGCAAAGCTTTTCGACGAGATAGAGCGAAATATCCATCGAGGCGCACACGCCCCCGCTGCAAAGCAGGCGCGCATCCTCCGTCACGAAATTCTCCGCGCGCCAGTTCACCTTCGGCCAGCGGCGCTTGAAATCCTCCGCCACCGCCCAATGCGTCGTCGCCGTGCGCCCGTCGAGCAGGCCCGAGGCCGCGAGATACGCCGCCCCCATGCACACGCCCGCCACATACGCGCCCTGCGCATGCTGCTTCCGAAGCCATGGCAAGAGCGCGCTGTTCTCATCGAGTTTCACATCAAGCTCGATGCCCGATGTCGGCACGATGACGAGATCCGTGCGCTCGATCTCGTCGATGGATTTCTGCGGCTGGAGCGCCATGCCCCCATAGGGCGGCTTGACCGCCGCGCCCGTGATCGACGCCGTCGTCACGCGAAACTCCGGCTTGAGCTTGCCCCCGTTGAGCGCCGCGAAGAGCACGCCCGCCGAGTGAAAAATCTCGATGGGCGCAATCGCGGTCGAGGCGTAGCCGTCGTCGAAGAGGATGACTGTGACGTCGCGCATGGGATGCTCCAGCCGGCAGCCTATCACGCCCGTTGGGTTGTCGGGTCGATCATGCCGGTGATTTCGGTGACGCGGTTTGCCGGGAAGCCCGAAAGCCGTGCGTGTTCCTGCACCGCGCCTTCGTTCTCGGCCAGATAGATGCAGAACGTCTTGTCCTTCGTCACGTAGGACTGGACCCACTGGACCTTCGGCGCGAGCTGCGCGAGCGCGCCGTTCGATGTCTTGGCCGCGTCCGAGAGCTGCGTCTCGTTGAGGCCGCCGACGCCGGCGATCTCGCGCTCAATCACGTACTTCTTCATGGGGATTCTCCTGGTTGGTAAGGAGATCATGGCTGGCGGTTCCGCCCCCGCGTGAGCGGCGATGCTGACAAAGGAGGGGGGCGATCCCGCCAAGGCGCTATACTGGCGCGAATCCATGCCGATCCGCCGTCTGCCCCCCGAAGCCGTGAATCGCATCGCCGCGGGCGAGGTGATCGAGCGCCCGGCCGCCGCCGCGAAGGAGCTGATCGAAAACGCGCTCGACGCGGGCGCCCGCCGCATCGCGATTTCCATCGAGCGCGGCGGCTTGGCGCTTCTGCGCGTCGAGGATGACGGCAAGGGCATCGCGGCCGATGAATTGCCGCTCGCCATCGAGCGCCACGCGACATCGAAGCTCGCCGCGGAGGCGGACGGCAGCGTCGATCTCTTGAACATCGCCACGCTTGGCTTCCGCGGCGAAGCGCTCCCCTCGATCGGCGCTGTCGCACGCCTCACCATTGCCTCACGAGCGCAAGGCGCAAGCGAAGCCTGGGAAATCGCAGTCGAGGGCGGCGCCGTTGCGCCCGTCGCCCCCGTCGCATGGAGCGGCAGCGAACATGGCGCGCGCGTCGAGGTGCGCGACATCTTCTTCGCCACGCCCGCGCGCTTGAAATTCATGAAGAGCGAACGCGCCGAAACGATGGCCGTCTCCGAGATGGTGAAGCGCCTCGCCATGGCGCGCCCCGATGTTGCGTTCACGCTGGAGAGCGAAGGCCGCCCGTTGCTGCGCACGCTTGCGGAGAGTGACCCCGAGAACGAAGGCCGCCGCCGCCGCCTGGCGCAAATCCTCGGCGCGGAGTTTGCGCCCAATTCCATTCCGCTCGATCAGATCCGCAATAGCGTGCGCCTCACGGGCTTCGCGGGTCTCCCGACCTTCCATCGCGGCACGCGCGAATATCAGCATCTCTTCGTCAACGGCCGCCCGGTGAAGGATAAGCTCATCGTCGGCGCCGTGCGCGCCGCCTATCAGGATTTGCTCGCGCGCGATCGCCACCCCGTCGTCGCGCTTTTCCTCGATCTGCCGCCGGAAGAGGTGGACGTAAACGTCCATCCTGCGAAAACCGAAGTGCGCTTCCGCGACGCCCAACTCGTCCGTGGGCTGATCGTCGGCGCGCTCCAGCACGCACTCGCCGGCGCGGGCCATCGCGCGAGCACCACCACGGCCGGCTTCGCGCTCTCCCACATCCGCCCGCAGGAAGCGCCGCAACCAAGCCTTCGCGCCTGGCAGGCCGCGGAGCGCTCGCTGGATGAGTTTCAATTCGATGCGCCGAGTGGGCGTGTGGATTTTTCCTCCTCCGTTTACGGGGGAGGTGGCCGCGAAGCGGCCGGAGGGGGGATGACGTCCCCTCGGTCAGCTTCGCTGACAGCTCCCCCGCACGCGGGGGAGCATGACGCCGACGCCGTCTTCTTCCCCCTCGGCGCCGCGCGCGCGCAGGTCCACGAAACCTACATCGTCGCGCAAACGGAAGACGGCATCGTCATCGTCGATCAGCACGCCGCGCACGAGCGCCTCGTCTATGAGCGCATGAAGGTTCATCTCGCGAACGGCGGCGTGCCGCGCCAAGCGCTGCTCATTCCCGAAGTTGTCGAACTCGATCGCGCCGAAGCCGAGAGCATCCTCGCGCGCGCGGAGGAGCTCGCCGAACTCGGCCTCGTCATCGAGCCCTTCGGCGATGGCGCGATCCTCGTGCGCGAAACGCCGGCGCTGCTCGGCCAGATCGACGCCAAGGGCATGCTTAAGGATCTCGCGGACGACGTCTCCGAGCTTGGCGACGCCCATGCGCTCAAAGAGCGCCTCGAAGAAGTCTGCTCCTCCATGGCCTGCCGCGGCTCCGTGCGCGCAGGCAGGCGTCTCACCGGCGAGGAGATGAACGCGCTGCTGCGCCAGATGGAGGCCACGCCCTTCTCCGGCCAATGCAATCACGGCCGCCCGACCTACGTGGAGCTCAAACTCGCTGACATCGAGAAGCTCTTCGGCCGCCGCTAGGCCGGGCAGACGGCCAAAAGATTGCAGCCGCGTCACGATTCAACTTGCCTCGGCGGCCCCAGCGGCGCGAGACTGCCGGCCGCGAGGAACGCAGGCTGAGGCGTCCCCCCGGGGCGCCGCTCACAAGGGGGTCTCAATATGCGTCTCACTCACTTGATCGCCGCCGCGGCGGCTTTCCTGGGCCTCGCCGTGACGGCTGCCCAGGCCCAAGACTGGCGTCTCAATCCGAATTACGGCTCGGTGACGCTGCGTTCCGGCTTCACGCCGGATCCCTATGTCGTGAACCTGCAGTCGGGCGGCAATCTGAATGTCGGCCAAAACATCTCCGGCTGCGTGGGCTACATCACGCGCCAACCTGATTTCCGCCTCTTCTGGCAATCCGGGAATTACGGACTGCCGCTGATCATCTCGGTCGCGTCGAACTACGACACCACGCTCGTGGTCAACGGCCCGAACACCGAGTGGTATTGCAACGATGACGGCGGCCAGGGCCTCAATCCCTCGCTGTCGTGGTCGAACCCGCCGTCAGGCCAGTACGACATCTGGGTCGGCACCTATGGGCAGGCCGCTCTGCGTCCCGCGCAGCTGCACATCTCCGAACTCTACTCGCAATAATCCGCGCGATTCCTCGCGAAGCATGCGGCGGGCTGTGCACACAGCCCGCCGTTTGCTTTCGCGTGCGTGATTCCGGTCAACGCTCCGCATCCGGACAAAACTTTTTTCAGTTCAGCGGCGCCTAGAAAAAGCCGCGGTTGAAGGCAGAACGCGCCTGCTGGCGATACCGTCTCGCGCACCATTCGTGCACGTTTCTACGCTCCGCCGGGAAAAATGTGGTTGAGATACGCAAATGACACAATCTGGACGCAAGACTAAACCTTGCGTGGAGGTAATTATCCTTCTTGCGTTCACGTCTCAAAGCATGACTATGCGCCCACGCGAGGAACGATGGACGCCGCGTTCGGCGGCGTTGCAACTGGGGATGTCAATGACGCGCTTGCTTACTTTCATCGCCGCTGTCGCGGCTTTCATCGGTTTGGCCGCCGTTCCGGCGTCGGCGCAGGATTGGCGCCTCAATCCGAACTACGGCTCGGTCACGCTGCGCTCGGGCTTCACGCCCGATCCGTACGTCGTGAACCTGCAATCCGGCGGCAACATCAATGTCAGCCAGAACATCTCCGGCTGCCTTGGCTACATCACGCGCCAACCCGACTTCCGGCTGCATTGGCAGGCCGCCAATTATGGGCTGCCGCTGATCATCTCGGTGGCGTCGAATTCGGATACGACGCTCGTGATCAACGGCCCGAACACGCAATGGTATTGCAACGATGACGGCGGCCAGGGCCTCAACCCCTCCGTCACGTTCTCGAACCCGGCGTCGGGCCAGTACGACATCTGGGTCGGCACCTATGGCAGCGCGAGCCTGCGGCCCGCGCAGCTGCACATTTCGGAACTGTACTCGCAATAAGCCGAGTGGCATGAGGAACGGCGGCGCTGGAGACAGCGCCGCCGTTTCCTTTTGCGCGTTCGCCAGAGGAAGCCAATGAGCGGGGAGAAGGGGATGAGCGCATCGTTTCGCGTTGCCGCGGGCGTGCTGAGCGTGCTGTTGGCGGGCGCGGCGGCGCCGCCTGGAGAGGGCGCGGGCGCAGCGCCCACGCCTCAGCCCGCCGCGGCCGCGGAGGTCACGCTGGGGCCGGGCTTTCATCCAGATCCGAACATCGTCCAAACTCAGGCGGGCGGCGATCGCGATGCGGGCGAGCTCGGCCCAGGCTGCGTCGGCACGATGCCGTCCGCGCCCAATGCAGTGCTCAATTATGCGGGCGGCACGGCGCCGCTGCATATTTCGGCGATCTCGCGTGAGGATTCCACGATCGCCGTGCGCGCGCCCGACGGGACGATGCATTGCGACGACGACAGCGCGGGTGATTTGAATCCCGTCGTCACGTTCGAAACGCCCGCCGCAGGGCGCTACACCGTTTGGGTCGGCACTTTCCAAAGCGGGCAGCGCGCCGAGGCGCAACTGCACTTTTCTCACCTGGGCTACGGCCATCCCCCCGATCCGATGACCTTGCCGGACCGCGCGCTCGCGCCCGCGCATGGGATTGCGGCGCTTGCCGCGAATTTCGGCGAACGCACAGTGCGGGTGGATGCCGGCGGCGCAATCACCGCGCGCGCGCTGCGCAACGATGAGTGCTGGGGCGCCATCAGCCGCGAGCCCGATTACCGCGTCACGCTGGCCGCAGGCCAAGGCGCGGGCCCGCTCGTGATCGAAGCGCAATCCGAAGCCGATACGACGCTCGCCATCATGGGGCCGGACGGGCAATGGCGCTGCAACGACGATCGCGCCGGAGGCAACGCAAATCCTTCCGTCTCCATCGCGAACGCGCCTGCGGGCGATTACAACATCTGGGTCGGCACATTCGCGCAGGGCCCGGTTCAGCCCGCCACGCTTCGCGTGCGTCAGCGCCGCGCGCGCTGATCATTCGCACAGATCGTAGCGTCCCGCGTCGAGGTGAAAGTGATCGCGGTGCGCGCGGTTGTAATCGGGCGATAGCACGCCGTTGAACACGCGGCAGGCGCCGTCGCGCACGGCGCGTAGGAAGGCGCGTTCGTTTGCGCGCCCGTTCCAGCCGCGCTCGACGCTCAGGACACGCCCGTCATCGAGCGTGAATCCCGTGATGTCGATGGCGTTTGCGCGCGCGTGCTCGCTGATGCGCCCAGTGCGCTGGCCATAGATGCGACGGCACGCATACGAGCCCGCGACTTCGATGCGCGTCACGCGCTGTTGCAGATAGCGCTGCGCCGCCGGCGCAAGCACTTCGCGCTCCCACACATAAAGCGCCGCCGCGAGCGGGCAGGAGATCGTGACTGCCTGGGAGTAGGGATGCACAGATCGCTCGATGGAGACGGCGTTCTCGAGCGCGCAGAAGCCGCCTTCCTCGCGGTCCGGCACGGCGCTCACGACAAGTTGCGATTGCGCGATCGTTTCGGCGCAGGCGGCCGCATCGCCATGCAGCGCCATGATCCTGAGCTGCGTGAACGCTCCAATCTTGTCCTCAAGATCGAGGTCGCCGAACGGGCGGTGGCGCTCCGGCAGCAGCCACATCGCGATCACCGCCGCGGCGCACACGATGAAGGCGAGGCCCGCCGCGATGGGTCGAATCCGTTGCACAGCCGCTTATGCCGCGCTGCAGCGGAGAGTTCCACGAAGCGGGCGCCCGCGTCATCTTCCCGCCGCGCTTTGGAGCGTCTATGCACGCGCTGAACGCGGAGACCGAGGCTGACGGGGCGGCGATGGCTGATATTTTCCTCTCATACGCCAGCGAGGACAGAAACCGCGTCCGTCCGCTTGCGGAGGCCTTGCAGCAGCGCGGTTTTTCCGTGTGGTGGGACCGTTCTCTCGCCGCGGGCGATGATTTCAGCGCTGTCATCCAGCGCGAACTGAACGCGGCCAAGGCCGTCATCGTCGTTTGGACGCAAACTTCCGCCGCCAGCGTATGGGTGCGCGATGAGGCGGGCCGCGCGCGCGATGACGGGCGCCTCGTTCCCGTGATGCTCGATCGCGTGCAGATTCCCTTGGGCTTCGGCGCCTTCCAGGCGGAGGATTTCTCCAAGTGGAACGGTTCGGCCACGGCCGCGCAGATGCAGCTGCTGGAGGAGGCGCTGCGCGCCAAACTCGAAGGCCGCGGCGTCGATGCCGCGTCAGTCGCGCGCCGGCGCCAGCGTCTCATGTCGCGCATCCGGATCGTCTCGGTGCTGACGGTCGCGGCCGCGGTCGTGGGGATTGCCGCGGGCGTCAACAATCTCGTCAATCCGCGTGCGCCCACCGTCATCACCGACAATCGCCAGCAGCAGGAAAACATGGCTGAGCTCTTGGCGCTCGTGCGTGAAGGCAAGATCACACCGGAGCAGGCGATCGAGCTTTCGCGCATTCTGGAATCGCAGACGTTCGAAACGGCCTCCGCCGATGCATCGGATCGAGTCGCCTCCGCTTCGCCCGCGCCATCCGCGGATTCCGCGCCCGCCGCCGAGCCGATGACGGACGACGCACCTGGCATGCTCACCGCGCCTGGCGGTGAAAGCGAGGCCGCGGTGCAGGTCGCCGCGATCACCGAGAACCAATTCGAGGCCGCCGCGCGCGAAACGTTCCGCACCGATATGACGGCGCTGCTCACACATCCGGACGCGGGCGTGCGCACCGCGGCCTTGCAGCTCTCCAACGAACGCACGCGCGACCGCGCGATGCAGACGCTCTGGACCTATGCGGAGAACAATCCCGGCCCGACCCAGGCCGCGATCTATCGCGTCTGCGGCGCGGTGGGGGAAGCCAACAACAATCCGCTTGGTCTGCGCGCGTTGGAGCGCGCGCGCGCGCTCTCGCCGCAGGATTCAAACGTTTGGCGTATGATGAGCTTCGGTTTGCAGCGTCAGAACCGCACCCAGGAGGCCGCCGGCGCGGCGCTCGTCTCGCAGGGATTGGAGGCCCAAGCGCAAGGCAACGCGCAAGTCGCCGAAGAACGCCTCCAACAAGCGCTGCCGGCGCTGCAGGCGCCGGAATCGCGCGCGTTTGTCGAGGGGCAGCTGGGCGACAGCGCCGCGCGCCGCCAGGATTGGCAGGCCGCCGCCGAGCGCTACGAAGCCGCCTTCACCAATCGCCAGCGCGCGGCCCAGACGCGCGCACCGGCCGCGGCCGCGCAGCTCGACGTCGATGCGCAAAAGCTCGTGCGCGCCTTGGATCGCAGCGGGCAGACCGAAGAAGCCTGCCAAGCGGTGGAGCGCGCGCGGGCGGCGGGCGTCGAAGAGACGGAGGCCGATGTCGCGCGCCGCTGCGCCAGCCTGCGCACGGTTCGTCCGCGTACGGAGCTGCGCCAGCAGCCTCAGCGCGTCGCCCCGCGCACGCAGCCCTCACAAGCGCCTTACTGAGCCCGTTTCAGGAAGAGCACTTTGGCCGCGCCATAAGTGCGCGTGTCGAGCAGATCGAAGCCCTCGTGCGCCGGCGTCTCCCCGGCGGCGCATTCGAACACGCAAATCGCTTCCTTCCCGATCCACCCGCCCGGCGCCAGTTTCGCCAGCGCGGTTTCGCCCAGGCCTCGCCCATAGGGCGGATCGAGAAACACGAGATCGAACGGCGCGCCGAGCCCCGCGGGCTTCACGCCAAGGTCGGTCGCGTCGCGCCGGTGCACGCGCGTCTGCCCAAAGAGCCCGAGCGCTTCGATATTGTCCCGGATGGCGCCGCGCGCGGCTTCGTCGGTCTCCACGAAGAGCGCGAACGCAGCGCCGCGAGAGAGCGCCTCCAGGCCCAGCGCGCCCGCGCCCGCGAAGAGATCGAGCACGCGGCGCCCTTCGACCCCAGGGCTCCACGGCGCATGCGCCAGAATGTTGAATACGGATTCCCGCGCCCGGTCCGAGGTCGGGCGCGTGTTGCGCCCCGGCGGCGCGACGATCTCCCGGCCTTTGTGAGCGCCCGCAACAATCCGCATGCGCGCCTCTTAGGGGTCACGGCTGCCCCAATGCAATCGCTCTGCTAGAGTGGTGCCGCGAGGGAGAAGGAGACGCCACCGATGAAACATCTCCTGGCCGCGATCCTCGCGGCCGCCATGGCCGGCACGGCGCTGGCGCAGCAGAATTATACGAGCGATGCGCGCAGCGTCGCCACCGATGAGCAAATCCGCGTGTCGCGCCGCGCTTACCGCGCCGAGTGCCAGCGCCATCAACCGCTCGATTATTGCGATTGCATGACCGGCGGCATGGCCCAGGCGCTGGAGCCGCGCGATCTCGATGTCGCGACGCGGATGCTTGCGCATCGCTTGACTGGCGCGCCAGCCCCAGCTGGGCTCAGCGCGGCCTCCGTGCGGGCCGCTGAAGCCGCGACTGAAGAATTCGAGCAAGGCGGCTGCCTCATTCATCGCCGCTGATGCGGCGCGCAACCAAGTCGCTCCATGCGCGTTGATCGCGCGCGGGTCGGCTTGGAGGCACGAACAATGAAAACTCTCGCCGCCGCCGCGCTTCTCGGCGCGGCCTCTCTCGTCCCGCTTGCAATCGCGGCCGAGGCGCCGTCGGGCGCCGATTCCGGGGCCGCCCCCGCGATCGAGGAATCCGCCACGCCTCTGCAATCTCCGATCGGGCAGAGCGAAGTTCCCGACGCGCGCTCGATGGCGAGCGACGCCGAAGTCGGCGAGGCGCGCCGCTACTATCGCGCGCAATGCGAGACGTTCGAGTCGGCCGCCTTTTGCGAATGCGTCACTGCAGGCGTCGCTCAGGCGCTCGCGCCCGAGGACGTGCGTCTTGCGGCGCGAACGAGCCGCGAGAGACTTCCCGCGATGGGCGATGCCGCCACAGCGGGCCTCACCGATCAGAGCAACGAGCCCCTTGCTAACCAATCCACGCGCATCGAAGAGGTCGAAGCCTTCTATGCGGATGCGTGCGCGGCCCATCGCGCCACATAAAACCCCTAGCGAAGCACGCTTTTTGCAAGCATGATCCCTGACGCCGCACCCAGCCTATAGAGCCGGGGCGGCGATCGGGAGGCATAAAGCGTGGCGCAAATTCATTGCGCGCTCGAGGGCCAGACGGCCGTCCTGCGCTACGATAATCGCCCTAGCGGCTACATGAATTCGGCGGGCGCCAACGCGCTCAATGCGGCGATGAAGAAGGCCGTCGCAATGAACGACGTGCGCGTCGTCGTCATCACCGGGGTCGAGGACGGCGTCTTTGTCCGTCACTACGACATCGGCGAACTCGTGGCGGTCGCGGAAGCGCTGAAGGACGGCGCCGTCACCGCGCGCCAGTTCGAACATGCGCCCTTCGTCGATCTCACCGATCAGATCGCGGCGTCGCCAAAGCCCGTCATCGCCGCGATCAACGGCGTGTGTTTGGGCGGCGGCTTCGAACTCGCGCTCGCGTGCGACATTCGCATCGCCGGCAAGGACGTGCGCGAGATCGGTCTACCCGAAACGCGCGTCGGCATTTTCCCCGGCGCCGGCGGCACGCAGCGACTTCCGCGCTTGATCGGGGAGGGGCGCGCGCTCGATTTCATTTTGAACGGCGCCATCGTCGATGCCGCCAATGCCGAGCGTCTGGGCCTCGTCACGGCCACCGCCGTCGATCCGGTCATCCGCGCGCTGGAAATGGCGGAGGAGCTTGCCGCGAAGCCCGCCGCCGGGCTCGCCATGGCGAAACGACTTGTCCGCTCGGCCTTCGATTGCGAGGCCATGCCAGGCCTTCTCACAGAACGGCGCACCTTCGCCGATCTCCTGCGCACCGACGAAGCCGCGCTCACACGCATGCGGCATTTCGTCGAGGAGGGCCGCCCGATCGCAGACAGCCGCTAGGCGGCGCGCTTGACCGCCTGGGCCCGCTGCCCGATCTAACCCCTGTCTGGGCCGCCTCCGGGCCCGCCAGGGATTTGTGCGCTTGTGAATTCGATGATCAACGACATCGCGGCGCTTCTCGAGGTCATCGTCATCGATCTGGCGCTCTCGGCGGACAACGCCGTCGCCGTGGGCTTGGCCGCCGCCGCGCTGCCCGCCGTGCAGCGCCGCCGCGCCGTCACCTGGGGCGTGGGCCTCGCGCTCGTGCTGCGCATCGCGTTCGGCCTGATCACCGTGCAGCTTCTTCGCATCCGCGGCTTGCTGGCGGCCGGCGGCGCGCTCCTCTTCTGGATTGCCGGGCGGATGTGGGCGGATTTGCGCCGCCCGAAAGAGGAGGCGGCGTCGGACGGCGCCGAGGCTGCCGCGCCCCACGCCCAGAAAAAGATCGTCACCTTCCGCCACGCGCTCACATCCATCGTTGCGGCCAACATCGCGCTCTCGCTCGACAACGTGCTCGCCGTGGCGGGCGTCTCGCGCAACGAGCCCGTCATCATGGCGTTTGGGCTCGTTCTCTCGGTTGTGTTGATGGGCGTCGCCGCCGCGCTCATCGCCCGCATCGTCGATGAGCATCGCTGGATCGCCGCGCTCGGCATCCTCGCGATCGTGCTCGCGGGCGCAGTCATGTGCTGGGAGGACGCGCACGCCTTCTTCCCGAGCATTCTTCCCGCGCCGCCTCCATGGCTTGGCGGCCCCGCTCACGCTTGATGAGGATCTAGTTCTTGCATTTCGACGCCGCAGACATCGCCGCCCTCGTTCAAGTCATCCTGATCGATCTCGCGCTCGCGGGCGACAACGCCGTCGCGGTCGGGCTTGCCGCTTCCGCGCTGCCGCACGAGCAGCAGCGCCGCGCCATCTTCATCGGCATCGTCGGGGCGCTGGTGCTGCGGATCATCTTCGCGCTCATCACCGTTCAGCTGCTGGCGATCCAGGGCATCCTCTTTCTCGGCGGCGTGCTGCTGGTCTGGGTCGGGTGGCGCATGTGGCAGGATTTGCAGGCGCATCGCACGCCCTCACCGACGCTCGATCCCGCATCCGCCGCGCACGTAGCGGAGGAGGCAAGCCACGTTGCGCGTCCCGCGAGCTTCATGCGCGCACTCATCACCATCATCGTCGCCGACGTCTCCATGTCTCTGGACAATGTGTTGGCCGTTGCCGGCGTCTCGCGCCACAGCCCCGCCATCATGGCGTTTGGGCTTATTCTCTCGGTTGTGTTGATGGGCGTCGCCGCCGGCATCATCGCACGCGTGATCGAGAAGCATCGCTGGATCGCCGTCCTCGGCATCGTCATCATCCTCTTCGCCGCGGTGCGGATGATGTGGGAGGATTTGCACGTCTGGTTCCCGGCCTACATTCCAGGGATACCAGCCTTCCTCGGCGGGGGGCATGCGCCCGCGCACTAGTTCGAGAGCGCGTCCTTTCCGAGCTGCTCGCGCAGCACCTTGCGCGGAATCTCCTCAACGTGCCCGACGTCAAGCGCGCCAAGCTGAAACGGCCCATACGCGATCCGGATCAGCCGGTTGACGCGCAGGCCGAGCGCTTCGAGCACACGGCGGACCTCGCGGTTCTTTCCTTCGCTCAGCGAGAGCGTGATCCACGAATTGGCGGCGCCCTTGCGGTCGAGCGTCGCGTCGATTGCGCCATAGCGCACGCCTTCGATCGTGATCCCGCGCTTAAGGTCGTCGAGCTCCGCTTGCGTGATTGTGCCGAACGCGCGTGCACGGTAGCGCCGGATCCATCCGTTCGACGGCAACTCCAGCCGCCGCGCCAGCGCGCCGTCATTCGTCACCAGCAGCAGCCCTTCGCTGTTCAAATCGAGCCGCCCGACAGACACGACGCGCGGCAGCCCGATCGCCGCCAGCTTCTCGAACACTGTCGCGCGCTCCTGCGGGTCGCGGTGCGTCGTCACCAGCCCCGCGGGCTTATGATAGCGCCACACCCGCGTCGGCTCCGCCGCGCCGACGCGCTTGCCGTCCACGCGGATGTCGTCCTTGGGTGAAACCTTGAACGCTGGCGTATCGAGCACCTTGCCGTTGACGCTGACGCGCCCCTCCGCGATCAGCCGCTCCGCGTCGCGCCGCGAACACACGCCCGCGCGCGCAAGCGCCTTGGCGATCCTGTCGCCGTCGGTGGCTTTCGTGTCGCCGCTCATGCGGAGCGCACCCTAGCCGCTCGACCCTCGCGAAAGCGAGGGTCCACACGCCGCTGCGATCCTGTTAGATGAGGCCGCCTAGGCCCTCGCATCCGCGAGGGCCGAGCGGAGAGACTATGTTCGCCGTCGTCTATCGCTGGCGCATCAAGCCGGAGCTCGAGGCCAAGTTCGAGGAGGGCTGGCGCCTGGGCACTGCCGCGATCAAGCGCGATCTCGGCGGCTGGGGCTCACGCCTCCACAAATCGGCCGATGGGCGCTATTTCGCCTACGCCCAATGGCCCGACGAAGAGACGTTTATGAGAAACCGCAAAGAGCGCATGCCCTATAGCGATCCCGCCGCGCGCGCGCTTTACACCGAGGCGCTCGAAGGCAGCGAAGCGGAGCTTCTCGTCATGGGCGAGGTGGTGAGCGATCTCTTGGATCAAAGATCATGAACGCTGACGACAAACGATACATGGACGAAGCCCTGGCGCTCGCGCGCCGCGCCGCGGAGGCGGGCGAGGCGCCGATCGCTGCGCTCATCGTCGATGAGGAGCGCGGCGAGGTGATCGCGCGCCAAGCCAATGCGCCGATCTCGCGCTATGATCCCACCGCGCACGCCGAAATTCTCGCGCTGCGCGCCGCCGCCGAGCGCATCGGCAATTACCGCCTCCGCCCCGGCCTCACGCTCTACACAACGCTCGAGCCCTGCGCGATGTGCGCGGGCGCCATCTCCCACGCGCGCATTGCGCGCCTCGTCTATGGCGCGCCGGACGAGAAGGGCGGCGCAGTCGCGCACGGTCCCAAATTTTTTGAACAACCCACCTGCCATTGGCGCCCGAAAGTCGAAGCCGGCATCGGCGCCGCCGAAAGCGCCGAAATGTTGCGCAGCTTCTTCCAAGCGAGGCGCTAAGCATTTTGGACCGCCGCCTTCCAGCCGGCATTCCTCTTAGCCGGCTGGAAGGCGGCGGTCCGCGCTAGCGCCCTGCCGCCGCGCGCTTCAGCCGGTCCGCGATCGCTTCGCCCAAGCCCTCCGCCGGAATGGGCGCAACCGCGATCACATCCGCCCCATCCGCATCGAGCGCGCGCAGATGCGCGTAGAGATTGGCCGCCGCTTCGGTGAGATCGCCGCGCGACGAAAGATTGAGCGCGCCGAAATCGAACGCGCCGAAGCCGAGATAAGCTTCGCCCTCGCGCGGCGCTTCCGCATTCAAGCGCAGCCGCGCGCGCGGCGCATAATGCGTCTCCAGCATTCCCGGCGCTTCAACGCCGCCGCCCGCAGGCTCAAGCGGCCCGATCAGCGCTTCGATGCGCTCACGCGCCACGCCGCCGGGCCGCAGCAGCCGCGCGCGCCCGTCCGCATCGACCGCGACAATGGAGGATTCAACACCGACCGCGCACGGCCCCGCATCGAGAATGAAATCGATCGCGTCGCCGAACTCTTCCCACACATGCTGCGCGGTCGTCGGGCTCACATGCCCCGAGCGATTGGCCGATGGCGCCGCAAAGGGCCGTCCCAACGCTTGGAGCACGCCTTGCGCAACCGCATGTGCAGGAACGCGCAGCGCAATCGTCGAAAGCCCCGCACACGCCAGCTCCGCGACGCTCGACTCCGCGCGCCGCGGCAACACCAGCGTGAACGGGCCCGGCCAGAATGCCTCCGCCAAAGTCTTCGCGCGCGCGTGCATCGCGCCATGCGCGTGCGCTTCATCCGCATCGCGCACATGCACGATCAGCGGATTGAAGAGCGGCCGCCCCTTCGCTTCATAAAGCCGCGCAATCGCTTGCGCGTTCGCCGCGTCCGCCGCGAGCCCGTAGACCGTCTCCGTCGGAACCGCGACGAGCCCGCCCGCGCGCAAGATCGCGCCCGCTTGCGCGATTGTGTCTGCCTGCGCTGGAACGATGCTCACTGCTCGCGCGTCGCCTCTACCCGCACCTCGATCCGGATGCTGCGCGAGACGTACTCCGCATCGGGATCCGATTCCATGCCGAGATCGAAATCGCGCCGCTCGATCTCCACGCGTCCGGTCATCGAGGCGCGGTTCGCGTTGATGGTGAGCGTGAAGGGGAGATCGATCTCCTCGGTGCGTCCCTTGATGGTGAGCATGCCTTCGGCTTCGTACTCGTTGCCTTCGCGATGGCGGATGCGCGTCGTGCGGAACGTCGCCTGCGGATGGTTCGCGGTGTCGAACCATTCGCGCTGCGGCAGGCTCTGCTCATGGAGGGATACGCCGTCCCGCGCCGAAGCGGTGTCGATCGTGACGGTCACCTGAGAGGCATCCAGATTTTCCGGATCGAACCGGATGTCGGCGCGCCATGTCTCGAACGTCCCGCGGAAATTGACCGCCGCGTGGCGCCCCGAGAACGCGATCTCGCTCGCGCTTCGGTTCACGTTCCAGCGCGGCGGGCCGGCGCTCGGATCGCGCGGCGCCGGCGGCGCGGGGGGATTGCCCATCACGCCGACATTCGGCAGCGGCGCTTGTTGCGTCTCCGTTTGCGGCGCTTGCGCGGGCGGCGCGGCATAATCCTGCGGCAGCGCATAATCCCGCGCCTGCTCCTGCGCGAAGAGAGACTGATCCGTGTTCGGCGTGATGCCGGGAGAGAAGAACGCGAAAATCCCCGTCGCCGCGGCGACCGCAATCGCCGCAAACCCGCCCAGCAACACGAAGCGCCGACGCCGGTCGTCCGGGGCCGCCGGATTGATCCCGGGAACCATGTGCCCCAGCACCTCGTCGCGATCGTAGATCTGATGCTTGAGCGCGGCCGCGACGTGCAAAGCGATGAGCCCGATCGTCGCCTTCGCCATCAGTTCGTGCGCCTCCATGGAGACATCCGCCACGCTCTCGCGCGTCTCGAACGGCGCATGCGAAAGGCCGAAGAGATGCGGCACATTGAAAAGCCCGAACCACAGCGTCGGCACGTTGAACGGCCCATCCTCGCGCCATTGCGCGGAAACGTAGATCCAGCCTGTCAGCGGAATGGCGATGATCAGAAAATAGAAGAGCCAATGCACCGCGAGCGCCGCCATCTTCTCCCACCAGGGCGAGGCGGCCGGCAGCGGCGGCGGCGGGTTGAGAAGCCGCCACCCCAGCCGGAAAATGCTCAGCACAAGGATCGTCAGCCCCACGCTCTTGTGCAGCTGATAGGCGGCGAGCGCCTGGGCCTGCGTCTCAGGCTCCTCGATGGCGTGATGCATCCAGAGCCCGAGCGGGATCATCAGGATGATCGCAATCGCGATCGCCCAGTGAAGCAGGACGGCGACGCTTGTGTAGTGTGTGCGCGTCATTCGTCTTTGATGAATTCCGCGTCGATCAATATTTCAACGTCGTCGCCGGCGAATTGATTGAAGATAAGGCTGCCTGCGCCCCATTGCGTGCGGTCGATGACGGTGCGGCCCGAGAAGGCGACCACGTAGCGCTGATTGAGCGGATGGCGCCGCCCGCCATGGAACGAGGCTTCAAGCGTCACCGGGTGGGTGCGCCCATTGAGCGTGAGGTCCCCCGTGATAAGGCCGGTTGTGGGCGAAGTCTGCTGGATGGAGCGGGAAACGAACGTGATCTGCGGATGCTCTTGCGCGCCCAACACATTGGCGATCTCGCTGTCGAACGCGAGCGCTCCCTCGCGATTGCGCAGGCCCGTGCTCACGGAATTGGCCGCGATCGTTACATTGACGCTCGACTGGCTCACATTCTGGGGATCGAAATTGAGCGTTCCCGCGATGGTGTCGAACCGCGCGGTGTAGAGCCCAAGCCCGATGTGGCGCACGCGCCAGACGACGCTCGCGTGGCGCGCATCGAGCGTGTAGGCGCCGGCCGGCGCCGCCGCCGGATCGAGCGAAGCATGCTCGCTGGGCGCTATGGAGGGCGCGACCGGGGATTGTGCGCTTGCGGCGCCCGCGATGGTTGCAAGCAGAAGCGCGGCGGCGAACGCGGGGTAACGCATGATCGGTCCTCCAAGAGCGGTGTTGTCGCGCGGGGATTGAAGCAGCGGCAAGGCGCGAAACGCAATGTGGGGCGCGGCGCGTGCGCGCATCACCAGTTTGTGAGTTTGAGACGCAACCGAAGCGGACGCGCGCCGCATCCCTGAACTAGGGCCGCTTTGTGGCGGAGATCGGGGAGGAAAGAGCATGCAGTTGAACAGAAGAGCGGTCCTTGCCGGGAGCGGGGCCGCTATCGCCGCGCCATGGCTCGCCAGCTGCGCCACGGGCGCGGAGCCGCCGCCAGTGCGCGCCATCGACTACACCGACCTGCACCGCTTCAACTAAGCCCACGCACGCATCCGCGCCGGCGCCGATCCCGTGGCGGAGATGCAAGCCTATCTCGACGGCGCCGGCCTTGGCCTGCGCACCTTCGTCGGCATCTATCCCGTCACCGCCGCCGAGCTTGCGCAAGTCGTGCAAAGCCGGCCGCTCTATTACGCATCGCTTGCTAACCTTCCGCCGCGCCTCGCGCGCCACGACGAAGAGATCGCGCGCGCTTACGCGCGCATGGAGGCGATGCAGGCGGGCGCCGATCTTGGAACAGTCTTCTATTTCGTCACGCACCAGACCGCGGGCGGAACCGCGCGCCAGCCCGGATCGCTCATCGCCGTCGAGTGGTTCAACCGCACCAGCGACACCGATCTCTCCGAGTTCGCCGCCAGCCGCCCGCCCTTGACGCTCGACGAGTTCGTGCAGATCGTCGTCCACGAGGGCGCGCACAATCTGCAGCGCATCATCCAGACCGAGCCCAATTTCATTTCGATCTACGTGAACCCCGAGCGGATGACGCTGCGCAATTTCGCGATCCGCGAGGGCGCGGCTGATTATGTCGCGCACATCGCCGCCGATCGCCTCTTCGCGCCTCGCCATACGTTCGGCGATCCGCGCGAGCGTGAAATCTGGGCCGAGTTCCAGCCGCTAATGAACGAGACCATTTTCGCTCAGCCCGGCTGGTTCCAGGGCCGCTTCGCGGATGGGCGGGATTGGCCCATCCAGATGGGCTATTACGTCGGCTACAAGATGACGGAGCACGTTCACTCCCGCGATGGCGAAGCGGGCCTGCGCCAAGTTCTATCCGCGCACACCGATGAGCACTTTGCCGCCGTCGCGGCGCGCTACGCGGAGAAATTCGCTTAGGGCAGGCGTGAGAGAGCGCCGCGATGCGAAAGCGTCGCGGCGTTTCGCTTCGCGGAATCGCGCTCCGCCGCTAAAGTGCGCGCATGAGCTATGCCGCGCCGCTTGCCGATATCCGCTTCGCGCTGGAGCACGTCGCCGATATTTGGGCGGATGCGCACGAGGAGCTCGATCCCGATCTCCTGACCGCGATCCTCGAAGGCGCGGCGGCGCTGGCGTCGCAAACGCTCGCGCCGCTCAATCGCGTGGGCGATGCGGCAGGCGTCACCCTCGCCAATGGCGTGCTGACAGCCGCGCCCGGCTTCAAGGAGGCCCATGCCGAATTCGCCGCGGGCGGCTGGCAGGGCCTTGCCGCCGATCCCGCCTATGGCGGTCAAGGCCTGCCGCAGAGCGTCGCGCTCGCTGTCTACGAAATGATCCATGCCGCGAACATGAGCTTTGGCCTGGCGCCCATGTTGACGCTTGGGGCCATCGAAGCGCTGCAGCTTCACGCAAGCGATGAGCTGCGCGCGCGCTACCTCCCCAAGCTCGTCTCCGGCGAATGGACCGGCACGATGAATTTGACGGAGCCGCACGCCGGCTCCGATCTGGGCGTCCTCACCACCAAAGCCGAACCGTCAGCGGACGGAACGTTTCGCTTAACAGGCACAAAGATCTTCATCACCTGGGGCGAACACGATCTGACGGACAATATCGTCCACCTCGTCCTCGCGCGCATGCCCGATGCACCCGCGGGCTCGAAGGGCATCTCGCTCTTCCTCGCGCCGAAGATTCTGCCTGACGGTTCGCGCAACGCGCTGCGCTGCATCGGCATCGAAGAGAAGATGGGCATTCATGCCTCGCCCACATGCTCGATGGCCTATGAGGGCGCGACCGCGTGGCTCGTCGGCGCCGAGAATCGCGGGCTCGCGGCCATGTTCACGATGATGAACGCCGCGCGCTTGAATGTCGGCCTTGAAGGCGTCGCTGTCGCGGAAGCCGCATACCAGAAGGCGCTTGCCTACGCGAAGGAGCGCAAGCAGGGCGGCGCGATGATCGTCGATCATCCCGACGTACGCCGCATGCTCGTGCTGATGAAAGCCAAGACACAGGCCGCGCGCGCCATCTGCTATGCAACCGCCGCGGCCGCGGACCGGGGTGATGGCGCCCGCGAGGATCTCTTCACGCCCATCGCGAAAGCCTGGAGCACGGATTGGGGCTGCGAGGCCGCAAGCCTCGGCGTCCAGATTCACGGCGGCATGGGCTATGTGGAGGAGGGCGGCGCCGCGCAATTCTATCGCGACGCGCGCATCGCCCCGATCTATGAGGGCACAAACGGCATCCAGGCCATCGATCTTATCGGCCGCAAACTGCAAGGCGATGGCGGCGAAGCCATGCGCTCTTTAATCGCCGAGATGCGCGCCGTCGCCGCCGAAGCAATGGACACCGAGCGCACCACGCTCTCCGCCGCCGCGATGCGCCTGGCGCAAGCCGCCGATGCGTTGAACGAAGCGACCGATTACATGCTCCGCGCCGAGCGCCGCGACGCGCTCGCCGGGGCCAGCGCCTACCTCACGCTCGCCGGCGATGCGCTGGGCGGCATGCTCATGGTGCGCGCTTTGCTGCGGACGAGCGATCCCGCCCGCGAAGCGCTCGCTTCATTCTACGCCGAGAGCATTCTCGCCACCGCCCACGCCACGCTCGTGCGCATTCGTCTGGGCGCGGACAAATTGTTCGACGAAGCGCTGAGCGAGTTCGCGCTCTAGAGCGCCTGGCAGAGCGCCTCGACGCGAGCGGATTCCGCCTGCATGCGTGCGCCCTTGGTTTGCAGGCTCTGGCCCAGCGCGCGCATTTCTTCGGCGGGCAGGCCCATGCCCATGAGCCGGCTCATCACGCCCTGCATTTCTTCATCGTTGATGTCGCGCCCCTCGGTCATGGCGCCGAGCGCCGGCTCCAGCACGTAGAGCTCCTGATCCGTCAGCAGGCCCACCATGTAGCCCGCCATGCAGGAGCATTCGCCTGGCGTGTTGCCGTTCAAGGTGCAGGCCCGGTGCATGGCGGTGAGCAGCGCCGTCGGCGGGGCATCCTGGTTCTGCGCCGAAGCCGCCGGAACGAGGAGAGCGGCGCCTACAATCGCCGCCGCTAGAAACTTCCGCATCAACTCTCCTCCGAGACAACACTCGCCTAGGATTGGAGTAGCCCAACCCCATATGCTAGAGCACGCCCAAAATACGCATTGTCTGGAGGTAGGGTATGTCTCTCCGCATCGGCGACACCGCGCCGGATTTCGAGGCCGACACGACGCAAGGCCGCATCAAGTTCCACGAATGGCTCGGCAATTCGTGGGGCATCCTCTTCTCGCACCCCAAGGATTTCACGCCGGTCTGCACCACCGAGCTGGGCGCGCTCGCCAAGCTCGAGCCCGCCTTCGCCAAACGCAACACCAAGGTGCTGGGTCTCTCCGTTGATCCCGTTGAAGATCACAAGCGCTGGATCGGGGATATCAAGGACGTGACGGGTGCGCTGCCCGGCTATCCGCTCATCGGCGATCACGATCTCAACGTCGCCAAGCTCTATGACATGCTGCCGGTGGATGCGGGCAATTCCTCGCAAGGCCGCACCGCCGCGACGAACGCCACCGTGCGCGTCGTTTACATCATCGGCCCCGACAAGCTTATCAAGGCTGCGCTCGTCTATCCGATGTCGAGCGGGCGCAATTTCGATGAAGTGCTCCGCTTGCTCGATAGCTGCCAGCTGACGGCGCAGCACAAGGTCGCCACGCCCGCCGACTGGAAGCAGGGCGAGGATGTCATCATCGTTCCGTCGGTGAGCGATGAAGAGGCCAAGGAGCGTTTCCCCGGCGGCTGGACAGCGCCCAAGCCGTATCTGCGCATCGTTCCGCAACCCAAGGCGAACTAAGCAAACGCATGAGCGCGCCGGCCGTCCGCTCCTTCTTCCACGAGGGCACCGCCACGTGGACGCATGTGGCGTACGATCCGGGCGCCAAGCGCGCCGCGATCGTCGATCCGGTGCTGGACTATAATCCCGTGAACGGCGCCTGGAGCACCAAGAGCGCCGATGCGCTTCTTGCGTTTCTGCGCGAAGAGGGCCTGACGCTCGACTATCTCCTCGAAACCCACATCCACGCCGATCACCTGAGCGCCGCGCCGTATCTGAAGGACGAGGCGGGCGGCGTGATCGGCATCGGCGCGGGCGTGGCGAGCGTGCAGGAGACCTGGAACAAGCGCTTCAATCTCGCGGGCGTGTCCGCCGCGACGCCCGCGCACTTCGATCGTCAGTTCACGGATAATGAGCCGCTGCCGCTCGGCGGCATCGAAGGCCGCGTCCTTTCAACGCCTGGGCACACAGCCAATGACGTCACCTACGTGTTCGGCGATGCGGCCTTCGTGGGCGATACGTTCTTCAATGCGGATTACGGCGTCGCGCGCACGGACTTTCCCGGCGGCGATGCGCCGACGCTCTTCCGTTCGCTGCAGAAGATCATGGCGCTGCCCGCGAACACGCGCCTCTTCCTTTGCCACGATTATCTGGCCGGCGATCGCAAGGAGCGCGTCGCCGTCACGAGCCTTACAGACCAGCGCGCCAACGTGATGTTCGGCGGGCTCGGGGAAGCCGCTTTCGTGGAGATGCGCCGGGCGCGGGATAAGGAGCTGACCCCGCCTGTGCTTCTCTTCCCCTCCGTGCAGGTGAACATCCGCGCCGGCGAACTCCCGCCCGCGGAGGACAACGGCGCCGCCTTCCTCAAGATTCCGCTGCGCAAGGCGTAATGCGCTAGCGCGCGATGTTCACGGTCGGCGTGGACGGCAAATCCTCGCGCGTCTGGAAGAGATTGAGGATTTGCAGCAAGAGCTCGATCACTTGCTGTGAGCGATGCGTTCGATTCACCCCTGGCGCGGCGGGCGTGTACGGGACGACGTATGTCTCACCGTGATGCCGGACGCGGACGCCGTCTTCCGCACCGTTAGAGGTAAGGCGAAAGATCTGCAGATCTTGTGCGGGATCGCCAAGCCTCGATTCCCATTGGCCGGGGGTTGCCGGCTCGTAATTGAGCTGCGGAGCGCGCACGATGTGCGTGGGATGCTCGGTCTCCTCGCGCGCGACTTCGCCAAGATAGTAGAGGATGCTGACAAGCGAGCGCAGCCGCACGCGGCCGCTGTCGGATGATGAGCCGGCGCCGCTCTGCTCGCGTGGTTCTTCTGCAATCGCAACGGCCACCTCGTCCTTGTGTCCCGCGCATCCGAGCGCGAAGCGATATTCGGCCCCTGTGCGCCGTAGCTGCCAGCGTTGATCTGCGTCGCGCACCCAGCTGAGATTTGGGCGCTGGCTCAGCGTGACGAGATCGCCGACATCGACCGGCTGATTTGGCTGGAGCGGCGGATTGAGCACGGGCGTGGCATTGCGGGAGCATACGCGCCACGGCGCTCCCGGCGCGGAGAGCAGGATGCGCACCCATACGTAGAATTGCTCGTAGGCGCCCCATTCCGTGGGGTCGTTGCTCAACGTCAGCATCGTTGTGCGGTCGCGCGCGCATGCATTGAGCGCGCGTGCGACTTCGCTGCGCCGCGCCAGCTCGTCGGATTGAATCGGCGTCATCTCTTGGCCTGGCGCCGGCGCCTCTGGCGCTTGCGCCGCGCTTTCTCCGTAGAGCAAGCGCCCGGTCCGCTCCACCAGCGTGCACGAGAGCTCCATGTTTTCGATAAAGAGCATGTGCAGCAAGCCCGAAGGCCAGCCTTGCTCCGTCAAGTTGAAGTAGAGCTCCGGATCGACCCGGTTGTGGATCGCGCGGCTAAAATTCTGCGTCGAGAGAACGGGGAAATCGAAGGCCGGCGCCGTGCTGCCGACAACGCTGAGGCTTGGCGTCGCGATATCGTTGCCCGCGCCCTCGTTGAGCGTTGAGCCGACGCCCGTCGTCACTTGCCGCGTCGCCGTGCTGCGGAATTGTGAAACACGCGCGAAGGAGAGCGATTCCCGGTCCCGCGCGCGCAAGATGTTCTGCACGATGAGCTGCCGGTCGCTCTCGGCGGCGGCGTCGTTGAACTCCGCCATCTGCTGCGCCAGCGGCGTCCCGCGGTGCAGGAAGACGTTGGAGGACATGCATCCCGCGCATGTCACGGAAAGCGCCAGCGCGGCCGCCCGCCAGAGAAGGCCCATCCCAACCCCCTGTTCTTGTTGGCTCACGATAACATCGACGCTACCTGGGCGCGAGCCATCCCGTGGATAGCTCTTTCCCTCCCGCCCCGGAGAAGCCTAGACTCCCGTCATGACCGAACCCGCCGCCTCCCAGCCCGCCATGTCTCAGGACGGCGTGGAGGAGCTTGCGCCGCCGAAGACGCGCTCCAAGCTCGATTATCCCTGCGGAGACGCGCCCGAAGCCGGCACGACCAAAGAGGTCGCGCCCGGCGTTCTGTGGGTGCGCATGCCGCTCCCGTTCGCGCTCAAATGGATCAACCTCTGGCTCATCGAAGAAGAAGCGGGCTGGACGCTGGTGGACACCGGCGTCGGCACCGATGAATCCCGCACGCATTGGCGCACGATCTTCGCCAGCCCGGCGCTCAAGGGAAAGCCGATCTCGCGCGTGATCGTCACGCACATGCACCCCGATCACATCGGCTTGGCCGGATGGATCACGCGCAAATTCCAATGCCGTCTTTGGATATCGCGCCTCGAATACACGATGTGCCGTATGCTCGTGGCCGACACCGGCCGCGAGGCGCCAGACGAGGGCGAGGCCTTCTTCCGCGCCGCGGGCTGGGATGAGGATGCGCTCGATTCCTATCGCGTGCGCTTCGGCGGCTTCGGCAAGGCGGTGTCGCGTTTGCCGGACGGCTACAAGCGCATGACGGACGGAGACGAGATCGAGATCGGCGGGCGCACATGGCGCGTCATCGCCGGGAACGGCCATTCGCCGGAGCATTCCTGTTTGCTCAACGAAGAGCTCAATCTCTTCATCTCCGGCGATCAGCTTTTGCCGCGCATTTCTTCGAACGTATCGGTGTTCCCGACAGAGCCGGACGCCGATCCGTTGGCCGATTGGCTCCATTCCTGCGCCAAACTGAAGCGTGAGATTCCAGCGGGCGTGCTCGTGCTGCCAGCGCACAACGAGCCGTTCACCGGCGCGCACGAACGCTTGCAAGATCTGATCGACGGGCATGAGCGCGCGCTCGATCGCCTGCATTCGCGCTTGAGCGAGCCCAAGCGCGCCATCGATCTTTTCGGCGCGATCTTCGCCCGCGCCATCGGCCCTGACCTTTTGGGCATGGCGACGGGTGAAACCATCGCGCATCTGAATTGCCTCATTGAGCGCGGCCGCGCCAAGAAGATCGAGGAAGCCGGAGGGCCTGATCTCTATGTCGCAGCCTGAAGCGCCGAATCCGGAGCGCCGCTCGAACGGCGCGATCCTGTGCCTTTGCATCGGAATCGGGCTTGGCGTTCTGTCGTGGTTCTTGGGGCTCGGCGCGGTCATCGCGGCGGCGGCCTCGGGCGGCGATCCCGCCGCGCTCGTGGGCGGGTTCTTCGCGATGATCGCGCTGGCGCTTCTGGGCGTCAGCGCCGGCATCCTCTCGCTCATCGGCGTAATCTGGATGATCGCGCAGGTGATCTCGGATCAGACCGGCGATAAGGAAGAAAAACGATACCGCAACGTGGAGCGCTAGATGATCCTCTCAACGACGTTCGATGTCGCCGGGCGCTCCATTGCGCAAAATCTGGGGCTTGCGCGCGGCAACGTGGTGCGCTCGCGCTTCATCGGGCGCGACATCGTCGCGGGCTTCCGCATGCTCGTCGGCGGCGAAATTCACGAATACACCAAGCTCCTCGCTGAAAGCCGCGAGCAGGCGCTCGACCGCATGATCGAAAGCGCGCGCAACATGGGCGCCGATGCGGTCGTTGGGTTGCGTTTCGAGACGACGGACGCCGGCCAAGGCCAGGCAACCGAGGTTCTCGCCTACGGCACTGCCGTCAAGCTCGCCTGAGGGGCGCGCGCGCTCGCGTGCATCAGGCGCCAGACAATGAGCGCCATGAGCCCGGACGAAATGTCGGGTGAGATCGCATAGGCCGCGAGAAAGAGCGCGTGGTGCGTGAGCAGGTGCGCCCCCGGCGCGCGCGCCAGCGTGCCGAGGCGCCAGTCCGCGAGCCGCGCCAAACCCCAATCGAAGAGAAGCGCCGCTGCGATCACGCCGGCGACGATTGGCGCAATCAACGGCACATGCGGCAGATCGAGCGGCAAGCCAGCCAGCACATGCGGCGCGGTGTACGCCGCCACAGCAATCCCAAGCGCGGGCGTGGACCAGAGCGCGAGCTTCGCGCTCAACGTTTCGCGCGCCCCAAGGCGGCGCGCTTCAAGCTGGCTCCAGCGCGCATCGGCCCAAACACGCCAGACGAAGAGCACGCCCATAGCCCCGTCGAGGCCCCACAGCGCGCCGACGAGCGCCGCTGCGCCCAACGGCCCAATCAGCGAGAGCGGAAATCTCAGCGGCGCGCCGTCGCGCCGGAAAAGCGCATTGGCGCCCGCCATCGCGGCGGCGAAGAGGGCGAGCGACGGCGCGATCAGCCCCAGCCCCAACGTCGTCAGCGCCGCGAGGAAAGCCCCGCCGGTCAGGCGGGGCGTGGCGGGGGCCTCTTCTGAGGCGGAGACGAGCGCGAGCGCGTTCATGCCTGTTGACATGACGCGCCCGCGTGAATTGCACGTAAACGCCGCGCGAGTCGGGGCGTTCGTGACGAAGGTTTTAGTTCGGCGCCTCGGCGGGCGCCGCCGGCGCCTGCGCGGCTTCGATCTCGGCGCGCCACTCCGCATCGCGTCCGGCGCCGACCGAATTGATCACCTGAGTGAATTGCGCCGCGCGGTCGGTGTCGGTGTAGGTGAGGCAGAGTGTCCAGATTTCGAGGCCCGGGCGGGCCTGCATCGCGCCATGCACCGTGCGGTCCCCAGAGACGAGTTCGGCGCGTTGGATCGGCCAGAAGCCGCTTGTCGTGTCCACGCGCGGATTCTGCACCGTGGCCGGCGAACGGAACATGCGCGTCATCGTCTGTGTGATGCCAAGCCATGCGGGCTCGCCGATCGGATTTTGCATGCCGATCCGCACGGCGTTGGCCGTTGCGGTGGCGGTCTGCGCGCGCGTGAACACCACGAATTGGCATTCATCGTCGGCGGTGCCGGTGATCACGTGCAGCAGCTCGGCCGTGGAGGCGGCCTGCACGTCGATGGGCCACCCGTTCGGCGCGTTGAAGGTCAGGCGACCCTGGGGATCGGCCCAAGGCTGGGCGAAGGCGGCGCCGGCCGTCAGCGCGAGGGCCGCGGCGGCGATCGCAAGAATGCGCATGAGTGGAATACTCCTCCAGATTGGCGGTCTTTGTGCCGCCCCTCGCTCGGGGCGGAAACTAAGCCCCAGGTAAGGAAGCGTCAAAGCCCAGCGCCAGCTATCGGCCCCGGTGCTGGGCGGATAGATTGGCGCATGGTTGGGCGGGTCCGGCGTTCGCTGATAGCGGTTCTCTGGGCCCTGACGCTCGCCGCCCCGGCCTCCGCCCATATGCCGTATCAGTCTGAGGTGGAGCGTTTGGCCTTGCCCGATGGGCGAGTGCTATCGGTTCGATCTCATTGGGGAGACGGGATCATTGGGCCGAACCCCGTCATGGCCGCCTTTGTTGTTGAGGGGCCGAATTACGGGCGGCTTCTGGCGCTAGGGCCTGTTGAACGCGCCGGTCAGGTCGTGGCCGACTGCCCTTCAGTTGAGAATTGTGTCGCCCACTATGTGGGTTGGTCCTTGCATCCGCGCCGAAGTGTGCGGCTCGATCCCCGCGCGCTGGAGCAGGAGCCCGAAATTGATCGGGATTGGTGGGCCTGCGTCGACTCTCCAAGCGTCTGCCCATCGAGCGCGCGGGCTCTCGTGTCCCCCGTTCCGTCCCCCGTCCTCGCGCTCGGAGCGATCAACTCACTGACGCTCTTCCAAAGCCTTGTGTCAGTCGGTCCGTCGATGCTTGCGATTCTTTTGATCGCGCTGTTCATGCGGTCCATTCGATCCGAGGCGGTGCGCCGCTCTCCGATCGGGTGGATCGCGGTCACGCTGTCTGGCGGCGCGGCGTTGGTTGGAGTGCTCTTCGGCGTCGGATTGACGGCGCTCATACTGATGTTGGGAACGCCGTTTCCTCTTGAGGCGGGCCTTGTGGTCATTGTCGCAGCGCTGGCGGTTTCGGCTTGGCTCAAGGGGCGGCCGCGTGATCGCGTCGAAGAACAAGGGAGTGCGCCATGAGCCTAGCCGGAAAAACGCTGTTCATAACCGGCGCGAGCAGGGGCATCGGGCTCGCCATCGCGCTCCGCGCCGCGCGGGACGGGGCCAATGTCGCTATCGCGGCCAAGACCGCCGAGCCGCACCCGAAGCTCCCCGGCACGATCTACACGGCGGCCGAGCAGATCGAAGCCGCGGGCGGCAAGGCGCTGCCGCTCATCGTCGATGTCCGCGATGAGGCGAACGTGCAAAGCGCCGTCGAGCAGACGGTCGCCAAGTTCGGCGGGATCGACATCTGCGTGAACAACGCAAGCGCCATCCAGCTCACCGGCACGCTGCAGACCGATATGAAGCGCTACGATCTCATGCATCAGATCAACACGCGGGGCACGTACGTCACCTCGAAGGCCTGCATCCCGTTCCTGAAGCAGACCGGCAACCCGCACGTGCTCAATCTCTCGCCGCCTCTGGACATGAGCCCGAAATGGTTCGGTACGCACGTGGCGTACACGATGGCCAAGTACGGCATGAGCATGTGCGTTCTCGGCATGGCCGAGGAATTCAAGCATGACGGCATCGCCTTCAACGCGCTCTGGCCGCGCACCGGCGTCGCCACCGCCGCCATCAAGAACGCGCTCGCCGGCGAAGAGGGCATGGCCCACTGCCGCACCGTCGAGATCATGGCCGACGCCGCCTACGTCATCTTCAACCGCAAAAGCACCGAATGCACCGGCAACTTCTTCATCGATGACGTGCTGCTCTACGAAGCGGGCGTCCGCGATTTCGATCAGTACCGCGTCGATCCCACAAAAGATCTCATGCCCGATTTCTTCGTGCCGGATTGGGCGGAGGCGCCGCCCGGCGTGACATTGAAGGCGGCGAAGGCGGCGTGAGCCAAACGTCAAATCACCGATCCCCGGAAATCGCGAAGCGATTGTCCGGGGCCCATTGCCGCCAACTCTTGCAGGCGATCGCCGAGATGGGTCCCGGAATGCTCGCTTCGCTCACATCCGGGAATGGGTGTTCAAGATGACCGCCCCATCCCTCCCGCTCATCGGCGGCTGCCTGTGCGGCGCGATCCGATACGAGGTGCGCGCGCGGCCCTTTCTCATCGTCGCTTGCCATTGCCGCGATTGCCAGAAGCGCACCAGCAGCGCGTACTCGATGAACATGCCCACGCGCGCCGATGACTTTGTCATCACGCAAGGCGCGCCGATCGATGTCGTCATGCCCACGCCCTCCGGCTCGACAACGACGCACGTCTATTGCGGCGCGTGCCATTCGCGCCTCGCCTCGCGTCCGCACAAATCGCCGGGCATGGCCAGCGTCCGCCCCGGCACGCTGGATGACACATCCTGGCTCGTCCCCAGTGTGCACATCTTCGCGCGCAGCGCCTTGAAAGGCGCCATCCCGCCCGGCGCGGCGCAGTTTGAAACCGATCCGCCCGATTTCACGCCCTTCGCCGCGCAATTCGCAAAAGATTGGGAGACTTTGGCGTGAAAAAATGCGCGCCCCCAAAAACCCTCTCCCGCGCCAGCGGGAGAGGGTTGGGTGAGGGGAGGGCCGTCGCGCGCTCCGTGCAAATCCTGCGCGCCCTCACCCCCAGCCCCTCTCCCATTGGCATGGGAGAGGGGAGATGAGCGCGCTCCCATCAAGGCTCACAGGCGGCTGCCAATGCGGCGCCTGCCGCTACGAACTCTCCGCCAAGCCGCTCTTCGCCTACATGTGCCACTGCACGGAGTGCCGGAAACAAACCTCGTCCGCGTTCTCCGCCTCCGTCCTCGTCGATGCGAACGCGCTGACGCTCACCGGGCCAACCAAATCCTGGTTCCGCGACAACGAAAACGGCCCGCCGCTCGAGGGCGTCTTCTGCGCCGAGTGTGGCACGCGCTTGATGAACCACTACGTCCCGCGCCGCGATCGCGTGCGCCTGCGCATGGGCACGCTCGACGATGTCTCCTGGTGGAAACCGGCGGCCGAATTTTATGTAAGCCGCCGCATGGATTTCCTCACGCAAGTCGCTGACGTGCAATGCGCGGAGGAGGCGGGCGACGGCGGCGAGATGCTCCGCGCTTGGATGAAGCTCTTCCCGCAGCAATCGTAGCTGCCCTTGCGCGATCTCGACGGAATGTTGCGCTGAGCGCACTCTCGCGCCCATGAGCGCGCCGCCTAAAACAGTGCTCCACGCCACCGCCGAGGAAGAAGCGCGCATCCGCGCCGCCGTGCGCGCCGCCGATGCGCTGCAAGGCGCCGGCGGCGAACGCCGTCTCGCGCGCATCGAGGACGCGGCGGCCCTCGCGCGCTTCTTCTCCGATCCCGCCGTCTCCGATCCGATCTACGATCTCCCGCGCCCCTTCACGGAAGAAAACGTCCGCGCCTGGATCGCCGAGCGCCTCGCGCGCCACGAACGCGGAGAGAATGTGCTCTCCCTTGTGCTCGGTGACGCGGGCGAGATATTCTCCTACGCGGACATCGCCGTCTGGCCGGACCGCGCCTCGGGCGAACTGGCCGGCGCCGTCCGCGCTGACCGGCAAAACAGCGGACAGGGCAGCGCCAACATGCGCCTGATGTTCGATTGGATGTTCGAAGGCCTGGGCCTGCGGCTCATCTGCCTCACCGCCGCGCTCGACAATATCCGCTCGCAGAAAGGCATCGACGCCGCCGGCTTCACCCGCATGGGCGGGCGCGACGTGACAAAGCCCGATGGCTCGCTCCGCCAAAGCGTCTATTGGGAAATGACGCGCGACGAATGGCGCGCGAAGTGGAAGAGCGCGTCCTAACGGGTGTGCAGCATGCGGTTATAGTCCGCGAGTTGCGCTTCGTAGCGCCGCCACCGCCCGCGGAAATTCTTGTTGATTCCCTGGCGCACCTGCGCCGCGCTATGTGTGAAGACGGCGCGCTTCGTCTCTTGAAACTTGAGGCATGCCGGCTCGAACGCGAGCCCGCAATGATTGAGGATCGCGCGCACTTCAGCCTCGAAATCGTCTAGCAGCCGGTCGTATTGCACGACACCCAGGCGCGGCACACGCGCCGCGATCCAATGATCGCGCACGCGCTCGTAGCACTTGTAGTGATGCACGAGATCTTCCAGCAGGATCGGATACATGCTGCCCAGGCGGAAATGGTTCCGGAAGATGGACCAGCACACGTCCATCGGGTCGCGCTCCATCATGAGGATGCTGGCGCCGGGATAAAGCCGTGAGATGAGCCCGATGCGCCACGCGTTCGCGGGCATCTTATCGACAACGAACTGCGCGCGCTGATCGGCGCCATTGAGCAGATCGCGATAGAGCTTGTCCCATTGAGCCGTGTTCGCCTCGATGATCTCGTTGTAGGAGGCGCCGGGGCGTGCGTTCTTGAAGAGATCGTCGATGATCGGCATCCCGCGAGATTCCCCGACGCTCTCTACCTTTGAGTGCGCGGCGAGAATGGAATCGACGAGCGTCGTGCCGCTTCGCGGCATGCCGCAAACGAAAATGAGACCGGCGCCGCGATCGGGGTCGGGGTGCGGCTCGTGCAAGTCATGGGCTGGAAACGCGCGGATGAGTGCGTCAACTTGATGCTCGGCTTTGCCGCGGTCGTAACCATGTCCCGTGCCGCGCGCCGCGACGGCATCCATCGCCGCGGCAGTGGCGAAAGCATTGAATGCGCCGTCAAAGTCGCCGCGCGTCTCCAGCGTGGCGCCAAGCGCGCGTCCCGCGACGATTCCGGATATCGTCGGCCGGCCTCCAGACGCGTCGATGAAGGCTCTCAGGCGCTCAATATCTTCGTCAGTGATGCTATCCGGGGCGTTCTCCGAGATGATTGTATAAGGCATCGTCTGGTCGGGATTGAGTTTGAGCGCTTCACGTGCGGCCGCGACCGCGCCCTTGATATCGCCAAGCGCGAGTTTCGCGCGCGCGTGCGTCATGTGCGCCGAAGGATTATCCGCTTTTGCGGCGAGCGATCGTTCGACATAAGTCACCGCATCATCGACGTGGTGCGCTTGTAGGAGATAGCTCGCATACGCGGCGTCGCGCTCCGCTGAAGGCGGCTCTGCGTCGATGATGGACTTATATACTTGGACTGCGTCTCCGAAGCGACCGAGGTAAGTGAGGCAACGAGTCCAGTACTCCAAGACGCTTGCGCCCGTCGCATGGTCGAGCGTCTGCACACGACGGAAGCTTTCGTCGATCGCGGGCTGGCTGCGCACAGAAATCGCTGCGGCCCCGAGCGCCATGAGCACGTTCACATCGTCCGGCGCCAGCGCATAAGCGCGCTGCGCATGCCGCAGCGCCGCCGCCGCGTCCCGCGCGCCCAACGCGGCGACCGAAAGCCCCGCGAGCGCGCGCACGTCATCGGGCCGGTCGCGCAGTACGCGTGTGAACATTTCGCCGGCTTCGACGAAGCGGCTCATCTCGTTGGCGGCGTCGCCTGCGAGCAGCAGCGCGTCGAGATCGTCGGGGTTCATGGCCAGGCGCTGACGGGTGAATTGCGCCACGCGGTCGAGCGCGCCTGCGGCGAGCGCCGCTTCGGCCTGCTCCAGAGTGTCGATCGTTTCGCTCATGGGGGCCGTCTAGGCGGGCCTCGCCCACGGGGCAAGAGGCTAGGGCCGCTAAGCCGCTTCCTGCGGATAAAGGTGCGCGTAGGGCTCGGCTTCCTTCATCGTGCGGGCGATGGAGGGGCGCTTCTTGAGCCGCTCAAGATAGGCCGCGACGGCGCCGTTCGCCGCCGGGATCGCCAGCACGCGGTCCGCGTAGAAAAGCGCCGGGGCGGCGGCGCAGTCCGCGAGCGTGAACGCCTCCCCGATCGCCCAAGTCTTGCCCGCCATCTGCGCGTCGAGCACGCCATACGCGCGCGCGATGAGTGCGCGCGCCTCCTCAAGCGCAAGCGGATCGCGCTTGTCCGCGGGCCTCAGCCGGTTGGCGATGATGCGCTGCATCGGATGCTGCAGATAATGATCGAAGAAGCGGTCCCAATAGCGCGCTTCGCGCGCCTCATCCGCATCCGCAGGAATAAGCCGCGGCCCGCCCGGATGATGCGCGTCGAGATATTCGATGATCGTGCTCGATTCACCGATGCGCCGGCCGCCGTCCTCGAGCATCGGCATCTTCCCAATCGGCCAGCGCTCCATGAAGGCAGGCCAATCCTCGATGATGTTCAGCGTGAACGGCGCGTCCTTCTCATAGAGCGCGATGGTCGCTTTCCAACAAAACGAGGAGAGCGGATGTCCCCACAATTGCATGGTCATTCGTCCTCCATCTCATCGAGATAGGCGCCCAGCCGGTCGAGCTTGCGCTCCCAGCTTTGCCGCCTCTGCGTCAGCCATTTTTCGACGCGCGCGATCGCGGCCGTATCCATCCGGCACGTCCGCACGCGCCCGACCTTTTCGGAGCGGATAAGCCCGCTTTCTTCCAGAAGCGCCAGATGCTGCATCACCGATGGCAGCGCCATGTTGAGCGGCTTGGCGAGTTCCGAAACGCTCGCCGGCCCTTTTGACAAACGCTCGATCACCGCGCGCCGCGAAGGATCGGCGAGCGCGTGGAAAACGAGATCGAGCGCATCGGAGGATGCTTGCGCCTTCGATTGGTTAGGCATATGGCTAAGTGTAGCGCGCCGCTTCCGCGCGCGCAAGCATTGATGGAATGTCATGGGCGCCGACGTGCGCCGCACTATCTAAGCCAATCGAGAAACGAGAGGGTGTGAGTAGAATGATCAAGCGCGTGCTTGTCGTGTCCGCCGCGCTCGCGCTCGCCGCGTGCTCCCAACCGCAGCAACAACAAACAGCAGCCCAGCAAGCGCCGCCGCCCGCCGCGCAAGAAAACGCGCCCGATGTCTCAGCGCTTCCCGCCGGCGAGTATCGCCTCGATCCCGCGCATGCGAGCCTCATCTTCCGCGTCGATCACCTGGGCTTCTCGAATTACACCGGTCGCTTCACGCGTTGGGACGCGACGCTCAATCTCGATCCCGCCAATCCCGGCGCCGCGACTGTCACCGCGACGATCGATCCCCGCTCGCTCGACGCCGATCGCGCCCCCGCGGGCTTCCTCGACGATCTGCGCGGCGCGGACTGGCTGAACGCCGCCCAGTTTCCGCAGATGACGTTCCGCTCCACAAGCGTCGAAGTCACCGGCCCGCGCACCGCGCGCATCACAGGCGATTTCACTTTCCGAGGCGTCACCGCGCCGGTCACGCTCGAAGCGCGCTTCAACGGCGGCTATGCCGGCCATCCCTTGGATCCCAACGCGCGCATCGGCTTCTCCGCGCGCGGCACGCTGAACCGCTCAGCGTTCGGCCTCGCCGAAGGCATCCCCGCGCCGGGCACGACGATGGGCGTCTCCGACGCCGTCGAGTTCATCATCGAGAGCGAATTCTCCGGCCCCGCATGGACGCCGCCTGCGGACCCGCAGCAAGCGCCCGCGCAATGAGATGACATCCGCGCCCATTCGCTTATGTCTGGGCGCGGATGCTTCTCTTCACCCACCCATCGATGCTCGCGCATCAGCCCCCGCCCGGCCACCCCGAGCGGCCTGAGCGCTTGGAATACGTCTTGCGCGGGCTTGAGGGTTTGCCGCTCGAAAAGCGCGAAGCCCCGTGGGCGCCGCGAGAGACAGTGGAGCGCGTGCATCCGCGCGCGCTCATCGATGCGATGGAAGAGGCGTTCCCGAAAGAGGGCGAGGGCCTCTCCGCCATCGATAGCGACACCTTCCTCTCCGATGGCACGCGCGAAGCGGCATGGCGCGCGGCCGGCGCGGTTGTCGCCGCGGTCGATGCGGTGATGGCGGGCGAGGATGAGATGGCCTTCTGCGCCGTGCGCCCGCCGGGGCACCACGCCGAGCCTGCTCAGCCCATGGGCTTCTGCATCTTCAACAACGTCGCCGTCGGCGCGCTTCACGCGCTCGAAGCGCACGGCGCAGCGAAAGTCGCGGTGATCGATTTCGACGTCCATCACGGCAACGGCACGCAGGCCACCGCGCAGAAGGAGCCGCGCCTCTTCTTCGCCTCCACGCACCAATCGCCGCTCTATCCCGGCACCGGGCTCGCGCATGAGCGTGGGCCTGTGGACAACGTCCTCAACGCGCCCCTTCCGCCTGGCGCGGGCAGCGCCGAGTGGCGCGCCGCCATGGAGCGCCAGGTGCTCCCCGCGCTCGAAGGCTGGGGTCCCGATCTCATCCTCGTCTCGGCCGGCTTTGACGCCCACGAGGCCGATCCCTTGGCCGAAATGCGCCTGACGGACGAAGACTATGCCTGGGCAGGCGAAAAGCTGCGCGCCGCGGCCTTACGGGCCTGCAAGGGGAGAGTTGTCTCCACTCTGGAGGGCGGATACCACTTGGCCGCGCTTGCCCGCTCGGCTGCCGCTTATGTGGGCGCGCTGACGCGCGATTGATCCGCCCTGGGGAGGGACGGGGCCGCGCGCCGAGGTCGGCGATGGACGAAGCGAAGCCGGGGAGTTCAAGCGACCATAGGCTGGCCGCCGCCCCGGGCTGGATCGCGCTCGCACGCCACGGCAAGCCGAAGGGCGATCGCTCGGTCCGCATCAATTGGAAAGACTACGAGCATTGGTGGGCCGAGTATGACCGCTCGGGCCTCATTCCCGAGCAGCAGCCGCCCGAACGGCTCGTGGAGATCGCCGCCCAGGCGGATGTCATCTTCGCCTCCACGCTGCCGCGCGCGATCGAGACCGCCGAAGCGGTCGCCGCCGGCAAGGACATTCTGCGCGACGACGTGTTCATCGAAGCGCCGATGCCGCCGCCCAAGCTCTGGGGGAAACGCGGGCCGACGCATTGGGGCATCTGGGCGCGCATTTCCTGGTATGTCGGCATCCGCCCTGGGGCCGAGAGCCGCCAGCAGGCGGAGCTGCGCGCCGAAGCCGCGGTCGCCACGCTCGCGGCGCGCGCGCTCAGGGGCGAGAACGTCCTTCTCTGCGGCCATGGCTGGTTCAACCGCATGATGCGCCCCGTGCTCGTGGAGCAGGGCTGGCGCTGCGTCGAGGATCACGGCGACGCCTATTGGACCTACCGGCGCTACACCCGCCGCAAGGCCCCGCCGCGCCCGATTCCGCCGGAAACGTCTCAGCCGGGCGCCTGATCGGCGTTGTTCACGCGCGCTGGAGCGCTTAGCTTGAGCGCCAAGGGAGTGAATCAAACGCGATGAGCCAAGAGGCCGATCCCGCAACCATGAGCTTCGAGGCGGCCGCCGCCGAACTCGAACGCATCGTCCAGCATCTGGAGCGCGGCGATGTCGCGCTTGAGGATTCGATCCGCATGTACGCCCGGGGCGCGGCCCTCAAGGCGCATTGCGAGGCCAAGCTGAAGGATGCGCAGCTCAAGGTGGAGCAGATCGTGATGTCGGCTGACGGGCCAAAGCTCGAACCCGCGAGGCTCGATAGATGACCAATTCGGAATCCTTGCAGCGAATGCCGACGATCAGCCTGGAGGATTTCCTCAAGGTCGATATCCGCCTCGGCACCATCATCGATGCGCAGGTCTTCGAGGATGCGAAGAAGGCCGCCTACCAGCTCTGGATCGATTTCGGCGATCCGCTGGGCGTGAAGAAAAGCTCCGCGCAAATCACCAAGCATTATGATCTCGGCGAGTTGATCGGCCGGCGCGTCGCCGCGGTCGTGAACTTTGAGCCCAAGCAGATCGGCAAGTTCATGAGCGAGGTGTTGACCCTGGGCTTCCCCGATCGCAACGGCGAAGTCGTGCTGTTGACCGTGGATCGCCCCGCGACGGTCGGCGGCAAGCTCTTTTGAGCCGGGCGCTCATTCTCTTTCTGCTGTGGGCGGCGCTCTTCGCGGCTTCGTTCTACGTGTTCGCGATCACGCCCGTGCGCGACATGGGCTTCACGCGCGGCTTGAACCGGATCGAGGCGTTCCTGCCCTGGCACGCCGGCGCCATTCTCGTCGCGCTCGTCTCGCTCTTCTGGAAGGCGCAGGCGGAGAGCGCCGTCGCGCGCTGGCTGCGGCGCACGCCCGCGATCGTCGAGGGGCTTTGCGTGCTCGCGCTTGGCGCGCTCTTCGCGTACGCGACCTTCGCCGTCGCGCCGTGATCGACGCCAACGGCATCGCCCACATCCAGCTGACGGTCAGAAGCGTCGCCGCGAGCCGCCCCTTCTATCACCGCCTGCTGCACGAAACGCTTGGCATGGCGATCCAATACGATCATCCGGAAGTCTTCTATTGCATAGGCGCGCGCACTGGCGTGGTCATCCGCGCTTGCTTGCCCGAGCATCGCGAGACGCCGTTCGATCAATGGCGCATCGGCCTCCATCACTTCTGCTTCCGCCTGCGTTCGCGTGAGGACATCGACACGCTCCACGCTTCGATGCGCGACTTTGGCGCGAAGATCGTCCGGGCGCCGGAGGGGGGCGAGTGGGCGCCGGGCTATTATTCCACGCTCTTCGAAGATCCCGACGGCATCCGCATCGAGGGCGTCTTCATCCCCGGCGCCGGCAACCTCGACCGCATCAAGGACGGGCCGCTGGCGCCGCGCGGCTGAAGGTCACGACGCGACGCGAACGGCGCCCGTTGCAATGATCCATAAGAGCGCGCCGCCGACCGCAATCGCCAATACGCCCATGATCCTGTTCGTGCGCGTGTAGTTCTCGTCGAGAAGGCGCAGGGAGAATTTCTTCATCACGCCCGGCCGCCGCGATTTCCATTGGTTGCGGCTCCACTCAGTGAGTGCCCGGGCGCGAAAAACGCTGAAGCATCCGAAGCAGACAATGAAAGCGCCCGTGAGTGTGAGAGGCCAGAACTCAACGAGGCGCGCAATGATGCTCACGAATACGCCCCCCTAGAGATAGCTCATCCACCAGCTGCGATGGCGCTTCTTCATCGTGCCCCACCAGCGGCAGAGCGGATAGAGGATCGCCAGCACCAGCGCCCAGGCGAGATAGGTCACATAAAGCGGAAAGCCCCAGCCGTCGAAGAGCTGCGGGGCGACGAAGATATTCTGAATGAAGTTGAACTGAAAATCCAAGTCGCGGCCCGTCGCCGCCGCGGCCGCGAGCGAAAGCGCGTGCACCAGATAGATGTGCAGCACATAGGCGAAGAGCGGAACCGCGCCGTAGGTCTTGAACCAATCCGCCAGCGGGCCTTTCAAGCGCTCGAACAGCGGCACGAGCATAAGCATCGGCCCCAGAGTCGCGCACACGTACATGAGCGAGGGCGGATATTTCGCGACGTTGAAGAACGACATGATCGTGCGCGCATCGTCCCCGCGCACGGACCAGGGCTGAGGATCGCCGTACATATTGACGAAACGCAGCGCGAAGAAAAGCGCGATGAGGCCCGCGCCCAGCGCATAGAACCAGCGCGCGTTCTTCTCCATCGTGAAGAGCGCGCCCGCGCCATAGCCCGCCGCCATGATCCCAAGCCATGGGATCACCGGATAGGGATTGAAGCCGATGGGCTGTTCGCCAACTTGCACGATCGCGGGCGTGAATGCGTATTGGTAGAGCGTCGCGAACGCGCCGAAGCGCTCCGGCGGAATGCTCGACACCGCGTTGTGGCCCGCGATGATGACAATCCCGATCGCCAGCACCCAAAGGCGCGGCAGCCAGATGAGCGCGCCGAGCAGCACCATCGACCAGCCGATCGCCCAGATCACTTGCAGGAAGAACATCCACGGCGCGGCGAACGCCCACCCGAAACTCACGACCGTGATCTCAAGAAAAACGAGCCAGAGCCCGCGCGTCAGCAGAAAGCGCGAGAGCGCTGCACGGCTCTTGCCTTGCTCGAATTGCAGCCAGGCTGAAACGCCCGCCAGAAACACGAACGTCGGCGCGCAAAAATGCGTCACCCAGCGCGTGATGTAGAGGATCGGATTGGATTGATCCGGATTGATCGGATCGAGCGCGTAGCCGGAGAGGTGGAAATAATCTCGCGTGTGATCGAGCGCCATCAGCACGATCACCAGCCCGCGCAGAATATCGACCGATTGGATGCGCACGCGCGGCGGCGCCGGATTGATTGCGTCCGTCATGGTCCCTCTTGCCACGCGCAGGCGATCCCGCATTGTGACAGAGGTCGCTCCCGCCAGCGAGAGCGCATGCGACCAATGGTGGATCATGCAGCGCATCCCCCGTCCCGACATCGTGGAAACGCTTCCCAAGATCGATAAGAACGCCGCGCGGCTCGATGTGCTCATCGCGCGCGCCGCGCCCATGGCGGTCGTTCTGCGCCGCGGGCCCGTCACGCACACGCGGATGCTGATTTGGAATCTGAAGGATGACACGCTCGAAGGCGGCCAATGGGTGCGCCACAAGATCTATTCGCGCCGCTGCGATCTCTCCGCCGATGGGCGGCGCTTCTCTTACTTCGCGGCGAAGTTCAAGGGCCCGCTCTATTCATGGACCGCGATTTCGCGGCCGCCTTACTTCACAGCCCTCGCGCTCTGGGAAGGCATTGGCGCGTGGGGCGGGGGCGCTTTGCTGGACGAAGGCGCGGTTCGCTTGAACCATCGCGGCGGCTTCGAAGCGCCGAAAGACTCCGCCATCCCGCGACAAGTGAAGGTCCTCCCGCTCAACGAACGCGCCGGCGCCGGCGAAGACGATCCCTTTCACATGATCCGCCTGATGCGGGACGGGTGGAATTATGGCGAGCGCCCTCAAGCTTCCTGGCAACCTTATGGGTCGCGCGTTTCGCTGGTCTTCGATCCGCCGCGCCTACGCACGAAGCCGCTCCACCTCGCCTTATCGGGCAGGAAAGCTGCTGCGAAGGACGGCATGCTGCGCGTCTTCACCCATGCACGCTTCGAGAAGGATGGGCGCTCTTATGTGGAGACGGCGGACGCGCTCGATAAAAACGGCGAACTCATCCTCGATCTCGGCCGCGTCGAATGGGCCGATCTCGATCACAACGGCGATGTGCTCTACGCGATGGAGGGCTGCCTCTACCGCATCCCGCGCACGAAAGACGCCGCGCGCTTCGGCGAACCGAAGCGCGTGGCTGATCTCAACGACATGAAATTCGAGGCTGTGCGCGCGCCGGAGCGCGCGCGCCACTGGTGATTATTGCTGGCCCGGCGGCGTCTGCGCCGGCTGCGTATTGAGCGCGGTCAAGCGCGCGCGCAGCGCCTGATCGGTGCGCGCGCCCTGTGCGATCGCATTGTAGGTTTGCGGCTCGATGCTGTGCCGCTGCAGAATAGGGACCGCGCCGGCCTGGACCGCTTGTTCGGCCTGGGCGCGCTGCTCGGGCGTGCCTTGCATGGCGGTTTGATGCTGCTGCATGAGCGCGTTGATCTCGCGATTGGCCGCGAGGAAGGCGCGCAATTGCGCGTCGGTGTAGCTCGTGGCGGCGGGCGGCGTCTGCGCCTGTTGAGCGGGCGGCGGCGCTTGCGGGGCTGGCGCCTGCGGCGCGGGCGCCTGTTGCGTTTGCGCCGCGGGGGCCGCCGTCTCGGCGCGATCGCCGTTCGTGGCGCAGGCCGCGCCGGTCAACGCCAGCAGCGAAGCGGCAGTCAATGAAATGAGCTTCATGAAATTCTCCGATAAGTTCTCACGCCCCGCGCACACGCGCCCGCGATGGAGAAACTTGTGCGCGCGCGCATCGGTTCCGCGGCAAACGCAGCTGTTTAACGCTCCGCCTACGGATCATCACGAAAGCGCCAGCCCCTGCGCGCAAGCCGCGCTGCGACACTATGGTTAAGCGTTTGGAGGCAGATTTCGCCGCTTTTCGGCCCACTCCCTTCCCTAAGGAGGGCCGTTGAGGGCATCATATATGCAGGCACGTAATGCACCGGGGGAGGAAATGGCTGGCGTCGTGATTCTTCACGCCCAGGAAGACGGCGCCCCGGCGCATGCGCTGGCTGCGAAGCTGCGCGCGTTGGGGTTTGAGACGGTCACCGATGCGCCGCCGGGCCCTGGCCTCAGGCGCGCCATCGACAATTCCGAGGCCGTCGTCGCGCTTTGGTCGCCTCGCTCAGCCCCGCGCGCCGATCTGGTGGGGGAGGCCGCCTACGCGCGCGATCTCGGCGTGCTCATCCACGCGCGCATGCAGAACATGCCCGCCCCGGCGCAATTCTCCGCCGACCCGACGATCGACCTAACGGGCTGGCGCGGAGAGGACAGCTTCCCCGGCTGGCGCAACCTGCAGGCCGCGGTCGAGGGCGTCGTCCAAGCCAACGATCCGGTGTTCGGCGCGCCCGAGCGGGCGCCGCCGCGCACGCCGGCGCCCCCGCCCGCACGCCAACCCGCGTATCGGGCGCCGGCCTATGAGGAAGACGCCTATCGCGAGCCTGCTTACGAGGAGCCGTCCTACCGCGATCCGGCGCCGCGCGCGCCCGCTTACGAGCCGCCGCCGCATTATGCGCCGCAAGCGCAGGAGAACGGGGGCGGGGGCGGCCTGCGCCTCGCGCTCATCGGCATCGTGACTTTCCTGGTGGTCGCGGGCGTGGGCATCGGCGGCTATTCGTTCATCCAGGGCGGGCAATCGAACGCCGCGGCCGAGGCGGCCTGGAACGCGCTCGACAAATCGGATCCGAGGGCGCTGCGGGAGTTCCTGGACGGCGACAATGTCGGCCGCTTCGAACGCCCGGCCGAGATCGCGCTCGAAGGCCTGGAGGTCGAGGCATACCGCACCGCGCGCGAAGCCGACACCGTCGAGGCGCTGGAGGGCTTCCTCGAAAACTTCCCGGAATCGCGTCACGGCACGCTCGTGCGCGGCCGCATCGCCGAACTGCGCCAGGGCACGCTCGACACGGTCGCGGCGCCCGTCGAGCCTGAACTTCAGCCTGTGACGCCCGCGGACATGGCGCCGATCCCGGACATGTCCGTTCCCGTCGAGCCCGCGCCGGACTCGCCCGCGCTCGACGGGCAAAGCCCGCCTGACGCCGGCGGCCCCGTCATCCTGACGCCGAGCGAGGAAGCCGCGCCGCCGCCCGAACTCTCCCGCCGCTTCGAGGGCGCGGCGCGCCTCTCCGACGGCGAACTCGACGCGCAAGCGCAACGCTGACATTCGCCGTGCGCTCCTTGCTCTTGGCCATTGCGCTCGCCAGCGCGCCGCAAGCGCTCGCGGCTGAACCCGCGGCCGCGCCCATCGCTGACGTGCAGGCGTCGGCGGCGGGCGCGTGGCGCGAGGAGGGCGCGATCTGGAGTTTCGACGCCGACGGCGCGGCGCACCTCTCCTACGACGGCAGGGGCCCCTCGAACGGGCGCGCCACCTGGCGCCAGGAAGGCTCATCGGTCATCGTGCTTCTCCACTACCGGGCCATCGCGGTGAGTTGGCGCTATGTCGGGCGGATCAGCGCCGCGGGCGATCGCGTCGAGGGCCGCGCCTATCGCACCGAGGCCGGAATCGAAGCCGACCACGGCCCCTGGACGCTGCGGCGGCCCTAGGCGGGCTGGCGGAGGCGGCCGCGCTTGGCCTAAATGTCCCTACGCTTGCGTGCGGGGCGCCATGGCAGACATCTATTTCGCGTTCGCGCCGGAGGACGAGCATTTCGCCCGCACGCTCGCGCGCGCGCTCGAAGCTGAAGGCTTTTCGGTGCTGCCGGGCCAGCCCATCGCGCCCGGCAAGAGTTGGGAGGAGACGGTCGCACGCGTGATCGAGCAATCTAAGGCGTGCATCATCGTTTGGTCTCAGTACGCCGCCGCGAATGAGCGCGTCGCGGAAGAGGCGGGCCTTGCCAACGCGCGCAACAAATACGTCCCCGTTCAGCGCGACGGCGCTCTGCCGCCGCCGGGCTTCAGGCGCGTGGCCGCCGCACAGCTCGCGAATTGGTCCGGCGCGCAGGACGATCCGCAATTCCGCGTTCTGGTCGAAGCGCTCTCGAAATTTGCGCGGCCGCGTCCGCAGGCAAAGCCCGCTGCGGCGAAACCCGCTCCCGTTGCGCCGTCCGCGCCGGCGCCCGTGCTGGCGGGGTCAAACAACACCATGGTGCGCTGGGCGCTCATCGGCGCGGGCGCGCTCGTCGTGCTGGGGCTTGCGGGCTTCGCGGCGCTCAACCAGCCGCGCGGCGCGCAAACGGCGTCGGCGCAGCCAGGCGTGTCGGCGCCGCGCGATCCCGCGCGCCCGCTCAGCGACGCCGAACAGCAGGCCGCGGCCTACGAGCAGGCGCGCCGCGATCGCGCCGAAGAGGCGCTTGCACAGCAGACGCGCGCGCCAGGCGCCCCGGCCTCCGCGGTCGGCGCGTGGCGGCACGCGAGCCTTCAAGGCACGTGGCGGCTGCGCCCGAATGGAGAAGCCGCGCTCGAGATCGACAATGCCGGCGCCGATCCCGGCCGCATCACCTGGGAGCAGCGCGGAACCGTCGTCGCCATCACGGTGCGCTATCCGCGTTCGAACGTCAGCGTGCGCTATGCCGGCGCCATCGCGGCCGACGGGCGCACGATCCACGGCCGCGCCTTCATCAACGAACGCGGCGCCGAACGCGAAGGCCAGCCCTTCACACTGACGCGCACGTAGAAAAAGGAAGAACCATGCCGCGCAGAAAATTGGGCGAGGGCCAAACCGCGCTGGTGACAGGCGCGTCCGCCGGCATCGGAGTCGATCTCGCGGAGTGCTTCGCGGCGGACGGCTACAATCTCATCCTCACCGCGCGCAGCGAAGCGCCGCTGCAGGAACACGCGAAGCGCTTCTCCGAACGCTTCGGCGTCGCGGCGCACGCAATCCCCGGCGATCTTGGCGCGCCGGGCGGCGGACAGAAACTGCACGAAGCGATCAAGGCGCGGGGCCTCGATGTCGATGTGCTCGTGAACAATGCGGGCTATGGCCACGCCGGCCCGCTGACGAGCAGCGATCTCGCCACGCAGCTCGGCATGGTCGATCTCAATGTCCGCGCGTTGACGGAACTGACCTATCTCTTCTGGGATCAGATGCTGGCCAGGAAGCGTGGCGGCGTTTTGAACGTCGCCTCGACCGCCGCCTTTCAGCCCGGCCCGTTCATGGCGGTCTATTACGCGTCGAAGGCTTACGTGCTCTCATTTTCCGAAGCGCTCTGGGAAGAGGCGCGCGACACCGGCGTCAAAGTCTCCTGCCTGTGCCCGGGGCCGACCGTCTCCAATTTCCGCGCCCGCGCCGGCACCGATAAGATGCGCCTCGCCCGCGCTTCGCGCGCGATGGAATCGATGCCGGTCGCGCGCTCGGGCTATCGCGCCTTCCAGCAAAACCGGCGCGTCATCGTCACCGGCGCGCGCAACGCCATGATGGCGCAAATGGCGCAAACCTTCCCGCGCACCACCGTTCTCCGCATGGTGCGCAATCTCCAATCGCCGGCGGACTAGACGTTCGCATTTGCTTCCCCCGCGCGCCATGCTAACCGCGCGCATGGTCTCCCTTGAGTCCCGCATGCGCGAAACCGCGGACCGGATCACGGTCGCGCTCGACGCGCTTTTGCCGCGCGCGCAAGGGCCCGAGGCGCGCCTCTTGTCGGCGATGCGCTACGCGGCTCTGGGCGGGGGCAAGCGCATGCGGCCATTCCTCATGCTCGAGGCGGGGCGTATTTTCGACGCCGACGAGAAGAGCCTCCTGCGCGTCGCCTGCGCGGTTGAGTGCGTGCATTGCTTCTCGCTCGTCCACGACGATCTGCCGTGCATGGACGATGACGAGCTCCGCCGCGGCGCGCCCACCGTGCATGTCGAGTACGATGAAGCGACCGCGCTCCTCGCGGGCGATGCGCTGCTCGCCTTCGCGTTCGACATCCTCGCCGATCCAGAAACGCACCGCGATCCGCAGATGCGCACCAAGCTCATCGCGGGCCTCGCCAAAGCCGCGGGCCCCCAAGGCATGATCGCGGGCCAGGCGCTCGATATGGCCGGGGAGGAAGCGGGCGACGATCTCATCGCCATCACGCGCATGAATAGGCTCAAGACAGGCGCGCTCTTTTCCTTCTCCATCGAAGCGGGCGGCATGATCGCGGCCGCGCCAGATGACGCGCGCCACGCGCTCTCCCGCTACGCGCAGGACGTCGGCCTCGCCTTCCAGATCGCGGACGATCTCCTCGATCTCCAGGGCGCGCCGGATGAAACCGGCAAGGCCGTTCAGAAGGACGCCGCCGCCGGCAAGCGCAATTTCGTGACCGTCCTGGGGGAGGAGGCCGCGCGCGGGCGCCTGCGCCATCTCGCCGCTCAGGCGAAAGGTCATCTCGCCATTTTCGGGCCCCGCGCCAGATTCCTGACTGAGGTTGTCGATTTCGTGCTGGATCGGCGGTACTGAATCCTAACTCTGTCCGAAGGACAATGGATCGCGTGAGCGCCGAAACCCCTCTGCTGGACCAAGTCCGCCTCCCGGCCGATCTGCGTGCATTGTCCGAAAATCAGCTGCCCCAGCTCTCCGAGGAGCTGCGCGCCGAAACCATCGACGCTGTCTCCCAAACCGGCGGGCATCTGGGCGCGGGCCTCGGCGTCGTCGAGCTCACGGTCGCACTCCATTACGTCTTCGAGACGCCGAAGGACGTGCTCGTCTGGGATGTCGGCCACCAGGCCTATCCGCACAAAATCCTCACCGGCCGGCGCGATCGCATCCGCACGCTGCGCCAAGGCGGGGGGCTCTCCGGTTTCACCAAGCGCGCCGAGAGCGAATACGATCCCTTCGGCGCCGCGCACGCAGCGACGAGCATCTCCGCCGCGTTGGGCTTTTGCGTCGCGCGCGATCAGCAGGGCAGGGACAATCACGTCATCGCGGTGATCGGGGACGGCTCGATGTCCGCCGGCATGGCCTATGAGGCGATGAACAATGCGGCGGAAACGACGAAGCGCCTCATCGTCATCCTGAACGACAACGATATGTCCATCGCCCCGCCCGTTGGGGGCATGAGCAATTATCTCGCGCGCCTCGCCGCGACCAACACGTACAGAAAAATCCGCCAAGCCGCGAAGAAGGTGGCCGAGCAGCTGCCCGCGCCCATTCACGATGTCGCGCGCAAGACCGAGGAGATGGCCCGCACCCTCGTCACCGGCGGCACTTTCTTCGAAGAGCTCGGCTTCCACTATTTCGGCCCGTTCGACGGCCACGACGTCACCCAGCTCGTCCACATCTTGAAGAGCGTGAAGCAATACGAGCGTCCCGTGCTCGTCCACGTCGTCACCAAGAAGGGCAAGGGCTACGCGCCCGCCGAAAACGCGGCGGATAAATATCACGGCGTCTCCAAGTTCAATGTGGTGACGGGCGAGCAGGCGAAGGCGAAGGCCGGCCCCCCGACTTACCAAAAAGTCTTCGGCCAAACGCTCATCAAGCTGGCTGAGAAAGACGAGAAGATCGTCGCCATCACCGCCGCGATGCCCTCCGGCACTGGCGTCGATCTCTTCGCGGAGAAATTCCCCGCGCGCTCCTTCGATGTCGGCATCGCCGAGCAGCACGCGGTGACGTTCGCGGCGGGCCTCGCGGCGGACGGGATGAAGCCCTTCGCCGCGATCTATTCCACGTTCCTGCAGCGCGGCTACGATCAAGTCGTCCACGACGTGGCGATCCAGAAGCTCCCCGTGCGCTTCGCGATGGATCGCGCGGGGCTCGTTGGGGCGGACGGCCCCACGCACGCGGGCAGTTTTGACATCGGCTATCTGGGCGCGCTGCCCGGCTTTACTTTGATGGCCCCGGCGGATGAAGCAGAGCTTGCGCTGATGATCGCGACCGCCGCCGCGATTGACGACGGCCCCTCCGCCATCCGCTATCCGCGCGGCGAAGCGCTCGGCAATCCGATCCCGGATGATCTCGCGCCCCTCGCCATCGGCAAAGGCCGCATCGTGCGCGAGGGAACGACGATTGCGCTCCTCTCCTACGGTTCGCGCTTCGCCGATGCGATGAAAGCCGCCGATCGCTTGGGCGCGATGGGCCTCTCAACGACGCTCGCGGATGCGCGCTTCGCCAAACCGCTCGACGAAGATCTGATCCGCCGCCTCGCGCGCGAGCACGAAGTCCTCATCACCATCGAAGAAGGCGCCCAAGGCGGCTTCGGCGCCTTCGTGCTGCATTTCCTGGCGAAAGAAGGCGCGCTCGATCGCGGCCTAAAAATCCGCACGCTGACTTTGCCGGATGTCTTCCAGGATCAAGACACGCCCGCCGCAATGATCACAGAAGCCAAACTCGACGCCGACGCGATTGTAGCGTCCGCCCTCGCCGCGCTGGGGCGCGCGGCGATGGGGGAGGGCGGCGCTAGGGCTTAGGGCTACACGTCTGCAATGAAGCGATAGCGCGGATCAAGGGTTGGCTCGGCAATTCGTTCGATCACGTTTGCGGTCAACATACGCTCAATGTGCAAATCAGCAATATCAGAAGCGGTTTGCGCATCCATTCTACGAATGAACGGCGCAAGAAAAACGAGAAACCGCTCATGTCCCCGAATCTCGGCGATCAACTCGCTACGTCGAAAGATCGCAGGCGTGAACCGCGACGCAAGCTCCAGAAGGCCCGCGTCAGACGACTGAAACTCCGCCCGGCTCGCCGCAGCTTGTTCGCTCGTCCACGTGAGGACAAAGAATATCGCGGAGTAGAGACACAGAGAGCCGGTGAACTCATAGAACAGCGGCATCTGCGTCAGGCGACTGAGAAATGGATGTCCATCCAGCGTCGGGCCGGCGGTAAACAAGAATGCGCATACCGCAGCAAGTGTTGCAGAGCTAATTCTCGGGATAACGACACGTGAACCCGCGCGGCTTCTCGCTGCAGCAACAAAGGCAGCGCGACGCGTTATGGTTCTTTCGCTTACGGAAACCAAATCAGCGTTTGCGAGTAGGCGGCTCTCGGGGTTTGTAAGCTCTCGGCTCTGAGCATCCATTGGAGCGGGAGAGGCATTGTAGTTTGCTAGGAATGCTATGGCCTCGTTGACTTGATGCCATTTCGCTTTGGTTGCCAGATCAGGAAAAGTTCCACCGTTTCGGTCAGGGTGAATATCCCGTCTCACTCGCTGCAGCGCAGCCAGCATTGAGCTCGGAGTGCTCTCCGTCAGATTGAAGTCTGATTGGATGTCAGCCAGCGAAGAATAGTTACGTTCGGTTGTCATTCACAGACGAATAGCAACCCAGGATACACAGTCCCAGCAAAAAATAGGTGCCTCGTAGGCCCCCTACCTCCCCGTCCTCCACATCATCACCGCATAGCCGCCGAGTCCCGCGGCGAGCGCGAGGATGAGGATGTCTCCGGTAAGCATGCGCCAGAGATGCGCTGCGTCGCGCGTGCGATCAATGCGCGTGCGCAGCGCGTCTTTGCAGAGCTCATGGCCGGGAGCGGGCGCCGCGCGGCGGTTTCCTTCTCCCCTTGTGGGAGAAGGTGGCGTTGCGCGAAGCGCAACGACGGATGAGGGGTGCGAGGGCGACGTCGGAAGGTGAGCCGACACCCCTCACCCGGCGCTTCGCGCCACCCTCTCCCACAAGGGGAGAGGGGCCTAAATCGGCATCCGCAGAATTTCCTGATACGCCTGGATCACCTGGTCCCGCACAGCCATCACGGTTTCGAGTTGCGTCTCCGCCGCCGCGATCGCGGTCACCACATCGACGATGTCGCCGCGCCCGGCCGCCACGGCCACCGCTTGCTGCTCCGCGATCTGCGACGTCTGCGTCGCTTCGCGCACCGCGTTCTGCACCAGCTGCCCGAAATCGACCGCGCCGCCGGTCTCCGCGCCCGCGGCCGGCGCCGTCGTTGAGCGCAGCGTATCGAGATAAGCCCGTGTGGCTGAAAGCGGATCGACCGGCATTCATCTATCTCCGCAGCAAATCGAGCGCGCGGTTCGTCATCGCGCGCGCGGCTTCGATCATGTTGAGGTTGGCTTCGTAAGCGCGCGTCGCGTCGCGCATGTCCATCATCTCGACGAGCGTGTCGACGTTCGGCAGCCGCACATAGCCGCTCTCGTCCGCCGCCGGATGCGAGGGATTGTACTCGCGGCGGAACTCCGTCGGATCCGTGCGTGCGCCGCGCACGCGCACGCCCTGCACGTTCCCCGAGAGCGTCGTCGATTCCAGCAGCGGGATGCGCCGGCGGAAGGGCTCCTGCGTCGCGTCCGCGCCGGTCGAGTTCGCGTTCGCCACGTTCTCCGCCGCGATCCGCATCCGCGTCGTCTGCGCGCGCATGCCGGAGGCGGCGGCGGCCAAGGTGGCGTCGAGATCGCTCATCGCTCGCTATCTCCGCTTATCATCGTCCCGGCGCCCGCGCGGCCAAGCGCATGAGCTGCAAGCCCTTCTGGTAGAGCGCGAGCGCGGTTTCGTATTGCATCCGCGTTTCCGCCGCGCGCACCGTCTGCTCTTCGAGCACGACCGAATTGCCGTCCAACGTCGTTTCGGAATCGGCGCGCGAAACGATCCGCACGTCCGTCGCGCCGCCCGGCGCCATGTGGTTGGCGCTCGTGCGCGTCATGGTCACGCCCGCCGCATTGTCGAGCATCGCGCGGAACGCCGATGCGTCGATGTCGCGCGGCGTGAAGCCGGGCGTCGATGCATTGGCGATGTTTTCCGCGATGAGCCGCTGGCGCTCGCTTAGCTGCCCGAGCCGCTCGCGCAGCAGGCCGAAGAAAGGGGAGGTCGCGATGTCCACTGAGTCGTTTCCTGGGCAGATTTTTCCCAGCGCGCGTTAAGCGGGTCTTAAATTGCGGCCTCGTCATTAACCTTTCGTTTACCGAGTCCGCCCGAGCCCTCGGCTTCGCTCCAGAACGGAGGCGTCGATGGATTGGGTGGAGTGGGCGCGCGCGCTGTTCGCGCTGATCGCCACGTTGTCGTTGATCGGTTTGGCGGCGTGGGGCGTGCGCCGCTTCGGGCTGATGGGCGGCGTGCGCGCCGGCGCCGAGCGCCGCCTCCGCGTGGTGGAGACGCTGATGCTCGATCCGCGCCGCCGCCTCGTGATCGTGCGCCATGACGATAAGGAGCATCTCATTTTGCTGAGCGCCTCGGGCGATCGCCGCATCGACACGAGCGCCGCGCCGAGGGAGCCCGCGCCATGAAGAAGAAGCGCGTGGAGCTTCTGCCGAAACCCTGGCGCCAGGCGTTGCTTTGGTCGCTGGCGCTGCCGCTCATCTGCGGGCTCTGCCTCGGCGTCGCGCACGCAACGCAAGTCGCGCCCGCGCTCAACATCAATCTCGGCACCGGCGAGGGGCTCACCGCGCGCGTGCTGCAGCTCGCCGCGCTCGTCACCGTGCTCTCCATCGCGCCCGCGATCCTCATCATGACGACGAGCTTCGTGCGCATCGTCGTCGTGCTTTCCCTGCTGCGCACAGCGATCGGCCTGCAGCAGGCGCCGCCCAACATGGTGATCGTCTCGCTCGCGCTCTTCTTGAGCTTCTTCGTGATGCAGCCGACATGGGACGCGGCCTATCAGGCCGGCATCGGCCCAGTCATGCGTGAGGAAATGCCGCTCGATGAAGCGTTCCCGCGCATCGCCGCGCCCGTGAAGCAATTCATGCTAGCGCACACGCGCGAAGAGGATCTGGCGCTCTTCATCGATCTCGCGAATTTGGAGACGCCGCCCGCGAGCGCGGAGGATACGCCGCTGCGCGTCGTCATTCCCGCTTTCATGATCTCGGAGCTCAGGCGCGCCTTCGAGATCGGCTTCATGCTCTTCGTGCCGTTCTTGATCATCGACCTCGTCGTCTCATCGCTCTTGATGAGCATGGGGATGATGATGCTGCCGCCGATCACGATCAGCTTGCCCTTCAAACTCATCTTCTTCGTGCTGGTGGACGGCTGGCGCCTCGTCGCCGGCTCGCTCGTGGAAAGCTTCGCGACCGGGCCGCCGGGGGGTTAGCCTCGCACGCACTTATCCGACACCGCGCGGGTCGGCGTAACATCGCGTCGTGAGTGCTCGACGTGCCTTTGTTGATTTTGATGTTGGCCGAACCGGCTGCGGCGGAAACTTAGACCCCGCCCGCTTCCGCTCTTTCCTTCACGCGCGCGTCCGCCCCAGGCCCCGGCTTAGACCGCACATCCGCCAGCTCCAGCACGCGGTCGTCCCAGCTGCGCAGCTTCACTTGCTGAATCGCTAGCCCGTCGCGCGCATCGACGATGGTGAGCGGGGGCGCTTCGTCGCCGCAGCTCCAGCGGTCGCCCCATTGCATGAGCGCGACCATCACGGGCAGCAGGTCGCGCCCCTTGTCGGTGAGGCGATAGACCCAGCGCTCGTTCTCGTTGCGTGGGCAGGCCTTCTCCACGATCCCGTCCTCGATCATCCGTTCGAGGCGCGTAGTGAGGATGTTGCGGGCCACGCCCAGGCTCTCGGTCAGCGCGGTGAAGCTCTTCGCCCCATGGAAGAGGTCCCGCACGATCAGCAGGGACCACCAATCCCCCACCTGCTCGAGGGCCCGAGCGGTGGAGCATGCGAATTTCTCAAAGCGCTTCCGTGCCATGGCGATTTTTATCTCACAGATAGTTGCGAGTTGCAACTCAGAACCCAATATGGGCGTCAGGTTGCATTAAGCAACCGGCTTAATGGAGGCGGAAATGGTGCAGTTCGTGTTTGGAGGCGGCTTGGCCGCCGGCGCGGGTCTCGTGGTGCTGGTGATGGCGCCGTTGCTGGAAGTGGCGGCGCGGGTCGTGGCGTGAGCGCCCGGCGCGCTCGCCTGACGGGCGAAGAAAGGGCTCGGCCCACCCCAGGCATGGGGACGGGGCCGGGCCCTTTCCTTTTGGGCTCAGCGCTTCAGGCCGAGATCGGCGAGCAGCAGCGCCGTATAATCGCGACGCGGCGCGAAGAGCGAATAGAGTGCCCGGATATAGCGGGTCATGGACGTTTCCCCTGAGCGGTCTTTTACGTTTCGAACGCGCAGAGGTTTCCACTCCGGCTCTGAATCAAACGTGAGCGTGTGACTCCAATTCCGTTGCTGTGGCGAACGCGCAACAGACTCTATTCGGCCCACCCGGCGTAGGCCGAAATCTGGTCGCGCAGCATGTGGAGCGGGATCGCGCCGTTGCGCAGCACGACATCGTGGAAATCGCGGATGTCGAAGCGCGCGCCCATAGTGCTTCGCGCAAGTTCGCGCAGGCGCAGTATCTCCATCATTCCGATTTTGTAAGCGGTCGCCTGGCCCGGATAGACGATGTAGCGGTCGATGTCGCGGCGCGCTTGCGGCTCGACATCCGGCTTGTTCGCCAGCGTGTAGTCGATCGCCTGCTGGCGCGTCCAACGCAGGTGATGGATGCCGGTGTCCACGACGAGGCGCACCGCGCGGTGCAGCTCCATCGTGAGACGGCCGAAATCGGAATAGGGATCGGTGTAGAAGCCCATCTCCTTCGGCAGATATTCCGAATAGAGCCCCCAGCCTTCGCTATAGGCGGCGTAGAAGGAGGCGAACTTGCGGAAGTTCGGAATGCCTTCGAGTTCCTGCGCGATGGCGATCTGCATGTGATGGCCCGGAATGCCTTCGTGATAGGCAAGCGCTTCGAGCTGATAAGTCGGGATCGCGCGCACGATGTAGGTGTTGACGTAATAGACGCCGGGGCGTGAGCCGTCGGGCGCGGGGCGCTCGTAGAAAGCCAAGCCGGAGGATTGTTCGCGGAACGCTTCGACTTGACGCACGACAAGATCGGCGCGCGGCAGGCGGCGGAACGCATCCGGCAAGCGTGTCCGCATCGCGTCGATCGCGGCTGTTGCGCGCGCCACGTAGGAAGCGCGCCCGGCCGCGGAATCCTCGACATAGAAGCGCGGATCGGTGCGCATGAATTCGAAGAATTCCATGCGGCTGCCGGAGAAATTCACGCGGTTCTTGATGGCGTCCATCTCGCCGTGAATGCGGGCGACTTCTTCGAGCCCCGTGCGGTGGATGTCGTCGGCGCTCATGTCGGTGGTCGTGTAGAAATTGAGCCGCTGCGCATAGAAGGCGGCGGCATCGGGGAAGCGCCACACGCCGTCATCATCGCCGGCGCGCTGCTGCTGCGCGGTGAGAACGCGGATCGCTTCTTCGTAGGCGGGCTTGAGCGAAGCGTTGAACGCCGCGCGGCCCGCGGCGATGAGGCGCTCTTTCTCTTCGCTCGACGCCGTCTCCGGCGCGAGCGCATTCACCTTGCCCGTGAAGTCCGCCCAGAGCGGAGAATCCGCGCCCGTCTCGAACGGCGCGCCGGCGATCACATTGCGGCAATCGCGCAGCACGTAGTCATAGACGAACCGCGGCGGCATGACGCCCATCGCGGCCGACGCTTCCGAGCGCGCGAGCAGCTGGCTCATTTTCGTTTGGAAGCGCTCGATGCGCGAGACGTAAGCCTCCGCATCCGAAACGTTCGTCACCGCGTGGTTGTTGATGAGGAACGCCGGCAGATCGGACTGCGCGCCGTTCATCTGATCGAAGCGGTAGAGGTGGTTGCGGAAGGGGTAGGTCGCTTCCTGCCGCGCGGCCTGCGCTTCGAAAAGCCGGAAGGAAAGACGGCCGTTTTCGTTGAGGTGCAGGGTGCTGAAGCGCGAACGCATTTCCGCCAGCGTCTGGCGCGTGATCGCGAGTTCGTTGGCGTCGTCTTCCTCGGTTTCCTCGTTCCAGCGATCGTAATTGCGCCGATCCGCAAGCTGGGTGGCGAATTCGGGCTGGCGGGCGAGGCGCGCGTCGAACGCTTCATCGAGAAATGTGTTGAGCGCCGCGGTGTTTTGATCGTTCGCCGCGCCTTGGCGCGGCGCGGTTGCGGTCGCGCAACCGGAAAGCGCAAGCGCGGAGGCGGAAAGAAGCGTTTCGCGGCGCGTCAGCATGGCATGTCTCCCTCTGCGGCGTGCTTACCGAAACCGAAACGGAAACGCATCCTTAACCATCCGGGATTTCGATGAGCGACGGCCCGGCAGAATTTGCCGAGGCGCGGAGATCCCGCATGAACGGCGCGGAAGTTCTGGATTTCGGCCGCGACGCCCTCTGGCTCACGGTGATGATTGCGGCCGGGCCGATGCTTGTGGGCTTGGTCGTCGGTCTTGTCGTGTCGCTGCTGCAAACGCTCACGCAAGTGCAGGAGCAGACGCTCGTCTTCGTGCCGAAGATTCTCTCGATCTTTTTCGCCATCATTCTCTTCATGCCGATCATGGGCGGCCTCTTAGGCCGCTTCGCGCAAGACATCTTCCTGCGCATCGCGGCCTACTGATGGGCTTGACGCTCTACGGCATCGATCTCTGGGCGGGCATGCTCGTTTTCGCGCGCGTGGGCGCGCTCATCATGCTGATGCCCGGCATCGGCGAAGCGGCGATCCCCGCGCGCGCGCGCTTGGGCTTCGCGATCCTGCTCTCCGCGTGCATCGCGCCGTTGCTCGCGCCGTCGATCCCCGCGCCGCCGGATGAGCCGTGGGCGATGGCCGGCGTGCTGATCGGCGAAATCCTGATCGGCCTGATGCTTGGCGCGGCGCTGCGCATGCTGATGACGGCGCTGGCGACCGCCGGGCAGATCATGGGCATGGAGACGGGCCTCGCCTTCGCGCAGACGGCGGATCCCTCGCAAACACAGCAGGGCGCGGTCTTCTCCGTCTTTCTCGGCCTGCTCGGCATCGTGCTCATTTTCGCGACCAATCTGCACCACGTCTTCATCGAAGGCGTGCGGGGCAGTTACGCGGTGTTCAGCCCCGGCGCCCGCATCGAGGCGGGCGATGCGGCGCAACTTGCGATCAACGCGGTGTCGCAGAGCTTCCGCATCGGCTTGCAGATCGCCGCGCCCGTTCTCGTCGGCGGCTTGATCTTTCGCGCTGGCTTGGGCGTCCTCGCGCGCCTCATTCCCTCAATTCAAGTCTTTTTCGTCGCGCTGCCCTTGCAGATCATGGGCGGCTTCATGCTCATCGCGTTGGGGCTATCGGCCGGCATGCTCGTCTGGCTCGACAGCATGCAATCCTACGCCACCAATTTCGGCCGCTGACCCATGGCCGAAAACACCGAGCAGGACGACAAAACAGAAGAGCCCACCGCGCGAAAGCTCGAAGAGGCGCGAAAGCACGGCGACATCATTTACACGCCCGAGGTCGCGGCCGCGTTCTCGCTCTTCGCCGCGACCTTCGTGCTCGCGTTTCTCTCCGGCCCCATCGCCTCATCGCTGGCGCATCTCTTCACCAGCTTCCTCGCCGCGCCGCAGGATTTCGACACCGATCCCGAGGCGCTGCGCGGCCTTACGTTCACGATCTTCCTGCGCGTGATCGGCGTGCTCGCGCTCGCCGCGCTCGGCTTCGTGCTCGCAGGCATCGCGGCGCGATACGTTCAGGATGCGCCCACCTTCACCAATGAGCGCATGAAGCCGAAGATCGAGAAGATCGATCCGGTGAAAGGCTTCACCCGCACGTTCGGCAAGCAGGCGATCGCGCAATTCTGGAAATCGATCGCCAAACTCGTCGTCGTGGGCGCCGCGATGGTCTGGGCGCTTTGGCCGAACGACGCATCCTTGTCGCAAATCTCCACGCTCGACGTGACGGCGCTCTTGCCCTTCGTGCGCGAACGGGCCGTTGCGCTCCTGATGGCGCTCGCCTTCGCCGCCGCGATCATCGCCGGCATCGATTACGTCTTCATGCGGCAGAGCTTCATGAAGCGTCAGCGCATGACGAAGCGCGAAGTGAAGGACGAACTGAAGCAGAGCGAAGGCGATCCGCTGATCCGCATGCGCATCCGCCAGATCCGCAGCGATCGCGCACGCCGCCGCATGATGGCGAACGTTCCAAAAGCCAGCGTCGTCGTGATGAACCCGACTCACTACGCCGTCGCGCTCCGCTATGACGACGATACGCCCGCGCCGATCTGCGTCGCCAAGGGCGTGGACGATGTGGCGCTCCGCATCCGCGAGACCGCCGAGGAGCATGACGTTCCGGTCATCGAGGATCCGCCCCTCGCGCGCACGCTCTTCGCCGCCGTCGATGTGGATGAACCCATCCCACGCGCCCATTACGAGGCGGTCGCCAAACTGATCGGCCTCGTCATGCGGATGCGGCGCCGGCGCGGCGCCCGTCCGGCCCCGAATCGGCGTCTATAGGCAGAACCGCCATGACAGACGAAACCAGCGACATCGTGCAGAAGCGTGGGGCCGACGTGCCCCAGATCGCATTTTGGGCGGCGGTGGCGCTTGGGCTGATGGCCGCGGGCGTTGCGGTGACGGCGGGAGAGGCGGTCGGGCGCGCCGGCGCGATCCTGCTCATCTTGTTGGCCGCGGCGGGCCTCGTGCTCTTTTTCTTCATGTCGCGTGGGCCTGGCCGGCGGCTCGGCGCCTTTCCCGATCGCGGCGCGCTGGAGGTTGCGACCTTCACCGGCGCCAAGACCGATCTCGTCCTGCTCGACGCGCTTGAAGAAGCCGCGCTCATCACCGATCGCGAGCTTTCTCCGATCGCGGCGAACGCGGCCTACATCGCCGTTGCCGAAACCGCCGGCGCGTTGGGGGACAGCGACCGCCCGCCAGCGATGGCGCGTCTTTTCGGCGCCGATCCGATGCTCTCGGCGCCGATGTTCCGGTTGGCGCGCGCGGCCGGCGCGTGCCAAAGCCGGCGCGAGACCTTGCCGCCGACAAATCTCGGCGGCGGGCAAACGCTTTACGAAGCGAGCGTCGGCCCGATGGCCGGCGGGCGCATTCTGTGGCGGCTGCGCGAACTCGCGCTCAACACGCAGGCCGATCCCGAGAACCGCCAACTCTTCCTCGACGATGCGCCCATCGGGTTCTTCGTCGCGCGCGAGGACGGGCAGATCGGCTACATGAACAGCGCGCTGCGCGCGGTGCTGGGCGTGGGCGGCGATCCGGGCAGGCTGCGCGTCAAGGATCTCGTCAAGGATGAGAGCGGGCGCTTCCTGAAGCGTGACCGCCGCGGTTTCGGCGCGGTGCAGACGCCGGTGATGCTGCGTTGCCGCGACGGCGTGGAGCGCCCGGCCAATGCGCTCACCTATTGGGGCGCCGCCAACGACAGGGACGCGCGCACGCTCATCTTCTTCACCGACGCCGAGACGCCAGGGGCGAGTGCGCAGGCGCGCGAAGCGCGCATCCTCGGCCCCACGGACGCGCTCTTCGAACACGCGCCCTTCGGCGCGGCATTGCTCGACGGCGCCGACCCGGCCTCCGCCGCGATCCTCGACGCGAACCCGGCACTGATGGACATGACTCAAGGCCGCGCCGCGCCGGGCGCCGCTTTCGCCGATCTCTTCGACGCATCCGACGGCCCCGCCGCGCTCTCGCAGCGCCTGCGCATGGCTTCAACGCAGCCGATCGACATTCAGCTCGCCGGCAACCCTCCGCTCGCCGCGCACGTGCAATTCGCGCGGGGCGCGGACGGCTCTTCGCTCGCTTACGTCGTCAACGTCTCCGAGCAGCGCGAGCTGGAGCAGCGCCTGGCGCAATCGGAAAAGATGCGCGAGATCGGCTTGCTCGCCGGCGGCGTCGCGCACGATTTCAACAATCTCCTCACCGCGGTGATGAATAATTGCGATTATCTGCTGCGCAAGCATCCCGTCGGCGATCCTGACTATTTCGATCTCAACGAGATCAACACGCATGCGCTGCGCGCCAAGGAGCTTTCCGAAATGCTGCGCGCCTATGCGCGCCAGCAAACGTTCAAGCGCGAAATTCTCGACGTCTCCGATTTCATCGCGCACATGCAGGAGCTCATCCGCCGCCTGGTGGGCGAGGGCATTCAGTTCGAGCTGAAGCACGGGCGCGATCTCCCGCTCATCAAGGCGGACCGCACCCAGCTTGAGCGCGTGCTGGTGAACCTCGCCTCCAATGCGCGCGACGCGATGACGCCCAAGGGCGCCGCGGCCGCCACGCGCGGCAAGCTCACCATCCGCACCAGGATGTCCACGGCCGAAGAGGCGCAGGCGCACGGCCACTTCCCGATCGAGGACGGCGACTACATTCTCATCGAAGTGGAAGACACCGGCATCGGCATCCGCCCCGAGGATCAGGCGAAAATCTTCCGCCCGTTCCACTCCACCAAAGAGCAGGGCAAAGGCACAGGCCTCGGCTTGGCGACGTCCTACGGCATCGTCAAACAGTCCGGCGGCTACATCTTTTTCGACAGCGAACTCGGCAAGGGCACGACGTTCCGCCTCTATCTGCGCGCGTACGAGCCCACGGCAGAGGAGTTGGAAGCCATGGCGAAAGAGCGCCAGCGCATCGAGCGCCCAGTGAACGACGTCGCGGGCCAAGGCCGCATTCTTTTCGTCGAAGACGAGGATGGCGTGCGCCGCTCCATCGCGCGCAATTTGCGCGACGGCGGCTACGAAGTCATCGAAGCGGTGGACGGCGAAGAGGCGCTCGACATCGTTACGAAGGAGCCCGACGCGTTCGACGTCATCATCTCCGACGTCTCTATGCCGATCATGACCGGCCCCGAATTCATCATGGCCGCCAAGACCGAGCAGATCGGAAAGGCCAAAGTGCTCTTCCTCTCAGGCTACGCGCCGGAGAGCTTCTCGAAGCTCTTGGAAAACTATCCGGTGAGCTTCCTCTCCAAACCCGTGAACCACGTCCAGCTCGCCGCGAAAGTGAAGGAGCTGCTGGCGGCTTGAGGCGTCATTTCCCGTAAAACTTCACCCGCGTTCCGGCGCGCACGTGCGCGAGCACGACGACCTTCGCGTCCGGCAGCATCGCGATCGCGCCGCCATTCTCTTCAGCGATCAAGACGACGGCGGGATTTTCCGCGGGCGGCGAGGGCGCATCGGAGAGTGCGGCGGCTTTCACGCGGAAAAGAGCGCGCCCTTCAAGCGTGGCCGGCGGCCCGCCTGTGCGCGGCGGCGAAAGCGTCAGCGCGTCACTCATGCATCGCTCCGAGAGGTCGCGCCCCAGCCCGGTTAACCTTCTAGAAGATCGGCCCCCAGGACGCGACCCCAAACGCAGCCGCCCTCCACAATGTTCTGCTTGCGTTCCGGAACAAAGATGGTACAAACGAGTCGTGGGGCGGGCAGCAATGGCGCCGCCGCCGGACTCGACCTAGAGGGAGCGCGACATCAATGGCCGCCTTGAAACTCGTGGAGACGATGGAGACGGACAAGCAGAAGGCGCTGTCCGCCGCGCTGACCCAGATCGAACGCGCGTTCGGCAAGGGCTCGGTGATGCGCATGGGCGACGGCGGGCCCGCCGTGGAGATCGAAGCGGTCTCGACCGGTTCGTTGGGCCTGGATATCGCCTTGGGCATTGGCGGCCTTCCGCGCGGCCGCATCATTGAGATCTACGGCCCGGAATCTTCCGGCAAGACGACGCTCGCGCTCCATGTCGTGGCCGAAGCGCAGAAGAGCGGCGGCGTGTGCGCCTTCGTCGATGCCGAGCACGCGCTCGACACGGTGTACGCCAAGAAGCTCGGCGTCGATCTCGACGATCTCCTGGTCTCGCAGCCGGATAATGGCGAGCAGGCGCTCGAGATCACCGATACGCTGGTGCGCTCCGGCGCCATCGATGTGCTCGTTGTGGATTCGGTCGCCGCACTCACGCCGCGCGCCGAACTCGAAGGCGAAATGGGAGACTCGCTCCCCGGTCTTCAAGCGCGCCTGATGAGCCAGGCGCTGCGCAAGCTCACCGGCTCGATCTCCAAATCGAACACGCTCGTCATCTTCATCAACCAGATCCGCATGAAGATCGGCGTCATGTACGGCAACCCGGAGACGACGACGGGCGGCAACGCCTTGAAATTCTATGCGTCCGTGCGCCTCGACATTCGCCGCACAGGCGCGATCAAGGAGCGCGACGAAGTGATCGGCTCCGAAACCCGCGTCAAAGTCGTGAAGAACAAGGTGGCGCCGCCGTTCAAGCAGGTGAACTTCGACATCATCTACGGGGAAGGCATCTCCAAGACGGGCGAACTCATCGAGCTCGGCGTCAAAGCTGGCGTCATCGACAAGTCCGGCGCCTGGTACGCCTATGGCAGCCAAAAGATCGGCCAAGGCAAGGAAGCCGCACGGCGTTTCCTGAAGGAGCATCCCGACGCCGCGCTGGCGATCGAGGAGGCGATCCGCGGCAAGTCCGTCGTGGTCGCCGAGGCGCTCCAGGGCGAGCCGACGACAGACGACGACTAAGATGTGCATTCGGCGGGAGATTGGCTCTCCGTCGTGACGCTGGCCGGCTGAGCGCTCGCGCCGCCCGACCCCCCTTGCTGCGCGAGGCCTGGCCGGCCGGCGATTTATGAGAACACGTGGTGGTGTCTGGAGGATCGCGATGGAGCCGCGCGTCACGCTCATCACATTGGGTGTCAAGGATCTCGCCCGCTCCCGCGCCTTTTATGAGAAGCTCGGCTTCAAGGCCTCCGATCGCGGCAATGAGAGCATCGTCTTCATGCGTGTCGCGCCCGGCGTGGCGCTCGGTCTCTACGGCTGGGACGCGCTTGCCGAGGATGCGATGGTCGCGCCCGAATCCAGCGGCTTTCGCGGCGTGACGATTGCCCACAATGTCCGCGCCAAGGAAGAGGTGGCCGAAGTCCTGAACGAAGCGGTCGCCGCTGGTGCGACGCTTGTGAAGGCGGGCGAAGATGTCTTCTGGGGCGGCCATTCCGGCTACTTCGCCGATCCGGACGGCCATCTCTGGGAAGTCGCCTGGAATCCGTACACGCCGGACGGGACGTTCGATATTCCCGCGTAGCCGCCGCATCACACCGCCTTGGCGCGTGCGCGAACGCTTCCTATAGAACCAACGGGGCCCGTTTGAGCCGCCGGGAAGGCCCGGCGGCGCGAGCCCCAGCCGTGCCAGAGCGGCCGCAGGGTTCTTATGCAAAGCGTCAACGAGATCAGATCGTCGTTCCTGAACTTTTTCGCCGGCCGCGATCACGCGACGCCCGGCTCATCTTCGCTCGTCCCGCAGGATGATCCGACACTCCTCTTCACCAATGCCGGCATGGTGCAGTTCAAGAATTACTTCACCGGCGCATCGAAGCCCCCGTTCCCGCGCGCGGCCACGAGCCAGAAATGCGTCCGCGCCGGCGGCAAGCACAACGATCTCGACAATGTCGGCTACACGGCCCGCCATCTCACCTTCTTCGAGATGCTCGGCAATTTTTCCTTCGGCGATTATTTCAAGGAAGGCGCGATCGAAGCCGCGTGGACACTCATCACCAAGGATTTCGCGCTCCCGAAAGAAAAGCTCCTCGTCACCACCTACCACGATGACGATGAAGCCCACGCGCTCTGGAAAAAGATCGCCGGCTTCTCGGACGACAAGATCATCCGCATCGCGACGAGCGATAATTTCTGGTCGATGGGGGACACCGGCCCCTGCGGCCCGTGCTCGGAAATCTTCATCGACCGCGGCGATCACATCTGGGGCGGCCCGCCGGGCAGCGCCGAAGAGGACGGCGATCGCTTCCTCGAATTCTGGAATCTCGTCTTCATGCAATTCGAGCAATTCGCGGATGGCCGCCCCCGCGAGAAATTGCCGAAGCCCTCGATCGACACTGGCATGGGCCTCGAACGCATCGCCTGCGTGATGCAGGGCGTCGAGTCCGTGTTCGAAACCGATCTCTTCAAGACGCTCATCGCCGCGTCGGAGGAACTCACCAAGACGAAAGCGGAAGGCGAACGCGCCGCGAGCCATCGCGTCATCGCCGATCATCTTCGCTCCTCCGCGTTCCTGATCGCGGACGGCGTCATGCCGTCCAACGAAGGGCGCGGCTACGTGCTTCGCCGCATCATGCGCCGCGCCATGCGCCACGCGCACATCCTGGGCGCCGAAGAGCCGCTGATGCACCGCCTGGCGCCGACGCTCATCGCCGAGATGGGCGCCGCTTATCCGGAGTTGGAGCGCGCGCGCCCCGTCATCCTCGATCAGCTGGAGCAGGAGGAAGAACGTTTCCGCCGCACGCTCGGCAACGGCTTGAAGCTGCTCGAAGATGAAATCGCCGCGCTGAAGAAGGGCAAGAAGCTCGCGGGCGAAACCGCCTTCAAGCTCTACGACACGTTCGGCTTCCCGGTCGATCTCACGCAGGACATTTTGCGCGGCCGCGGCCTTGAACTCGACACCGCCGGCTTCGACGCCGCGATGGAGCGCCAGCGCGCGCAAGGCCGCGAAAGCTGGGCGGGCTCGGGCGAAGCAGCGAGCGACGATCTCTGGCTCGCACTCAAGGATCAGGGCGGCGAGACGAAATTCCTGGGCTATGGCGCCGAGGAAGGCGAAGCCACGCTCGCGGTCATCGTCGCATCGGGCGCAGTCGCGAAAGAATTGAAAGCGCCGGCCGAAGCGGAATTGCTGTTCGACCAGACGCCGTTTTACGCCGAGTCCGGCGGCCAGGCCGGCGATCACGGCCGCATCACATTCGCGAACGGCGCCCAGTTTGACGTGATCGATACGCAGAAGCGCGCCGGCGCTTTGCACGGCCACATCGGCCGCTTGCTGAAAGGCTCGATCAAGCCGGGCGACACGGCGACGCTCGATATCGATCATCCGCGCCGCACGCGCATCCGCGCCAATCATTCCGCGACGCACCTGCTGCACGCCGCGCTCCGCAACGTGCTCGGCCCCCATGTCACGCAGAAGGGTTCGCTCGTCGAAGAGGATCGCTTCCGCTTCGATTTCTCGCATGGCGCGCCGCTCACCAGCGATGAGATCGAGCGCATCGAAGATGAGGTGAATGCGGTCATCCGCCAGAACGCGGAAGGCAAGATTAAGGAGATGGCGCCGGAGAAAGCCATCGAGGAGGGCGCGCTCGCGCTCTTCGGCGAAAAGTATGGCGATCGCGTCCGCGTGCTCGCGCTCGGATCGAACCTAGACGACCCCAAGCGCGCGTATTCCGTCGAGCTTTGCGGCGGCACGCACGTGAAGCGCACGGGCGATATCGCGCTCTTCGCGATCCTCTCCGAAGGCGGCGTCGCCGCCGGCATCCGCCGCATCGAAGCAGCGACGGGCGCGGCCGCGCTCACGCACCTCAAAACGCAAGCCGCGCTCGCCAAAACGATCGCCTCGAACCTGAAAGCGCCGCTCGCCGAATTGCCCGATCGCGTGGCCCAACTCGCGGAGGAGCGCCGCAAGCTCGAACGCGAACTGGCCGATGCGAAAAAGAAGCTCGCGCTCGCGGGCGGCGGCGAGGGCGGCGCAAACGGGGCGGCCGCGGAAACGGTCGCGGGCGTGCAAGTGCTCGCGCGCGTGCTGAACGGCGTGCCCGCGAAAGAGCTGCGGGGCCTCATCGACGAAGGCAAGAAGGAGCTCGGCTCCGGCATCGTCGCCTACATCGGCGTCGATGAAGGCAAGGCCGCGCTCGCCATCGGCGTGACGGACGATCTGAAAGCGCGCGTCAACGCGGTCGATCTCGTGAAGATCGGCGTCGCCGCCGTCGGCGGCCAAGGCGGCGGCGGCAGGCCCGATATGGCCCAAGGCGGCGGCCCCGATGGCGCGAAGGCGCCCGTCGCGCTCGCCGCGATCCGCACCGCGCTCGAAAAGGCGCTCGCGGCGTGATCGACGCCGCGCGCGTGACCTATCGCGATGCGAATGCGGCTGATGCGGCGATGCTTGCGGAGATATCGCGCAGCACGTTCATGGCGACGTTCGCGCATCTTTATCCGATCGCGGATTTGAACGCCTTTCTGGCTCAGTCTTACGGCGAGGATGTTCAAGGCGCGGAACTCGCCGATCCGGAAAGCCGCTTCCGCCTGGCTTTGATGGATGGCAACGCCATCGGCTACGCCAAACTCGGCGCGTTCAAGCTGCCGATCGAGCCCATCGGGAAGACCGTGCGCGAACTGCATCGCCTCTACGTCGTGCAAGAGGCGAAGGGCGCGGGCGTCGCGGATGCGTTGATGCGCTGGACGATCGAGCAAGCCAAAGCCCAAGGCGCCGACACGCTCTATCTCGGCGTCTATCAAGGCAACGAACGCGCGCAGCGCTTCTATGCGCGCTACGGCTTCGAGGTCGTCGGCGAATACGAATTCCAAGTCGGCGATACGCGCGATCCCGAATACATCATGCGCGCGCCGCTCTAAGACGCGCACGCAAAACCGCCGTGCGCCGGTAAGCGTTCGTCAACCAAATCGGATTCTTCTGGCGATTCTGGTTCGGGGGAGCCGGGAGGGAAGCGGGATGACTCAGGCTGATGCGTTGGCGGCCTATCTTGGGCCGGACGTCTTCGATCGGCTCCGATGGGAGAACCTCTCCGATGCGCAGCGTGACGCGATTCTCTCCGTCTTTCGACTCGGATTGAACGCGGGGGCTTCGTCGGGCTCCGTTTCGGTGATCGACAGCGTGCTCGCGAAGGGCCGCGTCGTCTTGTGCGAGGATGGCTCGCGCTGGTCCGCGCGCGAAAAGCTTGACGCCGATTTGCTCAAGGATTGGGGCGAGGGCGCGCTCGTCGCGATCCATCGCGGCATGCTTTACCGGCTCGATGAATACGAAGCGGTCGAGGTCGATGCGCTCCGGCTCTAGGCCCAATCGCGCCGATAGACGATGAAGCCGGAATTTTTCGCGACGCGATCATAGAGCAGGCGCGCCGTTCCGTTGCTTTCGTGCGTTTGCCAATAGACTCGCGGCCAGGCTTCCTCTTCAGCCCGCATATAGACCGCTTCGATGAGCGCGCGCCCCACGCCGCGCCCGCGCGCTTCGGGAAGCGTGAAGAGATCCTGCAGATAGCAAATTTCGCGCTCGAACCAAGTCGAGCGGTGCAGCACGCATTGCACCACGCCAATGAGCGCGTTCTCCTCTTCGGCCACGAGCGCGAACATCGGCTCGTTGGGATCGAGAAGCCGCGCGAACGTCACATCCGCTTGCGCTGGATCGAAGGCGCTCTTGTAGAATTCGAGATAGCCGCGCCAGAGCGGCTCCCACGCTGCCCGGTCTGTCGCGCGAATGTCGCGAACGATCATCAGCCAGTCACGCGCGGCGCGTTGAGCTTCTTGCGCCACTCTTCATCGAGCGTCTTCAGATCCGCGCGCAGCGCGTAAGCGCTCCGTTCCGCATCGGGCAATTCCGCGAGCGCTTCGTACACGAAGGCCTCTTCGCCGTGCTCGTTCCATGCCGCCTGCAGCGCGCGATTGGGAAAGCCGCCCGTGCGCAGCTGAAACCAGATCGCGTTCTGCTGCTTGGAGAGATCGGGCGTCGCGGAGACCCACCGCGCGCCAGTCGCGCTGCAAACGACCGCATAGACGCCCGCGCGTTTCTTCGTCTCGCGGTAAGCGTCGGTGAGTGCGCGCTTACGCTGCTTGTCCACGCGCTACGCCGCCTTCGCCATCGCCCGGTTCAGATTTTCCGACACCGCATCGAGGAAGCCTTCCGTCGTCAGCCACTTCTGGTGATCGCCGACGAGCAGCGCCAAATCCTTCGTCATCTGTCCGCCTTCGACGGTGGCGACAGTCACGCTCTCCAGATTATGCGCGAAGTCGATCAGCGCCTGATTGCCGTCGAGCTTGCCGCGATGAGCAAGCCCGCGCGTCCACGCAAAGATCGAGGCGACGGAGTTCGTGCTCGTCGGTTCGCCTTTCTGATGCTGGCGGAAATGGCGCGTCACCGTGCCATGCGCGGCCTCCGCCTCCATCGTCTTGCCGTCCGGCGTGATGAGCACGCTGGTCATCAGCCCGAGCGAGCCGAAGCCCTGCGCGACAGTATCCGACTGCACGTCGCCGTCGTAATTCTTGCACGCCCACACATAGCCGCCGCTCCACTTCAAGGCGGAGGCCACCATGTCGTCGATCAGGCGGTGTTCGTAGACGAGCTTGCGTTTGTCAAACTCGGCCTTGAACTCGGCGTTGAAAATCTCCTCGAAGATGTCCTTGAAGCGCCCGTCATAGGCTTTGAGGATCGTGTTCTTGGTCGAGAGATAGACCGAATAATTCTTCAGCAGCCCGTAATTGAACGACGCGCGCGCGAAATCGATGATGCTCTGATCGAGATTGTACATCGCCATCGTGACGCCCGCGCCCGGCGCCTTGAACACTTCCTTCTCGATCACCTGGCCGTCGTCGCCCGTGAACTTAATCGTCAGCGTGCCCTTGCCGGGAAACTTGAAATCGGTCGCGCGATACTGATCGCCGAACGCATGGCGCCCGACGACGATGGGCTGCGTCCAGCCCGGCACCAAACGCGGCACGTTCTTGCAGATGATCGGCTCGCGGAAGATGACGCCGCCCAGGATGTTGCGGATCGTGCCGTTGGGGCTCTTCCACATTTCCTTGAGCTTGAATTCCTTCACGCGCGCTTCGTCCGGCGTGATCGTCGCGCACTTGACGGCGACGCCATGCTTCTTCGTGGCGTTCGCCGCGTCGATCGTGACTTGATCGTTCGTCGCGTCGCGGTGTTCGACGCCGAGGTCGTAATAATCGAGCGTCAGATCGAGATAGGGGAAGATCAGTTTCTCTTTGATCAGCGCCCAGATGATGCGCGTCATCTCATCCCCGTCCATATCGACGACGGGATTCTCGACCTTGATCTTCGCCATATTCCTCAACCCCAAATCATATCCGCGCGCGGGCGGCGCGTTGGTAAAAGCCTAGCGGGCGGCGCGCAAGTTAGCGCTGGGGCCCTTGCGCCGGGAACGCGCGGCACGCCGTCGTCAGGGGATCGTAGCTCGAGGATTGCGAGGCGGCGTTCAAATGCCGCTGGCAATTGGCCACGTTCGCCGCCGTCACGTCGGACCATTGGAACAGGCTGCGCTGGTTAAGCAGCGTGCGCTCCGCGCCGGAGAGCGCGCCGTCCTGCGCAAAGCCCGCGCGACCGGCGGCCATGCCCGGGCATTGGCGCACCAACCGCCCCAAGCAACGCTCCAAATCGCCGAGCGCGCTCGCGGCGGCGTCGGCGCCTGGCTGCGCGTCCGCGCCTGGGTCTGCGAAGCTGCGCTCCGGCAGCGTGATCGGGCCGCCCGGCTGCTGCTGTTGGGCGGGCGCTTGCTGTTGCTGCGCGGGGCGCTGCTGCTGTTGCGCCGGCGCCGGGGTCGCGCGCGCTTGCGGCTGTTGCTGTTGCGGCGGGGCGAGTTGCGTCGGGGGCGCGATGGCTTCGGCCGGGGGCGGCAGTGCGGTATCGTCCTCGACCGGGGCGATTTCTTCCTCGGCGGGCGGGAAGGTTGCGCCGGATTCCTCGCCCGGCACGGGCAGCGGCGCGACATCGGCGACGCTCGTTTCTTCGCTGCCGCGATTGAGCATCGGCAGGCCAACAAAATAAGCGAGCGCGCCGAGCCCGGCCGCGACTGCCAGGCCCAGAATGAGCGGCGCGGGCGAACCGCGCCTGCGCGGCGGCTCGGCGTCAACGGGATGGACGGTCTCGCGCGGCGGCGGCTCCACCCGGCGCAACGTGCGCGGCAGCGGCTCGGGTTCTGCGGCGCGCGGCGCGGGCGCGGGGCGCGCCGGCGGCGCGGGCGCATCCTCGACCGGGCGGATCATCGGGCGCGGCGCGGGCCGCGGCGGCGGGGGCGCATCCACCGGCGTCAATGAACGCGGCGGCGGTTCAGGCGTCAGCGGGCGCGGCGGCTGCGGGGCGGCGCGTTGCGGCGCTTCGCTGATCGGGGTCACGACGCGCGGCGGCGGCGGCGCTGGAGGCTGGGGCGCGCGCGCCTGCGGCGGAGGCGATTGTGGGGCGGCGGGCTGCACAGGCTGGGGCGGCCGGTAAGCCTGCGGCTGCTGGGGCTGCGCGGGCTGGGGCGCGCGCGCCGTGGCGGGCTGCTGCGGCGCGCCCGGGTTGGCGCGGGGGCCGCCGAGATTGGCGGAGAAGAAGGTGTTGCCGGAGGGCGAGGCCGCGGCGCCGCCTTGCGCCGCTTGCTTCGGCACGGGCTGCGGCACGCGTTGAAGAATGGGCTGCGGCGCGGGCGGCGGGCCTTCGCTTTCGAGCGCCTTCTTCGCCTCGACCAATTCCTTGGTCTTGCGGATGACGTCCTCGAATTCCTCGTCGTCGGTGGAGCCTTTCCACTTCACCAGATCGGCGCTGATGATCTTGTTGAAGGGCGCGGGCGGCTTGCACTCCTCCAGCATGACCGGCACGAGCGCCTTGCGGTCATGCGCGTGGGTCGCTTCCGCAACGATCCACGAGGATATGGACGATTGCTCCGACCAAAAAACGATGATCGCGCCGGCCTCCACCAAAGCGCGGCGGGAGGCGGGCGTCCATTTGCCGTCGCCGGGCGGGTTTTCATCCCACCACACGTCGAGGCCTTCATTGCGCAAATGCCTCACCAGCGGGCGCACCCGCTTGCGGTCCTCCCGCACGTAGGAAATGAAAACGTCCGTCATTCAGGTTCTTCTACTGGCGGAAAGCAAATCTGTCGCGTCCCCATGACTCGCGCACCGCACATGCCCCCGCCGATCGAGGAAGTCTGGCCCGCTATCGTGCTGGTGAGGCCGCAAATGGGCGAAAACATCGGCGCCGTGGCCCGGTGCATGCTCAATTTCGGCCTCGCCGGCTTACGGCTGGTTGAACCTAGGGACGCGTGGCCCAATCCAAAAGCCTTCGCCGTGGCCTCGGGCGCCGACAAGGTCTTACACCAAGCGAGGCTGGAATGGAGCTTCGAGGATGCGGTTGCGGATGCGACATTCGTGCTCGCCGCCACCGCCCGGCCCCGGGAAATGGAAAAACCGGTCTGGGGCCCGCGCGAGGCGGCCGGCAAGCTGCGCGCGGCCATCGCTGCGGGGGAGCGCCCCGTGGTTGTGTTCGGCCCGGAGGCCTCCGGCCTCACCAACGAGGAAATCTCGCGTGCGGACGCGTTGGTGACCTATCCGGTCAATCCCGGCTTTCCCTCGATCAATCTGGCGAACTCGGTGGCGCTCTTCGCCTTCGCCATGGGGGAGGCGCGCCAGGCGAGGGATGCGCCGGAATGGTTCCCCGCGATCGGCCCGCCTGCGACGCAAGCCGAGATCGAGGCGCTTTTCGCGCACCTGGAAACCGAGTTGGAGCGGGGCCGCTTCTTCCACCCGCCGGATAAGACGCCGCTGATGAAGCACAATCTGCGCGCGCCATTTCTGCGCGCGCGCCTCACGCACCAGGAGGTGCAAACGCTGCGCGGCGTCATCAAGGCGCTGACGATCGGCCGCGGCGGGCGCAAGAAAGATGACGCGTCCGGCGATTCAAATTGATCCCGCGCTGCGCTAGCCTTGCTTCGTGAACTGGCTGCAGAAACTCACGCGCCGCGAGGAATCCCGCGCGCTCGCGCCCTGGGGCGGCGAGCCGGTCGATATCGATCGCTTCTGGGCCGATGCGTGGCGGGACTTGAAGCGCCGCCAGCAAGCGCTCACCCGCGAGTGGGGCTTGGCTGGCGCGCAATGGAGCGTCGATCAAGCCGCGGGCCTCATCCATTTCGAGCGCAACGATGGCGCGCTGCTCGTCGCGCCGGTGCAGATCGTCGGCGCGTGGAATCCGAACACGCATGCTTTCATCTGGGGCTGGGATCACCCGAGCGTGCAGACGCGCCTGCGCGCCGATGCGGAGCGCACGCGCTGGTTTGGCGAAAAACACGGCCTCGCGGAGCTCACCCAGCCCGCGCTCTTCGTGCCGGAGCAGGAGGCTTGGCGCATGGCGGCGGTGGCGATGAAAGTGAACGGCGCGGCCGGCATCTATCGCGGGCCGACGGACGGGCCCGTCGTCTTCATGACGATGCGCGATGTGCGGCCGCTCTTCTGACACGGTTCTTAACGCGGCTTTAGAGCCTCGTGGCGCAGTCTTTGCACCCGCGCCGCTGGGGGTGCGCACGTATGATTCTGCCGCAAGAGCTGCTGGCCTGCCGCAAGCGCATTTTTGAACTGAACAGCCAATGCGCGGAGGGCCGCGCCGACGCGCAAGCCGTGCGCACGCTGTCGCTCGACATCTTCGACTTCCTCAAAGCGCACAACGCCCTTGGCATTTGGGAGCGCGTTCATCTGGGCGCAGCCGCCGCCGCGATGAGCGCGAGCTGGACGTGCCTGGCGCTCTCCCATCTGTGGCTCGCGCTGGAGACTCCGGAAGAACGCGGCGGGGCTTCGTGCGCCGATCAGCGCGTCAGCCCGGCGCGCCTTCGCTCCATGCTTGCCGGCGCCTAAGCCCGCGCTTCAAGCACCATGTTGAACGGCCCTTCGGTCGCGCGCCTGACGCGCGTGAACCCGCCGCTCTTGATCACCTCGGTGAGCTTCGTCTCGCCCGCTTGCGCGCCGAGCCCTTCGCCCACTTCCTGATCGAGCGATGTCGGCACGCAGATCATGGTCGAGGCGTTGTAGTAGAGCCGCCCAACGGGATTCATGTTGTCCGCCGGCGTGGCGCCCGCAATCGGCTCCACGATCATCCACGCGCCGTCGTCCTTGAGGATTTTGCGCATGTGCGCCGCGCAGCCGCGCGGATCGCCCATATCGTGCAGGCAATCGTAGAACGTGATGAGGTCGAAGCCCGTTTCCTTGATCTCCTTCGCCGGCGCGGCCTCGAAGCGCACGCGGTCCCCAAAGCCGTGATCCTTGGCGTGGCGGCGCGCCTCTTCGATCGAGGGCTCGTGGAAATCGAAGCCGACGAATTGGCTCGCCGGATACGCCGCCGCCATCAGCAGAGTCGAGAAGCCGACCCCGCAGCCGACATCCGCGACCTTCGCGCCCGCCTTGAGCTTCGCGCCCATCCCATCGAGCGCGGGGATCCAGTTCTGCGCGATGTTGTTGACGTAGCCCGGGCGGAAGAATGCGCCCGTCGCGCAGAAGAGGCAGCCTGCTGAATCGCCCCAGCGCACACCTTGGCCGGTGCGGAAGCAATTCTCTACTTTCGGCTCGCCCTCGATCATCGCCGCGGCAAGCTCGAACGCGCCCGCGAGATAGACGGGGCTCTCCGTGTTGACGAACACCATCTGCTGCTCGGGCGAGAGCGAAAATTTGTCCGCCGCCGGATCGTAGTCGATATAGCCGTTGGCCGCCTGCGCCAGCGCCCATTCGCGCACGTAACGCTCCGTGAGCCCGCCTGCTTTCTTGGCGAGTTCGACTGCACTCATCGCGCCGCCTTCGGCCAATGTCTTGAAGAGCCCAAGCCTGAAGCCGAGCCGCACGGTCGGCACGCTGAACGCGCCGCCGAGATTGCCGAGCATTTTCCCAATGAAGTCGTTGAGCTTCTTTTCGTCGAGTTGAGACATGAAAACCTCCGCTGGGGGGAGTCTTGCTAGGCCTTGGCCTCTGCGCCCGCTCGTGACGCGCGTTACACGCGCGCCTGCGTACGCCGTGCTACACTGAGAGCGGCATCTCTCTCCTCCGGCTCCGGCCTAATTGACAGACGCGCGCCGCGGGCCTTCCTTGCTTTTGGGGGGCGGGCGATGCAGCAAATCTTGGATACGCAGGGGCTTCAGGCCGTCGGCTGGCGCGGCTTCCTCGATTATCCCTATCTGCTCGAAGCGCTCGCCGCGCTCTTGTTGGCGACCGTGCTCGGCGCGCTCATCGCGTTTCATCCCGCCGTCACCCGCACGATCGACACCGCGGAGGAGGCGGAGCTTCCCAAAGTCTCCGTGATGTACGCGCTCGTGGGGGCCATCGTCGGCGTCGTCGTGTTGGAATACGGCCTCGTCGTCGGCTTCGTCGTGTTCGGCTTGGGCGGCCTCATGCGCTTCCGCACCGATACCGCCAGCACGCGCGACACGGGCCGCCTGATCGCCGTCACGCTCATCGGCTTGATCGCGGGCTTGAACCTGCCGCACTTCGCCGTGCTCGCCGCGCTCTTTGCGTGGATTTTGATTTGGGTGTTTGAGCGCGGGCCGATCTGCACGCTGGAGATCGAAGAGGCGCCCAAGGGCCGCGTGAAGGAAAGCGCGGAGGCCTATCGCGCCGCGCTCGCTCAACTCGGCTGCAAGATCGTCAGCGAAAATACATCCTACGCGAAGAACCGCATCCGCTTCGTGCTGCGCGCGCCCGCGAAAGGCACGCACGCCGACCTGCACGCCGCGCTATGCGATCGCGTGCCCGCCGACCTGCGCGGCGAAATCGATTGGGAAGTTCAATAGGAGGCGTCGATGCGGTCATTGCTTGCGCTTGCTGCCGCGCTTCTGTGCGCGGGCTGCATGTCCTGGGGCGAAGCGGATTTCGCGAACGATGCCGCGCCGCGCCGTCCCGATTGGGCGACACCGGCCGGCCAAGTCGCCGTCGCGCCGCCCGCGCCGCGCGTCGCCGAAGCCCCCGCGCTGACGCGCGCGGCGCTCACGTTGAACGATCCTGGAGTCGAGGAATTCATCTGCCAAACGCGCGGGCGTTTGCGCATGCGCTACTCGAACCGCCGCGCCAATGCCGTCGCCCAATGGGATAGCGGCCAGCATTACGCGATGCGCCGCGCCGATCGCGAAGGCATGCTCACCTATGTCTCCGCAGGCGTCGCATTCCACCGCAACGGCCCGCGCGCGTCATGGAGCGATGGCGCCGAAATCGTCACGGTGGTTGACGGCGATACGCTCGGCGCCATCGCCGCGCGCGCCTACGGAGATCGCACCCGCGCCGCCGAGATCGCCGCCGCCAACAACATCGCCAATCCCGATGTGATCTATCCAGGCCAAGTGCTGCGCTTGAGCGGAGGGAGCAGCCGCTTCATCGCTTGCCGCCGCGTTCACGCCGCGCCTTAGGCGCACGCCTTGAGTTCATGCCCCTCGGCGTCGGTGATCTCCACGTCGAGAATGTCGCCCGGCTTCAAATCGCGCTCTGACTCAACGAACACCACGCCGTCGATCTCCGGCGCATCCGCTTTCGTCCGCGCCTCGTAGGCGCCGGCCTCATCGTCGAACCCATCGACGATCACGCTTTGCGTCGTGCCGATGAGCGCTTCGCCGCGCGCGAAGGCGAGGTTCGTCTGCACCTCCATGAAGCGCTCCCAGCGCTCATCGACCACGTCCTGTTCGATGTGATCCTCAAGATCGCGCGACGGCGCACCTTCGACGTTCTCGTATTTGAAGCACCCGGCGCGATCGATCCCGGCTTCCTCGATGAATTCGAGCAGCGTCTCGAAATCCTCCTCCGTCTCGCCGGGAAAACCGACGATGAAAGAGGAGCGGATCGTGAGATCGGGAGAGATCGCGCGCCATTTGGCGATCCGCTCCAGCATCTTGTCCTGGTTCGCCGGGCGCCGCATCGCCTTCAAGAGTCGCGGGCTCGCATGCTGGAAGGGAATGTCCAGATACGGAAGGATCTTCCCCTCCGCCATGAGCGGGATGACGTCATCCACGTGCGGGTAGGGATAGACGTAGTGCAGCCGCACCCACACGCCGAGCTCGCCGAGCTCCTTCGCCAGATCGTAGAACTTGGCCCGCACGGTGCGGTCCTTCCACTTGCTCTCGGCGTATTTTACATCGACGCCGTAAGCGCTGGTGTCCTGGCTGATGACGAGAATTTCTTTGACGCCCGCTTTGACGAGGCTCTCCGCCTCCTTCAGCACGGCATTCGCCGGGCGCGAGACGAGATCGCCGCGAATGCTCGGGATGATGCAGAAGCTGCAGCGATTGTTGCAGCCCTCTGAAATCTTCAGATACGCGTAGTGCCGGGGCGTGAGCCGGTAGCCGCCCTCCGGCACAAGATCGATCTTCGGATCGTGCGCTTGCGGCAGATGCGTGTGCACCGCCTCGACCACCGCTTCGTATTGATGCGGCCCCGTCACCGCGAGCACGTTCGGATGTGTCTCGCGGATGAGGCTCTCCTCGACGCCGAGGCACCCCGTCACGATCACCTTGCCGTTCTCGGTGAGCGCTTCCCCGATCGCCTCGAGGCTCTCGGCCTTGGCGGTGTCGAGAAACCCGCAGGTGTTCACCAGCACCAGGTCCGCGCCTTCGTAGTCCGCGGAGAGGCTGTACCCCTCGCTCCGCAAGCGCGTGATGATCCGCTCGCTGTCCACCAGCGCCTTGGGGCACCCAAGCGAGACGACGCCGATGGTCGGCGCTTTCGGCGCACGGGTGATGGTCGATTTGCTCATGAGCGCGCCGCCATAGCCGAAAATCGCGCGGCGCACAAAAATGTCTGTCCAGCCGGTCAAGGCTATAGGACGCCGCGTGCGGTTTCCTGACACGCCGTCCAAACAGACCGCGCGCGCCCCCTTGCGCGTGCCGTTTGCGTCAACGGCATTACGTCATTTCACGCACGCGTTTGCTCCGGGAGCGGCGCAAGGTGCGCGCGCCGATCGTTTCGCTGCCTAGCGCCGCGGCGGCTTCCAAACGATGCCGATGCGCGCGGCCCGCTTTGCATGCTTCGACAAAAGCGCGTTGCAGCGCACGCTTCAAGGCCGGGGATTGTTCGGAATATTTTGGATCGTCGAGCGTTTCTTCCAGCCACGTCAACTCGTCCGCGATCCATCCGAAGTGATCCATGCGCGCCTCCCGCATCACGCCGCGTTGAAATCAAATCTCAGATTCGCGTGCGGCGCTTGTCTTGCTTTTGACGGCGGCTATGGTTGTGCGGCGAGCTTAGGAGAGAGTGACCACGCGCTCTGCGGAGAATGTGGATTCTCGGGATTCCGTTGACGCAAGAGAGGCGCGCGCGAAGCGCCCGAACGCGCCGGGGGGAAATACGAGGAATCCGGATTCTGCGGATTTCACGGACTTTGAACGCGACTTTTGATCGATCTCAAGGACCGAATGGCGCGTTTGCCAGACTCATGGAGAGATGGTCGCGAGAGCAAGGATGCCGGATCGCCTAATCGTCACCGCCGCCGAGTTCGCACGCAACATCGGTCACTGGCAGGAGCAGGCGCTCTCGCATCCAGTCTCGATCACGCGCCACGGGCGCGAGCGCTTGGTGCTTTCCTCCTCGGATCGGTTTGCACAGACGCAGGACGGCAAAGATCGAAAGACCGACGAAAGCGTCGCCGCGCTCAAGGCCCTGTTGAGCAACATGGGCGAGGGCTTCATCGCCTTCGATGCCGAGTGGCGCATCGTGCGCGTCAACCGGCTGACGGAATCTTATTTTGGCTTGAGCTCCGCAGAGATACTGGGCCGCCGCGCCGGCGAAATCATTCGCGGCCTCGACGGCAGTTTTCTCTTCGAACAATTCAATCGCGTGGGGCGCACGCGGGAGCCGGCGACGTTTGAAACGGAATCGCTCGCTTTCCCCGGGCGCTATCTCCAATTCCACGCCTTTCCGTATTTGGACGGGATCGCCTGCGTCTGGATGAACAAAACAGAAGAGAGGCACCTCAAACAGAACGCCGTCCGCGCGGATGCCATGGCGGCGGCCGCGCGCGTCCATAAGGGCATCGCGACCGCGCACCTGGATTCGCGCGGCCGCTTCGTGTGGATATGCGATTCCTTCACCGAGTGGACTGGCTTCACGGCCGACCAGCTCTTGGGGGTGATCGCCTCAAATATTGTCGACGCCGGGGACCGCGTTAAGCTTGCGGCCGCGTTTGGCGCAGCGATCGAAAGCGGCGGCGTTCAAGAAATCACCGCTCAAATTGTCGCCAAGAACGGCGAGGAATGTGTGCTCGACATGGCCCTCTCGCCTCTCGAAGCGGGCGCAAACGAGACCGGGGTGTGCATCATCGCCACCAAGGCCGCCGCGGAAGCTCGTGAAAGATCGGCCCGGCGTACGTCGGGCGCGAAGCGTTAAGAACCGCGCGTGGCGCGAACCCGCTGGCGTTTTCCTTGCTGCTCGTGCTCCATGGAGGCTCTGCGCTCGCCTCTGAGGGGAAGGACCGGCTCGTGTTGCAACGCTTTTTCGGCGCGCTGGCGCTTTCTGTTCTGTTGCACGCGCACGCGCACGCGCAACCTGCGGCCGCGCCGGCCGATCTCTGCCCGGACGCGACGGCGGCCGAAGAAAATTATGAATCGGTTCGCGCCGCGCTCGAAGCCTGTCTCGCGCGCGAAGGCCTCTCCACGGCGGATCAAGCGCAGCTCTGGCGGCGCATGGGCGACACCTACGCCATGCTCGAACGCGGCACGCCCACCGTGCAGGCTTATGACCGCGCCGAAGAGCTGATGACCCAAGCCGAGATCACGCCGCCGCCTTTGATGATCGCAACGCGCGGCCGCGCACTCCAACTCATCGGGCAGGACGAACGCGCGCTCGCCGATCTCACCCGCGCGCTCGAAGTGCGGCCGCGCTGGGCGCGCACGCGTTATTTCCGTGCGCAGACGCTCATCAATCTGCGCCGCCGCGACGAAGCGATCGAGGATCTCCGGCGCGCCGCGCGCACGCCCGCGATGGCCGCGCCTGCGAACGCGACGCTCTCCACGCTGCTGCTCGCGCAGGGCGACGATGCCGGCGCGCTCGCCGCCGCCGATGCGGCGATCGCCCGCTCGGCTGAAAATCGCACGGCCCACAACGTCCGCTGCGAAGTGCTCTCGCGCGGCGGGGCCGAAGCCGGGGAGGCCGCTTGCGCACGCGCGCTCGCGCTCGATCCGGAAAACGCCGTCACGCAGCGCAATGCGGCGCGCTACGTGGCCCACCCCGCCTCCCAATAGGGCCCCGCGACCATTCCGCTACGGCGTTTGCCGCAATCTCGCCACAATTGGCCCCCACGTCGCCCCACAGGATTACTTGGCTCGCCTATCAGCCGACCGCCTTCGCGCTCGCACGATCACCGAACCTCCCAATCCACCACCCGCAGAGCGGCCCCAAAGGCGGCTCCGCATTGCTTTAAGAACTGAAGGAGCGGCCGCATGGCTACCGGCAAAGTGAAATGGTTCAACGGTCAAAAAGGCTTCGGCTTCATCGCCCCGGATGACGGCGGTTCGGACGTGTTCGTCCATATCTCCGCGGTCGAGCGTTCGGGCATGAACTCGCTCGCGGACGGCCAAGCCGTCAGCTTCGAGATTCAGAATGATCCGCGTAAGAACAAGCCTTCCGCGATCAATCTGAAGGCCATCTAAGGCTTCGATCCAACGAACAGAGGCGCCGGCGCGATGCACTCGCGCCGGCGTTTTTTTGTTTGGCCTCGACCTGATTGCGCTCGAACTTGCGCCGCCGGATCGCATCCATGATTTCGAGACGCGGCCCGCCCTGGCCGTTTGTGATCTCGTTGTTCCAGAACCGCAGAACGAGAAAGCCGCGCCCCTCAAGATAGGCGGTGCGTGCACGATCCTGCGCGTCGCGCTCCGCGTGTTGGCTGCCGTCAAGCTCGACGACGATCTGCAGAGGCACACAGCAGAAATCGGCGAAGTAAGGCCCGATAGGATGCTGTCGGCGAAAGGGTGCGCCCAGGGCACCGCCGCGCATCTGCGCCCAAAGCATGCGCTCGGCTTTCGTGGCCGCCCGCCGAAGGTCGCGCGCGCGGGCGGCGCCTTGGAGCGTATGAGCAAAGCGACTCATTGGGTGAGATTGTAACGCAACGCCTGAGCCCCTCCCCTGAAAGGGGGAGGTAAGGAGGGGGTGAGCGCTACCTGCGGTGGCGCCTACCCCCTCCCAGCCTCCCCCTTTCAGGGGGAGGGGAGCAACGGCTGCGCCAGCTTCTTCTACAAATCGTGCACGTTCACGCTGCCGCGCCGGCCCATGAAGGCGCTGTTGAAGAGGTAGCGCGCGGCGGATGCGCCTTGGCTGTCGCCGCGCTGGCGGCGGGCTTCGGCAATGCCCCAATAGGCATAGGCGTCCTGCGGGCTTTCGATCAGCGTCTGCAGGAATTCCATTTCCGCGCGCGCGGGCTGGCGGTTGAGCAGGTACGCGGCGCCCAGTGTGCGGCGGATCGGATAATAGATGTAGGGCGGCTCGGTATAGGCGATCTCAGCCTGCATCGCGACGGCGCGTTCGAGCTCGGCGATGGCGCCTGTGTAGTTCCGCTCCGCCATGAGGGCGCGCGCTTCGAGCACGCTGGCGTAGGTGCGCAAAATTTCTCGCGCGGGAATGCCCTGCGCATCGGTCATCGAGAAATCCGCGGTCGAGGCCAGCGTGGCGATCGCTTGGGCCTCGGCGCGCGTCTCGGCGGGCCGGCCGGTGCGCGCGAACGCCATGCCGCGCGCATAGTGATGCGCGGCGCTGACATAAGCGATGCCGGGCGCGGGCGCCTCGGCGGCGAGGATGTTGGCGGGCGTATCGAATTGCGCGCGCGCGAACCAGGGTGCGGCCCGCACCGGCTGAGCGAGTACGACTTGCGCCGCCATTTCGTGCGGCAGCGCTTCGTCGAGCCGGTTCGCATAATCGAGCGCGGTGCGCGCATCGCCCGCCATCGCCGCGCTCGTCATCACGAAGTGCAGATTGTGGGGGTAATAACCGTAGCGGTAAATCGGGCTCGGGCTCGCGTTGCGGATATAGGCCTCATCCGCCGCCGAGGCGCTCACATTGAGGCGCAAGGATTCGCGGAAGCGCCCGACGCGGTAGAAGATGTGCCCCGGCATATGCACTAGGTGGCCTGCCGCCGGCGCGACCGCGGCGAGCCGCTCGGCCGCCGCTTCAGCGCGCCACGGATCGATCGAGGCTTCGGCCAAGTGAATGTAGAGGTGAATGGCGCCGGCATTGCGCGGGCTGCGCGCCAGCACGCGCTCCACGCGCGCGATCGCGTCGCCCGCGCGCCCGTGCGTCTCGCGCCCGTCCGCGTTCCAATAATTCCATGGCTGCGTATCCATCGCCGCTTCCGCAGCCATGACCTGCGCGATGTCGCTGTCGGCGAAGCGATCGGCGACCGCGGCCATCGCATCGGCGTATGCGGCGTCAAGGCCGGTGCGGTTCTCCGGCGCGATCCGCGTGTAGCGCACCTGCAGCGCCTCGATCATGCCCTGCTCGAGCGGCGTTGCATTGCTCATGCGTTCGAAGGCGGCGCGCGAGGTGTTGAACGCGACTTCATTGTCGGCCGGATTCATCGGCGCGTTGATGTTTGGGCCGTAAGCGAAGCTCTCGCCCCAGAAGCACATCGCGCAGGTGGGATCGATGCGCTGCGCCTCGCGGAAGGCGCGGATCGCTTCGGCGTGGTTGAAGGCGTGCAGCAAGCGCAAGCCCTGATCGAAATAGGCCTGCGCCTGCGGGCTCGCGGTGGTGATGTCCATGTGCGCGTCGCCGAGGCCGCTCATCAGCGGCGGCGGCGTATCGAGCGCGCCGGGAATCGTCTGTGCATAAGCGGCGGCGCCGGCGAGCAGCCTGCCCAGCGCTTCGCGCCGGGCCAGCCCTTCGGCGGGGCCGCAGGCGCGCGAGAAGACGAGCGTGCGCAAATCCTCGGTGGCGGCGTTCGGCGCCGGCGCCAGCGAAGCGGTTGTGAACAAGAGTGCGGTCAACGCCGCGCCGGCCAACAAACGGCCCTTGAGCATGCCGAGCTTCATGACGATCTCCCCTCGCAGGCGCGGCTCGCCATGCGGCGGGCGCGCATCTGATCTGCGGTTAGGGCCTCGCGGCCCCGGCTCCGCAAGCGTATGACGTGTTTTTAACACGGGGGGGTTGCGCGCGCCATGAAGGTGACGATCTGGCACAATCCGGGTTGCGGCTCGTCGCGCGCGGCGCTCGCGCGGCTGGAGTCGCTCGGGCACGAGATCGAAATCTATCAATACCTTAAGGAGCGCCCGTCGAAGAAGAAGATCACCGAGACGCTGAAGCTGCTTGGGCTCAAGCCGAGCGAGTTGCTGCGCCCCAGGGAGCCGGCGGCGGAAGAGCTTGGGCTCTATAACGGAGCCTCCGAGACGCGAATTTTGACCGCCATGGCGGAAAATCCGCGTCTCATTCAGCGCCCGATCGTCTCGACGCGGAAGGGAACCGTGCTGGCGCGCCCGCCGCTCAGGGTTGACGAAGTTCTCTAGGCGGGGCGGCAGCTTTCGAACGTCTGTGTGGTCTCGCGCGTCGCGCGCACTGCCCGCGCCGCGCCGATCGCGGCGGGGCCGAGGCGGCGGGGGTTGTCCGTCCGCGCCTCGGCGACCGCATCGTGCGCCAGCGCGAATTCTTCCGCAGGCAGGCGCATCACGCAGAGGAGCGCGGGCCTGCCCCACGCCTGGTCGATATCGCCGGCCATCTCCGCGCCGGCATAGTAGGCGAATTGTTCGAACGTTCCGGTGAACGCGATCTGATAGGCGCGCTCCGCCGCCGCGCGCGGATCGCCCTCGTGATGAGAAACGTATTCGAACATCATCGAGAGCAGGTTGAAATTGCTGCGCCGCCGCTGCGCGTTGCTCGCCGCGAATTGCCGCCCGATGCGCGTGAGCATGCCGCCGCCCGCGCCAAGCTCGCGCGAGGGCGTGGCGTATTCGGCGCTGCCTTCCCACAGCAGCGCGCCGAAGAGATAGGCGTAGGCGTCGGTGAGCGTGGCGATCTCTTCGGCGTTCTCGATGACGCGCGCGAAATAGCGCTGCTGGATGGCGTGGAAGGTCTCGTGCGCGATCAGCAGTTCGAGCGCCACCCAATCGGCCGAGATGTCCGCATCCAGGCAGCGTATGTCGATGAAGAACGCCGCTTCGCGCGAGAAGCCGCCGCAGGAGAAATAGGGCACGGCCAGCACGACCGAGCCCTCGAAATTCTCGCCGTCGCGCATGAAGGGCGCAAGCCGCGCCGCCACCGCCTGCGTCAGCTCGTTCTGGCGCGCCGTCAGCGCCGTGATCTTGGCGCGATAGATTTCGCGGTTGGCGATGACGTCGCCGATCCCGAACGGATCCTCCGCAGGCGCCTGGCAGGCCGAGGCCGCGCGCAGCGCCGCGACATAGGCGTCCATGGTCGCCGCCGCGATCAGCCCTGAATTGTGCGCGATCTGCGCCTGCACGGCGGGCGAGTTCCGCACCGCGCGCTCATCCACGGGCCTTCCTGAACAGACGAGGCCGAGCGTCCGCTCCGCCAGCGACGCATCGATCGTGATGCGGACTTGCGCCTCGGCTGGGGCGGCGAGTGTGAGAGCGGCGAGGGCCAACAGAATTGTGCGCATCCCAGCATTGAGCCGCGCGCAAGTCTCGATGTCCCTTCAAAACGCCGAGAGGTCAGGTGTTTGCGACAAGCGCCCACCCCTCCCAAGCCGGGGCGGGGGTGCTAGAGAGCACCCCGGAGGGCCGAATCCCGCATGACCGTTTTCATCGCCCACGCCGCGGCGGATCAGCCTGCCGCCGATGCGCTGCAGCACTATCTCGAGCGCCGGGGCCATTTCGTCGAGCATGAAACCGGGGAGCGTCCCGGCCGCCCGCTTCAGACGGGGGATAGCCTCGTCGCGCTCTGGTCAAAGGACAGCGCCTTCGATCATCACCGGCTGGCCTTCGAGAAGCGTGCGCTCGATGCCTGGGCCGACGGGCGTCTCGTCTTCGTCAAGCTCGATCACCATTTCGCGCCGGTCGGCCTGCGCGATCTTCCCGCCGTCGATGCAAGTTTCGAGCAGCAGCGCGAACTCGTCGCCTGGGCGGAGATCGATAAACGCGCGCGCGAGGCCGCCCGCCCGCCCGCGCCGCCTTCGGTTCAAGCGCCCGGCGCGCCGCAAGCGCCGGATCAAGTGCAGGCGCCGCGCAAGCGCGCCGCGCCGCGCGTCGAAGCCAAAGGCGGAAACGGCGGTGCGTTCTTCTGGATCGTCTCGGCGCTCTTCATTCTCCTCGGCATCGGCGCAGCGGCGGTGACCGCCGCTGTCTGGCTGGTGAACCGCATCGGGCCCGAGCCCGGTTCGCTCGGCGATCTGATGGGCGGGCTCAATCAGTTCGGCGCGCGCTACGGGCTGCCCGAGTGGCTGGGCGCGCCGCTCGCGCTCGCGCTTATCATTGCTGCGCTCGTCGCGCTCTTCGCCGTCGTCACGCACCGGCCCGCGCGCAGCGCTGCGCGTGAAGAAGCCGAAGCGGAGGTCTTGGCCGATGAAAGCGCCGTCGGCGGCGCGCCCGCGCCCGCCGCGCCCGCGTCTCCGGAAGCCGTCTTCGTTTCCTACGCGCGCGCGGATGCGCCGGTTGTGCTGCCCGTTTGCGAAGCGGTGAAGAAGGAAGGCCGCGATCTCTGGCTCGATAAGGACGGCATCAATGCCGGGGAAAGCTGGGCCGGAGAGATCGTGCGCGCGATCAAGGGCGTCAAAGGCGTCGCCGTGATGTGCTCGAAAGCCGCGTTCGAAAGCGATCACGTGAAGCGCGAAGTCTATCTCGCGGATCGCTATAAGAAGCGGCTTCTGCCCGTGTTCATCGAAGAAGCCGCTCCGCCCGAGGATTTCGAGTATTTCTTCGCCGGCGTGCAGTGGCTGAAGCTTCACGAAACGCCGGAAGCCGAGCGCGGGCAGGTGATGGCCCAAGCATTGGCGGCTGTATGATGCGGGGCGCACACCGGCTCCTCCCCCTGAAAGGGGGAGGCTGGGAGGGGGTAGACGAAGCCTTCTCCAGTCTTGGCGCTTACCCCCACCTTACCTCCCCCTTGCAGGGGGAGGGACGGCGAGCGGCGCATCCAAACTCAGGAGGCTGCGCACCATGACTCTCGCGCCCGATCCCGCAATCCTCGATGTCTCGCCCGCCGGCGTTGCTGTCGTCACCATTAATCGTCCGCAAAAGCGCAACGCCTTCGACGAACTCACTATCGCCGCGCTCGGCGAAGCCTTCGAAACGCTGCGCGGCGCCGATCATGTGCGCATCTGCTTCATCCGCGGCGCGGGGGAGCATTTCTCTGCCGGCGCCGATCTCGATTGGATGAAGCGCCAGGGCGAACGCACGCAGGCGGACAATGAGGCCGATGCCCTCGCGCTCGCGAAAATGCTGAAGGCGCTGCACGATCTGCCGATGTTCACCGTTGCGCTCGTCGATGGCGCGGCGATGGGCGGCGGCGCAGGGCTCGTCGCTGCATCCGATTATGCGATTGCGACCAAGCGCGCGAGCTTCCGCTTCACCGAGGTGCGCCTGGGCCTCACGCCCGCAACCATCAGCCCCTACGTCGTTGAAGCGGTCGGCGCGCGCAACGCGCGCATGCTCTTCGCCTCCGCCATGCCGTTCGATGCGGAAGGCGCGCTGCGCTACGGCCTCATCCATGAAATCGTCGAGAACGACGCCGAGCTTGATGCCGCGATGCGGCGTTTGGCCGATCTGGCGTTTGAAAACGCGCCCGGCGCCGTCGCCGATGCAAAAGCGCTGGTGCGCCACATCCAGGATGACGTCACCCGCCCGCGCCACATGCTCGCGCCGCAGATCGCGGCCGGCCACCTGGTCGATAGCGAATTGCTGCACGAAACCGCGCGCCGCATCGCGCAGCGCCGCGCCAGCGATGAAGGCCGCGAAGGGCTCGCCGCGTTTCTCGAGCGGCGCAAACCCAAATGGGCGGAGGGTGAATGAGCGGGGAGCTTGAAGCCGCGGGCGCCGCCGTAACAGCGGGACTTGTCGCTCGCGAAGTCGAAGGCCGCGAAGGCACGCGCCACGGGGACGGCAAGTGCCTCAATTGCGGCGCGGACGTTTCGGGCCGCTATTGCGCCAGCTGCGGCCAGCCCGCGCACGTGCACCGCACGCTTGGGCACGTGTTCGAGGAATTTCTCCACGGCGTCGTTCACTTCGATACCAAAGCGTGGCGCACCTTGCCGATGCTCGTGGCGCGCCCAGGCACGCTCACGCACGATTACATCCACGGCAAGCGCGCGCGCTACATCTCGCCGTTCGCGATGTTCCTGTTCACGATCTTCCTGATGTTCTTCGTCTTCGCGCTGGCGATGCCGCAAGGCGGCGGCATTCAGCTCGGCGAGGGCAATCTCCGCGACTTGACGAACGCCGAGCTCACCGAACGCATCGCCACGTTGCGCGAAGGCGAAGCGGAGACGGCGCGCGAAATCCAGCAGATCGATCAAACTCGACCAGGCGCGGCGGGCATTCGGAACGGCCTCGAAGCGACGCGCGAAGCGATCGTGCGCCGCCGTCTCGCGGTCGAAACCGAGATCGCGCGCCGAGAGGGGCGCCCCCCGCCCGAGGGCGCGGAGAACGCGCGGAACGACGGCTCTCTATCGGATGAGATCAGCGATGCGGCTGAGGAGGGAAACGTCGTGCTCATCGCGGGCGCCGACGCGCTCAATGAGAAGTTCCGCGAGAAACTCGAGAATCCGGATCTGCTCTTCTACAAAATCCAGCAGAACGCCTACAAATTCTCCTTCCTGCTGCTGCCCATCTCGCTCCCATTTGTCGGGCTGCTCTTCCTCTGGCGGCGCGGGCACACGTTCTACGACCACACCGTCTTCACGCTCTATTCGCTCGCCTTCATGTCGCTGCTCTTCATCACGGTGTCGCTCGCCGCGATGGGCGGGCCATGGACGAGCTGGGCCATCGGCTGGCTCGTCATGCTGGGCATACCCGTGCACATGTTCTTCCACGTGGGCGGCACGTATAAGCTCGGCGTTTGGTCCGCGCTCTGGCGCACGTTTTTCCTCCTCATCTTCGCGCTCATAAGCTTGACGATCTTCATTGCGCTCATGATCGTCTTTGGCGTGCTCGGCTGATGTTCAAATCCGTCCTGGTCGCTAATCGCGCGGAGATCGCCTGCCGCATCTTCCGCACCGCGCGCGCGATGGGGATGCGCACGATCGCGGTCTACTCGGATGCGGATGCGCGCGCCAAGCACGTGCGCGAGGCGGACGAAGCGGTGCATATCGGCCCCGCGCCCGCCGCCGAAAGCTATCTGCGCGGCGAGAAGATCATCGCGGCCGCGAAGAAGACGGGCGCCGAGGCCATTCATCCCGGCTACGGCTTTCTTTCCGAGAATCCCGACTTCGCAGAGGCTGTGATCGATGCGGGCCTCATCTGGATTGGCCCCACGCCGGATTCCATCCGCGCCATGGGCTTAAAGGACGAAGCCAAGCGCATCGCGGAGGAGGCGGGCGTGCCCGTCGTCCCCGGCTATCGCGGCGAAGCGCAGGACGCGAAGACGTTAGGCGCCGCGGCGAAGGAGATCGGCTTTCCCGTTCTCATCAAAGCCGTCGCGGGCGGGGGCGGGCGCGGCATCCGCGAAGTCACGCGCGCGGGCGAATTCGCCGATGCGCTCGCAAGCGCGCAGCGCGAAGCCGCGGCCGCCTTCGGCGACGATCGCGTCATTGTCGAGAAGCTGATCGCCAAGCCACGGCACATCGAGGTGCAGGTGTTCGGCGATAAGCACGGCAATCTCGTGCACTTGTTCGAACGCGATTGTTCGCTGCAGCGCCGCCGCCAGAAAGTGATTGAAGAAGCGCCCGCGCCGGGCATGACAGATGAAGTGCGCGCGGCGATGACGGACGCGGCCTTGAAAGTCGCGCGCGCCGTCAAATACGAAAACGCCGGCACCGTCGAATATGTGGTGGACGGCACCGGCGCGCTGCGCACGGACGGCTTCTTCTTCCTTGAAATGAACACGCGCCTCCAGGTCGAGCATCCGGTGACCGAGGCGGTGACGGGCCTCGATCTCGTCGAATGGCAATTCCGCGTCGCGGCCGGAGAGAAGCTGCCGAAGAAGCAAAGCGAGATCGAACTCAACGGCCACGCCATCGAAGCGCGCTTGTGTGCGGAAGACCCCGCGGAGGGGTTCAGACCGAGCGTGGGGCGATTGCGAATGTTGCGCCCACGCTACGAGAGACCACGCTTTGACGCCGGGTTCGACGAGGGCGACGCGATCTCATCGAGCTACGATTCTTTGATCGGTAAACTGATCCGCAGCAACAATGAGCAACTTGCCGATGATCCGGACCGGGACATTTGCAGAAGAATGTTGGCACACGATCTTGAGTGCATAAGGGTTCTCGGAGTCTCAACAAACGCGAGTTACATGTTGAGGGCAATTACGACGCCGGCGTTTGAGCGTGGCGAGTTTCATACGGGTTTCTTGGGCGATCGACACGACGAGTTCACGGATAAGAAAGACCTTCGGCGGATCGCAGCAATCGCTCTTGCACTAAAGGATGCCTCGGAGGCGGCGCTCACATCTGATCCGTGGCGCGCGTCCGACGGTTGGCGTTCCGCTGCGCCCAGCACGATGCTTTGGCGTTTTGAACAGGACGACGAGTCCGTAGACGTTGTGTTGGAGCAAACGAAAACTGGCTGGGAGACACTGTTGGGCGGCGCGCGTGTGGGGGTGCGGCTCCAACCCCCGTATCGCGATGGGCCGCACCAGATTCACTTGGCGAGCGATGACGCTCGCCCACTCTTCTTTGAGTGCGGCGGCGTCGAGCGTGTCGTATTCTTGCAAGGCGAAGCCTTCACGTTTGAGCCGCTGGGCGCCTCCCGCGAACATGCCGACGGCGCAGGCGGGGACGCTGTGAAGGCGCCGCTTCCCGGCAAAGTCGTCGCGGTCAGCGCCAAGGCCGGCGCGCGCGTGAAGAAGGGCGAAGCGCTCGTCACGCTCGAAGCCATGAAGATGGAGCATGCGCTTAAGGCGCCGCGCGACGGCGTCATCGCGGAGATCGCGGTCTCCGCCGGCGCGCAGGTGAAAGAGGGCGCGCTTCTGGTGCGGCTCGAAGAGGAAGCGGCGTGAGCCAGCTGATCGTCTCGGCGGCCTCGGCCGTTGCCGTGCTGACGCTCATTGCGCTCGCGTGGCTCCTGGGCTTTCGCACCGGCGTGCGCCTCAAGGATGAGGCAGACGTGCAAAGCGCGGTCGAAGCCTACGAGCCCGGCGCAAACGTCCAGCACGCCCTCATCGGCGCCGATCACAAGAGCGCGTTGGCGCGCTTGGCGGATGGGCGCTTCGCCGCGATCAAATCCATGGCCGATCGCTTCGCCGTTCGCGTGTTCGGCGAGGACGCGTTGAAGCTCAAGCGCACCCGGCGCGGTTTGCGTCTGGAGATTGCGGATGTGGGCTTCCCGGTTCTAGATTTGCGCTTCGAAGGCGCGCCGCCGATCTGGCTACAGCCGCACGTGAGCGAACGATGATCTCGCCGGAACTGCAGGAATTCCTCTCCCACCTCGATGTGGTGACGCTCGCGGTGCCGGCGTTCGTGGCGCTCGTCATCCTGGAGATGATCTTCATCCGCGTGACGAAGCGGGGCGAATATAACGCGCTCGATTCTGGCGCGAGCCTCGCGATGGGGTTTGGGAACACGATCGCGGGATTGCTCTTCGGGGCGATCGTCGTCGCCGGGCATTTCTGGGTTTACCAGTATCGCCTCTTCGATATTCCCTGGGCCTGGTGGTCCATGGCGCTCTGCTTTTTCGGCGAGGACCTCGCGTACTACTGGTTCCACCGCTTTTCGCATGAACGGCGCTGGTTCTGGGCAAGCCACGTCGTCCATCACACGTCGCAGCACTACAATCTCACCACCGCGCTCAGGCAAACGTGGACGGGCGCGATCGGCTTCTCGTGGATATTCTATCTGCCGCTTTCGTTCATCGGCTTTCCGCCGCTGATGATTTTCTTCTTCTCGGGAATCAGCCTCGTCTATCAATTCTGGATTCACACGGAGACGATCGGGCGCATGGGCCCGCTCGAATGGGTGATGAACACGCCCTCGCATCACCGCGTCCATCACGCGACCAACCCGCGCTATCTCGATGCGAATTATGCGGGTGTGCTGATCATCTGGGACCGGATGTTCGGCACGTTCGTTCCGGAGCTCGACGCCGATAAGCCGCGCTACGGCATCATCTCCAATCTCGGCTCCTTCAATCCCTTCCGCATCGCGTTCCACGAATGGGCCGGAATCTTCCGCGACGTGCGCAACGCGAAGAGCGTGCGCGAAGTCGCCGGCTACACGTTCGGCCCGCCCGGCTGGAGCCCGGACGGTTCGCGCAAGACGTCAAAGACCATCAAGGCGCAATGGCAAGCGCGCGAGAACGCAAACGAGAGCGTCGCGGTGGCGGCGGAGTAAACGAACGCTCGGCTCTCGCGAAAGCGAGAGCCCAAAGGCCATTGGCTGGACCCTCGCTTGCGCGAGGGTCGAGCGGATAGGGCCTATATCCACAAACAGCGGCAATGGGTCCCGGACATTTGCTTCGCAAATTCCGGGAATGGGTTGCTAGGGTCGCGAGAGGAATCGCACCCGCATGACCATCCACATCATCAAGCTCTGCGTCGGCGCTGACAGCGTCGAGGATCTCGCTCAATGGCAGAAGATGCAGATCAAGAAGCGCGGCCGGCCCGTGTGCGGCACGCGCATGTGGCCCAAGCGCATAGAGGATGTGCTCGCGGGCGGCTCGCTCTTCTGGGTCATCAAGGGCGTGACGCTGGTGCGCCAGCGCATCGTCGAGATCAATAAAGTGCGTGACGATCACGGCTTGCGCTGCGGCCTCTGGCTCGATCCGAAACTGGTGCGCGTGGCGCCCCAGCCGCGCCGCGCGTTTCAAGGCTGGCGCTATCTCGATCCCAAAGACGCGCCCGCCGATCTCACCAAGCGCGCGGCGGCGAATTTGCCGGAAGCGTTGCAGCGGAAGCTGATCGAGTTGGGGGCGTGGTGATGGCGCGCTGCGTGAGTCACACCTCCCCCTGAAAGGGGGAGGTAAGGAGGGGGTAGGCAGTTGTTCTGAAACAAGGCGCTCACCCCCACCCAGCCTCCCCCTTTCAGGGGGAGGGGTGCGGAGCGGGGCTAATCGTTCGCCGCCGCGTTTTTCGCCACCGCGAAATTATCGATCAGCCGCGTGCCGCCGATCCACGCCGCGGCAAGCAAGCGCGCGGGGCGATCCGCTTTTGCGTTCGGCAGAACGGAGAGATCTTCCGCATCGCGCACGGAGACGTAGTCGATCTTGCTGAACCCCGCGCCCGTGAGGCGCTCATGCACTTCGCGTTCGATCGCGCCCACATCGCGTCCAAGCTCCAGCGCCGCCGCGGCTTGCCGCAGGATCACATTCATCCTGCCCGCGATCGCGCGCTCTTCCTCGGAGAGATACGCATTGCGCGAGGACATCGCGAGCCCGTCCGCCTCGCGCACAGTTTCTCCCGCGACGATCTTCACCGGAATGTTCAGATCGCGCGTGAGGCGCCGGATCACCAGCAGCTGCTGATAATCCTTCTCGCCAAACACCGCCGCGTCGGGCAGCGCCATCAGCAGGAGTTTCGCCACCACGGTCGCGACGCCGCCAAAAAAGTGCGGGCGCATCTCGCCTTCAAGCGGTTCGGAGACGCCGCCGACGCTCACGCTCGTTGAAAAGCCCGGCGGGTAAATCCCCTCCAGCTCCGGTGCGAAGAGGAGGTCGCAGCCCGCGCCCGCCAGCATCCGCGCATCGCCCGCTTCGTCGCGCGGATAGCGCCCCAAATCCTCGTTCGCCGCGAATTGCTTCGGGTTGACGAAGAGCGAGGCGATCACTCGCTCGCTGTGTTCGCGCGCCTGCCGGACGAGCGAGAGATGCCCCTCGTGCAGCGCCCCCATCGTCGGCACGAGCCCAACGCGCAGGCCGCGCGCGCGCCAAACGTTAATGACGGCGCGCAAATCCGCGACAGAGCGCACAATTTCAAGCGGGGCGGACTCACTCATCCGCCGAGCGGATGAACGCGCCGTCATCCATTCGTCAAGCAAATTTAAGCAGGCTTTAACCGCAGCGCTTGAGGGTCGAGCTTGCATGCAAGCGCGCCGGGCACAGTGCCGAAGCCGATCGTTTCGCGGGACGAAGCGATGAGCCTCGAGCTTGCGCGCATCGAACCCGAAGCCGCGCCGAAGCTCGCGCATGTGATCGTGGTGGGCAATCAGAAGGGCGGCGCCGGGAAATCGACGGTGGCGATGCATGTCGCGGTCGCGCTCATGCGCATGGGCCGGCGGACCGGCTGTCTCGATCTCGATGTGCGCCAGCGCACGCTCGCGCGCTACGTGGAGAACCGCGGAAACTGGATCGCCAAGCGCGCGCCCTCGATGCCGCAGCCGCAAATGCTCGACGTGCGCGAGAGCGCCGCGCGCCAGCTCGACATCGCCGAGATCGAGGATGAGGCCGCTTTCGTCACCGCGCTTCGGCGCCTCTCGGACACCTGCGAGTTCATCGTCATCGACGTGCCGGGCGGGGACACCTATCTCACGCGCCTCGCCCATTCTTACGCCGATACGCTCATCACGCCCTTGAACGACAGCTTCGTCGATTTCGATCTTCTGGGCGCGCTCGATCCCGCCAATCCCGAGGCGGTCAAGCCCTCGGTCTATTCCGAAATGGTCTGGGAGAGCCGCAAGAAGAAGGCCCAGCTCGCCAAGCGCCCGATCGATTGGATCGTCATGCGCAACCGCACGTCGGTCTCGCGGATCGAGGCGAAGAACAAGCAGGCCGTCGGGGGCGCGCTCAAAACGCTCTCCTCCCGCATCGGTTTTCGGCTCGCACCGGGGCTCTCCGAGCGCGTCATCTTCCGCGAGCTTTTCTTAGAGGGGCTGACGCTCCTCGACATCGACGCTGACCGCGAGGGCGAAATGCGCATGACGCACCTTGCCGCGCGCCAGGAGTTGCGCGACCTCTTCATCGCCTTGAAGCTGCCGGGCGTTGAAGGCGAACCGTTGCGGTTTTGACCATGGCTCGGGGGAGAACGCGCAGAAGTGCTGGCCGCGGGGCTCATTATCGTCGCGACGATCTTTGCGGCGCTCTTCGTGTTGCGCTTCGCAGGCGCCAGGCGCCGTTCCGCGATGCGCCATGCGCCCGCTATCATCGCTGCGATGGCGGCGATTCTGTTCATGTTCCGCGGGCAATTGATGCCGGCGCTGATCCTTGGGATCGGCGCGGCTGCCTTGTGGTTCTGGTCCAAGCGGGACGAAGAGGCCGCGCCCGATCCGCGCGCGCGCAATCATCAGCAGGGCCGCTCACATCAGCCGGGGGGCAGAGGCATGAGTGAATCGCAAGCGCGCGCCATCCTGGGCGTCCCCTATGGCGCGTCCGAGCGCGACATCCGCGACGCGTACCGCCGCCGCATGCAGCGCGCGCACCCCGATCTCGGCGGCTCAACCGAAGAAGCCGCCCGCCTCTCCGCCGCGCGCGATGCGTTGCTGAAGCGGTAGAAAGGAAAGCGCCACGCCAGCCGCCACTCCCCCAGCAAGGGGGAGTAAGAGGGGGTAGACGCCGCCTTCGGCCAGCGTTGCGCACACCCCCTCCCGGCCTCCCCCTTTCAGGGGGAGGAGAAGAGCAGCGATTCCTCCGAACTCAGATTATCCGTATCCGGCCTATTGCGCTTGAGGCGCGGCGGCGTCGCCGGCATCTTCCGTATCGAGCGCGGCGTCGCCTTGTTCGACGGGGAGAAGCGCCGTGGGATCGAGCGGGCCTTGCAGCGGGCCGACGGGGCGGCCGGCGCGCATGAGCGTCGCGTTGACGTTCTGCACGTTGCGCGAGACGAAATTCACGTTCGCGGGATCGAGTTCCTGGCGGCGGGCCAATTCCTCGTAGGCGCCTTCGATCAGGTAGGCGACCTGCGCATCGCGCGCAGCGGCCGTTTCGCCGCCAAGCACGACCGTGATGACGCGCCGTCCATTGCGGACAGTGGCGGTCGCGAGATTGAAGCCAGAAGCGCGTGTGTAGCCGGTCTTGATGCCGTCCACGCCTTCGACTTGGCCGAGCAGACGATTGTGGTTGCGCCCCTCGCGCCCGCGCCACGAATTCGTGGGCATTTGGAAGTAGTGATAATATTGCGGGAAGTCCCGCCAGATCGCGATCGAGAGCGTCGCCATATCGCGCGCCGTCGTGCGGATCTCGGGATTGGGCAGGCCGCTTGCGTTCATGAAGCGCGTGCTGGTCATGCCGAGCTGGCGGGCCCGCGCCGTCATCTGGACCGCGAAATTCGATTCCGTGCCGCCGAGGCGCTCGGCAACCATCGCGGCCACGTCATTGGCCGATTGCACGACCAGCGCGCCGATCGCCTGCTCGACCGTCAACACATCGCCGCGCCGGACGCCGAGGCGCGAGGGCGGCTGGCGCGCCGCGTGCCGGGAGGCGACCAGGCGGTCCTCCAGGCTGATGTCGCCCCGCTCCAACGCCTCGAACAGCATGTAGAGCGTCATCATTTTTGTCAGCGAGGCCGGGAACCGGCGCTCATCGGCCGCGTCTTGGTGAAGGACCTCGTTGGTCGCGACGTCGATGACGATCGCGGCGTAACGGTCCTGCGCGAAGGCGTCGTCCGGGAGGGCGTTGGCCGCGAAGAGGGCCGCGCCCGCAATGGCGAAGGAGCGAACCGTAAAGGCTCCAGAATGCGTCATCGCCGTCCGTTCCCGCTGTAATCCGGACTATTCCAGGCAAACGCTATGCCGCGCAGCTTACAGAGTCGTTACCGTCCCTGAACGAGCAATGAACGGCGTTGCGGCGCCCGGCAACAGCCGGGTGCAGATTCCGCTGCAATTGCCTAATCCCGCGCCCCCGGAAGGCTTATTGTGCGATGCAACATTTTTTAGGTTGACTTCGCAGGTGCAGCATAACATATAGCCCTCAGGCGGGGCCGACTCATCCGCCAGACCCCTCATGCAAGCGGCCGGCGAGCCGCAGATGGAGATGCAATCATGGCGACTGCAAAATCCGCCGCCCGCACCACCGAAAAGGCCGCCGAAGGCGCCCGGGCCGCGTTCGAACAGGTCACCACCGCTTCCAGCGAAGCCTTCCGCGACAACGTTGACCGCTCGCTCGCGGCCGTCTCGGAAATGAGCGCGTTCGGCAAGCAAAACGTCGAAGCGATGATCGCTTCGGCCGCCGCAGCGCAAAAGGGCTTCGAAACCCTCTCGGCGCGCGCCGTCGCCTATTCGAAGTCGGCCATGGAAAACCATGTCGCGGCCACGAAGTCGCTCATGACGTCGAAGAGCGTGCAGGAATTCGTCGAAAAGCAGACGGCCTATACCCGTTCCGCTTTCGACGCCTATGTCGCGGAATTGAACAGCCTCTCCGACGTCTTCTCGGGCGTCGCCAAGGACGCGATCAAGCCCTTGAACGAGCGTATGAGCGCCGTTGGGCATCTGATGCAGAATGGGGCCGCGCGCTAACCAGCGCGCCCAGTCCTGGGGCCAATGAGGGGTCCGGCCGGAAACGGCCGGGCCCCTTTGCGTTATGGGTCCGAGCGCTCTGCTAGGATCAGAATCAGATGGACATCGTTTTCGTCTCCGCGCCCGACGATTCCGCCCGCGCCAAGGCGCTGGCCGAGACGCTGGGGCGTGCGGGGCTCCGCGCCGTGTGGGACCGCACCGTGCCTGCCGGGGAGACCTATCAGAGCATGATGGCGGCGCGGCTGGCGGCCGCGAAAGTCGTGCTGGTGCTCTGGTCGAACCGGCTCCTGGGCGCGCCCGCGCTGCTTGATGAGGCCGCCGCCGGCGCGGCCGGCGGGCGGGCGGTGGGGGTCATGATCGAGGCGGTGAAGCCGCCTCCGGCCTTCTCCAGCGCGCCGGTGTTCGATCTTTCGGGCGGGCGCGGCGCGGCCAACGAGGCGTCCGCTTCGCTCGTCTCGGCGCTCAGGGAGCGCCTCGGCCTCGCCGCGGATGCGCCCCCCGCGCCGGGGCGGGCGCGCTTCGTGCGGCGCTGGGGCTTCTGGGCGCGTTCGCTCTTCCTGGCGCTGGGCGCGGGCGCGATCCTCTTCCTCTCGCCCGAAGGGCAAATGGGCCAGGGCGTGGGCATTGCGGGGCGCGCCAACGGGCTCATCGCTTCGGTGGTCATCGCCTTCTTTTCATTCGCCTTCGCGCGTGCGGCGCTGGCCGTCTCGGGGCGTTGGATCGGTCAGGAAACGACGCGCTATTTCAGCCGGGGATACCTCCAATTCGGCGCGATCTCGGCGGCGCTGGCGGCGCTCCTGGCGCTGCAGGGGACCACGCCGGGCGAGGGCGAGGCCGCGTCCAGCTTCATCTACGGCCTCGCTTCAGCGCTCATTACGCTGCCGCCCTTGATCGCGGCGGGCGTGGCGCTCTTTCGCGCCATGCGGCGCCTCATCTTCGCGGCGCGCGGCGCCTGAAAGCGGGCAAAGCGCGTTCGCGCCTGCGTCAAGGGCTTCCATTAACATTCCGGCTTCATAAATTATCGCGTGCGGGGAGGTCTCATGCGTTCCGCGCCGCGGAACGCCTAAGCTCTCGATCCCCGCGAGCGGCAAGGCGTTCATGTCGGAACCATTTGACGACAACAACGACGAAGGCGGCGCCGATGGCGACGGCAGATCCGGTCGTGAGACCGGCGTCGCCACCAAGACGCGCACGCGCACGAAAAAGCCTTCGCTCTATCGCGTGCTGCTCTTGAACGACGATTACACGCCGATGGAATTCGTCGTGTACGTGCTCGAGCGGTTCTTCAACAAAGGCCGCGAAGACGCCACGCGCATCATGTTGCATGTCCACCAGAATGGGGTGGGCCTCTGCGGCATCTACACGTTTGAAGTGGCCGAGACGAAGGTCGCACAGGTTTTGGATCTCGCGCGGCGGCACGAACACCCGCTGCAATGCACGATGGAAAAGGACTGACGTATGGCGACCTTCTCGCGCACACTTGAGACGACGCTGCGGCGTGCGCTCACGCTCGCCAACGAGCACACGCACGAATACGTCACGCTCGAACACCTCCTGCTCGCGCTCATCGACGACGACGACGCCGCGCAGGTGATGACGGCCTGCAAGGTCGATCTCGACAAGCTGCGTCAGAGCCTTGAGGCCTATCTGGAAGACGAGCTCGACAATCTCGTCTCCACCGAGCGCGAGCATGAGGAGGCGCGCCCCACGGCGGGCTTCCAGCGCGTGCTGCAGCGCGCGATGCTGCATGTCGATTCAAGCGGCCAGCGCGAAGTCTCCGGCGCCAACGTCTTGGTCGCGCTCTTCTCCGAGCGCGAAAGCCACGCCGCCTACTTCCTGCAAGAGCAGGACATGACGCGCTATGACGCGGTGAACTACATCTCCCACGGGCTCGCCAAGCGCCCCGGCCAATCGCAAGGGCGCGCCCCGCGCGGCGCCGCCGAAGGCGAAGACGGCGAACGCGTCGTGAAGCAAGGCAGCGAGGCGCTCGCCGCCTATTGCGTGAACCTCAACAAGAAAGCCAAGGACGGCAAGATCGATCCGCTGATCGGGCGCGAAGCCGAAGTGCTGCGCTCGATCCAGATTCTGTGCCGCCGTCAGAAGAACAATCCGCTGCTGGTGGGCGATCCCGGCGTCGGCAAAACCGCCATCGCGGAAGGCCTCGCGCGCAAGATCGTGGAGAACCAGGTTCCCGAGGTGCTCGCTGGCGCGACGATCTTCTCGCTCGACATGGGCGCGCTCCTCGCCGGCACGCGCTATCGCGGCGATTTCGAGGAACGCTTGAAGAGCGTGATGAAGGAGTTGGACAATCACCCCAACGCCATCCTCTTCATCGATGAGATTCACACCGTCATCGGCGCGGGCGCGACGAGCGGCGGCGCGATGGACGCCTCCAATCTCTTGAAGCCGGCGTTGCAGAGCGGCCAGCTGCGCTGCATGGGCTCCACCACGTACAAGGAATACCGCCAGCATTTCGAGAAGGATCGCGCGCTCGCGCGCCGCTTCCAGAAGATCGACGTGACCGAGCCCTCGCTGCCGGACGCGATCAAGATCCTCATGGGGCTCAAGCCCTATTTCGAGGAATATCACAAAGTGAAGTACACGGACGAAGCGGTGAAAGCCGCCGTCGAGCTTTCCGCGCGCCACATCGGCGATCGCAAGCTGCCGGACAAGGCGATCGACGTGATCGATGAAACCGGCGCCTCGATGATGCTGCTGAAGCCCGAGGAACGCACCGAGATGATCGGCGTCGAGGAGGTCGAGGCGGTGGTCGCGCGCATGGCGCGCATTCCCCCGAAATCCGTCACCAAGAATGATGCCGAAATGCTCTCCTCGCTGGAAAGCGATCTGAAGCGCGTCGTGTTCGGGCAGGACCGCGCGATCGAAAATCTCGCCGCCGCGATCAAGATGGCGCGCGCGGGGCTCCGGGAGCCGCAAAAGCCGATCGGCTCCTATCTCTTCGCCGGCCCCACGGGCGTCGGGAAAACGGAAGTCGCGCGCTCGCTCGCCAACATCATGGGCATCGAGCTTCTGCGCTTCGACATGTCCGAATACATGGAGCGCCACACGGTCTCGCGTCTCATCGGCGCGCCTCCGGGCTATGTCGGCTACGATCAGGGCGGTTTGCTCACCGACGGCATCGATCAGCATCCGCACTCGGTGCTCTTGCTCGACGAGATCGAGAAGGCGCACCCCGATCTCTTCAACATCCTGCTGCAAGTGATGGATCACGGCACGCTGACGGACGCGAACGGCAAGAAGGTCGATTTCCGGAACGTGATCTTGATCATGACCACGAACGCGGGCGCTTCCGACGCCGCCAAGCACGGCATCGGCTTCGGCGCCGGGAAGAAGGATCACGAGAACGAAGAAGCGATCCGGCGCCTCTTCACGCCCGAATTCCGCAACCGGCTCGACAGCGTCATCCATTTCGACGGCCTGCCGCCGGAGATTGTGCGCAGCGTCGTGCAGAAGTTCATCATCCAGCTCGAAGGCCAGCTTTCGGAGCGCAACGTGACGATCGAGATCACGGATCGCGCCGCCGATTGGATCGCCCGCATCGGCTACGACGAGAGCTTCGGCGCGCGCCCGCTCGCGCGGATCATTCAGGAGAAGGTCAAGAAGCCGATGGCCGACGAATTGTTGTTCGGCGCTTTGAAGCACGGCGGCCTCGTCAAGATCGACATCGATCCCAACGACGACGAGAAGCTCGCGTTTCAATACTTCCCGGAGCAGCCGCCCGCGGCGCCGCCCCCGGCGAAGCGCCCGGCGACGGCGTAAGCCTTACTCTCGCTTGAATGGGGAGCGGCGTCTGCAGATCGCAGGCGCCGTTTCTCTTTCTGCGCCGTGATGGCGCGTGCTAAACCCGCAGGCAACAAATCGGGGAGGTGGGATGCGTTCCCTTATCATCGCCGCGCTGGCGCTTGCGGCCTTCGCGCACACCGCAGATGCGCAACAGGCGCCGCGCCGGCAGATTTCGCTTGCCAACGTCACGGAGCGCCCGGCCGAACTCTCGCAAGGCGGACGTCCTTATGCGGAATTGCTCGCCACCGCCGTCGATGGCTTGGCGGCCTATTTTCCAGCCGGCTGCACGCGCATCGAGGGCCGCTCCTACGCCTTCGCCGACATCGGCGCCGAAGACGCCGTGACGCGCCAGGTCGTCGCGCGCGGACAGCGCATCTATCGCGAGCGCATGGTGCTTGCCGCGTGCGGGCGCAATTTCATGCCTAATTTCTACGTCTTCCTTCGCCCGAACGAAGTGCCCGCCTTCGCCACGGGGGTGCCGGGCGAGACGTTCGGCACGTTGGGCCTGTTGCGCGATGTGGAGCCGGCGGCGCGCAACGCCGCGGCGCGCGCCGCATCCTGCCAAGACACGGCCGTTGTCATCCATTCCACGGTCACGCAGCATCCGCCGGCGGCCAATGCGCCGTGGGCGGAGCGTTGGATTTTGCGCGCGTGCGATCGCCGCGTCGATCTGCCGATCCGCTTCACGCCGCAGGCTCAGGGCGTGCGCTACGAGATCGATTCCGCCAACGCGCAGCTCGGAAACTTCTAAAACGCCGCGCGTATCCGCGCGGCCAACGCTTCGAGCTCCGCGATCTCGGCACGCGGCGTGGCGCCATGCGCACCCATGGCGACGCCTTCCCATCGAGGCACGATGTGGAAGTGCAAGTGGAAGATGGTTTGCCCCGCGGGCGCGCCATTGAACTGGAGGATCGACACGCCGTCGGGAACCAGCGCTTGCGCAACGGCCTTCGCGACCCGTTGCACCCGGAGCATGTAAGGGCAGACCTGTTCATCGGCGAGCGTGAGGAAGTTACGTGCGGTGCTGTTCTTTGGGATGACTAATGTGTGGCCTCGTCCGATCGGAAAAATATCCATGAAGGCGAGCGCCACATCATCCTCGAACACTTTCACCGCCGGCATCTCGCCGCGCAGGATTTTCGCGAAGATGTTCTGATCGTCGTATGTTCCGTAGAGGCTCATGGAAGAGAGATAGTGCGGGGCGGCGGGGTTAGGGAATAGGGAATAGGGAAGCTGAACACTCGACCCTCGCGAAAGCGAGGGTCCAGCCGGTTCATTCTGGGCTCTCGCTTTCGCGAGAGCCGAGCGCCTATTCTCGAATCCCTGATCCCCAGTCCCTAATCTATCGGCCCAGGCCAGCGCGATGAGGCATCGCGCGCGAGGCTCATGCCTTTGCCGTCGCCACGGCGCACGGGCAGGCCTTCGGGATCGAAATCCTCGAGGCACATCACGTTGACGCCGTAATGATCCGGCGCCGATCGCTTGCGGTGAAACGGATAGATGCCGCACACACTGCAGAAATAGTGCTTCGCGATTTTTAAGTTCCATCGATAGAGCGTGAGCTTATCGGCGCCGCTCAAGATATAAAGCGCGCTTTCATGCACTTGCGTCATCAGTGCGTTCTTGCGCCGGCAGAGCGAGCAATCGCAGGTGTAAACCTCCGTGATCGGCGCCGTGATCTCGAACGTCACAGCACCGCAATGGCACGAGCCCAAATAGCGCGTCATGCGCCGCCTTTCTTGAACGGCGTATGCTCGGCGAGAATGTCGATCTCCTCAACGACAGCCGGCGTTTCGCTTTCGAGGTAGCGCGCCACCGCTTGGCGCAGGCCCGAATGCTCGATCCAGTGCGCGGAATAGGTGGGCACAGGCGCGTAGCCGCGCGCGAGTTTGTGTTCGCCCTGCGCGCCGGCTTCGACGCAGGCGAGGCGGTGTTCGATCGCGAAATCGATCGCTTGGTAATAGCAAAGCTCGAAGTGGAGAAAGTCGCGGTATTCCACGCATCCCCAATAGCGCCCGAAGAGTGTGTCGCCGCCGATGAAATTGAGCGCCGAAGCAACAGGGCGCCCGCGATCCTCCGCGATGAAGAGCACGATGCGATCCGCCATCCGCTCGCCCACGAGGTGGAAGAAGTCGCGGTTCAAATAGGGGCTGCCCCATTTGCGCGAGCCTGTGTCCATGTAGCAGGCGAAGAAGAAATCCCAATCGCGCTTGCTCAAGCCCGCGCCCGTCGCGCGGCGGATCGTCAGCCCTTCCTGCGCGCGGGTGCGTTCGCGCCGGATCGTCTTACGCTTCTGGGAGGAGAGCATGGCGAGAAAGTCGTCGAACGCGCCATAGCCCGGATTGCGCCAGTGAAACTGCATGCCCGTGCGCTTCAGCAAGCCGAGTGCGCGCATCTCCTCGGCTTCCTCCGCGCTCGGAAACGTCACGTGCAGCGATGACGCCTTGGCCCGCCTGGTCAGCGCGACGGCCGCGTGAATGAGCGCATTGCGCACACTTGCGTCGGAGGCCAGCAAGCGCCGCCCGGTCACCGGCGTAAAGGGCGCCGCGCATTGCAGCTTCGGATAATAGCGCCCGCCCGCGCGCATCAGCGCATCGGCCCAGGCGTGGTCGAACACGTATTCGCCGTAGGAATGATCCTTGGCGTAGAGCGGCATCGCGCCGACCATCGCGCCCTTGGCGTCGCGCGCGATGAGGTGCAGCGGCTGCCAGCCCTTCGCCACGTTCACGCAGCCGGAGGATTCAAGCGCCTCCAGAAACTCCCACGTCAGAAACGGATCGAAGCGCGCGCCTTGCGGGTTGGCGATCGCGTTCCATTCTTCGCGCGAAACATCGGACAATGACTCCGCCGCCTCGATGCGCAGCGCGTCGGTTCCGTCCATCAGGCGTAGGCCGGCTGCGGCGGCTTCACGAGGCCGGGCTCCAGATTCTCGAAGATGAGCGCATCGGCGTTGCGCTCCGCGCGGTCGAGTTGGCTCCTGTTTCGCACAGTCCAGCCCAGCAGCGGCACGTGCATTTCATCCGCTGCCGGGCGCCCGAATGTCGCGAGCGCGGCGATGTCGCACGCGAGAAAATCCGGGCGCACGCGTTGCGCCTCCACGAAACGGCGGATGCCGGCGCGGCGGTTCCACGGCATCAGCGGCGCGCGGCCCGTGCGCCATCCGCTCGTCAGGAGCCCGCGCGGGAGATGGGGGCTCATCTCGGCCAATTCGGCGAGCGTGTCGCGATTGAAGCTCATCACGGCGCAGGGGCCCTGATGGTGCGCCATCACGTAACCCACGCGCCGTTCGAGCGGGCCTTCCGATCCGCGATTGACCTTGAGCTCCACCAGCACCGGCGCATCGGCGAGCGCTTCGAGCGCTTCGCCGAGCGTGGGGATGCCTTCATCGCTGCCGCGCAAACGCAGCCGCGAAAGCTCCGCCGCCGTGCGGCTCGACGTATAGCCGCGCGCCGAGGTCATTCTATCGAGCGTGTCGTCGTGGAAGACGACGGCTTCGCCATCCGCCGAAAGGCGCACGTCAAGCTCGACGCCCAGGCCGAAGCTGCGCGCCGCCTCAAACGCGGAGAGCGAGTTTTCCGGCCCATATTTGCCGCCCCACAGCCCGCGATGGGCGTAGGCGAAATCGAGAAGCCAGGGCGCGGCTGCCTGCATCGTCACGCGATCTCAAAAACGCCGTCGACTTCGACGGCGAAGCCCAGCGGCAGATTGGCCACGCCCACCGCCGAACGCGCATGCCGGCCCGCATCGCCGAACACGTCCACCATGAGGTCGGAGCAGCCGTTCATCACTTGCGGTATCGGATCGAAATCGGGCGCCACATTGACGAAACCGTTGAGTTTCAGAACGCGGCGCACGCGATCGAGATCGCCCCCCGCGGCAGCCTTGAGCTGCGCAAGGAGATTGAGCCCGCACAGGCGCGCCGCCGCCTGGCCTTGTTCGAGCGTCAGCACGCCGAGCTTGCCCTTGATCCCGCCGGACGCATCCACGGACACCTGCCCGGATATATGCGTGAGATTGCCGGTGATCGTGAAGGGAACGTAAGACGCCACCGGCGCGGGGGGCGTCGGCAGCGTAATCCCCAGTTCGTTCAAGCGCGCTTCAATGCCGGGCATGAATGTCTCCAAAGCGGGGCCGGTTTGGCGCCCAGGGGCCGAAACCGCAAGGTTCTCAATCTTCTTGACGGCTCTTGAGCGCACGCCCCGAGAGGATCGCGTCACGCCCGAACTTGTCGCGCGCCTTGGCGACGGCGCCTTCCGCCGCCGCGATCTTGGGCGTGCGCTGATCGAGGAGATCGCCTTTGTCGGCGTCCGCGGCGGGTGAGAAATCCGCCAGCCCCACGCCGATCAGCCGGAACGAAAGCGCGGGCTTCACCTCCGGCGCCAAGAGCGCGCGGGCGAGATCGAAGATGCGGTGCGCGAGCAATGTGGGTTCGCCGGTCTGCTGGCGGCGCGTGATGGTGCGGAAGCTGGAGTCGCGGAGTTTGAGCGTCAGCGTGCGCCCGGCGATTTCGGCGCTGCGCATGCGCGCGGCGACCTTCTCGCAGAGCGGCCAAAGCTCATCCTCCAATTCCTCCAGCGACTTGATGTCGTCGAAGAACGTCGTCTCGGCGGACACACTCTTGCGTTCGCCTTCGGGATCGACGGCGCGATTGTCCTGCGCGATGGAGAGGCGATAGAGGCGCTGTCCCCAATCGCCGAGCGCGCGCATCATCTCGTGTTCGCCGGCGGTGCGGATGTCGCCGATCGTGCGCCAGCCGCGTTTCTCCAGCGCGAGCGCGCCCGCCGGCCCCACGCCGGGCAGGGTGGAGACGGGCCGGGGCGCAAGAAAGTCCAGCGCCTCGGCGCGCCCGATCACGGAGAAGCCGCGCGGCTTGTCGAAATCCGACGCGGTCTTGGCCAGGAACTTGTTGAACGAAAGCCCGACTGAAACCGTGAGATTGCGCTCCTCCTCGATGCGCGCCTGCAGCTTCGCGAGCGATTGCGCAGGCGTTGCGTTGTGCAGCTGCTCGGTGCCGGTCAAATCGAGGAACGCTTCGTCGATCGAGAGCGGCTCAACGAGGGGCGTCAGCTCCTGCATCATGCGCCGGATGATGCGGCCTTCCTCGACATATTTCGCCATGTCGGGCTTGACGATTGTGGCGTCCGGGCAAAGCCGCAGCGCCTTGAACATCGGCATGGCTGAGCGCACGCCGTACGCGCGCGCGACATAGCAGCAGGTGGAGACGACGCCGCGCTTTCCCCCGCCGACGATGACGGGTTTGGCCGCAATGCTCGGATCGTCGCGCTTTTCGATGGAGGCGTAGAACGCGTCGCAATCGATGTGCGCCAGGGCGAGCGTCTTCAGTTCATCGTGCGCAATGGTGCGATCTTCACCGCACGATGAACAAACCGGCGCGTTCTCACCCAGCGCCGCGCACGTGCGGCAGAGGATCATGCGCAACCGTTCTCCTCCCCCCGAAAGGGGGAGGCCGGGAGGGGGTGATCGCCAGCGTTTCCAGCCATTGCGCTTACCCCCTCTTGCTCCCCCTTTCAGGGGGAGGGGCGGCAAATGTGGAGCCCGCGCTCACTTTGCATCCTCCGCCTTCCATAGCCACGCAGCGCCGCGTATCCCGCTCGAATCCCCGTGCACGTTCTTCACGATCTTCGCCACGATGACGTCGGAGAACACATAGGGCGGGAGCTTGGCGCGCACGAGGGGGTAGATCTCTTCAACATTGGAGAGCCCGCCGCCAAACACGATCACATCCGGATCGATGAAATCCATCATCACCGCCAGCGCGCGCGCGAGGCGGTCCGCGTAGAGATCGATGCAGGCGCGCGCGGCTTCATCGCCCGCGCGTGAAAGATCGATGATCTCTTCCGCGCGCAGCGTGCGCCCCATGCGCTTCGAGCCCCAGCGCGCGAGGCCTGAACCCGAAACCCATGTCTCCAAGCAACCCAAGCGCCCGCACCAGCAGGGCTCGAACGGCAATTCATCATTGCGCGGCCACGGCAGCGGGATGTGCCCCCATTCGCCGCCAATGCCGCTCGCGCCTTCGAGCACCTTGCCGTCGATCACGATGCCGCCGCCGCAGCCCGTGCCGAGGATCGCGCCAAACACGGTCTTGGCGCCGGCGCCTGCGCCGTCCGTCGCTTCCGAGAGCGCGAAGCAGTTCGCGTCATTCGCCACGCGCACCGGGCGCGCCAGCACGCGCGTCAGATCCTGCAAAAGCGGCCGCCCGTTCAGCCACACGGAATTTGCGTTGCGGACCATCCCCGTCACCGGGGAGATCGAGCCGGGCATCGCCACGCCCACGACCTTGCCGGCCACGCCCGCCTCGCGCTCGGTTTCTTCCACAACTTCCGCGAGGGCTTCGAGCAGCCGGGGATAGTCCGGCGGGGTTGCGATTCTCAGCCGCGCCACGATCGCGCCGCCCAAATCCATTAGAGCCGCTTCGATCTTCGTTCCGCCGAGGTCGATTCCAATGCGCATTCAGGGCCTTAAGCTGCCGGAGTGAGTCGTTTCGAGGGCGGACGATTAGGGAGTGTTAATGCCTTGGCGTTAAGAAGTACGGCGAAAGTCGCAAGCCACGGGCGGGGAGCGGCCCCCCTGGCGCACGCGGACGCGGCGGGCCGAGAGCGCATGGCAAAGACTGTCCTCATCGTTGAAGACAATGAGTTGAACATGCGCTTGTTCAACGATCTGTTGGAGGCGTTCGGCTACAAGACTGTCAAGACGCGCGATGGTTTGCAGGCCGTGCCGCTCGCGCAAGCGCATCATCCCGATCTCATCGTGATGGACATTCAGCTCCCCGGCATTTCGGGCCTCGAGATCACGGAGAAGCTGAAGGCCGATCCGGCGCTCAAAAGCATCCCCGTGCTCGCCGTCACCGCCTTCGCCATGCGCGGGGATGAGCAGCGCATCCGCGAGCGCGGCTGCGAAGCCTATCTCTCGAAGCCCATTTCCGTGACGACCTTCCTCGACACCGTGCGGCGTTTCATCGGCTGATATGAGCGCGCGGGTTCTCATCGTCGATGACACGGAAGCCAACGTCCGCTTGCTCGCGGCGAAGCTCTCGGCCGAATATTTCGACGTGCTGACTGCAACGCGCGGGGAAGAGGCGCTTGTCAAAGCCGCGCGCGAACGCCCGGATATCGTCCTGCTCGACGTGATGATGCCGGGCATGGACGGGTTCGAGGTTTGCCGCCGTTTGAAGGATGCGGCCGAGACGCGCCACATCCCCGTCATCCTCATCACCGCGCTTTCCGAGCGCGAGGATCGTCTGCGCGGGCTCGCCGCCGGCGCGGAAGAATTTCTCACGAAGCCCATCGACGACGTGCAGCTCATGGCGCGGGTCAAAAGCCTCGCGCGCTTGAAGGTCGTGATCGATGAATTGCGCTCGCGCGAAGCCAATGGCGCGCGCCTGGGCGTCATCGACCTGGAGCGCGACGCGGAAAAGGCCGAAGCCGCGCCCGCGAACGTGTTGGTGGTGGACGATAACCCCCGCCAGTCCGAGCGCATCCGCATCGCGCTGGCGGGGGATCACCATGTCGCGCGTTACGATGAAGCCACGCCCGCCGCCGCCAGCCCCGACATCCTCATCGTCTCGCTGCTCGCGAAGAATTTCGACGGCTTCCGCGTTATTGCGAAAATGCGCTCAGGGCACCCGACGCGCCATCTCCCCGTGCTCGCCATCGCCGATCCGGACGATGCGCCGCGCACCTTGCGCGCGTTGGAGCTTGGCGCGCACGACATCATCAACCGCCCGATTGACGAAGAAGAGCTTGTCGCGCGCGTGCGCACGCTGGTGAAGCGCAAGCGCTACATGGATGCGCTGCGCGCGACGCTCGATCAGGGCTTGGAGCTGGCCGTCACCGATCAGCTGACGGGCCTTTTCAACCGCCGCTTCCTCACCACGCAGCTTGAGCCGCTTGTGCTGCGCGCCGCGTGCGGCGGCGATCCCGTCTCCGTGATGATCGCCGACATCGATCACTTCAAGAAGATCAACGACACTTACGGGCACGACGTGGGCGATGAAGTGCTGCGCGAGTTCGCCGCGCGCATGGCCACCAACGTGCGCCCCTCCGATTTCGCCTGCCGCATGGGAGGCGAGGAATTCGCCGTCGTCATGCCGAACACGACAGGCGATGTCGGCTGCCTCGCCGCGGAGCGCCTGCGCCGCCATGTCGCCGGCGCGCCCTTCATCGTCGCGAACGGAACCGAGCGGCTCGACATCACCGTCTCGATCGGCGTCGCCGCCACCGAAGGCCGCGACGAAACCGCCGAGACGCTCATCAAACGCGCTGACGAAGGCCTCTACCAAGCCAAACGCAGCGGCAGAAATCGCGTCGTCGGCAAAGCGGCGGTGCGGGCGGCTTAAGTCGCTTGCGTTTTTCCTCCCCCGTCTACGGGGGAGGTCCGCCGAAGGCGGGGAGGGGGCGCCGCATCCGCCCCCTCAGTCAGCTTCGCTGACAGCTCCCCCGCAAGCGGGGGAGCAAAAAGGTGAAATTGCGGGGACGCCGACCGCCTCTATCCCCGCATCTCAATCGCCGAACGCCGCTATTTTGTTGGCCTGCAGAGAAAAATTCGCGCTCCGCAATCCGGCAGGGTTCAGCTTGAGCGATACTCGGCGCTCATGTCTCACGCGCAAGGAACCCCGACAGAACCACCCGCCTCCCTCCTGGCAGAAGCCTGGGAGGAGGCGCGCATCATTCTCTCCACTTTCCTCCGCTACACGATCGATCCCGCCGAGCTCATCGAACGCCAGGCGATCACGCCGCTCTTCCGCGCGCAATTGCTGCGCTGGCTCCGCCCGCTCGAAGCGATCGTGCGCTTGCTGCTGCTGACGATGGCGAAGGCGATGCACGTCGAGCCCATCACGCGGCGCGCGTATGCGAAGCGCACCAGCGTACGGCCCGATTTCATCCCGCGCTTTAACTGGGCGATGCGGCGCAAAGCGAAAGCGCCGCCTATGGAGGAAACCGAGAAGCCGCCCAAAACGCCGCGCCGCTGGGCGCGCGTGGTCGTCGCGAGCAAGGGAATCGCCGAGCGCCTCGAAGGCGTCGCGCGCGTGATCGAGAATCCGGAGCGGTACGCGAAGCGATTGGCGCGGCGGCTTCAAGCGCGGCCGGACGAGATGCCGCTTCCGCTCGAAGAAGAGCCGCCCGAACCGACAGCCGACATCCCGCTCCGCGATCTCTGGCGCGAGCTGCACGATTACGTGCGCAAGCTCTTCAAGCGAAACGCCGACCAAGATCCGCAGACGCCGCTTGGCGAAGCGCACCCGCCGCCGCGCGATGACTCAAGCTAGCCTCACCGCTCGACCCTCGCGAAGGCGAGGGTCCAGTCGCCCTCTGGGCTCTCGCTTTCGCGAGAGCCGAGCAATTGGCTCACGTCTTCAATGCCCGAGAGATGGACCCCGGATATTTGCTCCGCAAATTCCGGAGAGCGGAAGCGTGTGCGCTCATCGATCATCTGTATTCGGACAAAGCGATTCCCTCCCCCTGGAGGGGGGAGGGCTAGGGTGGGGGTGAGAGCATCGAGCGCGACGCTTCACGATCACCCCACCCCAAACCCCTCCCCCTCTAGGGGAGGGGCTTTGCGGACAGCTCACACAAACACCCCAAACGGCACGACCCTATTCTCCGCGTCGTGCCCGATGTCTGCGCGGCCGAGATATTCGATGCCCGCGCGCGCGCACCAATGCCGGGCGACTTCTTCTTCCGTCTGTCCAAAGTCGATGATGTTGTCGGGCACTTCGCTCACGCGGCCCAGGCGAATGCCGGCGGCGCGGCGGAACTTCTCGTTGCTCGTGATGTGGCAGAGATCGCGGTCGGTGCGGTAGGTGTATTCCGCGATGTCCTCGATGAGCACGATGTGATCTTTCAAGTCGGGCTGCCACGGTGTCCCGATGAGATGCGAGAGGATGACGATGTTGAACGCCGCGTATTTCTCGCCGCGTTTCAAGCCGGGCTCTACCGCATCGGCAGCGCGGTCGATCAGCCAGGAGAGGCCGCGCTTCACCGCCGCGCCGCCGCCCTCGCGTTTGATGTCGGCCGGCATCGGCCCATGCGCGATGTGGGGAAAGCCCGCGCCATAGAGCGCGCCCAGAAGCGAGCCCGCGTCGCTATAGCCCAGATAAGTCTTCGCGCGCGCCGCTTCGGTGAGATGCGGCAGCACGAACGGGAGAATCCGCGCCGCGCCATAGCCGCCGCGCCCGATCCAGAGCGCATCGAAGGAGGGGTCGTTGGCGATATCGAGGAACGCTTGCGCGCGCACCTCGTCCGTCCCGGCGAAATGGCCGGCGCGCTCGAAGCATTGCGGATGGAAATGCAGCGACGCTGAAGCGCCGAATTGCGATGCGATGGCGCTCGCGCCCTCGATGATCGCCTCGTCCATCCGCGCGCCGGGCGCGACGATGCCGATGCGCGTGTGATTTTTACTCATCCGAAAGGCCGCCCGCCGATTGCTTCCCGCTGTCGATCCGGTTCATAGCGTGCCCCAATGAGTCCGCCCAAAAGCTATTTTTTCTGCGGCGTCGGCGGCAGCGGCATGCTGCCCTTGGCGCTGATCGTCAAGGCGCGCGGCGCCGAGGTGATGGGATCGGACCGCTCGCTCGATCAAGGCCGCACCGGCGATAAGTTCGCGTTTCTCCGCGCACGCGGCATTCCGCTCTTCGCGCAGGATGGCTCGGGGCTGACGCGCGCGGATCAGATCCTCGTCGCCTCCGCGGCGGTGGAGAAAACGATCCCCGATGTGCAGAAAGCGATCGCGCTCGGGGCGCCGATGATGACGCGCGCGGCTTTGCTCGCCGAGCTTTTCAACGCCGCGAAGACGAATATCGCCGTCGGCGGCACCAGTGGCAAATCGACGACGACCGGGATGATCGGCTGGATCCTCGCTTATGCGGGGCGCGACCCGACGATCATGAACGGCGCGGTGATGAAAAATTTCATGAGCGCGGATGCGCCCTTCGCCAGCGCGCTCGTGGGGGATGGCGATCTCTTCGTCGCCGAGGTCGATGAGAGCGACGGCTCGATCGCTGGGTACGATCCGCGCATCGCCGTGCTCAACAATATCTCGCTCGATCACAAGAGCATGGAGGAGCTCAGGCAGCTCTTTGGCGATTTCGTCGCCAAAGCCGAGGTCGCCGTGCTCAACATCGACAATGAAGAGACCGCGCGCATCGCGAACGCCGCGCCTGCCGGAAAGATCGTCTCCTATTCGCTCTCCGACGCAAATGCCGATCTCCGCGCAGATAAGCTCACGCACGAAGCGGCGGGCGTCTCCTTCGATGCGATCGAGAAGAAGACGGGCGCGCGCCGCCGCATCGCGATGAAGGTGCCCGGCGCGCACAATGCCGCGAATGCTCTCGCCGCCATCGGCGCGGTGCGCGCCTTGGGCGTTTCGCTCGATGAGGCGGGCGAAGCGCTCGCGGCGTTCTCAGGCATCCGCCGGCGCCTTGAATTCGTGGGGACGGCCAACGGCGTTACAATCATCGACGATTTCGCGCACAATCCCGATAAGATCGAAGCGACACTCACGACGCTCCATGCCGCGCCGGGGCGTTTGCTCATTCTCTTCCAAGCGCACGGCTATGGCCCGCTCCGGCTGATGAAGGAGCAATTCATCGATACGTTCGCGCGCGATCTCGCCGCGGAGGATGTGCTGGCGATGCCGAAGCCGGCGTATTTCGGCGGCACGACCGATATGAGCGTGACGAGCGAACACATCATCGAAGGCGTGGCGAGCGCGGGGCGCAAAGCGCTCTACATCGAGGATCGCGCGCAATGCGCCGCGCATCTGCTCTCGATCGCCAAGAGCGGGGACCGCATCGTCATCATGGGCGCGCGCGACGATACGCTTTCGGAGTTGGCCGCCTCGCTCGTCGCGCGGCTCGAAAACGAAAAAGCCCCCGCGTAAGCGAGGGCCTTTTTTTCGGAGCGCCGGCTTCCAGCCGGCAGCGCTACTTGATCTTCCCTTCGACGAACTCGACGTGCTTCTTCGCGATCGGGTCGTACTTTTTCATTTTGAGCTTCTCGGTCTTGGTGCGCGGGTTCTTCTTGGTCACGTAGAAGTACCCGGTGTCCGCCGAGGAGTTCAGGCGAATTTTGATGACGGTCGGCTTGGCCATTGCAGTGCGTCCGGCGGAAAATTGAAGGCGCGGAAAATGATGGGGGAGCGCCCTAAAGTCAATGGGCGGTTTCCCTAGGGGCCTGCAGGCCGCTCGACCCTCGCGAAAGCGAGGGTCCAGGCCCGATTTCTGGGCTCTCGCCTTCGCGAGAGCCGAGCACTTTCCATCCCCAAAGAGGGGCCTAAAGCCGGTCCATTTTGTGCCCTTGGCGGGTCCAGCGGAGGAAGGGGGGGCGCAAGGCCTCGCCCTTGAGGCGCTCCTGAACCTCCCCGAGCACGAAGCGCGTCACGCTCGGCAGATCGAGCGCCATGGCGTCCGCGAGCGTGAACCATTCGGTGTGCAGCAGTTCTTCACCGGCGGCGGGTTTGTCATCGGCCAGGCATTCTTCCGCCCGCGCCATGAAGAAGTGCGCGTCGAAGCGGCGAGGGCGATAGGGCGGCGTGATCGCGCGCGCGATGAAGGCGAGGCGATGCAGCTCCGGCCCGTTCGCGCCGCCGACGATGAGGCCGGTTTCCTCCAGCGTCTCGCGCACCGCGGCCAACGCGAACGCGCGCGGCGCACGCTTCACGCCCCGGCGGATCATCGCTTCGTCTTCGGCGTTGAGTTCGGTCGCGGCCTTCGCCCGCACATCGTTGGGATCGACGCGCCCGCCGGGGAAGACCCACTTGTCCGGCATGAAGACATGGCCCTTGGAGCGCTGGCCCATCAACACCTTGCCGTCGCGGATGAGGATGAGCGTCGCGGCGTCGCGGGGCCGCGGCGCGCGCTCGGGGCGCGTCGGATCCTTCGGATCGAAGGGCGCGTCATCGCGATCGGCGCTCATCTGCGTTTGCCCTTGTGCTTTTTCTTCGGCCGGTGCTCGCGGAACTCCTGCCTGCTCCGCCGCGTGCGGCGCCAATCTTTCGCGGGCGGAAGCGGCTCGGACAAGACCTGGAAGAGCAAGCCGCCCGAGATCGGCGTCGCTTCCTCAAGGCGAACCTCGACTTGCTGGCCAAGCTGGAAGCGCTGCCCCGTCTGCTCACCCACGAGCGCATGCGCGGCCTCGTCGTGATGCCAGCGCTCGGGGCCGAGCGTTGAAATGGGCGCAAGGCCATCGGCCTGCGTTTCGTCGAGCTTGATGAAGAGCCCAAACCGCGTGACGCCCGAAACGCGTCCCTCGAACGTCGAGCCCACGCGGTCGGCGAGAAAGGCCGCGATGTAGCGGCTCGTCGCATCGCGTTCGGCCGCCATGGAGCGGCGCTCGCAATCGGAAATGTGCTCCGCGATTTGCGGCAAGCGCGCGCGCTCGTCGTCGGTCTGCCCATCGTCGCCCAGCTTCAGCGCGCGGATGAGGGCGCGATGGACGATCACGTCCGCATAGCGGCGGATGGGCGAGGTGAAGTGCGCGTACTTGGCGAGGTTCAAGCCGAAGTGGCCGATATTCTCCGGCGAATAGATCGCCTGCGCCTGCGTGCGCAAGATCACCTCGTTGACGATCTCGGCATTCTCCGTGTCGTGCGCTTGATCGAGGATGCGGTTGAAGCGCGCGGGCGTGACGGTTTGGCCCTTCGCCCAGGAGAGGCCGACTGTCGGGAGAAAATCCGTCAACGCCGCGATCTTGGTGTCGCTCGGCTGATCGTGGATGCGGTAGATGAGCGGGAAGCCCTTGTCCTCCAGCGTCTCCGCCGCGCAGACATTGGCTTGGATCATGAATTCTTCGATGAGCTTGTTGGCTTCAAGCGTTTGGCGTTTCGTGACGCCGGCGACCTTGCCGTCCTTGCCGAACGCGATGCGGTGTTCGGTCGATTCAATGTGCAGCGGCGCGCGCGCGTCGCGGCCTTTCCGCAGGCATTCATAGGCCGCCCAAAGCGGGCGCATGATTGTCTCGACGAGCGGCGCGGTCTTCTCATCCGGCTTGCCGTCGAACGCGGCTTGCGCCTGCGAATAGGTGAGCCGCGCGGCTGATTTCATCAGAGCGCGCGTGAAGCGATGGCTTTTCTTCTTGCCGTTCTTGTCGAACACCATCTCGACGGCGAGGCAGGCGCGCTCTTGCGCCTCCTTGAGCGAGCAGAGATCGGCCGAAAGGCTTTCCGGCAGCATCGGCGCGACGCGATCGGGAAAGTATGTGGAGTTGCCGCGCTTCAAGGCCCCGCGATCGAGCGGCGAGCTGGGCGGCACATAGTGGGCGACGTCCGCGATCGCGACCCAGACGCGGAAGCCGCCTTCGTTCTTCTTGTCGTCGTCGGCTTGCGCAAAGACCGCGTCATCGTGATCGCGCGCATCGTCGGGGTCGATGGTGATGAGCGGAAGCTGGCGCAGATCCGTTCGCCCCTTGAGCGTCGCGGGCTTGGCCGTATCGGCCTGGCGCTCTTCGTCCGCCGAAAAGCCCACCTGGATGCCGTGTGCGTGGAGCGCCAGGATCGAAGCGGCGCGGGGATCGTCCTCACGGCCGACGACTTCTTTGACGACGCCGCGTTTGGGCCCATGCGGGCGCGCTCCGTGGGCGAGCTCCGCGAGCACGAGATCGCCGTCCTTCGCGCCGGCCTCTTGGCCCGCGAGCACGAAGAGATCGTGGCGCGCTTTGCGGTCCGCCGGTTCGATGCGCCCGCCGCCGCGTTTATCCGCGTGGAAAACGCCGAGGATGCGATGGGCGCTCTGCCCGAGCCTTTTGATGATGCGCGCGACAGGCCCGTCATGATCCTTGGCGATGCGAACGAGTACGCGATCGCCGATGCCGACGGCGCTTTCACCCTGCTTGCCGCGCGCATCGCCGGGCGCCAGGCGCACCATCGGCCCATAGAGCCCCGCTTCGCCGCGCATGCGCCCAAGCAATTCGCCGTCGCCGTCGCGATCGACGATATCCATCACGCCGCCATTGGGTAGCGCATTCGGGCTCGCATAGGTGCGGCGCCCCGAGCGCCCGAGTGCGCCATCCGCTTCGAGGTCTTTCAGAATTCGTCTGAGTTCGGACTTTTGCTCCGTCGGCAGATCGAGCGCGCGCGCGATGTCGCGCTTATGGCCCATGCCGCCTTCCTTCTCGATGGCGGCGAGCACACGTTCGCGCGTGAGCGGTTCGATGGTTTTGGGTTTCTTCGACACGTTCGGATTTGGTCGCTCTTAGGGACAGGGCATTGCGCGCTCGACCCTCGCGAAGGCGAGGGTCCAGGCCGCATTCTGGGCTCTCGCTTTCGCGAGAGCCGAGCGTGCTGAGCTAGTCAACGACGAAACCACGATCCCTTCCATCCCGCAAAGAAGAAAGGGCTGAAAATCACTCCGCCGCTTCTTTCTTTTTCTTCGCCGCCTTTTTCGCGGGCGCGCGCTTCTTCTTGCCGCCGCCGGCTTCGGCCTTTGCGGCAAGGAGCGGCAGCGCCTGATCAAGCGTTAGGTCTTCGGGCTTATACTCTTTGGGGATCGTGGCGTTGACGGCGCCGTCCGTCACGTAGGGGCCGTAGCGGCCCGGCATGACTTTGATCGTCTGGCCGGTGACGGGGCTTTCGCCCAGTTCCTTGATCGGCTGCGCCGGCGTGCGCCCGCGCCCGAAGCGCCCGCCGCCCGCCTTCTTCTCTTCGATGAGCGCGACGGCGCGGTTCATCTGAATTTCGAGCGCATCCTCGACGCTCGGCAGCGTCACGTACATCTTGCCCATCTGCACGTAAGGCCCGTAGCGCCCAAGGCCCGCGAGGATCATCTCATTGTCCTGCGGATGGGGGCCGATCTCGCGCGGCAGCGAAAGCAGCTTCAGCGCGCGTTCGAGTTCGAGCGTTTCAGCGTCCCAGCCGCGCGGAATGCTCGCGCGCTTCGGCTTCTCGCCGTTCGCCATTTCGACATAGGGGCCGAAGCGCCCCGTCTTCAGCAGCACCGCTTCGCCCGTTGCGGGATCGAGGCCAAGCTCTTTGCCTTCCGGGGGAATGGCGCCGTTGGTGTCCTCGGTGGGCGCTAGCTGGCGCGTATACTTGCACTCGGGATAGTTCGAGCAGCCGATGAACGCGCCAAACTTGCCGAGCCTGAGCGAGAGCGTGCCGGTTCCGCAGGTTGGGCAGGAGCGCGGCTCGGAGCCATCCTCGCGCGGCGGGAAGATGTGCGGGCCCAGCGCATCGTTCAGCGCATCGAGCACCTGCGTGATGCGAAGCTCGCCGATGTCGTCGACGGCGAGGCGGAAATCCTTCCAGAAGTCGCGCAAGAAATCTTTCCACGCCAATTCGCCGGCGGAGACCTGATCGAGCTTTGCTTCAAGATCGGCGGTGAAATCGTATTCGACGTAACGGAGGAAGAAATTCTCCAGAAACGCCGTGACGATGCGGCCGCGATCATCCGGGATGAAGCGGTTCTTATCCATCGTCACGTAATTGCGCTCGCGCAGTTTCTCTAGGATGGCCGCGTAGGTGGAGGGCCGGCCGATGCCCAGCTCTTCGAGCTTCTTGACGAGGCTTGCTTCGGAATAGCGCGGCGGCGGCTCTGTGAAGTGCTGGTCCGCTTTCGCGTCCTTCACCTTCATCGCCTCGCCTTGGCTCATCTGCGGCAGGCGGCGGTTTTCGTCGTTTTCTTCTTCGTCGTCCCTGCCTTCTTGGTAGAGCTTCAAGAAGCCGTCGAAGAGGATGACTTGGCCGGTGGCGCGCAGCTCCACCTTGCCTGTCGGTTCGGTGAAATCGACGCTGGTGCGTTCGATGCTCGCGGCCTCCATTTGGCTCGCGACCGCGCGCTTCCAGATGAGATCGTAGAGCCTCGCCTGATCGCCATCGAGCGAGACTTGCGCGGGCGTCGCTGAAGGATCGGTCGGGCGGATCGCTTCGTGCGCCTCCTGCGCGTTCTTGATCTTGGAGGCGTAGCGGCGCGGCTCTGAGGGGACGTAATTGTTCCCGAACTGCCCGCCGATGGCGGTGCGCAATTCGCGGATGGCGCCTTCGTCCATCGAGACGCCGTCCGTCCGCATGTAGGTGATGTGGCCTGCCTCATAGAGGCGCTGCGCCGTCTGCATCGTGCGCGAAGCGTTGAAGCCGAGCTTGCGCGCGGCTTCCTGCTGCAGCGTCGAGGTCGTGAAGGGCGGCGGCGGATTGCGCCGCGTCGGCTTGGCTTCGACCGCCGAGACTTTGAACGCGCCCCGCTTCACCGCATCGAGCGCGGCCATCGCCATCTCGCGCGTGCCGATGTCGAGCCGTTTGAGCTTCTGACCCTCGTAGGCGGAGATCCGCGCCAGCACGTTTTCGCCGCGCTGCGTTTCAAGCTGCGCGTCGATCGACCAATATTCCTGCGGGACGAACCGCTCGATCTCCATCTCGCGATCGGTGATGAGCCGGAGCGCCACCGATTGAACGCGCCCGGCCGAGCGCGCGCCCGGCAGCTTGCGCCACAGCACCGGCGAGAGCGTGAAGCCGACGAGGTAATCGAGAGCGCGGCGGGCGAGATAAGCGTCCACCAGCTCCATATCGATCTGGCGGGGCGCGGCCATCGCGGCCTGCACGGCGTCCTTGGTGATGGCGTTGAAAGTGACGCGCTGGACTTCCTTGTCCTTGAGCGCCTTCCTATTTTTGAGCGCCTCGAGGACGTGCCAGGAAATGGCTTCGCCCTCGCGGTCAGGGTCGGTGGCGAGAACGAGGCGGTCGTCGGATTTGAGCGCGTCCGCGATTTCCTTGATCCGCTTGGCGGAGGCGGAATCCATCTCCCATTCGAGGGCGAAATCCTCGTCCGGGCGGACCGAGCCGTCCTTGGAAGGGAGATCCCGGACGTGCCCATAGCTCGCCAGCACCTTGAAGCCCGGGCCAAGGTACTTGTTGATTGTCTTGGCTTTTGCGGGCGATTCAACGACGACGACGGCCATGCCTAGGGCGCGACTCCAGCTCAGATTGCGGGGAGGCGGCGGAACGTGGGCAGGGCCGCATCCCTTGTCAATGAGCGGCGGGCAGCGCGCGCTTTTGCTCTAGCCTTTGCAACTGGAAGCGCTACATCTCGCGTTATGGTTGCAAACAGCAAATCTGCTCGCCTGGAGGGGGAGCCCGCGAACGACCCGGCAATCAGCTCCGGGGACGTCGCTTCTTATGTCTATCTGACTGCGCGGGAGCTTGAGGCGATGGCCCGCAACGCGGGGCTCGCCGATGTGGCCGAGGCGCTCGCGAGAGCGAGCTCGTTATCGGCAGAAGCCTTGGCGCGGATCGGGGCCGGCGGGCGCGCCTAGCTCCCGAACGCAGCGCCGGGCGTCGCGGCATAACCGCCGGGCAGCGAGGCGGCGCGGCCCTCAAGCTCCAGTTCGAAGAGCGCCGCCGCGCACGCGCCCGCGGAAAGGTGCGCCAAGCGCGCGAGATCGTTCACGTGCATCGGCGTCGGCGAAAGCAGCTTGGCGAGGCGCGCGACTTCATCGGGGCGCGCTTCGCGATCATCCTCCTCCAACTCGAAGAGCGTCTGCACTGTCGGCGTGCGGAAGGCGCGCGGCGCGGCGCCCAGGTGCTGGGCGATATCCTCAGCACTTTCGATGAGCGCGGCGCCCGATTTGATGAGCGCGTTGCCGCCCTTGGCGCGGATGTCGAGCGGCGAGCCGGGCGCGGCCATCACTTCGCGCCCTTGCTCGGCGGCGGCGCGCGCGGTGATGAGCGAACCGGAGCGGACGGCCGCCTCGATAACGACGACGCCGAGCGAGAGGCCGGAGATGATATGATTGCGCCGGGGAAAATCGCGCGCCCGCGCGACCGTGCCGAGCGGGGCTTCGGAGACGACGAGGCCTTCTTCAGCGATGCGGTCGTGCAGTTTCAAATTCTGCGGCGGGTAAGGCTGATCCAAGCCGCCCGCGAGCACGGCTATCGTTCCCGTCTCCAAGCTCGCGCGGTGCGCGGCGCCGTCAATCCCGCGTGCGAGGCCGGAGACGACCACAAAGCCGAGAGCGCCTAGCTCGCTTGCGATCGTCTCAGCGAGCTTCAATCCCGCCGCCGAAGCTTCGCGCCCGCCGACCAGCGCGACGGTGCGCTCTTTGGTCAGCGCGAGTTTGCCCCGCACCGCGATGACGGGCGGGGGCGGATCGACCTTGGCGAGGAGCGCGGGATAGTCCGGCTCACACGAAGCGAGAAGGCGCGCGCCGATCTTTTCGAGGCCGTCGAGTTCGCGTTCGGTTGCATCGGCGCCCGGCGCTTCGAGCTTGCCGTGCGAAACGCGCGGCAATGCGTCAAGCGCGGCGCCGGCTGTTTTGAAGCGCGCAATCATGCGCGCAAACGTCATCGGGCCGATGCGAGGCGTGCGTGCGAGCCGCGCCCAAGCGATCAGTTCGCTCCGCGCAAGCGGACGAGTCATTTCTTCGCGCCGATCTTCGGCTCTTCGCCTTTGAGCAGGCGTTGGATGTTGGCGCTGTGGCGCCAATAGATGAGCGCGGCGAGCAGCGCGCAGAAGCCGACGGCCCACCAGCCCGCGTTCAAGAAGTACGCGGCGATGGGCGCGACAATCGCGGCGACGAGCGCGCCGAGCGAAGAGAAGCGGAAGATCGCGGCCGTCAAAAGCCAACTCACGCCAGCGATGAGGCCCACCGGCCAGATGCCGGCGAAGAGCACGCCGAAGAACGTCGCGACGCCCTTGCCGCCCTTGAAGCCCAGCCACACCGGGAAGCAATGCCCGATGAAGGCCGCCGCGCCCGCGACGAAGCCCGCTTCCGGCCCCCAGATGTAGCGCGCGACGAGAAGTGCTGCGGCAGCCTTGCCCGCATCGAGCACGAGTGTGCCGAGCGCGATGTCGCGCCGCCCCGTGCGCAGCACGTTGGTCGCGCCGATATTGCCGGAGCCGACATTGCGAATGTCCCCGAGCCCCGCGGCGCGCGTGAGCAGAAGCCCGAACGGAATTGAGCCGAGCAAATAGCCGCCAATGGCGGCGATCGAGAATCCCACCAGCATGGGGAGGATGTAGCAGGGGATGGCGTCGATGGGGAATGGCCAGCGCGACTTATCGCGGCATGGCCTCCGCGCCGCAGTGCCAGTGAGGCCAGATCAGCTAAAGTGCGCCAAGCGGAAGATCGAGGAGACGGTCATGGACTGGGCCCACGGATCGGCGCGCATCATCGCGGACGAAACGACTGACCCCGTCGCAGGGCGCGTCCGATGGAATCCAGTCAAATCGACCTGGATTGGGGCCATGACGTTGACCGCGCTGATCGCTGGGCCGCTCCTCTTCACGTGGGATGCCTTTGCCGTCTTCGTCGTGCTCTCGGCGATCACGCTTTGCACCGGCCATTCAGTGGGCATGCATCGGCGCCTCATACATGAGAGTTTCGAATGCCCGCGCTGGCTTGAATACGTGCTGGTGTACTCAGGTGTGCTCGTCGGCATGGCTGGCCCGTTTGGCCTCATGCGTCAGCACGATTTGCGCGATTGGGCGCAGCGTCAGCCGAAGTGCCACGACTACCTCTGCCATCGGCGATCCATCTGGCGGGATGGGTTCTGGCAATTGCATTGCGATCTGGAGCTCGCGCGGCCTCCGCGCTTTGAACTGGGCCCACGTCTAGCGAACGATCGTCTCTATCATTGGATGGAACGCACATGGATGTGGCAGCAGCTCCCCGTCGCGCTCGTCCTCTTCGCCTTCGGCGGTTGGAGCTGGGTGGTGTGGGGCGTCGCGGCGCGCGTGAGCGTGTGCGTGACAGGCCATTGGCTTGTCGGCTACTTCGCGCACAACGAAGAGCACGGCGGCCCGATGCGCTGGCGCGTGAACGGCGCGGGCGTGCAGGGGCGCGATGTGCCGATCGCCGCGCTCTTCTCGATGGGTGAAAGCTGGCACAACAATCACCACGCCTATCCGGGCTCGGCGCGCATTGGGTTGTCTCCCGATCAACCGGATCCGGGATGGTGGCTCATCTGCGCGCTAGAGCGCGTTGGTCTCGCGTGGAACATCAAGAGTGCGTTAAGGCGCGTCGAGAAGGCTCAGCGCGGCGGCGAAAATCGCGTCGCGGTCCTGATCGTTGAGCGGATCCGTCAGCGTGCGGTTCGGCCCCAGCATCCGCGCGCGCAACGCAGCAAACGCGCCGCCGCTGCGCCATGCGGCTAGCAGTTCGGGACGATCTTGGCGCGCATCGTAGAGGGTGGCGGCCGCGAGATTGGGGCTGCGGACGAAAAGCACGTGCAGCGCCTCGTTTGCACGCGGCAAGCGCCCCGTTTCGGCGTCGCGCTCAATCGTGTTCATCAGGCCGCCCGCATAGGGCGGATCATTAGGATCGAGCGGCTCTCCGAGGTGGTAGGTGAGCCAGAAATCCTCGACGCCGTAGCGCGCCGCCAAGGCGCGGGCCGCGTCATGCTCGCCGCAGCGCGCAAGCGCGACCGATGCATGAAGCGCGCGTGCGCGGCGCTCTTCCTCCGGATCTTCCGCGACAGGCGTTTCAATCGCGGCAGCGAGGTTGCGCGCGATCGTGCAGGCGCCACCATCGTCGCCGGCGGCTTCCAGCAGCGTCATCGCGTATTCTGCGTGCGAGCCGTAGAGCGCGTCGCTTGGCGTGCGGCCCTCCATCAGTTCGGCGGCGTAAAGGCGTAGGCGTTCGTTGTCTCCATTCGCGGCCAGGACCGCGCCGGCCATATCCGCGAGCGCGACGCGGTTAAACGTGATGATGATGCGATTGTTGCGGCCGCGCACCCAGCCATCGAGCACTTCGAGCGCGAGGCGGCGCGCGCGGGCAGCGTCGCCTGTGTCAATGGCGGCGTTCGCAATCGTCAGGGTTGCTATGGGATGGGGATTCTCATTGGCGCGGAGCGCGCGTTCGGCGGCGGAAAGATCGCCCAAAGCGATCCAAACCGAGATCAGCAATTCTCGCCGTTCGACGCGGCGGGCTGCCGCGCGCGCCTCTCCTTCAAGGCCCGCGTGTGCGTAAGCCAATGCGAGCCGCGCCCAGCCGGACTCATCGTCGCTGCGCAACAGGCCTTGCGCGCGCCGAAGCGCGAGGCGGCGAATAGGCTCGCTTGCGGCGCGGAAGCGCCATGCATTCTGCGGCCATGGGAAGTGTTCGGCTTGGATCGCGAAATCGATGTAAACGTCCCCGCGGTCCTCAATGTCCTCGCTCAACGCCGCGATAGGGGCGAGCACGTCTTCGAGCGGTGCGCCCGCCGCTTCGCGGCGTGCGGCTTCCGCCATTGCGCGGGCGCGCGGGAGCAGGGAGTATTCGTTCTCCGCGATGGCAAGCGAGCCCTCATCCATCCCGGTGCTGACGATCACGGCAATCACCGCTTCGGCGTACATATCGTCGCCGCCCCAGCCGTGTGCGCCGGCGCGGATCAGACACTCGCCTGGCGATGCCTGCCTTTCGCACGCGAGCGCATCGGCAATGGACGCGGCTTGCGCCATAGCGCATGGCGCCGTTAGGGCGAACGCGGCCAGGGCCAACGACAAGGAACGCATTTTTCCCCCTCGGATGCGAGGATGGGCGAAGCGCGTTGGCCCGTTCAAGTCTCTTCTTCGCGTCAGGCCGCCAGCACCGCATAGACGCGCCATTCGCCCGGCACGCCTTTGAGGGCATGCTCGCCGCGATCGGCGAATTCGATGCCGGAGCCGACCGCGAGATCGCGCACCACGCGCGAGGCGAGCACTTCGCCCGCGCCCGCGAGCCCCGCGACGCGCGCGCCGATGTTGAGCGCGATGCCGCTGGGCATGCCTTGGCGCAGCTCGCACTCGCCGGTGTGGACGCCCGCGCGCATCGGCAGATCGAGCGCGGCGTGCAGGGCTTCCTTGATCGAGACGGCCGCGCGCACGCCACGCGCAGGGCTATCGAACGCCGCGAGCACGCCGTCTCCGGTCGTGTTGATCTTCTTGCCTTGGTGACGGCGCAGCTCCACGCCGACAATATCGTCATGGCGCTGGATGAGTTCGCTCCAGCGGCGATCGCCGAGGGACGCGGCGCGCTGCGTTGAATCGACGAGATCGGTGCACACGATGGTGACAAGCGCGGAATCGGCGTGAACGGGGCGCACGCCCGTCACGAATTCCTGCACCTCGCTGACGAGATCGTCTCCGCCGGCCGCCCAATGCAGATGATCGGCGCCTTCGAGTTCGACGTACTTCGAGTTCGGGATGGCGCGCGCGATGTAGAGGCTTTCCTCTGGATGAATCTCACGGTCGTCCCGGCGGCGCACGACAAGTGTGGGGGCCTTGATCGCGGGCAGCGCTGCGCGAATGTCGATCTCCGTGTTGAGCCGCGCGAGTTCGATCGCCGCGCCGGGGCTTGCGCCGATGCGCTCCAAGCGCCCGCACCAATCGAGGAACGCCTGATCGCCGCGCCGGCTGGGGGCCATCGAATAGGCGTCGAGCCCCTGGCCCCAGGTGCGCTCCAGCATCTCGAAATAACGCTGACGCTCGTCCGGCGTCGGCGCCCAGGGATAATCGTCCGAACGCAGACGTTTGGCGAAGAGCCCAAAGAGAATGAGGTGCGTCGTGCGGTCCGGATGCGTCGCAGCGAAAAGCGAAGCCATCGTCCCGCCGTCGCAGCAGCCGAAGATCGCGGCGCGCTCGGTGTTGGTCGCGTCCATCACGGCGCGGATGTCGTCCATGCGGTTTTCGAGGCAGGGGCAGCCGACGTGACGGTCCGATGCGCCGGTGCCGCGTTTGTCGAAGAGGATGACGCGCGCGAAGCGCGAAAGCTGATCGAGGAAGCGCGCTTGCGCGGGCTCTTCCCAGGCGAGATCGACGTGCGTCACCCATGCCGGCGCCATGACGATCGTGTGCTCGCCTTGCCCAAACACTTGGTAGGCGATGTTGACGTCGTCGCTCTTGGCGTAGCGGGTTTGCGGCGTCTGCATTGTGCGGCCCTCGCCGCCGACATGTGGGGTCATTCTTCCCTTTTGTCAGCGTCCGGGGAAGAGCGCTGTGACAGGCGTCACGCTCGGCTTTCTAGTCGAAATCGGCCCGCTCCGCTGGCCGAAAACGGACGGAAAAATTCAGCGCCCTTCGCACGCGACTGGCGCGGCGCGGCCGACTTCCCAATCGGCGCGCGCGCCGCGCCCGCGCAGCCCATAGCGGCCGTTGGAATAATGCGGGGCCGCGTCCGTGCCGATGTTCGGCAGCGCCATGGAGACCCCCCCGACGATGGCGACGCGCGCCTCGTTCCCGACGAAGCTCACCTGCAGCTGTGTTCCGTCCGCACACGAATAGATGATCGGCCCCGAGGGCGGCAGCGGCGAAGGCGGCGCCTCGTGCGTCGCGCAAGAGGCGAGAGCGGCGAGCGCGAAAGCGGCGGCGAGCGTGCGAAGCATGGGCTTGTCTCCCTCTGCAGCGTTTCAATGCAAGGCGGCGAAAATGCGCCGCTCAGTTTTCGAAGACGGCCTTGCCGCCGATGAAGGTCTTCAGCACCCGGCCCTGCATCAGCTTGCCGTCGAACGGGGAGTTTTTCGATTTGGAGCGAAGATCGTTGGCGTCGAGGCGATAGGGGGCGCCCAGATCGACAAGGATGAGATCGGCCGGCGCGCCTTTCGCGAGCCGGCCTTGCGGAAGACCCAAGATGTCTGCGGGGCGTTTCGTCATCGCCGCGATCACGTCCAGAAGCTTCGCGCCGTTGTGATGGAGCGAGAGCGCAGCAGGCAGGAGCGTCTCCAATGCGGCGGCGCCCGGCGCGGCTTCGTCAAAGGGCAAGCGCTTATCTTCGGCGGGACGTGGATCGTGCCCGGATACGATCACATCGATGAGGCCGGTTGAAACCGCATCGCAGAGCGCTGCGCGATCCTCCTCGCGCCGAAGCGGCGGGACGAGCTTGGCGAAGGTGCGGTAGCCGTCCACGTCCTGCTCGTTGAGCGTGAGGTGATGCACCGACACGCTCGCCAGCGCGTTGACCCCGCGATCTTTCGCGCGCTTGAGCGGCTCGAGCGTGCGCGCCGAGGAGATCATATCGAGCATGAGTTTGGCGCGCGTGATCTCCGCGAGCGCCAGATCGCGCTCGGACATGATCGATTCAGCGATGGCCGGAATGCCTGGCAGGCCAAGGCGCGCGGCGAGTTCGCCTTCGTGCATCACGCCGCCTGCCGCCAGGAAGGGATCCTCCGGGCGGTGTGCGACGAGCAAGCCAAACGCAGTCGAATAAGCGAGCGCGCGGCGGAGAACGCGGCTGTCCGTGACGGGCTTATCGCCGTTCATCAGCATGACGGCGCCGGCTTCCTGCAGAAGCCCGAACTCCGTCATGTGCTCGCCCTTGAGGCTCCTCGTCAGCGCGGCGGCGGGCAAGATGTGCGCCTCGCTGCGCGCGGGCGCGCGGCGGAGGATGAAATCGACGAGGCTCGGCACATCGATCACGGGATCGGCGCCCGGCGTCATCACCATGGTTGTCACGCCGCCGGCGATGGCGGCGCGCCCGGCGCTTTTGAAGGTCTCACGATGCTCCGCGCCCGGCTCGCCGATGGTGACGCGCATGTCGATGAGGCCGGGCATGACGCACGCGCCGGCGGCGTCGATGAGCGTCGCATCCTTCGCATCGATCGTCGCGCCGACGTCGAGCACCTTGTCCGCGAATAAGATCGCGCCGCGCTCATCGCGGTTGGATGCGGGATCGACGATCCGCGCATTGGTGATGAGCGTGGGTTTCATGCGCGACATCCAACCTCCCCTCGATGGGGAGGTCGGCGCGCGCGAAGCGTGCGCCGGGAGGGGTGTTGCGTGCGAACATGCAAGCAATGCCTCAAGAGCCAGATATGCAATCGGTGCGGGCGCGCCCCACCCGGCGCCTTCGGCGCCGACCTCCCCATCGCGGGGAGGTCGGGTTGTGCTACCGCCGCTCTCTTCGTCCCAGCGATACGGTCGTGGCGAATGCAAACCCGATGATGAGCGGCACCCAGAGCGGCAGCGTGCCGATGCCGGGTAGTTCGAGCGCGGCCGCCAGGTGGTCGTCCACGCACCACCACAGCAGAAAGAGCCACATGCGCGCCTCCTTGATTGATCGCGATCATGGCGCGCCCTCATTGGCGCCGTGTTCGGCGAGCGCTTCGAGCACCGCCATGCGCATCGCGACGCCCATGCGCACCTGCTTTTCGATGAGCGAGACGGAGACGTCGTCCGCGATGGCGCTGTCGATCTCGACGCCGCGGTTCATCGGGCCGGGATGCATGACGAGCGCGCCGGGCTTGGCGAGCTTCAGTTTCTCTTCGTCCAGCCCGTAGAACCAGAAGAACTCCCGCGCGCTCGGGATGAAGCCGCCCTGCATGCGCTCTATCTGCAGGCGCAGCATCATGACGACATCGGCGCCGGCGACGCCCTTCTTCATGTCGTGGAAGACGCTTGCGCCCCAGCGCTCCGCATCCGCGGGCATAAGTTGCGGCGGCGCCACGAGGCGCACGTGCGCGCCGAGCAACGTGAGCAGCAGCACGTTCGAGCGCGCGACGCGGGAATGAAGCACATCTCCGCAGATCGCGATCTCGAGCCCTTCTAGATCGCCGCGCTCGCGCCAAATGGTGAGCGCATCGAGCAGCGCTTGCGTAGGGTGTTCGTGGCTGCCGTCGCCCGCATTGATGACGGAGCAGGAGACTTTGCGCGCCAGCAGCTCCGCGGCGCCGGAGGAGGGATGGCGCACCACGAGCAGATCCGGGCTCATCGCATTGAGCGTAGCGGCCGTGTCGATCAGCGTTTCGCCCTTAGACACCGATGAGGTCCGCACCGACATGTTCACGACGTCGGCGCCCATGCGCTTGCCAGCGAGCTCGAAGGAGCTCTGCGTGCGCGTCGATGCTTCGAAGAACAAGTTGATCAGCGTGCGCCCGCGCAATGCGTCCAGCTTTTTGATTCTTTGTTCCAGTAGCGGAACGTAGTGCTCGGCGCGGTCCAGCAGGTTTTCCGCGTCGTCGCGGGAGAGCGCGGCAATTCCAAGCAAATGGCGGTGCGGAAAACGGGGCGCGCTCGCGCGCGCCTCTCCCTTGCCCGACCGAACAGCCATGCGCGCTTGTTAAGGCATGGGGCGAAACCGCCGCAAGATTCTTTTCCTTCGCCTTCTTGAAGACACGGACTCGGAGCTGTACTTGCTTTGTTCTTATGGTGAACCAAAGGTTAAAGCCATGGTCGCCGCAAGGGGTGTCGGAGTACGGAAATGGGCAATGTTCGTGATACGTCCTCGTTCAAGCCGATCGGCCTGGCCATGGCGGCGGTGGTTGCCGGGGTGGGCGGCGTTCACGCCCCTGTTGCAGAAACGGTCCATCAACGGGCGCACGCAGTCGATCCGTCGAATGACCCCTCGCGCGAGGAGGATCACACGCTAATCTTAGGGCCGAGCGAGGCGGTTGAGCCGTTCGCTCAGCCTGCCGCTGGCCGGCAGGCCGATCTCTTCGAACTTTGATGCGCTGTGAGTGGTGAGTGCGCATCCGCCGCGTCTTCGAGCCGGAAACGGCAATGAGGACGCGGCGTTTTTCTTTCAGCGTGTCAAAGCGATAGCGACCGGCATCGTCAGAAACGACAGGATCGTGGTCGCCGTCACGATGCCGGCCATGAGGCGCGCGTCCCCGCCCATCTCCCGCGCCAGCGTGTAGCTCGCCGCCGCCGTCGAGGTTGAGCCGATCCCCGCGCAGATGGCGGCCGAGACCGGATCGAGCCGGTAAAGCAGCGCACAGGCGAAAAGGACGGCCGGGCCGGCGATCAGTTTGAGCGCGCTCGAAAGGCCGATGAGTGCGCCGTTCCGCCTGAGCGGGCCAAATTCGAGGCCTGCGCCCACGCAAACGAGGGCGATCGGCATCGCGGCCTGGCCAAGCAATTCAAGCGTGCTCGTGGCGACGCCGAAATCGTGGAAGCCCAAGAGATTGACGATGAGCCCCGCCGCGCAGGCGAGGATGAGGGGGTTCGCGAGAATTTGCGCCGCGATCGCCCGCGTAGAGACTGTTTGACCCGCGCCGAAGCGCGCCAGCACGCCGACGCTGATGAGATTGACGATGAGCACCAGCGGGCCGAAGGCGAGCGCCACCATCGCCGCCCCGCCCGGCCCGTAGAGTCCGTCCGCCGCCGCGAGCAGGGCAAAGCCATTCCACCGCACCGCGCCCTGGAAGACGCTGGTGAAGGCGGGATCGTCGTTGCGGATGAAGAAGCGCGTCGCGAATGCGAACGCGGCCATGATGAGAAAGCCGGTGATCGCCGCCGCGAGGAAGGCGGGTGCGTTGGCGCTTGTCAGATTGGCGCCGGCGACCGTGGTGAAGAGGAAGGCCGGATAGAGCACGAGATAGCCGAAGCGGTTGACCGCGCCCCAGGCTTCATCCGGCAGAATGCGTGCGCTGCGCGCGCCCCAGCCGATGAGGATCAGAATGAAGACCGGCGCGAGCGCGACGACGACGTCAAGCATCGCGCGCCTTCATCGCGTCGAGCGCGCCTTGCAGCATGTAGGCGGCGGCCATCTTGTCCACGACTTCGCCGCGCCGGGCGCGCGAGGCGTCGGCTTCGATCAGCGTGCGGGTGACGGCGCTGGTGGAGAGCCGCTCGTCCCAAAGCAAAAGCGGCGCATCTCGAACGGCCAGAAGATTGCGGGCGAACGCGCGGGCCGATTGCGCGGCCGGGCCGGATGAGCCGTCCATATTGAGCGGCAAGCCGACCACAAAGCCGGCGCATGAGCGCCCGTCATAGAGCGCACCAATCTTCGCCGCGTCCTCGGAGAATTTCTTGCGTGCGATGGTTTCGAGGGGCGAGGCGATGAGGCGCGTCGCATCCGAGACGGCGACGCCAATGCGCTTCTCGCCAGGGTCGAGCCCAATGAGCGCGCCCGCGCGCGGCAGCGCGGCGGCGAAGGCGGGAAGATCAAGCACGGGCACCAGCGTTTCACTCTGCGAGCGCTTGCCTTCCGTCAACGCTCCGCGTTGGATGCGCGAACGGAGGATGCGATGCGGATGATCCTGATGGCGGCGGCTCTGGCGCTTGCGGCGTGCGGCCAAGCAAGTGCGCCCGCGACGCAAACGGCCGAGGCGCAAACGCCGGCCCCAGCGGCGGCGGAAGCGCGCGTTATGGACGATGCGATCCGCGTTACCTGCAACGCCTATTACCAGGTCGATTGCGGCGATGTGGCCTGCAGGCTGAGCGGTGAGGAAGCGGCGCCTTCGATCCCTGTCGCGGTCACGTATGACGGCGATACCGGCGGCGGCGAACTCTGCATGGCGACGAGCTGCGAGGCCGTCTATTTCGCGCCTCTGCCCGGCGGCCCCCAAGCGCCCAGCCAAGCGATGTCCGCGGCGGTCATGACGGCGCAAACGCCGCAGACGACGGCCATGCGGCCCGGGCCTTATTACAACGGCACGGTAGTCATCGCGCGCGACGCCAGCACCTTCCAATTCATTCAGTACGGCCAGTCCACAACCCAGGTCTGGGGCGGCGCGTGCGAAATGACGCCGGAAGAGGGCATGGAATAACCCCTCGCCTTGCGCGCGCCGGGCCGCGCTGGTAGCGCTCCCGGCTTCGTTTTCGAGGGACGATATGTCGATCGACGAAAAGACCGTCCGCAAAGTCGCGCGGCTGGCGCGGCTTGCGCTGCCGGAGGAGCGTGTCGCGCCGATGGCGGCCGAGCTCAACGGCATTCTTGCGTGGATCGAGCAGCTCAACGAAGTCGATGTCGAAGGCGTCGCGCCGATGACGAGCGCCGTTGAAGGCGTGACGCTGCCGATGCGTGACGACGTCGTGACGGACGGGAACAACCCAAGCCGCGTCCTGGCCAATGCGCCCAAGGCAGAAGACGGATTCTTTGTGGTGCCGAAGGTCGTCGAGTGAATGTCGCGGTCGAATCTCCGTTGTCAGACGATGTGCGCGCGCTCGTGCAGGCGCTCAACGAATGGGCGCTGGAGCAGACGCCGCGTGAGTTCACGCATCATATGACCGTGGAGCAAATGGCTGAGCCGGACACGACCGTGTTCATTGCGCGCGACGAGGCAGGCGCCGCGATCGCGATGGGCGCGCTCAAACGCCATGAGGATGGCTTGGGCGAGGTCAAACGCATGTTCACGCTGCCTGCGGCGCGCGGCAGCGGCCTGGGCGGGCGCATCGTGAGTGAGGTGGAAGCGCTCGCGCGCGCCGAAGGCTTCCGGCGCCTTGCTTTGGAAACGGGTTCTGCGCCCGCGTTCGCATCGGCTTGGCGCGTCTACGAGCGTTGCGGCTTCACGCGCTGCGGCGCGTTTCTCGATTATCCCGCCGACAGCCCGCACAACATCTATTACGAGAAGATGCTCGTCTCATGAGCGACCTCACCTCACTCACCTTGAAGGACGCGCTGGCGGGTCTCGGCTCGAAGCAATTCTCCTCGCTTGAACTGACGAACGCCTTCCTCGCCGCGATCGATCAGGCGAATCCAAAGCTCAACGCTTATGTCGTCGTCACGCACAATAAGGCGCGCGCGATGGCGAAAGCGTCGGATGAGAAGCGCGCGAAGGGCAATGCCGGCGCGCTTGAAGGGGCGCCGCTCGGCATCAAGGATCTCTTCTGCACCGAGGGCGTGCGCACGACCGCATGTTCGGGCGTGCTCGGCGAATTCACGCCGACTTACGAAAGCAGCGTCACCGCCAATCTTTGGCGCGACGGCGCCGTCATGCTCGGCAAGCTCAACATGGACGAGTTCGCGATGGGCTCCTCCAACGAGACGTCGCGGTTTGGCAATGTCGTGAACCCCTGGAGGCGCGGCAACGAAGACGCGGCGCTGACGCCGGGCGGTTCCTCCGGCGGCTCGGCTTCCGCGACCGCCGCCGATCTCTGCCTGGGCGCGACCGCCACTGATACGGGCGGCTCGATCCGCCAGCCCGCCGCGTTCACCGGCACGGTCGGGATCAAGCCGACATACGGGCGCTGCTCGCGGTGGGGGATCGTGGCGTTCGCTTCGTCGCTCGATCAAGCCGGCCCGATCGCCAAGACGGTCGAGGATAGTGCGATCCTGCTCAAGAGCATGGCCGGGCACGATCCGAAGGATTCTACCTCGCTGCCGGTCGAGACGCCGGATTTCGCCAAGGCGTGCGGGCGCTCCATCCGTGGGCTGACGATCGGCGTGCCGGAAGAATATCGCGTCGCCGGCATGCCGCAGGAGATCGAGGATCTCTGGGCGCAAGGCATCGAGTGGGCGAAGGAAGCCGGCGCCAACATCAAGACGATTTCGCTTAAGCACACGAAGTATGCGTTGCCCTGCTATTACATCGTAGCGCCCGCGGAGGCCTCGTCGAACCTCGCGCGCTATGACGGCATGCGCTACGGCGCGCGCGTCTCGGGCAAGGATCTGGTCGATAGCTATGAGAAGACCCGCGCTTCGGGCTTCGGGCGCGAAGTGCAGCGGCGGATTCTCATCGGCACATACGTGCTCTCGGCGGGCTATTACGACGCTTACTATCTGCGCGCCCAAAAAGTGCGTGCGCGGATTGCGGAGGATTTCCGCGCGGCCTTCGCGGATGTCGACGCGATCCTGACGCCCGCGACCCCCTCCGCCGCCTTCGCGCTCGGGGAGAAATCCGGCGACCCGGTTCAGATGTACCTCAATGATATTTTCACGGTGACGGCCAACCTGGCCGGCCTGCCGGGGTTGGCGCTGCCAGCCGCGCTTGACAAGCAGGGACTGCCGTTGGGTTTACAGGTGATCGGCAAGGCGCTGGACGAAGAGACGGTTTTCGCCGTTTCGGCCGCGTTGGAAAAGGCCGCGTCGTTCAAGGCGCGGCCGTCAAAATGGTGGAGCTAAGCAAGGGCGATGCACGAGCTTCTTGAGCGCTTGGGGCGCGGGGACACGCGGCTCATCGAAATGTTCGCGAACGCCAACAAGGCGTGGAGCGACTTTCTGACAGAGCTCGAAGGCGCCGACACCGGCACGATCGGGGCGCGGCTCGGCTTCTTCCAGCCGCAGTTCGAGAAGATTTTTGAATCGAAGACGCTTGGGCAAAGCATGATGCCCTGGACGGCCTTCGCCAGTCTCTACGACACGCAGATGGGTTGGGGGCAGAACCAGTCGAAAGCGCTCCAGCTTATTGAGGCGTTCGCGGGCTCCAATTGCGCGGGCGAGGTGCTGGAGGAAGCGCGGAGCGCCGCGATCTCATACAGTCTGGATAAGCACCCTGAGTATGGCCGCATCCAGCAGCGCTTCCGCGCGCGCGGCGACCACTAGCTCGACAAGCACGCATCTATTCGGTCAAACTGCCCCTTAAACCAAGGGAGGGGCCCCATGAACCTGCGTGTTTTCATAGCTGTGATCGCCGCGTTCGTTGCGATCGGCGGATTCGCCATGCAGGCCGAGGCGCAACTCGGCAACCTGACTGGCGAGTGGCGCGGAACTTACTATGGCGCAGGCAATGCAGCGACCGACTTCGAGATCGACCTGTCGCAGTCCGGGCGAAATCTCAACGGCACAATTGTGGAGCGGCGCGTGCAGCCGCAGAACGGATACCACTGGCTCATCTCCACATTGCGCGGCACGACCAACGCGACCACGGTCTCGTTTGTCAAAACCTACACCGATCCCGCCGCGGGCATGACGCATACGGTCAATTATCGCGGAACACTGAGCGATGGCGGCCGGCGCATTCGCGGCACGTGGTATCTCGATGGCGCCCAAGGGCAGTTCGAGATGGTCCGCTAGCGGGGCGACTCGCGCTAAGACGGCGCCATGGCTTCCCAACCACGCTATGAGCGCCGTCCGCGCGGCGAGATCGACCGCAATTATTTCTTCGGCGATACGTTTATCCGGACAGGTTCGTGCCTCTGGATCGTGATCGCCGCGATCGCGCTTTTGACGCCGTTCACGATCGGCGACGCATTGGCCGAGGGGATGTATCAATATCTCACGGTGATGGCCCTCTTCGCGCTCATCGGGGCCGCGTTCATCCTCTATGGGCGCCATCTGCGCCGCTGCGCCACCCACTGGGACCGCGGGGACTGAGGCGCATGGCGGGTTGACGGCGCGGGCCAAAGGCGGCATCCGCGCCCTCTAACCCAAGGAAGAGCCCGTGGACTCCGAAGAACGCGAACGCGTGCAGGCCTATCTCCGCCGCCGCCTCGGTGCGCAGACGCTCGAAATCCGGCCGCGCCCGCGCAAGACGGATTCCGCTGAAATCTATATCGGGGATGAATTCGTCGGCGTCCTCTCGCGCGACGATGAGGAGGGCGAACTCTCCTGGCACTTCACGATGTCCATCCTGGAAATGGACCTCGACGAGGACGAGGGCGATTGAGCGCTTCTTCGCCTCTGCCATAATGGGCCGGGACGGGGACGGACATGAGCGAGGCGGACAAGGGCGGGGGGCTTCCTGGTTGGCTGGTCGTTCTGGCGGCCGCCGGGATTGCGGTCGTCGCGGCGCTCGGGCTCTTCTTTTTGATGTCGGTGTTTCCGATCTTGCCGGACATCCGCGCGGGCTCCCAGCAAGCTACGCCGCGAGAGCAGCAGCAAAGCTCGCTTGCCGAGCCGCGCGCCGAACGCGCCGAGGCGCCGGCGCCAGAGCCGCAGCCGGCGCCGACTGAGGCGCCGCGAGCCGATGATCGCGAAGCATTGGCGCGCGAGCAGCAATTCGCCGCGCTTCACCTCGCCCGCGGAGGCGATCCCGCGCCCGCGCCGCCGCGACCCGTCGAGGTGCGCCCGAGTGCTGCGTGCCGCGCGGAACCGATCACCGATCCGCCTTGGATCTCCCGCGCCAGCGCATCCGATATCGCGCGCGAATATCCGGCCGGGGCGCGCGCCGAAGGCCGAGGAGGGCGCGCGAGTCTTTCGTGCACCGTTCAGCGAGGCGGGCGTCTCTCTTGCGGCGTCTCCAACGAAGCGCCCGGCGGCTATGGCTTCGGCGCGGCCGCGTTGGCGGTTGCGGAGCGCAATTATCGCATGGGCTCGGCAAGCGGCGGCTGCCCCACGGAGGGGCGGCGCGTCTCGATCTCGATCAATTTCGCAGGCTGAAGTCTAGAGCACACCCAGCATCGACGCGACGAGCGGATGGCGGACGATGTCCGCGTCGCCCAAGCGCACGACCGAGACGTTTTTCAGCTCCTCAAGTTTATCCGCGACGTCTGCGAGACCGGAGAGATTGGGCAGCAGATCCGTTTGCGCGGGATCGCCGGTGACGACCATCGTCGAGTGCCAACCCAGACGCGTGAGCAGCATCTTCATCTGGCCGTAGGTGCAGTTCTGCGCCTCGTCGATCACGACGAAGGCATTGTTGAGCGTGCGCCCGCGCATGAAGCCGATGGGCGCGATTTCGATGAGGCCCTCGGCCATCAGGGATTTGAGGCGCTTCGCGGAGAGGCGATCCTGCAGGGCATCGTAAAGCGGGCGGAGATACGGCGCGAGCTTGTCCTCCATCGCGCCGGGCAGAAAGCCGAGCGTTTCGCCCGCTTCGACCGCTGGGCGCGAGAGAACGATGCGCCCGACCTTGTTGCTTTCCAGCGCCTCGACCGCCTTGGCGATGGCGAGATAGGTCTTGCCAGTGCCGGCGGGGCCGAGCGCGAGAACGAGCGAATGCTGATCGATGGCGTTGAGCAGCGCCTGCTGGCCGTCGCTCTTGGCGCGCACGTTCTTGATGAAGCGCTGGTCACGATCGTTCGCCGCGGGAGACCAGCCGCCTTCAACGACATGAAGATTGCGGACGCGCTCTCCGCGATCGAAATCCTGCACGTTGAGCACGCCTTCACGCGCGTTTCTGCGGGCGGAGCGTTTTGCCATGGCTGTCTCCTTTTTGGAGTGACGAGACGAAAAAGCCGCCGGCGTGCGGCCGGCGGCGGTGGACGATTCGAAAAATTCGGAAGCGTTGGAAGCGTGCGGCTCCGCGCCGTTTGGCTCGATCAGGCGAGCGCGCGAAGCGCCCTTTCTGCGTCGTGCGGTCACCCCGCCCCCCACGCGACGGCCCTGCAAAGGCCTGCCTCCGCGATGCGATTTGCATCGCGTGGGATCATTCCGCATGATCCGAGTTAACGACGCGTTTCACGGACGCGAAGGTTTCATGAAGGGGCTGAGTGCATGGCGATTTATTCGCTCGCGGACGCCGATCTCGAGGTCGAGGACGAGAACGCGTTTTGGGTCGCGCCAAGCGCGATCGTGATCGGGCGCGTGGTGATGAAGAAGAACGCGTCGGTCTGGTGGGGCGCGGTGGTGCGCGGCGACAACGATCCCATCGTCATCGGCGAAAATTCAAACGTGCAGGATTGCTCGGTGCTGCACACCGATCATGGCGCGCCGCTGACGATCGGCGGCAACGTCACCATCGGCCATCACGTGATGCTGCATGGCTGCACAATCGAAGATGACGCCCTCATCGGCATCAAAGCGACCGTGCTCAATCACGCCGTGATCCCGCGCCATTCGCTGATCGGCGCGCATGCCTTGGTGACGGAGAACAAGACCTATGAGCCTGGGCATTTAATCACCGGCGCGCCGGCCCGCGTGGCGCGCGCGCTTTCAGAGCCGCAAAAGATGCTCATCGGCATGAGCGCGGCTCACTACGTGGAAAATTGGAAGCGCTACAAGAAGGATCTCGGCAAGAGCCGCTTGGACTAGCGCAGCGCTTTGATGTCCTGGGCGATGCGCGCGATCACGGGCGCCCAGTCGTTTGGCTGCGCTTGCCGGTAGAGTTTCGCCGACGGATGCCAGGGCGAGTCTTCACGGTCGAGAAGCCAGCGATAGTCCGCGACCTTCGACAGCATGATCCGCATTGGGAGATTGAGCGCCCCGGCTAGGTGAGCCGTTGCGGTGTCCACGGTGACGATCAGATCCATGCACGACGCGAGCGCGGCCGTCTCGGCGAAATCCGCGGGATGATGGGGCGTGACATTCGCGCGTGACGCCAACGCGGCGCGATCCGCATCGCGCAAATCGGGTTGCAGGCAATGGAACTCCGCGCCGAGATCGAAAAGCGGAGCGAAGACCGCCGCATCGATGCTGCGCTCGTGATCGTTGCGCGCGCCTGCGCCGCCGGAAAGCACGAAGCCGATCCGCGGCCTGGTGCGTTCGCCAAGCTTCGTGCGCGATGCCTCGACCTTCGCCGGATCGGCCGAAAGATAGGGCGTCTTCGCCGGTATCGTTTCGAGCGTTGTGCGGAAGGCGAGCGGCGCGCTCATCAGCGGCGTTTGCAGATCGTGCGCGGGAAGAGGGCTGCCGCGAGAATTGATCTCGATGCCGGAATCGAGTGACTTCATCAGCGACGCGAGCGGCGGCTGAACCTCAAGCAGAACTCTTGCGCCTTGCGCCTTCGCAAGCAGCGCATAGCGCGCGAACATGATCGTGTCGCCGAAGCCTTGCTCCGCGTGAAGCAGCAGCGTCTTGCCTTGAAGGGGCGTCTCTCCGAGCCAAAGCGGCGCGCCAGTTTCGCGGCGCGGCATGCGTGATGCGCTCCAGCGCGCTTCGTAGGCTCTCCAGCCTGCGGTGAAATTGCCGCGCTTCAAGTGCAGCAAGGCCATGTTGAGCGGGGCTTCGCGATCCCCGAGAACGGCGGCGTTATCGTAACCCTTGGCGGCTTCGTCGAAGCGCTCCAGCCGCTCCAGCAGGGCGGCGCGGTAATTGTGCGCTTGGGCTGATCGCGGCGCTGCGGCGAGCGCTGCGTCGAAGGCGGCGAGAGATTCGTCGAAACGGCCGAGATCGCGGAGCGCTACGGCGCGGTTCTGATGGGCCTGGGCGTGGTTGGCCTTTAGCGAAAGCGCGCGTTCCGAGGCGGCGAGCGCGCCGGCGAAATCGCGCAGCGCCAACAACGCCGCGGCACGGTTGGCGTGGGCGTCGGCGGAGTCGGGAAAAAGTCTTGCGACGTGATCGTAGAGGCCGAGCGCGGAATCCGGCGCCCCGAGCATGAGCAGAAGCGCGCCCGCATTGTTGAACGCAGGTATGTAGCGCGGATCAACGCGCGCGGCCGACTGATAGCTCACGAGCGCTTCCTGCAGACGCCCAATCCCGCGCAGCGCATCGCCGCGATTGGTGTGCGCGGCGGCGAAATCAAGCTTCAGGGTGAGCGCCTGCTCCGCATCGCGCAGCGCTTCGGCGAAGCGGCCCATCTGGTTGAACGCGGCGGCGCGGCTGTTGAGTGCGATGGGTTGCGCCGGCGCCTGGGCAAGCGATGTGTCGATCCATTTGAGGCCCTCCTCGTAAGCGCCGCGCTGCAGATGGATCGTTCCGAGCAGGGTGAGCGTTTGGGTGCTGGCGGGATCGAGTTCGAGCGCTTGGCGGTAGAGCGCGGCGGCTTCGTCGAGGCGCCCGGCCTGATGCAGCGCCGCGCCGCGCGCGATCAATTGTTCGGCGGGGCTGGCGGCTTGGCTCATGCGATTGGAATCGGGGAAGGCCGCGCCCCGCGCAAGTGCTCAGCGCACGGAAAGCATGCGCGTTTCGACGCGCTCGCCGCCGCGCGGCAGCGAGACGAGCCCGCCGTCGCGCCCAAGGATCACTTGGCCATCGAAGACGCCCGCGGTTCCGCGCATGTAATAGGCTTCCAGATAGCGAACGGGCACGGGCGGGACGATGTGCGTGAGCAGGAGGGCGCGGACGCCGGCCTGCTGGGCTGTTTCGGCCGCCTGAAGGGGCGTCGTGTGATAGTCGAGGATGTCATGCACGATCTTGGCGGCGCGGCGATCGCCCTGGCGGGCCAGTTCGGCGCTCAAGAACGAGACCATTTCCGCGTTCAGGGCTTCGTGAATCAGGAGATCGGCGCCGCGCGCGTTTTCGACAAGCGCAGGCGAGGGCGTGGTGTCCCCGCTGATGACGAGCGAGCGGCCCGAATAGTCGAAGCGATAGGCGACCGATGGCGAAATCGGCGGATGTGAGACGCTGATCGCTGTTACGCGCACGCCGTCTTGATCATAGACCACTGCCGCGCTGCGGCCCTCGGGAAACGCGAACGGATGCGGCGTTCCGCCGAAGCCGGCGGGCGGATTGATGTCCGCGCCGTGATGGGCGACGCGGTATCCGCGATCGAGCGTGTAGGCGGCGTTGAATCCGTTGACGACGGCGTCGACGCCTTCGGGACCATAGACCGGCAGGGGCGCATCATGCCCGCCATTGACCCAGCGCAGCAGCATGAACTCGCCGAGCCCGTCGATGTGATCGGAATGGAAGTGCGTGATGAACGCGGCTTCCGCGTCTCCGATCGGCAAACCCATCGGCGCGAAATTGCGCGCCGCGCCTGAACCCATGTCCACCACGAAGAGGTGATCGCCCGCGATCACCGCCGTGCAGGGGCCCATGCGCGTTGGATCGGACATTGGCGAGCCTGAGCCGCAGAGCACGGCATGGAGCCCATCCGGCAGACCGCCCATCACATCGCGCGCGAGATTGCGCGTCACCGTGCGCTCGAAGAGCGCGCGCCCGATTTGCTCGCGGAATGCGAACGCGCCCACCGCCGCCAACGCGACGAGCACGACGACGATGAGAAGGAGTGCGCGGATAAGTTTCATGGCCGCCCCCGAAGAGGCGCCAAGCATGTTGGCTCAAGCGGTGCGGCGCAAGCCCTAGCGGTCTATTCCGCCGTTCCAGATTTCGCGGATGGAGACGTCGATGCCCGGGCCCATATTGTACCAGGCGAGGCGATCCTTCGTGGCGTCCACCACGACAAAGCGATCCCCGCGCTCGAGCGTCTGCGAGAGCGTGTTGCGGATGACGCCGGAGCTGAACTTGGTGCGCACGAGCCAGAAGCCGGGCGCGAGCTCGGCGACGCGGCCAAGCGTTTCGACGGCGGCCATGAAGGCCGTCCAGGCGCCGGAGTGGATTTCGGCGAAGATGAAGACGTTGGCGAGTTCAGGCTGCGCGGCGGCGGCTGGGGAGGCTTGAGGGGCGAGGGCGCCAACGAACGGGGCGGTGGCGCGCGCCTCCTTCCAATCGCCGCGGCGATCGCGCGACACCATCGTCGAAGGCTTCACGCGGCCTTCGGTGATGAATTGCCGGATCTGACCTTCCGTGTACGGCCCATAGGCGCTCTCACGCACCTGGACCCACCAATCCGTCGAACCTTCGAGCGCTTGGCTCACACGCTTCTCCGCTGCGGCGCCTTGCGAATCATCGTTGCGCGGCGCGCCGCCCCTGCTATGGGCGATCATGGCAAACGAAGCGTTAGGATTGGCGCTGTCGCTGAAATTGGCCGGCGGGCTGGGCATGGGAGCACTCGAATGGTGAACGCTGCGGAAACCGAGTTCTGCAAAATCGAGGCCGACGGCCGGGTGATGCTGATCACCATCAACCGCCCGGACGTGATGAATGCGCTCCACCCGCCCGCGAACCGCGCGCTGGCGGACGCGTTCGATCAATTCGCGGCCGATCCGAACCTCTGGGTCGCCATCATCACTGGCGCGGGGGAGCGCGCGTTCTCCGCCGGGAACGACCTCAAATATCAGGCGATGGGCGGCGATATGAGCGGCCAGCCCAAATCCGGCTTCGCGGGGCTGACGAGCCGGTTCGACTTAACCAAGCCGGTGATCGCGGCGGTCAACGGCGTCGCCATGGGCGGGGGCTTCGAGATCGCGCTCGCGTGCGATCTCATCATCGCATCGGACAACGCGACCTTCGCGCTGCCAGAGCCGCGGGTCGGGTTGGCGGCGTTGGCGGGCGGGCTTCACCGGCTGCCGCGCCAAATTGGAATGAAACAGGCGATGGGCATGATGCTCACCGGCCGGCGCGTTTCGGCGAAGGAAGGCAAGGAGCTCGGCTTCGTCAACGAGGTCGTGCCGCAAGCCGACTTGATGAACGCCGCCAAGCGCTGGGCCGGCGAAATCCTCGAATGCTCGCCCATGTCGGTCCGCGCCACGAAGGACGCGATCAATCGCGGGCTCATGGAGCCGTCCGTCGAAGCGGCGCTCAAAGCGCAGATGAAATATGACGGCATCGGCGCGCTCTTTAAGAGCCAGGATTTCGTCGAAGGCCCGCTGGCGTTCGCGCAGAAGCGCAAGCCGGATTGGAAGGGGGCCTAGTCATTTCCCTTCTCCCCCGCGAGGGGGAGAAGGTGTCAGCGCGCAGCGATGACGGATGAGGGGGCGCGCATCCGATCGCGCGCCCACCCTCATCCGGCGCTTCGCGCCACCTTCTCCCGCCCATGCGGGAGAAAGAAAGGCCGGCGCATCGAAGCATGACCCACGTCACCGACGCCGGTTGAAACCTCAAGCATGATCGGCCTCGACCCAAGGAGGCCGTCATGCTTCGCGTTTCACTTATCGCCGTTGCACTTTTCTTTTCATCGGCCGCGCATGCGCAAAGCCTGCGGGATTATTCGATCCTTGGCTCGCGGACGATGATCGTCGATCTGCCGGCGAGTTCGCAATGCCAGCCCCACATCGACGAGACGCGTTCGTTCTGGCTCTGCTCATACGGCTCGGGCTACGTGCGCTGCCGCGAACAGCGGCGCCAATGCGTCGTGCCGCGTGTCTGGACGTTCGAGCAGGGCAATCAGCAAACGCAAACATCGCGTCAATTCATCGTTCGCCAGAACGCCATCACCCGGCGCTGACGCGCGGCGCGACATAGCCGTAGCGCCGGTTCGATGGGCCGGCGCCGGATTGACGGTGCGCTTGGCGCTCGCGCTCCAGCGCATCGCCGCGCCAGGCTTCGCGCTCTTCCGCGCTAATATTGTAGAGACGCGCGTTGTTGTCGCCGAAGATCGCGCGCTTCACGGGGCCGTCGGCTGCGCCCAGCGGTGTGAAGGCGTGCTGCGCCTGCATGTCTTCCGGGATCTCCAAGCGGCGCAGCCCTTCGATCTGCCATTGCGGCGAGCCGGTCCACACAGCGTCCGAGCCCCAGACGACGCGTTCGTGCCCAAGCCCCTTGATCAGAATGCCCATGATCGCGGCGCAGACGCGCGGCTGCGAGATGACCATCTGCGCGAAAATCTGGCCGAGATCGGCATAGATGTTCGTCACGCCCTCGCGTTCCGGAATCTCCGCGAGTTCGGAAACCCATGAGAGCCGGCCGGTGCGCTCGAATTCCTCCGCCGCTTCGCGCGGGTGATTGCCGATGTGACGGAACGCCGAGTGATAGATGATGAAATTGAGGTTCGGCCAATCGCGCGCGGCCTTCGCCACGTCGCGCACATCCGCGTAGGGCGCGAGCCGCGGGAATTGCTGATCGAGCGCGGGGGCCCAAAGCCCTTTGTGAACGCAAATGTTTCGCACGCCGGCTGCCTGCGCGCGCTCATAGCCGCGATAGGCGACGTTCTCGTCATCCATGCGCCAGGGATAACGGCTCGTTTCTTTGTGCGTGTTGTCCCCGACCGTGTAGCCTTTGATCGAATCCGGCCGAAGCGCGAGCGAGGCGTCGAGATGCTCGAGCCAGCCCGGCGCGCCAGGCGTGAAGATCGCGTGCGTGAAGAGGCGGCGCGATCCGGCGGCTTCGTTCACGCGCGTGCGGGCTTCGGCCATCTGCTCGTTGGTGAGGAACCAATCCTCCGGAATGTCCGACGGGGCCGAGGAGATGAGCGCCATCTTGGTGTCGCTGTCCAAGAAGATTTCGCGGCGATAATTGTCGAACTTCAAATCCTCGATCGTCTGTTCGCGTTCGCCGAGCGCGGCGTTCCAGCCAAGGCGCCCGACGGCCTGGCGCATCGCGACGAAACCCATGAGGCGGGTGTCGTCGCGCAGGAAATGGGTGTGCATGTCCATGATGAATTGATCGGAGAGCGAAGCCGCACGCTCGTTCGCCATCTCAGGCGTCTGCGCCTCGGCGCGCGACGCATCGAACACGGCGCCGAACGTTTCGTTCAAGGCGACGAACGCGGCGGCCATGCCGGAGGCGGTCTGGAAGAAGCGGCGCCGCGAGAGCGCGTGGCGGGGCGCGATCTCATCGGCCAGCGCATAGAGCCGCTGCTCGGCTTCGCGCTGTTCGCGCGTCTGCGGCGGGGGCGCGTATTCGTCGGATGAGACGATCTGCGTCGGCAGCGGCGTGCGCGGCAGAACTTCTTCGGCGCGGGCGAGCTTGGCCTTTTGTTCGTCGCTCAGGAATTTCATGGCGCTTCCTCCGCAAGGAAGCATAGGCGAGCGAGCGCCCAGCGCCAGTTTGGAGCGATGAAGCGCATGGATTCAGGGCGCCTGCGGCGCCTTGCGCGCGGGGCGTGCACTGATACGGTTCGCGCATGAGACTGCTTGTGCTGGCGCTTGCGCTGATGATCGCGGGGTGTGCGTCTTCGTTCGCGCAGCCTTCAGAAACGCGCCGTTTTTCGGGTGTTTACGTCAATGGCTGGGAGGTGCAGCTCTTCGAAGAGAGTGCGCATCCGGGCGTCTATCATTGGGTGTCCATGACGGCGGAGGCGCGGGCGCAGATGGCGCGCGTGCTGCCGCCGGAATTCGAGCCGGGCGAAGGCGTGCGCGTCGTGACGACGTTCGACGGGCGTTTGAGCAGGCCCGGCCAATACGGGCATTTGGGGGTCTATCGCCACACCGTGTTGATCGAAAACGTGGTGGAGGCGCATCTGGAGCGGCCCGCGATGTGGAATTGCATTGCGCGGGCAGAGACGGAATGGCGCGCCGGCGAACATATCTTCAATGCGTCGGCTTTGACCAGCGGGCCATCCTGCGCGCAATCGGCTGTGCTGCTGATCGTGCGCGACAGCGAAGGTGATATCGTCTGGACCGATGCGCGGCCCGCCGCACACGTCTTCGGTCTGCGCGACGCGCGCACGGCAACGCCGATGCAAAACGCGCTCTCCGTGTGGATTGCGCAGCAGCCGCGCACGACAGCCAGCCTGCCGGATTGGCCAGCGGGCGCGGATGGGCCCGCCGGGGAGTTTCCGTTCAGGCCGGAAGAATGGCTCGACCGCGAAGCCTATCTCGCGCTGCGCACAGAAGGAGCGCCGATGTTCTGCTACGCGCAGGGCATCGAGAGCCTTTCATGTCTCATCGAGCGCGACGAGCGGCTTGAGCGGATCGGCGTTCAAGCGTTTCCAGGCTGAGCGCTAGCTTTTCGGGCGGCTTTCGAAATCGATGGCGAAGCCGCCTTCGATGAAGCGGGCGATGCGGCCGTGAATGCCGCCGATGCGCACCCATGAGCCGATCACCGGCGGAATCTGCTTGGTCTTCACCGAAATGCCGACGAGCGAGAAATCCACGACCTCGCCAATGAGCGAACCGCCGCCTTCGATGTGGATTTCGATCTCTTGTTTGCCCGCTGGGATCTGGATCTTGCGATCGGCGTCGAGGCCCAGGCGATCGCGCGTGATGATGAGCGTCAGCGTCTCGGCGAGCTTCTCGCGCTTGTGCGCGCTCATATCGAAGACGATGCCGTATTCGCCGTCGCCGGAGACGCGCGCGACGCGCCCGGAGACGCGGCCGATCTTGTCGAGATAGATGACGACGCGCTCGTCCTTAGCGAGCGCCGCGGGCGAGATGATGCGCGCATCGCCAGGAGAGACATCTTCGGTGCGGACCTCTGCCTCGCGGCCTTGGGCGTCCATCATGCGGCCTCCCAGGATCACGTTGAGGCGGCGGAACCGCCTGCGCTCCGCCGGCTGCGAGGCGCGGGCGGATTGCATGCGGGCGAGCGCGTCGGCGAGCGGGATGCGGGCAGTTTGAGCCATGCGCGCAGCATGGTTTGCGCCGGTTAATTTTGTTTAGCTTTGCCGGCACAAGCGGCGGCGCCCGCGCTGAAGGGCTCTTCAGGCGGCGATTTCAGACATTCGAATTTGCGGCGTGGGGCTTATGAGGAGTCCGCGAACGCGATCGGCGCCGTCGGCGCCGATGCGAAGCGCGATGCTTGCGGCGTTCGCGTGAGGATGGGGCCGCGGTGGCCGAGGCCTTGGGAGAGGCGCTTGGCTGTTCGCGCGATCCATCGATCGATGGAAGCGATGAAGGCTTGGAGATTTTCGATGCGTGTTCGTGGATCGCGATGGCGCGTGCGCCTCAACGCATCGCCGAGCGCCAATTCGATGGGGCGGCGCTTCGGGTGTGAGAGGCGGAAGCCTGGCGGCGCGCCGGCGTAAGAATGATGGCGCTTCGGCTCTGCCGCGATCGCCAAGGCGCGAAACATGATGAGCGTGCGGAGCGTGCGTTCGATGCCTCTGAAATCCGGCGCGCCTGCGAAGAAGGTGAGGTAGAGCGCCCACCGCCCAAGCCAGAGCCGAGCCCACAGGAGGGCTCGGTTCAGGCGATATTCTGGCGGCGGGCGCGTTCTTCTCATGCGCAAGAGTTTACGCGCGGCGTGAAGGTGTCGGATAAGTTTCGATCTATCCCCGCTTTTGGGAGGCGGCGCGCCGCGTGTGGTGCGGGTTTTTGGGTCGTTGGGGCGGAGTCCATGCGCCGGATACTGCCCTCTCCCCTTGTGGGAGAGGGTGGCGCGCAGCGCCGGGTGAGGGGTGAAAGCTCACCTTCAGGCGTCGTCCTCGCACCCCTCATCCGTCGTTGCGCTTCGCGCAACGCCACCTTCTCCCACAAGGGGAGAAGGCGTTAGCCTGCGCTATGGCGCGACTCGCGAAATCGGATCGCACATTGAGCCGCGCGCGTGGGCAGCGCGCGGAGATGACTGACGGTGAGCGTCTGCTGTGGATGCTGCTGCGTGGGCGCCGCTTCGGCGGGGTCAAGTTGCGTAGGCTCGTGCCGCTCGGCGACTTTGTCGTCGACTTCGCGTGCATGGATCGCAAGCTCGTTGTGGAGCTGGACGGGAGCCAGCATGCGGGCGCTGAGCAGAAGGCGTTCGACGCGCAGCGGACCGCAAAGCTGGAGGCGGCAGGCATTCATGTCGTGCGCGTTTGGACGGGCGACCTCAATATCGATCGTGAAGGCGTGCTTGAGGCCGTGTGGCAGGGGCTGCATCGCAACCGGGAGGGCGAAGGGCGTACGGAGGAGTGATCCCTGCGCGTAAGCCCTTGCGCTGCCGCAGCGTCCTGCGCGAAAGGTGACGCGGCGTTCAAGAATTAAAGAGTGGGAGGCGCGCGATGGCGCGGTTCGATTATGTGATCGTCGGCGCGGGCAGCGCCGGGTGCGTGCTGGCGAGCCGCCTCTCGGAAGATCCGAACGTGAAGGTGGCGCTGCTCGAAGCCGGCGGGCCCGACAAAAGCGTGCTCGTGCACATGCCCGCGGGTGCGGGCTCCCTCATCCGGGACAAAGGGCCGTTCAATTGGGGCTTCGAGACCGCGCCGCAGAAGCACCTCAACAATCGCCGCCTCTTTCAGCCGCGCGGCAAAGGCTGGGGCGGGTCTTCCTCCATCAATGGCATGATCTACATTCGCGGCCACGCGCGCGATTACGATCAATGGCGCCAGATGGGGCTGACGGGCTGGGGCTACCGCGATGTGCTGCCCTATTTCCGGCGCAGCGAGAATTACGAGCAGGGCGGCGATGCGTGGCACGGCAAGGGCGGGCCGCTTCATGTGAGCAAGGCGCCCTCCGGCAACCCGATCTACAAAGCGTTCGTGCAAGCGGGCTTGCAGGCCGGCTATCCGCTGACGCGCGATTTCAACGGCTACGCGCAGGAAGGCGTCGGCGTCTATCACCTGACGATCAAGGATGGCGAACGCTGGAGCGCGGCGAAGGGCTACCTCACGCCTGTGCTCGATCAGCGCCCCAACCTCACCGTGATTTCGAACGCGCGCACGACGCGTGTGCTCATCGAGAACGGCAAGGCGATCGGCGTCGAGTACGCTTCAAAAAGCGGCGCACAAGCGCAAGTCGCGTACGCGGACGGCGAGGTTCTGCTGGCGGCGGGCGCGTTCCAGAGCCCGCACATCTTGCAGCTCTCGGGCGTGGGCGCCGCGGACGATTTGAAGAAGCACGGCATCGCCGTGAAGCACGATCTCCCGTCTGTCGGGCAGAATTTGCAGGATCACCTCGATCTGTCGCTCATCTGGGAGATGACGAAGCCGCTTTCGGTTTACTCGATGACCAAGGGGCTGAAGCAGCTGATGGTGGGCATGGAATACATGCGCACCAAGCAGGGGCCGGGGCGCTTCAACCATCTGCATTCGGGCGCGTTCCTGAAAACGCGGCGCGAACTTGATCGGCCCGACATTCAGCTGCACCTCGTCAACGCGGTGATGATCAATCACGGCAAGACGCGGCCCGATCGCGACGGCTTCACGATCCACGCATGCCAGCTGCGCCCCGAGAGCCTGGGCACGGTGGGCTTGAACTCAGCCGATCCGTTCGATGATCCGATGATCGATCCGAACTATTTCGCCACCGAGGGCGATCGGCGCACGCTCAGGGATTCCGTACGCATGACGCGCGAGATCGTGTCGCAAAGCGCGTTCGATGCTTATCGCGGCGCGGAGATGCGCCCGGGCGTCAACGTGAAGAGTGACGCCGAGATCGATGCGTGGGTGCGCGAATACGCGGAGACGATTTATCACCCCGTCGGCACGTGCCGGATGGGCGCCGATGAGAAGAGCGTCGTCGATGCGCAACTCAAAGTGCGCGGGATCGCATCGCTGCGCGTGGTGGACGCCTCGATCATGCCGACGCTGATCGGCGGGAACACCAACGCGCCCACGATCATGGTCGCGGAAAAGGCCTCCGACATGATCCGCGGGCGCGCCGCGCTGCCGGCTGAAGATGCGCCGATCGCGGAGGATGCGCAGGCGGCGGCTTAAGCCGCCTCGCGCAGGCGCGTCAGCGTCGCGGGCAATTCCTTCACGCCGCGCAGGCCGAAGCGCTCGATCTGCGCGAGCGCGTCGTAAGGCGGGATTTCAAGATCGGGGAAGCGTGTGAAGAGCCGCACCAGCGCGCTCTGCGCCTCGACGCGCGCGAGCTGCATGCCGAGGCAGAAATGAATGCCCGAGCTGAACGAGAGGTGCGGATTGGGAAAGCGCTCGATGCGCAATTCGTGAGGCGCTTCGAACACCGCCGGATCGGCGTTGGCGGCGGCGATGAGGCCCAGAATGAGATCGCCGCGCTTCAGTTGCGCGCCGTGGAATTCGCAATCCTGCGCCACAAAACGCGGCTTGGTCGATTGCACGGGCGAGACGTAGCGCAGCAATTCCTCGACCGCGCGTTCGGCGCGCTGGGAGGGATCGGCCATCATCCACGCGCGCGCTTCGCTACGGCGCTGGAGCGCGACGATCGAGCCTGAAATGAGATGCGTCGTCGTCTCGAAGCCGGCGACCAGCAGAATGACGACCATGGAGACGAGTTCGTTCGGGCTCAGCCGTTCGCCTTGAGCCTCGGCGCGGACGAGTTCGGCGATGAGCCCAGGGCGCGGCGCATGGCGCGCCGCTTCGATCTGCGCTTCGACATACGCAACGAGACGCCCGATCGCGCCGAACGCCTTGATCGCGTCGAGCGCCTTGGTGACGGAGAAGGCCGCCTTCGACATCTCCTCGAAGAGGCCGCGATCGGTCTCCGGCAGGCCGAGCAGATCGCTGATGACGATGAGCGGCAGGCGGCGCGCATAGCCGGCGACAAGATCGGTTTCGTTCCGCGCGGCCATCGCATCGAGCAGTCGATCAGCCCGCGCTTCGATATCACCGCGCATCGATTGAATGCCGCGCCGTTGGAACGCCTGGTTGACGAGCGTGCGCAGGCGCCGGTGATCGGGCTCGTCCTTGAGCAGCATGTTGTCGGCAAGCAAGCGCACGCGCTTGGGCATCCACCATTGCATGCCCGCGACCGTGCCCGGCTTGCCCGCGTGGCGCGCCTCTTGGACGAAGCGGTCGTTAGCTTTGACCATTTCTTCGGTGGCGGCGTAGGTCGTCGTCACCCAAGCTTTGCCGACAAAAGGAAGCCGCATCGGGATGACGGGCCCCGCTTCGCGCATGCGCGCGAACGTCGGGTGCGGATCGCGCTTGAAGGCGGCGCCTTCAATATCGAACGCAAGCGGGCGGGCGAGCGTGTGGGCCATGAGCGAGTCTCCAGATCATTATATAGTCGCTGGAGGCGGGCGTGAGGTTCGGCCGGTGCACGCGGGCCGGATGTACAAGCGCCCTGGCCCGCGCCAGAGTGCGCGGCGGGAGGGGCTCACATGCTGCGATTGGTTGTCACCTTTTGTGCTGCGGCTCTCGCGCTCTGCTCCGCGCCGCCAGTGCGGGCGCAGACCACCTACGGCTACGGACCGCTTGGCGACTTTTTCGGCATGATGTTGGAGTTGGATCAACGCTGCCATGCCGGCGAGTTCGTGACGCCGGAGCCCCTCTTGGCCGAGATACGCGCGAGCGCACACCAGACCATGTTGCGGTATATGCAGCTCGCGAGCGCATCCGATCGTGCTGACGTGACCGCTGCTTATTCACGAAGCGGCGCGCTCCGTTCTTGGTCCTCGCAGGGCACGTTCGGCGAACCCCGCGCCGTTGATGATCCAATCGCCCGGCGATTGGCTACCGAGGGCTTGGTGCTCGCGCCGCCGGAACATTTCGTCCGGGGGAGCCGGGGAAACAGCGCGGTGGGACAGTGGCGCGTTCGCGATGCGAATGACCCGGAACACATTCTCGCCGTGTATCAGAGTGCGTTTCGGCGTGAACGAGGCGTCTGGGTGCTGACTCAGGTGACGTTATGGATGGAAGGGGTCAACGCGCCTGCGCCATTCGCGCAATATTGCGATCACCCCGGCGACAGGGGGCGCGTCACAGAAGTAGACAAGCCGATCGAGGCGCCGGTCGAGCAGACCGAATAAAGCCGCGCGCTCAATCGTTGTTCACCACCAGCCGCACGGCCGCCGCTTTCGCCGCCGGCGGGTGGAGGGAGCCGAGGCGCAGGCGGATGATCGGGCGGCCCGCGAGGAAGGCTTCGCCGCCGAGCGGCTGAAAGAGGCCGAGGTAGCGTTCGCCGAGATTGTGCTCGATCTTGAGCGGCGTGAGCAGGATTTCCGCGCCGATGGCGACGCCGCCGGCCGCTTCGGCGCGCACGCGCGCGATGCCCGGCTCGCCCGCTTCCCCGCACGCTTCGATCAAGGCGAGGAAGAGGCGCTTGTCAGGTTCAAGAAAGAGCGCGGCGAAATCGTGCTCCTTCAAGTCGCGCCCGAAGAGCGCGATGAGCTCGGCGCCGAATGTTCTGAGCGGCCAGCGCCCTTCCTTGGTGCGTTCGATGACGAAGAGGCGCTCCAGCACCTGATCGGCGCCGCCTTTTCTTGGCGCGGCTGCGCCGCCCGCCAAAGCGCGGCCGTACGCGAGCAGCGCCCGCGTATCGGGGTGGAAAGTTTCTTCTCCCATCATTCGTGTACGGACTGCCTCGTCGTCCCCACGTCTTTTTACGCATGCGCGGCGCCAACTCTTAACG